>JANQEN010000300.1 GCA_028278335.1 Chitinivibrionales bacterium | reverse complement strand
TACTGGCTTCATCATAAACATAAACCTTAACCTTGCACTCATCTGAAACTTTATTAGCAACTGTCCACTTATATGAACCGGTGTTGCCCTTTGCAGAGTCAATAAGTTCATATTGGGAGCCATTGTCAGTGCTTAGGTAAATCGCGCGACAGGCAATACCCTTGGTATCCTGGGCATTCCAGGTGATAAACTGTTCGGTTCCAACCTTGAACTTTTCACCGCCAGTGGGGCTGGTCAAAGTTACGGTAGGAGCATTGTCATCTCTAATTGTAATAACCAACTTTGGACGATATCGTTCATCATCAGACTGCGCAGAACGCATGCTCACACCACGGCTATAGGAAGGAAACCTAATAAGAAAACCATGATTGCTTTGACTACCTGAAACCATTGATTTAATTGTTGAGGTTACATCAAATTTTTCCCAAACTCGTGTTGAAGTTTGATTACTTGAAGCAATTGATGAGCTAGATACCTGGGGCATGCTTCTGTAGGTAATACGCGATTCATCCCAATTTGAGGTGATGCGATACAGATTTTTTGCACCATTATTAAGGCTAGCGTACGATTGATAGGAGTACAGTGATAGTACTGCTTTTTCAATTCTTGCGTTTGACGGAACTACATCGGAAAGATTAAATTTTATTGCCACCCGGGCATTATAAAAAACCGTGCCGCTTCAACTAGAGCACCGTTCATACTGCAGGTTAAGCGTTTTTGATGTTCCGTAATTGGAAGAGCCAGCCTGGCTGCGGACATAGGCATCCTTACAACCAGTATACCCATCAACACCCTGTTGAAGAGTAAGGTCATATGTGCCAGCCCAAGCCACTGACAACCCAGCAACTAAGACAAGTAATAATGAAAGTTTGCTCACTTTCATATATCCTCCTCCCATGAAGGTTAAATAAAGTTGGTTAAATTTATTATATGTAAATATTTGCCCAATATTCACAAATTTAGTAATTATTGTATTACTACTCCAATATTTATATAATATAGACAAAATTTTTGATCATTTCCATTTTTTTTTATTTTTTTCACACAACCCAATTTAAGTCACACTTGAGGCATTGAATACTAATTTTATTCTGTTTTTTAGATTTTTGTAATATATTACACACGCCACATCTATTAATTTTTGGGGGAAAGATTGGAAAGCGGAACAGTTGCAAATCAAATAATATCCTAAATAATTTTAAAATAGGCAAATTTAATTTGCAACAAGTAACAAAATCATTGATTTGACTTAACCAAATTAACCGTATAATTACCAAGGCGTTAGGGAGAATCTCCAAGATCCTCAGTCAAGCTCATTAACAAACTTAATCAAGCTAATCCTTCAGTACACAGCACTTTTTATACTTTTTTCCACTCCCACAGGGGCAGGGGGCGTTTCGCGGAGTCTTTGGCTGGGAGCGAACGACCTGCTCTGGTTTGGGAAACTTACTATCCTCATAATACCATTGACTGTTAACCCGCTTAAAAACACCTATCTCATGATGCTTTCCATACACCCCCGCCTCATGGTAATGAGCGACGAACTCAACGGTGTGAATGTCACTGTTTTTACTATCCGGTGCACAGTTTAAAATTTCAAGTTTGGTCCAGGTTGTCTTTTCAGCCCAATCCTGAATACCCTTCTTGTCAATATCTTTTTGTTGATTGGGTACCACCGTTTCAACGATATAATCTACTTCCTTTTGCACATAGGCACTATATCGCGACCGCATGAGTTGTTCAGCTGACTCTGCTTTTTTAGTACCTGATATGAATAGTTCACAGCATTGTTCGTATTGCATACCCGATCCACAGGGGCATAATTCCATAGCTAATAATCCTTATTAAAAAGGTTGAATGAAAATAGGAGTTAAAAATAATTTATATTTATTCAAACTGATAACACTGGTCACAAAAAATAATTACCACAATGATAACACTCCCATCATATACACGAATCACCTTGGCCCTTGATATTATTGGAAAAATCAAAGAGGGCCCCTTAAAGGGATATCATGAGCTTGCCATTGTCAAACATCAGATTGATCTTCACGACACGATTTCAATTACCTCTGCAGACCACATGGCTCTCTTCTGCGACCATCCTGCAGTACCCTGCAATGAATCGAATCTGGCGTGGCGAGCCGCATTGCTGTTAAAAAATCAATTCAACATCAAAGACAATGTAGAAATATCGATTGAAAAGAGGATCCCTGTACAGGGAGGTTTAGCCGGTGGAAGCGCCAATGCAGCAACAGTGATATCCATACTCAATCAGCTATGGCAGCTCAACCTTTCTCTGGATGAGTTGTGCCAGGTTGGAAGAGCGGTCGGCATGGATGTTCCCTTCTATTTTTATGGGAAAACAGCTTTTGACACAGAGGCCACCTGTGTATTGGAGCCCATTGTACATCAGGGTGTCTATGATTTTGTGGTGGCTATGCCCACCATTGGCGTGTCAACAAAAAAAGCCTATGGTCAAATAGACTACGGTAATATAGGAAAGAATCGTGAAAAAACTGATCGAGTACAACAGGCTCTTACAACTGGTGATCGTGCACTTCTTATATCTTCAATGCATAATGACTTTGAACATTCCGTTTTTAAACATTATCCAAATTTGAAAGATATACAAACCTCTATGATAAACGCTGGATGTGAAGCTGCAATCCTTAGTGGCTCAGGATCATCTCTTATTGGATTAGCCAAGGATAAAAACCACGCCCAAGAGATAGATAAATCGCTTTCCTGTAAATCGATGGTTGTGTCAACATTAAGGTAAACATCGTTGTACTTTAATTTGGTAGATTTCACCCCCCTTCTGCTTTTCTATTTATACTGTTTCTCAAAAGTTTTGTCCCATGATTTTTGACAAAACTCTTATAGAAACAGTTATACCGCAACACAATATAGGACAA
>JANQEN010000287.1 GCA_028278335.1 Chitinivibrionales bacterium | reverse complement strand
CTACACGGACAATGTCTTCTACTTTGGCGTGGGAGGCCGCTTCTAGAAAAAGGCCGTCAACAATCTACTAAGCATGCGGGGCTGGACAAACCTTTTGTCGCCCCGCATCTTTATGATGATTTTTGCCACAGGCTGCCTTATATTTAGTGTGATTCCAATTGCAAACGCATTCTGCTCCTAAAGGCCAAGCCATAGTGAAGCTTTTTAGTAATATAGCTCTTCTGGGTTCTCTGATTCTGATACTTAGCATTGGGGCTCCACCAGTATCGGCACAGGTTAAAAGGGAGCTCCTTTTTAAAAAATCGCCCTCAGGCGTACAACAGCGGACTTCCACCAAAAACCCTGCGGCTAGACAAAGCCAAGAGACCAGAGAAATAGTTATCCCCAAGCCAGCCAAAGAGACACCTCTAGCTCCTGAAATAAAAAGTGAATTTCAAAAGGCCCGGACCATGACTGTGGCCGAGTACTTACAAATCTATGGAGCCCCGGACACTCAGTCTGATTACAAAGTAGGGCCCATGGATGTGTTGAGCATTAAGATCTACCAAGAACCCGAATTGTCTTTGGATGAAGCCCGCGTTTCCGCCCGGGGCACTATCAGCCTGCCACTTTTAACCGAACTCAAGGTTAAAGGCCTGTCACCTCGTCAGATTGAGAAGCTTATTAAAAAGCGGTATCGAGAAGGGGGTATTTTGAAACACCCCCAGGCCGCGGTACACGTCAAGGAGTTCAAAGGACAAAAAGTTCTCATTTTCGGTGCAGTCAACACCCCTGGTCGGCACTCCATGGAAGGTAACGAGCGTCTGGCAGAGATGTTGGCCAAGGCGGGTGGCATCAAATTTGACGCAGATGGAGATATTGCTGCTAATAAAATCAGGATACTAAGGAAGGTAAAGGAAAAGAATAAGAAGCCGCACGGCATCCTCATGGAATTGGACCTGGAATCCATGACTCGGGGAGACCACCCGGAATATAACCTGGTCATGCAGGACGGTGATGTAATCTATGTTCCCGAGGCCCCGCGCTTTTTTGTCACAGGCCAAGTCAAAAGCCCAGGGTATTACAAAATCAAGGATAGGGCTATCTCTGTGGTGGAAGCCATTACCATGGCTGGTGGGCTTACCCGTCTGGCGGCAGGCAATCGTACCAGGCTGGTACGGCGCATGGACGGTAAGGAGGTAACCTTGAAGGTGCCGGTGGAAGACATTTTGGACGGAGACAAGAGCCAGGACGTCATTGTTCGCCCTAACGATGTCATTGTGGTTCCGGAAAGCTACTTTTGAGGTTCATCTATGATTGGTTCTGTCGAGAATAAATCAGTCCATCTGCGAGACTATCTGGATGTCATTAAAAGGCGCCGCCTACCGATTATCGCTGTATTCATCGTAATTGTGGGTTTGGTAACGACATATACTTTGCTTTCCACCAAAAGGTATTCGGCCACCACTCAAATCCTTATTGAACAAAGCGGGCAACGTGCGCTGTCCATACAAGAAGCCCTTGCGGTGGACAACTCGGCAATGGATTTCTACCAGACTCAGTATCGCCTTATTGAAAGTAGGGTTATTGCCACCAAAGTGGTCAAGGAGCTCAACCTATATCGCCTGCATGAGTTTGGCAAACCTCTTCCCGATTCAAATCAAGAACAAAAGAAACCCCGCACCACCCAAGAAGCAATTAGAGATGCGGTAAGTATTTTTTCTAGAAAAATCAAAGTTACCCCCATCCGCCAGAGCCGGCTGCTAAATATCTCTTTTACCTCTATTGATCCCTTGCTGGCAGCTAACGTAGCCAATACCATTGCCAGTGCATACCTTGATTTCGTGATGGACCGTAAACTTCGAGTTAGCCAAATGGCGGTTAAATTCCTTTCTCGACGCATAGAAGAACAAAGGCGAAAACTACAGGCATCCCAATTGGCTCTGCAGGACTACATGGAGAGAAATAGTCTGTCTACAGTAATTTCTGAAAATTACAACACTATAATTACCCAAAAATTAGCTGATTTAAACCAAGAGTTGGTTAAAGCGGAAACTGCTCGCAAAGAAGCTCAAGCCCGCTATCGCCTAGCGGTACGGGCAAGCAAAGATAGTTCAAAACTGGATAGTATCAGAGAATTTTTAGAAAGCCCTGTGGTGCAAAAGGTACGTGAGCGTGAGCTGGAAATATCAAAAAAGGAGGCGGAGCTTTCGCAAAGATACGGCCCTAAGCATCCCAAAATTATAGCCCTGCGGGCGGAAAAAAAAGCTATCAAGAATGATAGGAGGAATGAAATTGCTCAAATAATTAATTCTATGGAAAACCAGCTTAAAATTGCAAAAGCTAAGGAAAATGCTATCCGAGAGGCCCTAGATGAACAGAAGGAACAGGCGATGGTCATACGAAAAAAGGCTATCGGATTCAATGTTATTAAGCGCGAGGTGGACACTAATCAGCAACTTTTTGACATGCTCCTGGCCAAAGTAAAGGAAGCAAGAGTTACTGAGGAAATAGACGTCGGAACTGTAATGGTCGTTGACAAGGCCGAGGTTCCAATTTATCCTTCCAGCCCGCGTTCCAAACTGAACATGTTCCTGGCGGTGGTGGTTGGTTTGTTTGTTGCCTTGTTCTGGGGGTTTCTCTTGGAATACATGGACAACACCATAAAACTGCCCAGTCAAGTTGAGGACAGGTTGGGCTTACCTCTACTTGGCAGCATTCCCTTCGAAAAAAATTTGAGTGGTGCAGGCTTCAAAAAGACAAGGCCAAAAAACAGTAAGAAACAGGTGATTACCACCTCACTAGCCAACCCCAAATCAACTACTATAGAACCTTTGCGCATGATCCGGGCCGCAATCAGTCTTTCCAAGGCAGGCACTCCCCCTCGATCTATTGTGATAAGTAGTTCTGTAGCTTCTGAGGGAAAGAGCGTTACTACCGCCTGCCTAGCCGCTGCTTTTGCGGAGTCAGGCAAGAAGATTTTGGTCATTGATGGAGATCTAAGAAAACCACGTCAACACAAATTATGGGATCTTCAAAATAAAAGGGGACTCAGCACCTTTTTAAGTGGCCAGTCCAGTGCTGAAGGTATCATTAATCGGAACGTATTACCCAATGTGGACATAATCACTTCTGGGCCTATACCTCCTAGCCCTGCAGAATTATTTCAATCCGAACTCATGTCAAAATTGTTGAATGCCTTAGATAAGGCATATTTCCATATTATCATAGACTCACCTCCGATTCTGCCCCTGGCTGACCCGATCATCTTGGGCCATCTCGCGGATGGGCTGGTCTTGGTGGTGGCAGCAGGAAAGTTACCTCTACATGCTATGAAACAGGCTGTAGACAAACTAAACAAATCTGATATTAATTTGATAGGTGTTATTTTGAACCAGTCAGAAAAGGGACGTACCGACTATTATTACGGAGGCTATAAGCATAAATACTATTATCGATATGGATATTACGATGATGATCGTAACGAGGCTACAGGCTAAGCTTTAGTTAAAGTTACACAATATTCGATAGCACTTAGATTGCGATTTAATCTTGATTGCTACGCTTTCCATATTGATTACTGCAGGTGTTATGTTGGTCTCTTGCTGGGCCTTGGGTTCATTTGTTTATCGACAATCCTTGAGTATATGGATTGAACTAACCAGAAAAGAAATCACAAGCGTTACCAGTAAAACCTATGGAGCGAAGGCCTTAAACTTAATTGAGATAAGCCTAGACCTGGCGCCAGGAAATGCATCATACTGGTTCGAACGTGGACGTTTGCTTTCACGGATGGGTTACTCAGACTCCGGAGTTTTAAAAAGTAATTGGGAAAAAGATTACAGGCGATCAATGGTCCGTTCTCCTTCTCAGGACTTACCACTGCTAAAATTAGCAAATATGTGTGCAGTCGGCCAGCCTCCAAGTAATGATAGCAATTTTGACGTTTGCCAAAGGCTTTATCAGGCCACCTTTGTTCGAAACTCAACGTACGGTTATGCTCACTACAAATACGGAAATTATCTTTATAAACAAAGTAGACTGTGTGAACACCGTGACAGCGAATTGGTAGCTGAGATGTGTAGGGAGTATGGCGTAGGCATAAAGTTGATGAGTGCTGGATTGAAAATTGCAGATATGGCTAAAAAATCTTATAGCAATTGTCTTCGTTTGGCAGACAATTACGCCATAGCTAGAGTTCTAAAACCATTCACATCTCAACAATGGGAATGGATGGGTTTGGGTTTGGGTAGAAAAGGAGATGTATTTTGGGTAGATTCATGGCCAGAAGTTAGTTTAGATCTAACAGAAGCGCAAGGTTCGCGGAATGATTATATTGCTCTTGCTAGAGGGCTAGAACGTAGTCATTCATTAAAATCCAGCGCCAAAGTGTTAAAATACTATCTTATTAAGCATCCAAAAGATTTTAAGGTCTGGGAAAGTCTGATTCGTTTTATGGACAGACACCGCACTATTTTTTCAGAAAATGAAATCGTTATGGCTATGTCAAAGGCTGCGACTGTGAAGGGGTCTGATTTGTCTGCAAATCTAATTTTGGGAAAGATAGCCTGTCGAGCTGGACATGCTGACTTGTTAAAATCTTTTTTTTCAAAGGCTAAATTGTTGGGTCCAAAGAATTCGAAAGTATTTGTAGCTATTGGGAGCTGCCATGAATATTTAAAGAAATATGAAGTGGCAATTGAATTTTACAAAAAAGCGATTATTTTGGACTTGGATAATGCAGAATTGTATGTAAAACTGGGCAGGGCATACGCTTCAATAAAAAAATATCAAGAAGCTGCAGAACAGTTAGAACGAGCATTAGTCTTAAATCCTAAACATTTAGGAGCAAAGTTAACTTTAAAACAAATGGGTATCCATTAGTAAGTCAAAGTAGGCGATTTATATGTTAGTTGACGATTGTTGAATTGCAGTACCTTATCACAATAAAAAATAGGATGTAAGTTATCTTGAATAGTACACCAGGTTAGACGTTAAAAATAAATGATTTGATTCGAAGTAATTTGAAATGTTGTTTATCTACGATACCGGCATTCAGTTTATTCATTTTAGAAAACAAAAGTTAACCAATTGGTGTCACAACTTATATGATTAATATATTGAAGAAAACTAAGAATGGTTAGTTTAAATTAAGTCACTAATTTATTTAATGTTGTTATCTGGAAATACAAATCATGTGGAGGCAACTATGCAATACAAAAATGTGCTTATCTCTGGTGGTGCAGGTTTTGTAGGTTCCAGCCTGGGAATTTTTTTAAGGGAAGCATTTGAAGGTATAAATATTACGTGTATAGATAATTTAAAAAGGCGTGGCAGTGAATTAAATATATCCAGACTTAACAATAATGGAATATCTTTTTGTCATGGAGATATACGTAATAACGAAGATTTTGCAGAATTACCTGGCTGCGATTTATTTATCGACTGCGCTGCAGAACCGTCCGCATTGGCTGGTATGGTAGATTCACCAAGATATATATTAAACACTAACCTTTTAGGAACAATAAATTGTCTAGAATACGCTCGTAATAAAGGAGCAGATTTTGTTTTTTTATCAACTAGTAGGGTTTATTCAATTGAACAGATAAAGAAAATTCAACTATATCAGAAAGAGACTAGGTTTGTGTATGATGAAAAAAATGATATGAAGGGTGTTTCAAGTAAAGGTATCAGTGAATCATTTTCACTTAAAGGTAGTAGGACACTGTATGGAACATCTAAATTGTCATCTGAGCTAATCATTAGCGAATATATTAATACACAAAATATAAGATCAATTATTAATAGATGTTCGGTATTGACCGGGCCCTGGCAAATGGGGAAAGTCGATCAAGGATTTATGTCGTTGTGGATGGCGAGACATATTTATGGAGGAGGTTTGAAATATTTAGGTTACGGTGGTCATGGTAAACAAGTAAGAGATGTGTTGCATATATATGACCTATTTCGCTTAATTCTTATGCAAATAAACGAAATGGACAAGCATAGCGGAGTTATTTACAATGTTGGAGGCGGTATTGATAACAGCTTATCATTAAAAGAGCTAACTATGATGTGCGAAGATATAACTGGAAAAAAAATAAAAATAGCCTGCGATCCAAAAGAGAGAATAGGTGATATCCCATGGTTTATTAGTGACTGTTCAAAAGTAGAGAATTTAATTCATTGGAAGCCTGAGATAACTGTCAGACAAATCTTGTGTGATTTGCGTGATTGGATGATTGAGAATAAGAGTAAATTGTTGCAATTTATATAGAATAAAAATAAAATAGTTGTTACTTAATCGGTTTCGTTCGATTATGGGAGGCGAGTTTGGCAAAAAGATTTATTAGGTTCATTGCTAAACGATTTATTCAACTTCATCATAAATTAATGAGAAGGATTGGAAGATTAGTTGCCACCATTGGGCATTACCTTTATCGATTATCTTCTATATTAAGTTGTTATCTGTGCGGATATCATAATCCCATAGATGTTTTATCGTATCCTGGTAGGCCCCAAGGTAGTGTTCCTTCAAGTCAAATACGATGGTCTATTATAGAAAAAAAATTACCTTCAACGTTAACTACTTGCGCCGATATTGGTTGTAACACTGGTTTTTTTTCAAGAAAAATGGCAAGAAAAGGAATCTATGTTTATGGTTATGAACCCGATAACAGTCTTTTTAGATTGCTTGTACTAAGTATTGAATCAGGGGAACTGCAAAATGTAAGTGTTACACAATACTCTTTGACTCCAACGAACATACATATTATTCCGGAAGTTGATTGTTGCTTCTTTTTGTCTGTTTATCATTATTGGGTGCAATCTTTTGGGTGGGAGGAGGCTGCGTTGGGATTAAGGCGATTATGGGAAAAAATAAACGTTTGTATGTTCTTTGAGATGCCAGATAGTGCTTCTAATGCTAAACTAAAAAACGAGCTAAAAGAAATGGGAGAAACACCGGAAGAATGCAAAAGATATTTAGAAGGCATGTTAAATAAGTTACACAATGCTAGGATAACGTACTTGGGTAGAATAATAACTGATTTTAGGCCAAATGAAAAGAGACATTTGTTCAAAATTAGCAGAGAAGGTTAAGGTATGATAGTTGATTTTGTTGGTATTAATTGTATAGGTAAAAGCTTTGCGATTGAATATCTTGTTCAAAAAAACAGATATAAGAAAGTAATGTTAGAAAACACTGATTACGCAACTGTTAAAATTAAACCAAAAAAAATTAAATATTATTTAGAAACTATATTTAAACCGTATGTTATAAAGACTATTCTTAAGTTAATTATCCTAAAACAAATTAATCTAGTTCCTCGTTTTATACATTTTTGTGAGTGGTCTGTTTACTGTAACTCTCTAAGCAAAACAGAGGTATGGCTACGAGAAGAATGTTTAATAAAAAAAATGTTAGAGATGCTCCCCTGGGATGAATCAACAGTATTCGAAAAAAAACGTGTAAAAGCGTTAAATAAAATTATATATGAAATAATAAAAATTAATATGAAATCTAGTAATATAGCTTTTTTGTTGATTTTAAATGAAGAAGAATATTTAAGGAGGTTTAAGGCAAGAAATGAATTTAATAGTTATTCTGAAGAACAAGCCTTGTATCGTTATGGGTTATATAAAGAAATCATCAATTTAGCATTTACAACTACAAGTTTGACTGACGGTGTCTACCTAATTAATTTGGACGACCAGACTTCCTCTTTAAATGAAATTAATGAGAAAATAAAAAGTAATTTAAGATAAAGACTGGTATTGTGACACAATGAAAGAAAAAGATAATGAAGTCAACCTAATAGATCATATCTGATAAGAAGATAAAAATTGGTATGACCCAAAGAATGACAACGTTAAATTATCATTTAAATTCACTGCCGCTTAAAAAAAGAGGCAATAATCGAGACAATACAGAAATAAACGAAATCAGTAAAGCGTTAAAAAACATTAGGGGCGACATGTAAAATAAATATAAGTCGGAAGTGTGCCTAACGATGGATTAATTAAACATACAAAATGAAGTGAAACCTTCTCCTAAAATAGGTCCATTGCTAACTAAGTAGAGACTTCTGGCAGACTGAAGACTGCAATGAGAGTTTTGTCTATGCGCAGGAGCAAGT
>JANQEN010000273.1 GCA_028278335.1 Chitinivibrionales bacterium | reverse complement strand
TGTCTTTTTTGAGAACTTCCACTCAATGCCATTAAAGAAATCATCAAAGGATGAAAATCCCATTCGTTTATATACCGGATATTTACATTGGGCAGAGGGATAGTTGGGTTGCATCTTGCGCCAGGCTTTAACCTTTTGCTTTAATAGTGCAAGTCGTTGGGTTGGCGAAGCTGTGGCAATTGCCGCAGTTACTCTAAATCTTCCAACAAAACGCTCATAGGTGCATTCATATTTTCGAAGGAGGTCTCCTTGCATGGCTCGGCGCATAAATCTTCGGATTATGGGAAGATAGCGTTGTCTGTTATTGGTGAGCTGTGTAAAACGACGCTTTAATCCCGGGGAAACTCCCTGCTCAAATTGATTTCTCTGGGCCTTTGCTTTAATTTCGTCAGCAACCTTTTGAACAATGGCATTACTCAGTACAAAGGTAATGGGAGTACTGCTTTTCCTTGAGATGGTACGCGGTAACCATGTGCTCCATTGACTGTTGGGAATAGCACCATTGTTGTAATCCTTATATCCTGCCTTGGAAAAGGCTTTGATAAGATCATTTCGCATTGTTATGGCTTTTTTGTTTTGCACAAAAAACCAGTAGAGCATGAACTCGTAGTGAAAGGTATACTTAATAATTGTGCGAGCATTTCTTCTTAGAGGTTTAATACCGACCGTTGCTTTGCCAAACCAATTGTAGTGCTTTGGAGCGGTTACAGTGACATTTCCTCCAAAAACTGTTTGGATATACTTTAAGTATTGTATGCTGTTTCCGATGCCACACCCACGAATATGCACATTGGCTTTGTTTTTAATAACTTGGGGTGAGCTGATCCATTTTGTGCGCGTTGATTTATTTGTGTAGTTACAGAGGTTATCTTGAAAAATGCCTACTCGCCTGGAATTTGACCATAGGTTAAAGAAAAGTATACCATTTCGATTACCATGGGATACAATGTAAAGATCTGCAATAGGGGTCATGATGTTTTGGTCTTCACTTGCAATACCTTCTAACAGACCATTGGCAGCACCGCGCCCTTCAAGACATCGGTGGGTTGAAATAGATCGGGATTTTAGATTCTTAGTAGTTACTGCTCGACTATTGCACGAAATAGTACGATTTTGAGTAAGGGCCACACTGGAGGGCTTTCTTTTCATATACGAATCAGCATGCTCATAGAATGTATCGTTTCCTAGGGGATCACCCATGATAAAGGCGTAGTCTGTTTGATAGAAGAGTTGTTGCGAGATGAGTTGAGCAATACCAGTGCTTCCCCGGGTAGGCGTTATGAGAAAATCTCCATCTTTGAGTTTGTGAGTAACACTGGTTACTATAGTGCGTTTGTTTCCTCTTGTATAGTGAACCACATGCTTGTTTTGTATAAATCTATTGAGTAAAGCAGCTGTTAGCTTTGGTGGAGTACTATTACAAAGGAAATTTTGGACCGTTGTGTCCGAGCCGGTACCTAAGAGATTTATTTGATAAATGGGCATAATGTTTAAATGTTTCTAAGAATTGGATTACAACAGTTTTGGAAAAATGGTATAGTATGGGCCCGGAGGGATATCTGTGATAGTAGCCTTTCCCTCTGAGTCAAGGGTTCCCTTTTTTTCTGTGCCATCAGCTAAGTAGACAATATATTCCTGTCCTGCCATTTGGTTATCATGGTCATCGGTAAGAGAAAGCGTAATCGAATCTTTAAAGGTAAGAAGACCTGAATTCTGCTTCTCTCCTAGTTTTATTCCATCAATAACAATGATAAAAAAGTACTCTGGATGAGAATACTTTTTCCCTAAAGGCTTAAGATCCTCTTCCGTGGGAATTTCATCGACATCCTCGTGATAGGCATACTCCCATTCAAGGTCGAGTTTTCTATTTTTGATAATTGCAGGAAGAGCTACAACCTGATCATGGTTCCCATCTTGATCAAATTCAAAGATGACCACTTTTGCCTGACACTCATCTTCAACCTGTTCAAGTTCTACCTGTAATTTTACTATTTCTCCTTGTCGGCCCTCTTTTTTATTCCATTGCATCTTTTTAAGAATGGGCATTGGTAGAGCTGGGATGGCGTTCGATTTTTCTTTAATTCCCTGTTTGGAAAGTTTGACCTCAAACCAGACGGTATCTTTATGTTTAATATCCTCTGGGATTAGCAAATCTCCTACATAATGGTTATTGTAAATTTTATCGAAGATCTTTTTTTTAAACTTACCATAGTCATCACCTTCTCCGATGATTTCAATCTGTGCACCTTGACCAACAAAGGAGGTCCTTACCTCGACCTTTGCCACAGTTCCTCCACGGGCGTATCTGTGTTTCCAAGAAGCAAAGACAAGACCTGAGTCTACAGTGACTTTGTGCTCTTGGCCTGTTGGTTTGATAAATTTATAATTCATTAGAAGTGGATTAAAGTGCCTAAGAGTTACTCATCGTTGTAATTTATGCCAGGCACAAACGAAGCAATAATTTTATCAACTTCAGAGGCAATGGTTTTAAGAGTCTTCTTCGAGAATGAAGCAGTAAACAGGTAACCTTTGCCATCAATAAGTAATATCACCTGTTTTTGAAAAATAATTACCTCATCTGCGGGGATATATTTATACACAATTTCATAAGCTTCAACTTCTGGTGAGAGGTTCTTCTCTTTTTCACTTATTAGTTCAAATCCAGGTAGCGCTATCTTTGAAGTGTCAAGCTGCCGTGTTGCGTATGCCTTGAGATCAATATCTTTTTTCTCTGATGGGTCAACAATGACAACAAGGTTATGCTGAACACCGCTGTCCAGAGGACCCTGAAAAGTAAATGTTGTTGTGTCAATCCATCCTTCGGGGAGATTTATCGAGAATTGGTTGTTTGTGGGCATTTAATTGATCCTTTTGCTCTATTTTATACAGTAAACAGAATTACTACCTGCAACATATATGTTCCCCTCACCATCGACGATTGGTCTACAGGTGAGTTGTTCAGGAAGTATCATTCTAGACAATTCTTTTCCATCCGGAGAAATATGAAGTAGAATTTGATTCGCTGAGATAAGTATTGATTCATCAGAAAGAACTGTAAACTTTATATTTTCTGGTTTAGAAGGGAGTGAAAGGTTCCATTTAACTGTTGATTGGTTTAACCTAAGAAGAGAATTGTTGTGCAAAAAATAAATATCGTTGGATGTAATGGCAGAAGGAGGTTGCAACGATACACTTGAAAGTTTAAAATTATATTGCCAAAGTGGGTTTTCATTAGATAGACTAAGGCATTTGATTGAGAGACCTTCTTTGGTTTCTTCAACGATTATTAGGTCACCATCTGGGCTTAAGGAGGCTGATTTTATTATGCTACAATTAATGGTTTTTATCTTTTTGTCATCTTTGCTATCTATAATTGAAGTATGAATATTTTTATCTGTAACGAGATACAATCTGTTTTCAGGGAAATATTTTAAAACAGTTATTAGGGCCTCAGGTTTCTCATAGTTCCAAATAATATCTTTCTCATCAGAGTTATATCCAATATAATTAAACTCGGGACCTATAATAGGATCGTCGGGAGAATTAACTGGAGAAGGAAATTGGTTGATACAAAAGTGAATGTTTTTATTTTCAATTTCCAGATAGTGAAGATAGGAGTCTACAAAAAGTGGCACCGATATAACGTTATTAATCGTTTGGTTTGGATCAATCAATTGTAACTGACCACAGTCTTGCATTGAAGTTAAATTGTTTTCAATGACCTGAAATTCGTTTAGATAAGAATGGGCTCTCGACCATTTAATTTCCCCTGTTTTCTTTAAACGTACATTTATTGTAGCGTCTTGATAGTAGATGATTAAAGCTTCGTCAATTATACAAAGATGTATTGCCGGTTGAGGGTTTGTTTTTAATATAGTTGCATCTTCCCAGACAATCTCTCCCTGGAACTGGGTCGTAAACGGTATCTTTGAACTATTAGACAGGTCAGCATATCGTCTTCCATTTATTCCATTTTTCTGTTCCACACTCTTCTCCATTTTTACTGACTCCAATTGTGGTTTTGCAAAACAATTAACTAGTAAAATAAAGGATAACAGGCATGCTATCGAAGCTATTAGGCGACAATGATTTCTCTGCTGTTTGGTATCCAGTACTATTACCTTTCGTTTGAAAAAAACCAGCATTTTATTATTAACCGCTAAGATTCATAACATAAAATTAAAAATATTGTACGGTAAAATTCTCACCTAGCTTGGTGTTTACCCAATCTTTAAGCTTATAAATAGCACCAGCAGTGGTAAGGGCCATGTTAGTATGTAACATGTATTGCACAACTTCAGATGCTGGTATATCTTTATACACTTTTATTTTTTCACCAGAATCAGGGATTCTATCACCACTTCCATAATTTCTCTTTTGGAAATCTACGACGTAATTTAGGTTTGCCTTCGAAGTGTCACTCGAAAAACCAGGGAGAAAAGTAATGTATATATTCTTAATATCCTTAGTTCCATTAATTAATCTGAAATGGCCATCGAGGTTTCTCCAAGCTAAGTACAAATTAGTTGCCTTATCCCTACGTTTTGTGTCATCCCAATAGAACCAGCCTGAATAGTCGACACTAATTAATGGGCGAACAACAAGTACGGCCTGATATTCGATTGTCTGACCTGCATGAAAATTAAACATTGAAGACTCATCGCGTCCCACATCATGAAGGGCAATATTTAGGCGTTTTTTAGGTGTGTTGGACAATGTGTATTGTGCATCACTCTTCATAGGAGATGTGTACTTTTTGGGTTTCTGATAATGGGTTGCACTGGTGGCATCAAGATGCCGTGAATAAACACTTTCCCACACTCCTCCACGGTTTAGTCGAACAGTGAATTTTTTATTACCTATTAAATTGCGGACACCACCGGTGTTTTGTATTAATGAATTTAACATGTGTAAAGCATACCAGCTATGGTGCAGCCGAGGAGCTCCATTGTTATACATCATTGATGTCCGATTTGTTGTCATGGAATAAGCAACAAAAAATTGGTTGAAATCCGGTAATCGTGACAAATAGGATTTTCCATTTTTCTTTATGTACTCATCTGGATGACCGGTGGCATGTCCCAATTCATGAGCAAAAGTGTGAGCTCCATAAGATTCACTATGCTCATTAACAGGTACACCGGTATACTGTCCCGGCCATGCCTTGCCGGCAGATTTATTCAACTTAAATAGTGAATAATGTTGTGGTCCTTCATCTCTTATAGCCCAATGATACGCCGGACCCCAGTGTGTGCCGGTATTTGTATCGCGACAGATCATGGCAAGAAAGTTTGAACGACCCCCAACGGCATTTTGCTGGGCTGTTCGAAGGTTTCCATGACCAAACAAAGCATTGTGATTTGCCCTCTTGTCAAAATCTATATTGAATCCACCAGTAGGTTTAGTTACCTTGAAGGTCTCTTTTTCGTCAAAAAAGTAAAAAGGCCTAATTATTAAGGATGTATTTGTTGGTGTCTCCTCTTGGTAAAAATATCGTTTGCGGTTCCAGTGATCCATTGAATCATAAACACCTTCATCAACCATCTTTTTTACTTCTGCTGCTGTTGGTATCGGTGCTTGGGTGTTCTCACGTGTGTCAGCCATAAAACTAATTGACACATAGTATAATAAAAAAGAGACAGGGTTAGCATTGTTATAGTGAAGATTATGGAAGTAATGAATTGAATAATCACCGGTACTTCCAAACTCATTATCATTATGTTTCATAATTATATTAAGGCAATACTCCTGATCGCTTTTAATAGCGGCGCGAGCACCTACCAAATATCCTTTTTGTTTCCATTGGTTTTCTTCTATTGTTCTCCTATGGCCAATAGGGTAGAAACCGTTTCGAAAAAAAACTACTTTTGCTTTTTTTATTGCATCAGGCTTTTCAATAATTTGATTTCTTGAAAAAGGAATACGTGAGCTACTTGGTTTAGAGGCATCTCTTTTATAAAGCGTAAGTGAACCTGTGGTATCATCCACTACTAAGATTTTAACGCGAGAATAATTGCTCAGGTTTTTTTGCTGAGCCGGTATTACGTGGCTTTCATCTTTTATATCCTGGGACCCGTTTGTTGTATCTAATAATACTATATCATCCAATGAGAATGATAATGGTTTATTTGCAGCTGTAATACCGTCACCAAAAGGTTTCAACATTAATTTTGTGTGGACTACATCTTCAAAGGTGTCGGTACCCTCATCCTTGCCGTCATAAATTGTGCGATAGTTACATGAGATCCACTTTGCAGGCAGATCATAGTGTTTTATCCATTTATCAAAATTTGCATTTTTCTTTAAATCAACTATCTCTGCATCCGTTTTGGTTACTATTACCGGGTCAGTACCACTATCTTTTGTATAAATCCATTTCCCAGGTGCCTCAAATTCAAAATGAATTGATTTACGGCTAGGGTCATTGATTGGATCCGCGTATTGTACTTTCACATAATAACTGCCATTCTTATAGGTCGAAACCGAAGATAATGTATTACTTCCATTCTCTACTGCCTTGATATACAAACCTTCCGGTACAGGAAGACATGCATCTTTTATACGATCATAATACATAAATTTCAGGTGATATACAACGGACGTCAAATCTTTCGGATCAATATATAACGGTAAAAAGTAAATCTTTTTCCAGAGCGGGCATTCATCTGCTTTATGGACTTTAGTACCGGGTGGTGGACATTTAATCTTTTCAGCCTCAATTTCGTTTTTGTCAAAAAAGAGTATCTCCACACGACGATTTTCCTGTGACCGGTAATTCGTCTTCTCTTTGCTGTCAATTGGAAACGACTCGCCACAGGAAACATAGGGCATTGAGTCGTTGACAAATTTCAAAGTTTCTCGTTTCTCTTTAAATTGCTTCTCACTTGTTAATCCAAGGACCTTGTAAATATGCTCAATATAAAGGTCATAAATAGGTTTCCAGGCTTCTTCTGGCCATTTTTTCTTTCTGTTGCCCTTAATTTCTGCAAGAAGAGATTCTGCTTTGTCGGGTACTGTTTTTTCGAGAAAATTTTTGGTAGCTCTTTCTGTCTTTTCACCCCATTTGTCGTCTATTTTATCAGGATCACAGTCAATACCGTTATTTATAAAAAAGAATTTCATTATCTGTTGATAATCTTCAACCTTATGACGATTTGCACATATTTTTGTCCATTCGTCCTTTTCTCCTGTCAGAAGAAAGAGAATGTTTTTTGCCCGCTCCTCAGAAAGCTCAAAGTTGCCTTTTGGTTGCCCGGAGGTATCGGTATGGCCGGCAATAATCATTCGCTTATCTGGGTCAAATTCGAACTGCCTGTAAACGAGGCCAAGCGCTGAAAGTCCCGACATTTTTTCCTGATCGTCTGAGCCACCCCCGCTGTCACTGGAGCTCTCTCCTTCCGGGTTTTCCGGCATCATCACTGCACTGTTGAGGTGGAAGAGAACATCTTCCATTTCAAGGATGTAAATCTTAATGCGATTTAAAGTTACGATATTAGTATGATGTGTAATGGCAGAAGATGTACCCATGATTGTTCGCATGGTATTAAGAAATAGTGTATGTTCACTCATGTATCTTTGTCCTGAAACAGTAAATCAGATTGTGATCACTTCTTATTATAATCGATGGTAACTTTTATATTTCCTGGAGGTACGTTGTCGATTTTAGCCTTTCCGCTGCTGTCAAGCATTCCTTCTTTCACTTCACCAGTCGGGAGGTGTGCTTTATACTTTTTATCAGCAATGGTGTTACCCTCTTCGTCTTTGACTTTTATTTCTACATGATCTTTATATAAAAGCAGCGCCGACTGCTCTGTCAAATCGCCAATGTTGACTTTATAGTAGAAATAGGGTTGCGAGTATCGATTGTTTTGCTCTTTTTGTCCACAAATTCCCAGTAGTTTATCATCTACCTCAAGGGTATAATCCTCTTCAATCTTATCGCCATTTACTTGGGACTCAATTGTTTTGAGCCGATAATCTGTATAATTAGCATCTTTGACAAATATCTCCAGTGTCGCCTTTGTGCCGTTTTCGATACCGATAGTTTTGACTTTCATCTTAACAGTATCACCAACCTTTGCATCCTGTGTGGACCACTGGGTATTAACAATGCCAAAGAGGGTTATCTCATAATCACCTTCGGCAATACCGCGTCTTTTTATTTCTCCGCTAAGTGTTCCGTCGTAGGTTACCCCATCTGGTCCTTTTAATGTGTAACGATAGCCTGTAATAGGCAGTTTCCCTTTGTCTTGAAAGGTCACATGCAGGAAGTGATTATCAATATCTACTGTGTCAGGCTGTATGTTTGCCAAGGTTGCCGAGGTTATTGCTCCTTTGGTGGCACTTCCTGAGCCTGCCATTCCAGCTCCAGCACCGCCGCCGCCACCACCACCACCGCCGCTCATGCCAATCATAACCGTGGGACACCCCATAGCAATTGTTGAGGGAGGAGCTGGAGGAACGCACAATGCCGAGTCACCTTGAACAGCTGCGGGCATCTTTCCTATGAGAACGGTTGGTGAGCCTGGTCCGAGAATTGGGCCCACAGCGTGGGGAACAGCTGCGGGGCCGACCGGTGTAACCAAGGGACAGGACTGCATATCAGTAAGTCGTGCTGCGGGCATTCCACCAATAAGTACCGTAACACACCCTGGGGGCATTATTGCGCCGCCATGAGCGGTTGGGTCTCCTACACGTGCGGCCATTCCCATAATTATATTCCCTTAACAGATGGAGAGTAAAACCTATTTTGATTAGAACTGCTTTCAAATACCTTGAAAACAGTTATGAAAGCACTTCTGATAAAATACATTGTAGTTCAAAATAAATCTGTGACACCAATCACAAAAAACTATCTTTTTTACTTATATGGATACTTAGAAAATTTTATCAGCCTAAGGGTCTCTAAAAATGGAAATTCTATTAATTCTCTTTATTTTGATTGTGATCTATTTTGCTTCTCGTCCCCTGTTAAAAAACAGACGTAGGAATGAGCTTCGAAAAACATCCTTTCCCAAGGAGTGGAAACCCATCCTTGAGAAACGATTCCCCTTATACACCAAGCTTCCTCTTGCTTTGCAAGAGCAGCTCGAATCGGATGTTCAGGTTTTTATTGCAGAGAAAACATTTTTCGGCTGCAATGGACTGGAGATTTCCGATGAGATTAAAGTTACTGTTGCAGCACAGGCGTGCATCCTGATTTTGAATAGAAAAAAGCGATACTTTCCAAAGCTGAGCTCTATTTATATCTATCCTTCAGCCTATATGGCAAAGCGAAAACAACACCTGGGTGGTGGAATAGTAACAGAGCAAACTGATGTGAACTTAGGCGAATCCTGGATAGATGGACGGGTTGTCCTTGCTTGGGACGCCTCAAAGCAGGGCGCAATGAATATGCATGATGGGCACAATGTGGTCATGCATGAATTTGCCCATCAACTTGATCAGGAGGATGGCTCAGGGGATGGAGTACCACGATTAAGTGAGCTTTCAAAATATGCACCATGGATCAATGTGCTTGGTAAAGAGTTTGAGCTTCTTAAAAGGGGGAGGAAGGGAAAGTCAGTGATTGATCGCTATGGGGCTACTAATGGCGCAGAGTTTTTTGCCACTGCAACAGAGGCATTCTTTGAAAAACCGCATCAAATGAAAGCAAAGCACAGCGAACTTTTCGCAGAGCTGAAAGATTATTACTGTGTTGATCCTTCGGAGTGGAATAGATAATTCTTATTTAGTTAATCATCACCACACCACCAGAGACAGTGGTCTTGGCACCACCCTTGAAGTCGGCCATGGTTTTCCCCTCTGCCTTGAGCATCATACCGGTCACCTCGGTATTCATGCCACCTTCCACAGTCATGTTCATGTCTGCCTTAGCTTCCACATTCATGCCCTTCATCTTGATGTCCATGTTGGCCTTTTCCTCGATTGCCTGTTGAGCAGTCATCTTGATATTGGCACCTTCAATAACCACATCGGCTGTGGCAGTGATTTTTATCTCTCCTTGAGAATCAAGACTGAGTCCTCCCCCACCATCAAGGGTGACAGTGTTTTTCCCAGCACCATCCTTCATCACGATCGTATTGCCACTATCATCCATTTGAATTGTATGGCCACCAGCTGTTTGCACAGTAACGACCTGATTGTCATCATCAATTTTAATAAGGTGCTCTGCCTCGGTTTGTATGGTCAGCGTTTTACCACTATCACCATAACTCATCACCATACCATGGTTTTGAGCACTGAGTGTGAGGGTGCCATTGGCATCATCAAAGACAGCCTTATTGTTCCCGCTGTCATCACCAGTGGTTTTAATGACGATCTTTTTGTTTTCATCATCAAGCTCAACAGTATTTTTCGCATTACTGTTAATGGTAACCTTTTGTTTGTCTGCTGTATCATCCATAACCATCTCATTGCCACCGGCAGTCCGGATAACATTTTGTGCTTTATTATTACTTACTACTGGAGAGAGGGTGTTGGCATTAGGAGCCATACCAATACCGATTGGTCGATTTGGATTACCATCAATGCAGGCCAAAATCATTTCCGCGCCTTCGTGGGAGGGGAAATGGATTCCGTAGTTTGCACCACTATAGGGCTGAGCTAGACGAATATATTTCGATGCATCGTAATTGCTACTATCGGAAAGGTCAAAGGGCATGCGAACTTTATAGCGTCCCATGTCATCAAGACTGGCATAGTCAGACCCACTTGCCTCAATGGCAGCAGAGATCACACCATTGACCTTGGGTCTTTTTGCTGTTACGGGAGGTTTGTAATGCTCAATCATTGAGGAGGGCATAGCGAAAAAGTTATTGGAATAGGCTGAATACCCAAGAGAGCCGGCCATGCTGGTGTGTCCTCCACTATGGGTCACACTGCGGAGAAGGTATTTATCATTACATTCGTCGCGCATGTGCTCTTCTAAGGTAAATCGCATGCCAGCTCTAAAACCACGACAGTTGCCGTGGCCTGCCATATCAGCCTGGTTCGAGGCGATTCTTTTTGCCAAGAGGTCGGCATTTTTTTCGGCGCCATCAGTATCTTTTAGCTCATTACCATAATCATAGACTTCACCACTGACTCCAGCAGTAACGCTCTTCTGGGAAGAGATATTAACTTCTGGTGTGCGATAATTATAGTCCTTTAGCTTGACATTCTGTGGGACTATCCGCTGTTCACTACTCATTTTGGTGATGGATTCCAGCTCCTGCTTATCCTCAACTTCGTGGAGGCTTGAGCCGGTGCGATATTTAATTGTTGTTTCACCATTGATAAAGGTAAAGGAAGCAGGCTTATCACTAATAACAAGCTTCTCCTTTCCAACACCTTCGATTTCTTCGGGAATAAGAGGTAGCTCCTTAAAGAAATACCAGATTCCCGATTCCTCTAACAAACGAGAAACAAAGTTGAAATCTGATTCCTGGTATTGAAGAACAAATTCACGTTCAGGATAAGTTCCCTGAAGGTCAAATTCGTAATAATCCGAAAGGCCAGCATCGTCGAAAACTTTTTTTACAATATCGGGAAGATTGATTTTCTGAAAAACTCTGGTCTGAACAGTATAGTCCAACAGTTGAAGGTTGGGAACTAAAATTACATGATAGGTACTGAAGTCGACATTGGTTTCGATGTAGCTAAACTCAAGTACAACGCCAGAGTAAAGATAGAATTCACCTTCACGAAGAATAAAGAGAGTGGCCTGTTTATTAACAACATCATCAGCAGTAATATCGTGCCGCGGAGATTTTAAATTGATCGAAAAATTGTAGGGAGCGGATATAGTATCGTTACCAGAAAAATTAACAACACTAAAGGTGGTTTTATCTAAACTTCCGCAGAAGAAGAGAAATTGGGCCTGATTTGCTTTTCTGGCCGCCATGATATACTCCTTGAAAAGGCTTCTTAAAGATAATTCATATTGAATATAATAATGGGACACCACAAAGTCTGTGATGGATGTCACAAAAAGCAATTAAAGTTATTTGATAGTAGAAAATAGAAAACTATTTCTTTGGTGGTGACAGGATCTCTCGCAACCAGTGATCTAGCACCTCAAGCTTTTTCGATGAGGTGGCTGTGATAAAAAAGGCACTTCTCTCTGGTTGCTTCCAAATACCATCACCGTGACTCACCCGAAGTGGTGAAACTAAAAGAACACCCTCATTTGTTTTTGGATTAAAGCTTGAGCTCCCTAAAAGTGCTTCAAATTTTTCATAGGTTTCAGGAAGTCGATGACGTCTTTTGCTGATAAACCGAAAGGTTGCAACAGTGTTTGGTGCAAGCCTGTCATACAGAGCATAGGCCACCGTGCTCATTGGATGGCGCGCATTGATTTCAATACATCCGGCAAGCTGCTTTTGATCAATGCTATCTTTCCACACAAAGGAGTCGAATCCAACCGGTCCCCAATAGTGATCATTAAAGAGCTGTTTTGCGGTTTTAAAAACTAGTTGATCAAGCACCTGGTGATAGAGAGAAACAAGAGGGTCCTCTGGATCGATCCAGTCTGCAAAAAAGGCACCTGCTCTATTTGAAAGGGTCCTGTGATGTCGAATTCCACTGATCTGTCCCTCCTTAGAAATGTAACATCTGCTTGATAGGTCATATATCCGATTAAGCCATGGTTCAAAAAGGACTGCCCTATCCCTCTTGATATGTGATGTTACCTGCGCTATTTCACTTTCTGAAAGGTGTGGTGTTTGTTTGCGAATAAAACCATACCCCGCATTACCGTAAAGTGGTTTGAGCACAATTGGAATGGGTTGTAAATTATTAAGATGTGATAGGAGAGATTCTAATGAGCTAAAGAGTTCGCCATCGGGTACGCCAGAATTTAGCTTTTTGTTTAACAAATAACCATAGCTACGAGAGTTAACCTGTTTGATTATACTGAGGTCTGGATGGTTACAGCTAGCACCACAGGCTTTTAATTTTTCAACAACTCTATCATTCCATCCCCAGGCATTTCCATTGGTGGAGGAGATTGTTGAATCCTTGTACATTGCTCTGGGAACAACCATTCCCTTCGATTGGCAATAATCCCAGTACTCCTGGGGAGTCTCTACATCAAGGAGGATATAATCGCCCTCCTTTACACAGGGAACAAAGAGGGTCGTCATTTCAGCAGCAGCTCTTTTGAGTGGATCAAGAGGGTAGTTGCCAAGGGAGAGATCAAAAAGAGGATTACAATAAAAAAGGGTTGGTTTACCCATGGATGCTTATATCGCTAATGTCTAAAGAACAGTTTGTCCCAGGTTGTGGTGGATTTTCTTTTGGGACGCCAAATAAATCGACAGGCCATACATTTGACTCGCCTTCGACCCTTAAGGGTTCGGATGGGACTAAAAAAAAAGGGATCATAATATTCAACCACCGTACCATTGCATTTAGGACAGTGTTCGTCAGGTGGATTCCAAAAGGTTTCCCACAGTTCAACAAGTGCGTTTCTTGGTTTTGACTTTAGAAACTGATGACGGTGTCGGTGACTCATGGTAGTCCTTCAATGCTATATTACTGGTGAAGGAAGAAAGAGCTGCAAATAGGATCGTTGTGCAAAGGCGTCAGTCATACCGGCAATATAATCTGTGACCATTCGAGTATCAAGCGTGTTTTCTGTGTAATTGCTATTGCGGATAAAATTAAAGAGTGTTGCAATCGTGGGAGCATCTTTTGTTAACTGGTTGACTGTTGCTGTGTCTTTTCCGTAGTCTGTCTCTTTAAGAATTTTAAGAATACCAAAAAAGAGATGCTCCAAAATCATTTCTGCTTTATGCGCTTTGCGCTCGACTTCGGGATGAAGATAAATTGAGGCATAATTAAAATCCCGCAACAGTGTCATCAATTCAAACATCTCATTACTAAGCTCAATGGAGTCACGATCGATACTACAGGTGATAGTGTCATTTACCAGACTGCCAATAATTTTACCATTCTCTATCCCAAGCTCTTTAGCAATTTTTTTAGGGATATCCTTTTTTTTAACCAGTCCAGCCTTTATGCCATCCTCAAGATCTCTTCCCAAAAAGGCGATCCTGTCAACCATGCGAACTAAACACCCTTCAAGCGTTGCGGGATAGGAGGTTCGATCTTTGACCTTCTCCAAGGTATGGAGATCTTTAGTTCTGTCTGGTTTGATTTTCTGCTCAAACTTCTCTCCACAATGACTCATGATCCCATCGCGAACTTCGTAGGTTAAATTGAGTCCCTTACCAAAATGGGTGAGTTTATCAACGACCCGTAAGCCATGAAGCTCATGTTGAAAGCCATCCTTGACCCCTTTGCCCACAAGGAGGTTGTTGAGCTTTCGCTCTCCCACATGCCCAAAGGGCGCATGGCCAAGGTCATGTCCTATGGCAATAGCATGGATGAGGTCGGTGTTAAGGCGAAGGCAACGACCAATGACCGTGGCAATACTTGACACATGGAGGACGTGCTCCATGCGAGTGCAGATGTGGTCATTGTCCGGTGATAAAAATACCTGGGTTTTATGTTTGAGTCTTCTAAAGGGTCGACAGTGTAAAATGCGTGTATTGTCGCGGGCAAATTCAAGACGAAATGGGTCAGGATCAATGGGAAACTTTCGACCTAAAGATTCACTACTTTTTGTGGCAAAGGGTGAGAGTCGTTTCTCTTCTTGGAGTAAATATCCAGCAATGTCAGACTGGTTCAAAAAAATATTCCTGTTAAAACTCAAATAGGCAGTCAGAATTTTGAATTACTAATATAGATCATGCACGCTTTATTATGAATCGTCTCTCAAGCAATCTCAATAGTCAAAATGATACAGTCGATCCGCATATCTGATTACTCTTTAAGAACTTTGGGTTATGGACATCTGAAAAAAATTTAAACGTTGACAGGTTATATGAGGGATAATACAATTAAATCCATACTATACTATTATATAGTACTTGAAGCTCAATGGCATATGTACAGGGGTATATACCCATTGTTGCTCTTATTGATGCACTTATTGATAATAATAATTCAGTAAAAGGGGCATGTCATGCGGGAAAAGGAAATGCTCAATGACTTGATCATTGAGTCAAGAGAGCATCTTGAGAAGATCGAGCCCGACCTTTTAGAATTGGAAGAAAAAAAGGGACACGTTTCCTCAAATCTTATTAACCGTATATTTCGAGCAGTGCATAGCATCAAAGGTGGGTTTGGTTTTTATGGTATAAAAAATGTGGTAAACTTAGCCCATGCTATGGAAAACGTCATGTCTCAGGTGCGGGACAAAACGCTAAAGGTTGATGGTGAATTAGTAGATGCGCTTCTTAAAGGAATTGACAAACTTCACACCTTGCTCGATGATGTGTCCAATTCAGACAGAATTTCAATAGAGGAAGAGTTAAATGTATTAAATCCATTCGTTAGTGATTCCCTCCAAGGAAAGAAAAAGGCTGATCTTGTTGAAGAGGTTGTGGACTGTGACCTAAAATTAAAAGAACTCCATCCAGACTTGGCAGAAGAACATATGTTCGAAGCTGTTCGTAATGGCAAATTTATGTATCAGGTTACGGTTGATCCAAAAAAAGATGTTACTTTGAAAAAGCTTACCTTTCCAGTACTGTTTACCAATTGGGAACGGTTTGGTGAGATATTAACCAGCAACCCCTCTCGAAAGAATCTTGAAAGTAGAAAAAGCAAAGCTTCTTTAAAGAAAGACCTTTCCGTCATAGTCTCTTCTGTGCTGGAGCCCGATCTTATTGGAGAGGCATTGGAGATCCCACAGGAACAAATTTTTTCCATAGACCTTACCAATTATAAAAAAGCCTACATTGCCGAGCAACAGGAGCATGAAAAAGAGCAGGGAGAAACGTCCTCACAGGATTCTAAGAACGCTCATCATGAAAGCAGGATTGAAGATGCCTTGCGGGTAAAAGTGAGTCTTTTAAACAACCTTATGAATTTTGCAGGCGAGCTGGTTTTAGCGCGAAACCAACTGATCCAATCTATGGGTACAAAGCTATCGGCAAATCCAGAGATAGATCGCGCCATTAAAGGGTGCGTGGAATCAATCTCAATGTCGGTGACAAAGCTTTTAGACACCAAGCACCGTGACCGGGATATGTTTAATCAAAATGTAAAAACCGAGATGACCGCCTTAGAGAGTCGATTACGTGAGTCATTGAGTGTAGAGCTTTTTGACATTCAAGGAATAAAAGGAATTGTACAGAACCTTGATATGGTTACCACCATGTTACAAGAAAGTATCATGCAGACTCGGATGCAGCCCCTTTCTGTTGTCTTTAGTAAATTTCCCCGAGTCGTTCGAGACTTAGCTAAGAAGCTCGGAAAACAGGTCTCGCTTTCGCAAATTGGTCAAGATGTTGAGCTTGACAAATCAATTATTGAGCTTCTATCAGACCCGCTTACGCATTTAATAAGAAACTGTGTTGATCATGGTATTGAGAAACCGGATTATCGAAAGAAATCAGGAAAAGAGTCAAATGGTGAAGTGCTTTTACGGGCCTTTCAAGAGGGCGGAAAAGTGATCATCGAGATAACCGATGACGGTGCCGGCATTGATCCTGACATGGTTAAGGCCAAGGCAATTGAGAAGGGTATTCTTTCCAAAGATGAGGCCGAGACCATGAGTGTTAAGGATATTCAGATGCAGATATTTGCACCGGGATTCTCTACCGCTCAGGTGGTTAGCGATCTTTCCGGTCGTGGCGTTGGTATGGATGTTGTTAAGACAAATATTGAACGACTCAGTGGTACCATTGACGTTGATTCAGAAAAGGGTAAAGGTACAAAGGTTACGCTAAAGCTTCCCTTGACTTTAGCAATTATACCCTCCTTGATAGTTCGATCCGAGGGAAGAAGATTTGCTGTTCCCCAGGTTGGATTGGAAGAGGTTGTTCGGATTAGGGCCAAGGATATTACCAACAGAATCGAAAGAATTCATAATGCTGAAGTGCTACGACTCCGTGGGAAGCTCTTACCCTTGGTACGGCTCTCCACAACGTTGGGCATTGCTTCAACATTTGTGCATCCAGAGACAGGTGAGAGTCAACTTGATACTAGGAGCCGATGGTCTGATCGACGAGGGGCACGAGAGAAAGAATTAGATACACTCAGTTCATCAAAGGAAAAGCGGGAAGGAAAGAATGATCGTCGCGAAAATGCCCAGAATGCAGTGAAGGTCATTGTTCTAAAAATTGAAAACAAATTGTTTGGACTGGTTGTCGATGATGTTCAAGATAGTGAAGAGATTGTTGTGAAGCCACTGCCGGATTATCTTAAGTCAAGTAAGTGCTATGCCGGTGCAACCATTATGGGTGACGGTAAAGTTGCGATGATACTTGATCCCAATGGTATTGCCGATATGGCGAGCTTGAAGTTCGAGGACTTGGAAAAAGAGATAATTGCAGAGAAACGACGTGTGGAAAAAGAGGAGAGGAAGAAGCTGGAGAGTATTCTCCTGTTCTCAATTGGTGGTCAGGAGCTTTTTGGTATAGACTTGTCACGGGTGTCTCGTATTGAGAAACGAAAGGTCAGCGAAATTGAAATGGTAGGAAATAAGGAGTTTTTAAAATACGATGACTCCTCTATGCGACTCTTTCGTATTGAGAATTATCTTCCTGTTCAAGCACCGGATTCATCCATGGATAATCTTTTTGTTATCGTACCAAAGAACGCCAAGTTTCCCTTGGGGTTTGCCACATCTCGAGTAGAAGATACGGTGGAAACAGAACTTAATTTAGATCGATACTCAGTAAAGGCTATAGGAATTAAAGGCTCTGCAGTTATCAATAAAAAGATGACGGTCATACTTGATGTGCCAGCTTTTTTGCAAACCTTAGAAGCGGAATTTGTCAAGTAAGGAGAACAGTATGCGTCAATACGCTTCATTTTACATTGGTGAAAGTCTGTTTGGGATAGATGTGCTGTTGGTTCGAGAGATAAATCGTAATATCGACATTACCGAGGTCGATCCCTCTCCAGACTTTATTAAGGGACTTATGAATCTACGAGGCCAAATCGTCTCAGTGACCGATCTTGGTGTTCGGCTAGGACTTTCTAAAAGGGAAATGACCGATTCTACCTGCTGTATTGTATTAAAAACAAATCAGGAATTAGAACGGATCATTGAAGAAGGACTCATTGCAGAGCAAACCTCTGATGATTTTGTGGGATTAATAGTTGATCGTATCAGTGACATGATCACTGTTGACGAAGCAGAGATTGAGCCGCCACCGGCAAATATGAATGGGGTGGATGGAAAATATCTTGGTGGGGTTATAAAACTTGATGGCGAGCTTTTAGCGACGTTACGCATTGGAGAGATTCTTACTATGTAATCCTCATGAATGAGGGATACAACATTTTGAAGGAATAATTAAGGCAGGAATTATAATAACCATGTTAAAAAAGAGTATTATACGGAAATATCTATTCATCTCCTTAGGGACGGGAGTTGCTATGGGTATGCTTTTTCCACTCTTTGCTAATCTGTTTGTTGTATCCTATAAGAGTAATCTCTGCTTTATCATATTTATTTCTGGCTGCATTAGTGCAGGAGTTATTGTTGGTGGAATATCCTTTTTAATAGGAAAAATCACCATCATAAAATTTGTCACTAATTTAGGCAACCAGCTAGTAGAGGTTTCTCAAGGAGAGGGAAACCTAACCAAGCAATTAGATGAGTCATCTCAGGATGCATTAGGAAAAGTTGCTGTTGGATTTAACGGCTTTGTTAAAACAATCCATGAAATAGTGACTAATGTGTCGCATAAAATGAATTGCCTTGCTGGTGTTGTCAAGACACTATCTAATGCCTCAACAGAAATGAGTTCTCACTCGCAGGAGGTGAATGAAAAATCACACCATGTGGCGACCTCTTCCCAGGATGCTGCATCAAGGATAGAGACTATCGCATCAAATGCAGAACATATGTCTCTTTCAGTAACGACCGTAGCCTCTGCTGTTGAGGAGATGAGCTCTTCTATTAATGAGGTTGCCCGAAATTGCCAAAAGGAGTCAGAGATAGCAGCAAAGGCAGATGCACAAACAAAATCAACACAGGAGCAGATGAAAAAGCTGGGCAGTGCAGCAAAAGAGATTAACAAAGTGGTAGACGTTATAAATGAGATTGCTGATCAAACAAACCTTTTGGCACTCAATGCGACCATCGAAGCTGCATCGGCTGGTGAGGCTGGAAAAGGATTTGCCGTGGTAGCCAATGAAGTAAAGGCTCTTGCCAAGCAAACCGCTGAAGCGACCGGTGAGATTGCGAAACAGATTGAAACTATGCAAAAAATTACCGATGGATCGGTTTTAGCTATTTCTGATATATCAACTATCATTGATGAAGTGAATATCATTTCTCAGTCGATTGTGAGTGCGGTCGAGGAACAATCCGCAACAGTAAATGAAGTTGCCCAAAATATTGGTGATGCCAGTAAAGCAGCCCAAACCATAGCTAAGGAGGTTAATGAGACTGCCGGTGACTTAAAAACTGTATCCTCAAGTATCTCTGACGTCAGCACCAGTGTGAAACATACAACTGGAAACATTGAAAGTATTCATCAGAGTGCTACGGAGCTCTCTGTATTATCATCAGAACTGAAACAGTTAGTTGACCAATTTAGGATTTAATAATCATGCCCATGAACATCAACACCTTGATTATTGACGACACTGTAACCTATCGTAAAATTGCCTCAGAGGTTGCGGCAAGCTTTTCCGATGTTACTGTGGTGGGTACCGCATCAAGTGGACGACTTGCTTTAAAAAAGATGGAGCAGCGACCTGTAGATTTAGTTTTTTGCGATGTACACATGCCTGAAATGGATGGGGTGGAAACACTTTCCCAGATAAAGAAGCGTTTTCCACAAACGCAAGTTGTTATGATGAGCGGCATTAGCTCTCGAAGTGCAGAAATTACCATTCGCGCTTTAGAAATGGGTGCTATTGATTTTGTAAAGAAACCCACTGATAGTTCTGTGCAACAAAACATCATCCATCTTACAAAGGATTTTGCAACAGTTCTCCGTCTTGTCAAAATTCGATTAAGTACCCGTGGCATTGCAAAGGAAGCTCCTCGACCAAAACCAGAGCCGGAGGCAACACCAAAACCAAAAAAAGCCAAAATCACCGTATCAACACCACGAGTTTTTGGAATTTGTGCCATAGGAGTTTCAACAGGAGGGCCGGAAGCATTAAATAAATTAATACCAGAATTGCCAAGGAATCTTGCGGTTCCTATTGTCTTAGTACAGCATATGCCTGCTCATTTCACACAATCTCTGGCAGAGCGACTAAACCAAAAGTCAACCTTGGCTGTCCGAGAGGCTCGAGATGGCGACCCGCTTAAGCCGGGAACGGTCTATGTCGCTCCCGGTGGTCGGCATATGATAGTTCGAAATAGTGAAAGTTTACCGGTCATCGGTATAAACGATCAACCACCTGAGAATAGTTGCCGCCCATCGGTTGATGTCTTGTTCCGTTCGGTTGCCAATGTGTTTGGAGATTTGGGGATTCTTACCATTATGTTAACTGGCATGGGTAACGATGGTGTGAAGGGAGTCCGATCCATGAAACGAAAGGGATGCTTTTGCATTACTCAATCCGAAGCATCCTGTGTGGTATACGGCATGCCACGAGCAGTTGATGAGGCAGGACTCTCTGATGTTTCCTTGCCCTTGGAGCAAATTGTCAAGGAAGTTAAATTTCGTCTTAATTGTTAATGGCATGAAACTAAAAGAAAAAATATATGACTATGCATGATACATTGAACCACCCCGTAACAAATGGAAGGGACACAAGGAGAACTGCCTGTAATAGAAAGCACTCTGTGCCTTTTCAAAGTGGAGGAATGCATGAAAATACTCTGTGTTGATGATGACATTGCCTTTTTGGTAATGTATCAAAAGGTGTTAGAAAAGTATAAATATCCAGAGGATGAAATCCTGACTTCTCCAGATTCCCGGGAAGTGGTAAAGATGGTCAAACGGCAACCGGTTGACATAATAATAACCGATCTTGTTATGCCACAAGTGTCGGGGCTTGATATTCTTAGGGAGGTAAAACAGAATCAACCAACAACAGAAGTGATTGTCGTGACTGGGCAGGGGTCAATCGATTCAGCTGTAGAAGCAATGCGCCTTGGTGCACGAGATTACCTGACAAAACCAGTTAACCATGGTATGCTCATTGAAAAAATCGAGAATGTTCGGGAGCTTATAGAACGCACGCACGAAGCTGAAGATTATCGTTTTGCAAAAGAGACTGTGGAAGGAAATGCACAGAAAGCTGTTACTGAAATGGAGATAAAGCTCTCCTCCTATATGCAAGTATGTCAACAGATCAGTACTATCTGCAATCAAGAAGTCTCTCCTGAGGAGAAGCTTAAACAGATTACACAGCAACTTCAACAGGTAGAACGGAATAGCTAGGGCATGTCCCAAAACACAAACATATTTCCAAAAGAGTTTCAGCTCATGCGGGATTATATCGAAGAATCCTGTGGTATCCATATCACTCATGAGAAGATCTATCTTATGGAGACACGCCTTACAACCCTCATGATTGAGTGTGGGTGTGAGTCCTTTTTTGAATTGTACAAAAAGTCACAGGAAGATAAGACCTTAAAAATTCGTGATAGAATAATTGACGCAATGACCACAAACGAAACCTTATGGTTTAGAGACGAGAGCCCCTTTGCTATAATGGAGGAGGTGGTCCTTGATCAGATGAAGGAACGACTTCTATCAGGAAAACAGCAGAAAGTACGTATTTGGTGTGCTGCAAGCTCTACTGGACAAGAGCCATTCTCCTTATCGATCGTCATTCATGAATACCTCCAAAAAAATCACTCTTTACGAAAAGATCAATTTGAGATTCTTGCCACCGATATTTCTCCCACAGTCCTCTATCTTGCCATGGCCGGGCGCTACGATCATATTGCTATTACGCGAGGTCTATCGGATAGGTTAAAGGAGAGATACTTTAAACGGAATAATCGTGTTTGGGAGCTAGACTCGACAATTAAAAATATGGTACGATTTAAAAAGTTTAATCTCCAAGATGAATTTGCTATTTTGGGAACTCAGGACATTGTATTTTGTCGAAATGTGTTAATCTATTTTTCCGATGCCTTTAAAAAGGACGTGTTAAAAAGGATATCAAGGGTTTTGCGTCCCCAGGGATACCTCTTTTTAGGTGCATCAGAATCATTAATCAACTATTCTAGCGATTATGATATGCTCCGAGACTCAAGGGGGTTGTTTTATCAGGTTAAGTAAATATACAATTGTATTATGGATAGAAAACACACTATTCTAAAAACAAGGAATTGCATATGCGGATACTATCAGTAGACGACTCAAAATCAACAAGGCAGTACATAAAGTGTGCTGTGGACGTTCTGGGATTTGAATTCCTAGAGGCAGGCAACGGAAGAGAAGGTATGGACGTATTAGAAAGAGAAAATGGTGATGTTAACCTAATTCTCTTGGACTGGAATATGCCTGTGATGGATGGAATGGAAATGCTTGTGGAAGTAAAAAGTAATGACAAGTTTAAAGATATTCCCGTTACCATGGTAACAACTGAGATTGAGCGCAGAAAAGTTGTCGAAGCAATTGGAAAGGGTGCAAAGAATTACGTCATGAAACCCTTTACGCAAGAAGATTTAATTGCCAAAATTATGGAAAGCCTCGGAATGGGGATTTAGATTCATTTGTTGAGGATCTTCAGTGTACTATGGACAAAGAGGATGATCTTCTTAAATCACCCCTACCTAAAAAGGTTACAGATTCCTTAGAGGATTCATTTTTTTCCCTTAATAACCAAAAAAAGATTCTCTCTCTGATATGTATTGCTGCAGGGTTCATCAGTTTTATTTTCGGTTTTTTTGATCTATACCGTGCTAACCATCTATTTGGATCGCTTATTATAATAGTTGGTGTATGGTTTTTTGTTGCAGTGGCACTAATTCGATTTACCTCGTCTATCTCCTTTGTCAAAGTATTTACAACCTTTGTTTGCTTTAGTCTACTTATGTATTTTACCTTTTCACGGGAAACAACCAACGCTGACTTTGTTTGGTATTTTACGTTACCTCTTTTTTCCTTTTTCTTTTTTGGTCCAAAGCGTGGGCTTGTTGTTTTTATACTTTTTTATGTCATCACTGCGCTGGCTCTTTTCATACCTGCTCTTTCGTTTCAGAAAAACAGTTACCCCCTAGCCTTTAAAATCCGCTTTCTTATCTCCTTGGCCTTTGTAACAATTTCTATTTATTATTACGAAATGTTAAGATCTTCCTATAACACTTTCTTAAAAAGAGAGATTCTTCGTAATGAAGAATCTGCTAAAAAACTTTTTCAAGCGAATATGCATAAAGAGATGCTTTGTAGCTCAATGCCGAGTGCGGTCATAACTCTTGATAAAAATGAATGTATTACCATGTTTAACAAACAAGCAGAAGAGATTACTGGATACTCGGCAGATGAGGTTATGCATCGCAAGGCACCCTTTTGGGTAGACCATATTCTAAATACCAGTAACAATTTTGAAATTGTAGATCAGCCAACATCAATCATTCGTAAAGAGTGTGTGTTACGATGTAAAGATAGATCCTTAAAAACCGTATTAAAAAGCACCTCTTTAATCCGTAGCGAGAGAGAGGAGATTGTTGGAAAAATTGAAACCTTCTTAGATATTTCCGATCAAAAAAAGATAGAAAAGGAGCTTAAGAGGGCAAAGGAGGCTGCCGAAGCGGCTAGCGTGTCAAAGAGCACTTTCTTAGCGAATATGTCTCATGAAATTCGTACACCCATTAATGGCATCCTGGGAATGAACAGCTTGCTTTTAGAGACCACCCTTAGTCGCGAACAGCGTGACTATGCAAAAACGGTCCAGGTCTCTTCGGAAACGCTCTTAAAGTTGCTTAATGATATTCTTGATCTTTCTAAAATTGAAGCGGGCAAGATGGACCTTGACATAATAGATTTTGATTTACGTACAACCATTGAAGGTGCTATGGAGCTTTTGGCTTATAAGGCACTTGAAAAAAATATTGAAATTGCCACACTCATACATTCAAACGTACCAAACCAGCTTCGAGGAGACCCAGGAAAGCTAAGACAAGTGATAATAAATTTGGTGGGTAATGCCATAAAATTTACCGAACAGGGAGAGGTTACTCTTACTATAAAACAAATCTATGTTGATGCCGATATGGTAACGCTGCAGTTTGCAATAAAAGATACCGGTATCGGTATCCCTAAAAAGGAACAGGGAAAGTTGTTCCATACTTTTTCACAGCTTGATCCATCGATTACTCGTCGTTTTGGTGGCACAGGCTTGGGGCTTGCGATCTCTCAAAAGCTTGTCCATCTTATGCGTGGTGAGATTGGGGTAGAAAGCGAAGAGAATAAAGGATCCACCTTTCGCTTTACTGCTCTGTTTGAATTACAGCAAAGTAAACCTCAAGAGTTAGACACGGCTCTTAGTATGCTTCGTCAATATAGCGTATTAGTGGTAGATCCCAATGCCACGAGTCGAAAAGTTTTTAAACACTATTTGGATCAGTGGGAGTGTCCCTGCACCTGCTTTGAAGCTCCCAAAGAAGCGCTCAATGCATTACGCATTGCTGTTGATGAGGGGCATCCCTTTGATGTGGTCCTTGTAAACATGCAGCAGATTGGCATGGAGGGAACGCAATTAGCTCAATTTATCAAATCAGAAGAACACACAGCAAAGACCAAAGTGATCATGGTGACCAACGTTGGTAAGCGGGGCGATGCTGCCCTCATGAAGAAGGTCGAGGTTGAAGGCTACCTAGCAAAACCGATCAAACAATCACAGTTGGCTGACTGTATCATCATGGTTATGCGCAATGACAATGATCGGTCAACGCCAAAAAATCGACGATCAAAAACCTTGGTCACCCGGCACTCTATAATGGAGGAGCGAAATAAAAAGAAGCTACGCATTCTTCTTGTTGAGGATAATGTAGTGAATCAAAAAGTGGTTATTAAACTACTAAAGAAGATTGGATATTCCTGCGATGTTGCCAATAACGGCATGGAAGCAGTTGAGGCTCAAACAAAAAAAGGGTATGAGCTAATCCTCATGGATTGTCAAATGCCCGTCCTTAGCGGATATGATGCAACTCGAGCCATAAGAAAGGAGGAGTCAGAGGGACACGGTAAGGAGTATCGCGTTCCTATAATAGCAATGACTGCAAATGCAATGATGGGAGATCGTGAGAAATGTATTGAGGCCGGTATGGATGATTACATTAGTAAACCGCTTGACTTTAACGAAGTCTTGTTGAAAATTGAGAAATGGAGTAAAAAACATAAAGAGAAAAAGGAGATAGTCTAGCTATGGTTGATGAAAAAAATGATTGTGAACAAACCTACGATTTGGATTCTGCCCTTGCCCGGATGTGCGGCGATGAAGAGATATATCAGGAGGTTGTGGTTGCTTTTTTAGATGATACACCGAAGAGAATTGAACAAATGCGATCAGCCTTTGCTCAGAACGACTTTGAAACGATTACCAATCTGGCCCATTCTATAAAGAGTACAGCAAAAACAATTGGCGGTATGGATCTTGGTGCTAAAGCCGAGGAATTAGAGATGGAAGGCCGCAATAAAAATGTTAAATTAGTTAAAATTCTTATTGACTCTTGTGCTCATAAATTTGATACTTTAAAAGATGCTTTAGATGAAAATGGTTATGCCTAATATAAAAGGACTGCATTGATTAGAGAGGAGTTATATAAATGGATGTTTCCTTCGTAAATCCCTTTATTAAGGCCCTGATTGACACGTTTAAAACAATGCTTTCCACGGATACGATTCCAGGAAAGCCGCAGGTAAAGTCAGGTAACAAGCCAACCCATGATATTTCAGGTATTATTGGTCTTTCAGGCGAAGCCCAGGGAGCAATTGCGATCAGCTTTCCGAAAATTGTTGCGCTTAAGGTAGTCTCTGCCATGCTAGGTAGCTCGATAAAAATTATTGGACCGGAGATCGTTGATGGTATTGGTGAAATTGCCAATATTGTAGCAGGACGGGCAAAGCAGGGCCTCTCTCAATACAAGTTGACCATTTCCTTACCGAATGTCATTGTTGGTCAAAACCATGCAATTTCTCCACCGTCGGGAATTCGTGCTATTATCGTTCCCTTTGATAGTTCCTTGGGCAATTTTGTTATGGAAATATCTCTTAAAACTAAGTAACAGCAAAAAGGGCAGGAATTTTAGTTATGAAGAAGTCGTCTAACAGCAGAACCAATATTGACAAGTGAAAGGAGCCACTACATGAGAATACTACTTGTTGATGACTCTGCAACAATGCGAAGAATTCAAAAGACGCAAATTAGCAATCTTGGAATTAGTGATATACTCGAAGCAACGGATGGTGAGGAGGCACTCATTGTTCTTAAGGAGAATATGCCTATAGATATTATCTTGTTGGATTGGAATATGCCGGTTATGGATGGTATGACTTTTCTCAAAAAGGTGCGCTCTGTTGCGGCATACAATGATGTTAAAGTAGTTATGTGTACTTCTGAGTCTGAAAAAAGTAGAGTGATTGAAGCTATGAAAGAGGGCGTTAATAACTATATAATCAAACCTTTTACTCCTGATTCCCTCAAAGAAAAACTTGGCCTTTAATTAATTTTTTTTAAGTCAATGGAGTTGTATCATTTATATTTACATCACTCCAGTTTTGTCATCCGTGACACACACTCATCCTGTTAACGGTTTACAAACAAAAACCTTAATACACTCGTTATGTTTGCCAGGATGAGTTTCATAGTAAATTGACATAGCATATATTCCAAAATACTAGTATATAGTGGGAGCTTTTCATGGAACAAAAAATTGCTGAATTAACAGAGAAAATCTATAAAGAGGGCGTTGAAAAGGGTAATGAAGAAAAGAAAGCGATTATAGACGCGGCACAATCAGAAGCTGCTTCAATTAAAACCGAAGCACAAAAAGAAGCAGATACCATTGTTGCGCAAGCCCAAACAAAAGCTGCGGAAATACAAAAAAATGCCGAATCAGAAATGAAGCTTGCCTCACAGCAAGCAATAAGCGCTGTAAAGCAGAAAATTACCGACCTTATCCTTTCGCAAATTGGCGATGAGGGAATCAGTGCAACACTCTCTGATCCTGAGGTGATAAAAGAGTTGCTCTCCACTTTGGTAAAAAATTGGAGTGCCAATAGTCAGGAAGCACCGTCCTTGGAAGTGCTTCTCCCAGAGGCATTGGCCGAAAAACTGGATAAATCCTTAAAAAGTTCCTTAAAAAAGATCCTCAACGATGGTGTCACTGTCACCTTTTCTAAGGCTATTAAAGGTGGATTTCAAATTGGCCCAAAAGATGGAACTTTTAAGATCAGTATGTCCGATGAGGATTTTAATGAATTTTTTAAGGACTACCTCCGCCCAAAAACTCGCACCTTTTTATTTGACGAATAATCACCTATGGCAAAAAGCTATTACTATCTCGTTGCAAGCTTACCTGATATAATTCTTGATGGAACAAAAAAGGGACTAACCTTTGTAGATTTCATTGATGAGATTGCTGAACAGATCGCACCAGAGGACTTGAGTCTGCTCCGTTTGTTACAGCTTCCCTACGATAATAAAAACTGCATAACGCTCCTTGAAAAGAGTTCAAAGGATTTTCTCCCGCAGGGTATGTTTTCGCGAGAGATGTTGGAAGAGGAGCTAAAATTTCCAGAATTAATACCCGCTTATATGCAAAGATTTATAGAGGCTGTTAAGGAAGAAAAATTACCCTATCCAGAATGTTCTTTGGAGGACCAGCTAAACTGGCTCTTTTATGAAGAGTTGGCAGCACACCAAAATCTTTTTATTCGAGATTGGTTTACCTTTGATTTAAATGTAAGAAATGTCCTTGCTGGTTTAAATTGCCGAAAGCAAAAGGACACGGAGAATTTTTCATTGTCCACATTGATTGTCGGGCGAAATGAAGTTTCTCAGTCAATATTAAAAAGTAATGCCCCTGATTTTTCTCTCTCAAATCAGATTCCCTGGATTGACAAAATAGTCTCCTCCTCTGGAGATGATTTAGTTACCTATGAAAAAAATATCGACACGCTCAGATGGGATATGCTCAATGAGCTGACGGTTTTTACCTATTTTCAAATTGAAACAATTCTTGCTTTCTGCTTGAAGCTTGACATGGTCGAACGATGGCAGCAGCTTGATCCCGAAACCGGTAAAGAGCGGCTTGGTAGGTTGCTTGAGGAATTAAAAACTGGTTTTACCACTGATTAAGATAATTTATATGTGGAGGAAATAATGAGCACCAAGGGAAAGGTTGTCGGAATTGTCGCCAATCTTGTGACAATTGAAGTTGACGGACCGGTCGGACAAAATGAGATTTGTTATATTGATTTAAAAAATGTCAAACTTATGGCTGAGGTGATTAAAATCACAGGTAATATCGCCTCTGTCCAGGTTTTTGAGAGTACCCGTGGGCTCTATGTTGGATGTGATGTAGAGTTTACCGGAAGAATGCTTGAGGTTACCTTAGGCCCAGGAATGCTCTCTCGTAACTATGATGGACTTCAAAATGATCTTGATAAACTGACCGGTGTATTTCTTCAGCGGGGAGAGTACTCCTTTCCGCTTAACGAAGAAAAAAAGTGGCACTTTACCCCTTCTGCCAAAGCGGGAGACCAGGTTAAAGCAGCAGATTGGCTTGGAGAAGTTACTGAAGGGTGGATACCGCATAAAATTATGGTTCCCTTCAGCTATAAAGGTGTTGGTACCCTCAAATCAGTTGTCGCTGAGGGTGATTACACCATTTCTGACACCATTGCAGTTGTCGTCAATGAAAATGGAGAAGAGCAGGAACTCACCATGACCATGCGATGGCCGGTCAAGGTAGAGGTTCAGGGTTTTACCGAGAAGCCTCGTCCTTTTAAGGTCCTTGAGACTGGTGTGCGGACCATTGACACACTCAACCCAATCACCGAAGGTGGAACCGGTTTCATTCCCGGTCCCTTTGGTTGTGGAAAAACCGTACTACAGCATGCTATTTCCAAGAATGCCGAGGCAGACTTAATTATTGTGGTAGCCTGTGGTGAGCGTGCTAATGAAGTTGTAGAAATCTTTACTGAGTTCCCTGAGCTTGAAGATCCGCGTTCTGGTAGAAAACTTATGGAGCGAACCATTATTATTTGTAATACTTCAAATATGCCGGTAGCCGCTCGTGAAGCATCGGTATACACCGGTATGACAATTGCCGAATACTATCGGATGATGGGACTTAAGGTGTTACTTCTTGCAGATTCAACTTCTCGCTGGGCACAAGCACTTCGTGAGATGTCCAACCGTATGGAAGAGCTTCCCGGACCTGATGCCTTCCCCATGGATCTTTCCGCAATTGTAGCAAACTACTACTCACGATCTGGGTTTGTCTATCTTAACAATGGAGAGACTGGATCAATCACCTTTGTCGGAACAGTAAGTCCCGCTGGAGGAAACTTAAAAGAGCCGGTTACTGAATCAACCAAAAAAGCAGCTCGCTGCTTTTATGCACTCGAGCAAAACCGTGCTGACAGTAAACGATATCCTGCTATCGATCCCATCGACAGTTACTCTAAATACCTGGAATATGACGAGGTAATCGAATACTTTGATGATAAAGTTGAAAAGGGCTGGGTAGATAAGATTCTCCTATTAAAGGACATGCTTCTCCGCGGTAAAGAGACCCGTGATCAAATTAACATATTGGGCGATGATGGTGTACCGATTGAATATCATATCATTTTTAATAAGGCGGAAGTTATCGACTTCTGCATACTGCAACAGGACGCCTTTGACAAAGTGGACGCATCCACTTCTTTGACCCGTCAACAGTATATGGTCAATTTGATTCTGGGTATCTGTAATAGCTCCTATGATTTTGATAACTTTGAAGAGGTGAACACCTATTTTAAAAAGGTGATCAATTTAATTAAACAGATGAACTATCAAGAATTTCAATGTGATGGATTTAACACTATGGAACAAGATCTTCATGCCCTGCTTAAAGAGCGTCAACTCGCAGAGTTTGGCGAATCGGAACGAGTGCTCGATGAAAAGAGGGAGGACTAATGAAAACAAAGGCCTTTCAAAAAGTATATACAAAAATTGAAAATATTACCAAGGCAACCTGCACGATTAAAGCTGAGGGTGTGACTAATGAAGAGATGGCCTATGTTGACAATAGGCCGGCTCAGGTTGTTAAGATCAATCGTGAGAATGTGACACTTCAGATTTTTCCCGGCACTCAGGGTATTGCCACTAATGCTGAGGTCGTCTTTGCTGGTAAGCCACCAACACTCAAGGTGAGCGAGGAGTTACGAGGTCGCTTTTTTAATGCCTATGGTGAACCAATCGATGGTGGCGCATCGGTTGAAGGAGAGGAGCGCGAGATTGGTGGCCCCTCTGCTAATCCTGTTCGTCGTAAACAACCTTCCGAACTCATTGCTACCGGTATTGCCGGTATAGATCTTAATAACACCTTGGTAACTGGCCAGAAAATCCCCTTCTTTGCTGATCCAGACCAGCCCTTTAACCAGGTAATGGCTGATGTGGCTCTGCGGGCGAAGGCTGACATCATCGTGCTTGGCGGTATGGGAATGTCCAACGATGATTATCTATACTACAAAGCGGTTTTTGATAATGCCGGTGCATTGGATCGCATTATCAGTTTTATCAACACAACAGAGGATGCTCCCGTAGAACGTCTTCTTGTGCCTGATATGTGCTTGACTGCTGCAGAATATTTTGCTCAGGAAAAGCAGATGAAGGTATTAGTGCTTCTTACCGACATGACTCTCTTTGCCGATGCGCTGAGTATTGTGTCAAATAGAATGGACCAAATCCCATCGAAGGACAGTATGCCAGGATCTCTGTATAGTGATTTAGCAAAAATCTATGAGAAAGCTGTACAGTTTCCTGAAGGTGGTTCCATTACGATTATTGCGGTAACAACACTCAGTGGTGGAGATATCACGCACGCTATACCCGATAATACCGGGTATATCACAGAGGGACAGCTCTATTTACGCCGTGATACCGATATAAGCAAAGTAATTATTGATCCCTTTAGATCTCTTTCTCGATTAAAACAGTTAGTAATTGGAAAGAAGACTCGGGAAGATCATCCTCAACTGATGAATACCTGTGTACGTCTCTATGCGGATGCGGCAAATGCCAAAACCAAGCTTGAAAATGGATTCGACTTGACCGATTATGATAAGCGATGTCTTGACTATGCCAAGGAGTATTCAAAGGAACTTTTAGCAATTGATATCAACATTGATGTTGACAAGATGCTCAATACTGGTTGGGAAATTCTCGGCAAATATTTTTCTCAGGATGAGGTTGGTATAAAGAAAGAGATCATGGATACATATTGGAAGGGAGAGTAACGCCAATCTTAGATGGCGTTAACCGGTGATATATAGATTATGGCATTAAAATTTCAATACAATAAGACTGCGCTTCAGCAACTAAAAAAAGATCTCAAGGTACGAGAGAATGCGCTTCCTACCCTGCAAGCCAAAGAATCTGCTTTGCGTTTAGAGGTAAAAAATGCAAAGAAAGAGGTTAAGCTAGCTCAAGAAGCCTTTGATCAAAAGAACCGTGTGCTAGCAACGATTGTTCGCCTCTGGTCCGAGTTTCCAGAGAACCTTCTTGCTGTTAAAGAGGTGAATCTTGACTTTAAAAAAATTGCCGGAGTAAAAACACCCATATTTAACAATGTTTCCTTTTCTGTAAATACCTTTAGCCTCCTTTCTACACCGGCATGGATACCAGAAGGAATATCACTACTCAAAGATGCCGCCATATTACAGATAAAGATTGATGTAGCAAAAAAGAAGGTTGCCATTTTGGAATATGCCAGAAAAAAGACAACTCAAAAGGTGAATCTCTACGAGAAGGTTCAAATTCCAGCATATCAAGATGCCATTTTAAAAATCAAACGCTTTATGGAAGATGAAGAAAACCTGGCAAAATCCTCACAGAAGATTTTAAAAGAACGCCTGGCAAAAGCGGAGGCTGCTGCATGATAGTTCCCATGAAAAAATTGTCGATTTTGCTTTACCATAAAGAACGTGAATCATTTCTTGCTGCTTTGCAGGAACTTGGCGTTGTTCATATCGTAGAGAATGCTGAAACAACTTCATCTGACCTTGCTCAGCTCCAAAAAAAAGTTAAGCAGTTTGATGAGGTTATTAAGGCTCTCCAAAAGACAGAGAAGGGTCTTTCTGACCCTGTTACTCAAGATCAAAATGGTGACCCTGATGCGCTGGTTCAAGAATACTTTAATCATAAGGAGTCACTTGATTCAATAGAGCAGCAGAAAAATACCTTACAAAAAGATATTCGACAGCTTACACCCTGGGGTGATTTTGATCAAAATGTGCTGGATAAACTTTCGCAGGTAGGTATAGGACTTCGTTTTTTTGAAATTGCTGAAAAGAAATTTGATGCATTACCAAAGGATGACCTTTATTTAGAAGTTATCAGTCGTCAAAATGGAAGTGTTAATTTTGTTGTATTTGAATTCGGAGGAGAAATAACTGTAGAAGCAGATGAAGTTATTCTACCAGATGTTTCATTAGCACGTGCAAATAAAAACCTCGACGAATTGGAAGCCAATCAGAGAGATATTTATTCTTCTCTACAAAATCTCACAAAGTATAAACAAATTGTACAAGCAAAATTAGATGATATTTCCAATTTGATAAACTTTGAAACAGCCCGAATAAGTATGGGCCAATCTTTAGAAGGTAGAGTGCTTTCTCTAAATGGATGGCTACCTAAAAAAAATGAAGCAAAGGTAAAGAAGTTCCTCGAGAAATTCACCGCTTGGTATTCAATAGATGAACCAGCTAACGAAGATTGTGTCCCTGTAAAACTTAATAATCATGGTGGCTTCAAGCTTTTTGAGCCGCTTACTAAGATCTTTTCACTTCCTGATTATTTTGAAATAGATCCAACACCTTTTTTTGCGCCTTTTTTTGCTTTATTTGTAGGGTTGTGTTTAGCAGATTTAGGATATGGCGCACTTCTATTTTCACTTGCTTTAGTTGCATTCTTTAAAGTGCCTTCAAATTTTAAAAGTATTACACAGTTAGTTATGATTTTTGGCGTAACCACAATGTTTGGAGGATTCATTCTCAACACATTTTTTGGGGCACCAATATTTGCAGATGGAGCTTCAAATGTAGGAATGGCAAAGCTAGCTTTTCTTTCAACTATCACAACACCTGATGGAAATGTGATTTTTCCTGCAATGGCATTTGCTGTATACCTTGGGTTGGTTCAAATGCTACTTGGAACTTTTTTAAAGGCGATAAACAATTATAATAGTGGAGGTATAAAATTTGCGTTTGGACCCATGGGCTCCTTTTTCCTGATTACTGGAGTTGCGATTTTCTTGGTCCAAGCAGATTTTTTAGATCTAAGAAAGTTTAATCCGAGTGGAGTACCTTTTGGTGAACTCATTGCTGGAATACCCAGTTCTTTTGCAACAGGAATTGTAGCTTTAGGTCTTGTGCTAACAATGCTGTTTAACAGTCCTGCTAAAAAAATTGGTTTTAATGTGTCAATGACTATCGTTGCTATTTATAATTTTGCAACTGGCTTTTTAGGAGATAGCCTATCATACATTAGGTTGTTTGCTTTGGGTTTAGCTGGTGGGTTGTTAGGACTTGCTTTTAATCAAATAGCTCTTTCTTTAATTACGACAGATTCAGGACCTAACTTTAATTCATTTTTAGTAATCTTTACAGTGTTAATAATGATTGTTGGACATGCGCTTAATTTCTTTTTAGCATTGATCGGATCATTTGTTCATCCTTTAAGGTTAACATTTGTAGAATTTTATAAAAACTTAGACTTCAAAGGTGGTTCAGTTCCATTTAAACCTTTATCAAAGAAAAATAATTAACATTTACATTTTATAATAATTTTAGGAGGTACTATGAGCCTTGCTTACATACTTGCCACAGTTGGAATAGGACTTATGATTGGTCTTACTGGAGCCGGTTCTGCTATTGGAACAGCTATAGGTGGCCAATCAGTTTTAGGAATGATAAAAAAAGCACCAGATAAATTTGTTCCAGGAATGATACTTGCTGGATTGCCTGCAACACAAGGATTGTATGGGTTCGTTGGTTTCTTCTTATACAATCAAGCAGTTCAACCTTTGGCTGGCTCGCTAACAGTTTTGCAGGGTGGTGTTTGTTTAGGTGCAGGAATAGCACTAGGTGTGGCAGCACTCATTTCTGCTATTCAACAGGGTAAGGTGTGTGCCAATGGAATTGCTGCCATGGGAAGTGGACACAACACCCTAATTCAAACAATGATACTTGCAGCGCTTCCAGAATTTTACGCTATTCTTTCTCTTGTTGCTGCGATAATGATGCAAGGACTCCTTAAAGCCTAAGAGAAAATTGATTTAACTGAATAGGAAAAGCCTGTTGTTCAAACAGGCTTTTTTTATATTTGCACCCTGTAAAATAACCCCAAAAAAAAGTGTCCACATAATTGATTGATTTAAAAAGTTTTTAGCCTGATGAGCGGGGAATAAATTTTTATTTTTCTTGCAAAAAAAATATTGACATTTATTTTACAAGAACGATAAAATTGTAACATACTATATACAAAGTATTTTACAAATGAATATTACTCTTTTCAAATCACAATTTCATCTTTTAACCTTTACCGTGGAGGTGTGATGAGTTATTCTCACATGAAAAGTATACTTCTGTCAAGTATACGCCTAGCCTTTATTTGTGCCTTTATCCTCCTGCCGTTTCACAATGTGATGGCAGAGGATCAAAAAGCTCCGGAGAAACCGGCACAGGAGCAGAAGGAGGAGCCCAAAGCTGAAGGGTCAGAATCGTCCATGGAGGATCTTTCATTAGGAGACCTTCTTAACATGGAGATCACCGTAACGTCAGATCAACCTGACCGTGTGAGTGATGCTCCCGGAACGGTAACCGGTTATACTAAGGATAATATCGAGGACTTCGGTTACTTTACAATTGGAGACCTGGCTGAATTGACTCCAGGTTACAGTACCATTTGGGCAATTGCAGACCGGGCATTGGAAACTCGTGGTGGTGTTGCCACCCTCAATGAAAAGCATTTAATCAGGGTTGACGGTATTCCCATTAATAATGTCCGCTCTGGTACCGGGTATATCCAAGAGGGATTACCATTGCTCTTTGTTGAGAACATCGAGTTTCTCCGTGGCCCAGCATCCGCTCTTTATGGTATTGGTGCATTTAATGGTGTGGTAAATATTATCCCCAGAGAGAGAACCGAAAATGGTGTTTCAGTGGATAGTAGATTTACCTTTGGAACAGATGTAAGTAAACATTTAGAGGAGTGGGACTACATCCATAACCGTGATTGGGACCCGGTGTTTCACAAACAGGTCATGGCTAATGCTGGAGCCAAGGGTGACAATTATGTATTTGATGCAAATGTTGGCTATTATGATAGAAAAGCCGACATGGTTCCTTGGGATACTTCCACTGGCCCAAGAGGTGGTGGGTCTGGTCCTAATATGAACAGCTACCGTGATATCTTCTCACGGGTTTCTCAAAAGATGATGTCTGCTGCCGGTGATTTTACCTTAGGATTTTTATACATCAACCAACATACTGGCTATGGTTTAGGTTGGGCTAACTGGGATAACAAGTTTAACACAACCAAAGCTAACTGGCATGAGTGGCGCACTGTTATGCCCTATTTAAAGCATGACGTTGCTCTGAGTGACAAGGCTTCTCTTAATAGTTATGTCAAGTACCATAATGGTCATGAACGGGGAACCCAAACAAATAGTTTAGGTTGGTGGGCAGACCCGGGAACTCTGGGTGTATTTGGTTATAATATTTGTACGCATAACTGGGAAGCTTACACTAAACTTACCGTTGATGTTAATAAATATTTTAATATTATTGGTGGTTTCAACTATGATATCCGGTGGAACTCACGGCAGGAAACCTGGACAAGGCAATCAAATACCACTGAGCTTTTTGAACGTTTTTATAATAAAAAATCTCACACCATCTCCCAGTTTGCTCAAATTAGAGCGGTTGCGCCGGTTCTTGCAGACCTCATTTTTACCGGTGGTATAAGGCTTGATGAGGGTATATTAAGTGAGAATAAATACTTTCAACCCTCTCCTCGTGCTGCTTTAGTGCAGAGGTTTACCAAGAATTTCATTGCCAAGGTCATGTATGGTACAGCTCTTAAGGCTCCTGGTATCCAAGAGCTTGGTCATAATGATGAAAAGCTTCATCATATTACCACATGGAATAATGCCAATCCCAACAACCAAGTTAGTTTACCTGATTTAGAGCCTGAAGTACTGCATACTTTAGAGGCTAACTTGACCTTTGTTAATAACTTCATGTATCTCAGTGGAACTTATTTTAACAATACTATCCAAAAACAGATGGAAAGAATAACCCCTTGGGATTCTATTAACAGTGATTTCTGGTTTAATGCAGATGATGATGCTAAGGCACAGGGTGGTGAGTTTGAAGGACGTTTCGCTCTTCCAATCGATATGTACATCCTTGCAAGTTTTGCAATGTCCCAGACTGAGGATTTAGATGGTGACCCTGTACGATTTCTTCCTCGTATTAAGTGGAACCTTGGAATTACCCAAAAATTTGACTTTGGCTTAACCCTGTCAGCGATTGCTCGCATGACACCACTGTACTCAGAAGACACTACAGTGACAAAGCCTGATAACTCTACAAAGACAATTGGAAAGGACTCAACAAGCTCTAATGTTTATTTTGACCTAAACATTGCTCAGAAGCTTAATGACCGCTTTTCCTTGGAGCTTAAAGTTAATAACCTTTTTGACAAACAAGTCCCCTATGTTGAGCTAAACCCTCTTCGTAGTATACTCTTTTCAATCAGGTCAAAGTTCTAAAACTAGCTAAAATTAGCATTTTCTATAAAGCCGTTACAGTTTTTCAGTAACGGCTTTTTTTGTGATATAACCGCAATAATATAACCAGTTATAACTGCAAGAGATATACTATGCAAAGGCGTTATAAAAACCGCTCAAAAATGGTTGAATTTAGGAAATAAACAATGATATAATTAGAACTGTTCTATGGATTATGCGTCAAAATGGTTTGACGTGATGCTTACAATTTGATTGATGGGAAGATAAAACATCATCGGTTGTTATGAATGAAAAGTAATGAGTAAAGTTAACAAAAGAGAGTTTTAAGATGGGCATTAAAAATTTTGTCAGCATTAAAACAAAACTAATTGTCAACACCATGATCATGGTCATCGCAATATTTGTAACAGTCCTTGTTATCATTGCTGTTATTAACGTTAACTCTGTAAGAAAAAACTCTCAAAAAACAGCAAACAATATTAAACAGTCAATTATTGCAAAAGGTAAAACCTTATCAAAAAATAATAGTATGGCCATGGTTGGCATGGCTGAGGACAATGCCTTTACAGCAATCCAAATGCTCGTTTCGTCAACTGTGTCCGATGATGAAGATATTGTTTATGGCATTTACATGGACGACATGCAAATGCCATGGGTTTACGCATCACCTGATAATCCTGGAGGTACTCCCCAAACAAGAGAGCCACTTAAAGATTCAATTGATCTCTGGGCCAGTCAGCTTGAACAGCAGGATTACAAAAAATATAATCATACCACAGGAGAAGTTTTCGAGTTTGCTGCGCCAGTACTTGTCGAGGATGAAATATTGGGCCATATTCGATATGGCATAAGCACACAGTCAATGATTAAATCTATTAAGGAGGCTCGTGCTGATGGTCGAGCTTCACTTATTCAAACAATTTTGATATTGTTGGTCCTTCTTATTGTATCGATAATTGCAGGGTTGTTTATTATTCGTAAATTGGCAACTCGTATCACAAAACCTATTGGTTCCTTAGTAAACTCTACAAAAGTAATTGCCGATGGTGACTATACAAAGCCTGTCCAATCAGAGAGTAATGATGAAATAGGCAACCTAGCGCAACGCTTTGAAGTGATGCGCACCACGATTAAAAAATACACTGATCATTTGCAAGACTTGGTCGATGAAAAAATGCAAGAGGTAAATGACATCCTTAACAATATTGATCAGGGACTTTTTACGATCAACCTTGATGGAACCATTAATGAAGGGTATTCGGCGAAGGCTAATGATATTCTTGACGTCTGCGATGTGTCAAAGAAAAAGATTGCCGAGCTTTTGCGGTTTGATCCCAAGCAGGAAAAATCATTTAAGACATGGTTGAATCTAATCCAAAAGACACACAAATCTCAACGGTGGAAAAAATTAGAAAAACTGGCACCAGTTCATCAGTTGGAGCTTAATCCTAAAGCAGAAAATGATGATCAGAAGTTTGTCTCTATTTCATATCAAAAAATTTACGACAAACGAATTAATCTTTCCAAGGTCATGATTCTAGCCTTAGATGAGACAGAGAAGCGACTTAAAGATATGCAGATGCAAGAGGAGAAAGAGCGCCATGAAAATGAGGTTAAGACCATATTAGGTATTGCCAATACACCACCAGATGAAATTGCGGAGTTTGTCGATGATACAACAAATAGGATTAAAACATTGCGGGACAATATCGAGCGCCATCTCTTTGGCGTTGTCAAGCAGAGAACCGGTCATCCAGATGAGGAAGTTTACACAATAACCGAAGATCATATTGATGAACTCTATCGAGACATCCATACAATAAAAGGTAACGCTGGATCCTACGGCTTTGAACTTCTTTCACGTCATGCCCATATAGCAGAGGATGTTCTGGAGGATCTGAAAAAGCCCTTAGAAAATAGACGGGATCAGACACTAAAGAGACTGAAAGATAAATTGGAGGATATGGACCAGGTTCTTGATGATGTAAAGCAAAAGATTAAACTCATTCTGGGTGAAGAAGAGGATGTATCAGTTCGTGTTCCAGAAAAGCGGATTTCTAAGATCCAGGAGATTTCAAAGCATCTTCAGAGTGATCTTACCCCGGATCTTGCCAATGAGCTTGCTCAAGAGTGCGAAGTTCTATCTTGGAAGCCACTCAAGACACTCATGCGAAAATATCAAAAGGCTGTACAAAAGGCAGCACGAAAACTGGGTAAAGATGTTGAGTTTTCAATTGAGAATGACCAACAGATGTTTCCACCAAGTATGTTTAATCCTCTTGACGAAGCAATAATCCATATTACCAGAAATGCCATTGATCACGGTATTGAGTCGCCAGAAATCCGTCAGGAAACAGAAAAGGGGCCTGGTCATATTGCCATGAGTGTTGTCAATGAAGAGGGAAAGTGGTTTGTTAAAGTCGTCGATGATGGTCATGGTATTGATTGTCAACAGTTGGTGGAAAAATGTATCGGTAAGAATATAATTACCAAAGAGCAGTCAGAGGAGATGTCTGATAAGGACAAGTTTAATTTGCTATTTAATTCAGGAGTATCGACAGCCGCAGAAGTGACAGACATTTCCGGCAGAGGTATGGGAATGGATATTGTATATCATAAAATTAAAGAGCTCGGTGGTTCGATCGATATTGATTCAACATTGGGAAAAGGCTCTTCATTTACTATATCTGTACCGGAGGGAGTTTTAGGATTATGAGCGATCAGGACAATGTCGCGGAAATTCTAGAGAAGGTCAAACCGGACTTTATCTTTTCCGCTAAAGAGGCGATGGAATCAATGTTTGGTGTTGAGGGCTCGATTAAGGAGGATTGGGCGATTGTCGAGCGATTAGAGGGCAATTATGAGAATGTCTTTTCCATCGGTAATGCCAATAATGATTATCAAGCCATTCTTATTGTCAGCATACAGGATAACACAGTTAAAAAAATCCTTAATGAGGCTGGGAGTGGTTATGAGCTTTTAGATGCCTTTGGGGAGCTGGGAAACAATTTTTGTGGTGTGTTGATGGATCAAAAAAACTTTACCGATGAGTTTGGTATATTGACACAATCGGTACCACAGTACTCACAGGGTAATCTTTTTGTTCCCAAGGCCACAGGGGTTTGTGGCAAAGTGTATTTTGACAATAGCGACTGGATGCACTTTGGGTATGCCATTCGTAAAATGTTTAAAGGAATTTAGAAAACCATAGCATTTACATTATTTATATTGTATACTTTACTCATTAAGTGAAAAGAAACCTTTACCAAAAGGAATAAGAAATAAGAAGGAGCTTTTCATGCCTAAAACAGTAGTAGTTGTCGATGATTCAAGTTTTTTAAAAAAACAACTTGTTCAATTTTTTGAGGATAAACTTGGTTTTTCCATTGTGGGAGACGGGAATGATGGTAATGATGCGGTTGACCTTTACAAGCAGCACCAGCCAGATCTCATCACACTCGACATTACCATGCCCAATAAAGATGGTCAGCAGGCTATGGAGGAAATTCTAAAGGAGTTCCCCGATGCAAACATTCTCATGATTTCTGCTGTACGTGGCGAGGCCATGCTTGAATGCATGAATTCTGGTGCCAAAGGCTATGTTGAGAAACCGTTAAAATTCAACAATGCCGAGTTTGTTGACGAATTCAAGACTACGGTCAGTGAAATTTTCGAATAGGAATGGACTGTCTGATCGATTAACCATATAGCCCCAATACAATGATCAAGAACATCACACAGATATTGGTAAGAGTTTTCCTAATAGTACTTATTGGGTGTTCGTGTACATTGTTTGCACAAAAGGTATATGTATTCTACCCGACAACGGTGAGACCGATTGTCATGCAACAGGAGCTTGAGAAGATCCTACCTGGTATGGCAGTCACTGTTTTTGGTCGATATAGAGATTTTATTGCTAAAATAAAAATCGAACCCCCCGACGCGGTTTGCACAAAACCGTTGCTTATAAAGCAGATTGGTGGATTTTCTCCTGCCCTAGCTGGCGTCGCTAAGGGGAAAACAGTTGATGAATTCACTATCCTTTCAGTTGACCAAGCGGTCGACCCAAAAGCCATTGATCAAACTACTGTGGTTGGGATCCTTGACTTCCTCGGAAGAACTGGCATGATGAATTTTGTCAAGGAATTCTTCCCAACAGCACCAAAATTAAAGAGGGTAACAAAAGTTGAAGATTTGTTACCGCTACTAACCTTTAATATGGCGAAAGGAATCGTTATAGAGACAAAGTATGTTGATTACTTTAAAAAGAAATCACAACTGAACTTCGTTACAACGGCTTTACCAAAAAGTAGTTCAGGGATAATTTCTTTAGCATTAAAAGACGGCTCTACAAATGATGCTCTTGTTAAAAAGCTTAAAGCCGCTAAATGTGATTTTTTCGGAGTAGATCAATGGAAATAAAAAAACTGAAGCCCCGTACTAAATCGAATGTAACACACATTGTCTTCTCTGCGTTACTCACACTGTTTGTTTCAAGCATTCTTTTTAGCGTCAGCTCTCAGGAACCCTTATTGGTGATAAGGAACCAGGGAGTAAGCTTTGAAGAGGTTGTAAAGGGCCTATCCGATGAGCTTTCCGAAGACTTTTCAATAAATGAATTAGTGTTGGCAAAAGATGCTGCGGTCGATCAAATTCAAGAAAAGATCAAATTAACTAAACCTAAAGTTGTTGTCCTTATGGACAATAAATCCATTGCTCTTTTTAAACAATATCAGAGCAATCAAAAAGAAGAATCTGCGCTGATTCCATCGGTCTCGCTTATGGCTGTCCTGGTTGACGATGCAATAAAGGGACTTAAAAACGCCTCAGGAATCTCCTATGAAATACCCATTGTCACCAGCGCCGTTAATCTAAGAGGACTTTTAAATACACCGCTTAACAAAATAGGTGTCATTCATCGTAAGTTCTTAACAAATTTCCTTCAGAAAAATGAAGCCTATTGTAAACGGGAAAAAATTGATGTTGTTCCCTATTTAATTCCCGATGACAAGGCTAAAATAAAGCCAAATCTTAAAAAGGCGATAAAAAAGATTGTCAAAACCGATAAAGTAGATGCGCTTTGGCTTCCCAATGATAATATTATGCTCCACCCCTCTATAATTAAAGAGGTATGGCTGCCCCTTATCAAGAAGTATCGGGTGCCTGTTGTTGTGGGCGTTGAAGTGTTGGTCAATCCCAAGTTCGATTTTGGCACCTTTGCGGTACTTCCTGACCATGTCTCTCTTGGTATTCAAGCTGCAGAGATAATCTTTGATATCATGGACAATGATTGGATCGTTGACATGACCGATGTGGAGCCTCCGGTGTCGATTTATAAGATAATCAATCTTCCCCAGGTTGAGAAGCACTTCAAGATTGATAAGGAAAAGCTTCAAACAATTGACAAAGTCGCACAGTAAAGAGTCCTTGTTCTACCTTTTTCAAAACCATCTTTCCACGTAAATATTAGTATTCTATAGCTCAAAAATAGAAATTGTGGTTTTATTCACTGAACAATTCCTACAATACTATTTGATTGAACTCATCATTGTATTAACTGTATAATTACATATATCAAAGCTACGTAGACTACTAAGGCAATACTTTTCAAGTAAGTGATTTTAATGAAAAAAAGAATTTTACTCTTTTTTATCCTGCATATTTTTGCGACCTCTCTCATCCTGCTTTTCTTCATTCCCTATAAGTCAGTTCTCACTTTTTTTATTGTTTCCACTATTCTAAGTCTGGTAACCCTTGTTGTCCTGGCAAAATTTTCCAGCCCCCTTTTGTTTAAGCCACTAACTCAGTTAAAAAAGAGTGTCGATGCTTTTTCAAGAGGCAGTGTTGACCTGACTCACCGAATGGCTCCCATAAAGGATAAGGACGTCAATTTGGTGGTGAATTCGATCAATGGGTTAGTTGAGGCGCTTCAACAACGGTCAAAGGAGATCCAAGATACCAATGAAAAAGTCTCCTCTAATGCGGAATCATTATCTCAGTTTACTCATGAGCTATATGAGACAACAGACGAAACTTCGGAGCAAACCAGCGTTATTTCATCAACCATAACAGAGGCAACAGCCAATGTGAACAAGATTACCAAAGAGACCGGTAATATGTCCTCCATTGTCAATAATGTTGCTATGGCTATTGAAAAAGTAAATACCTCCTTTAATGAGATTGCGCACAGTTGTCAAAAGGAGTTGACCATTGCAGAAAAGGCAAACGAGCAGGCGCAAACGACCAAGACTATGATGGACAAAATGGAGGGGATGGCCAGGGTCATCGGAAATGTGGTTAAAGTGATAAACGATATTGCTGATCGTACAAATCTTCTGGCACTTAATGCAAATATAGAGGCCGCCTCTGCAGGAGAGGTGGGAAAGGGTTTTGCTGTTGTTGCTGCAGAGGTAAAGGATTTGGCAAACCAGACAACCATTGCGACCAATGAGATTAAAGATGAGATTGGTGCGATGCAGAACATTACCACCGAATCGATTCAGGCTATTGAATCGATTTCAACGGTGACTCAAGAGGTGCACACAATCTCTCAGCTAGTGGTAAACCTTGTGGAAGAACAATCAGAGAACCTGAACTCTATGGCGCAAAACATTCATGAATCAAGCTCCACAGCAACCTCTATTGCCGATTATGTAAAGAGTGCTGCCAATAAACTGATTCAAGCATCTAGCAACATGCAAGATGTGAGTCAGATCATCTGTTACATAACTGAGAGTGTCGACCAGATTAAGGGTCAGGTTTCACTATTCCAACAGTGCTCGAATGAATATAAACAGACCTACGAGCATTTTAAGCTCTAACTCTTATAAACGTTACTTGTTAAAAAGATGGACATGTTAGGATATCTGTAAAGAATCTTTACTTTAAGGCATCATTGATTCTCTTTTTAAAGAGCTCCTTGTATTCCGGTTTGTTAAATCGCAGTGGTTTCTCAATGTAGCCTGATGCACCAAGTTCAATGCTCTTTTGAAGCTCTTCAGAATCACGCATGGCAGTCACTACTATAACAGAAGCATCGGGGTGACATTTTTTAATGGCCTCTAATGCCTCAATACCGTCCATAACAGGCATGATGAGGTCTAAAACAAGAAGGTCAGGTTTATATTTTTCGTAGAGCTCAACCGCTTCGGTGCCATTCTCTCCGGTTGCCACAACCTCAAACTCCATGACTTCTGTAAAGAAGTCAGTTAGTGTTCTCATGGCAAAGATCGAGTCATCTACTATAATAACTGATTTACTCATGATAGAGAGCTTTCAATGGCTAGAATTTATTGTTACTTCTTGTTATGTTGTCGCGGATCGTATATCCAATATACATCCAATGGTCACCTATATAAATATATCCCTGAACACCCCATATAAAGGGAAGAAAAGATTGGCCGTCAGAGTAAAGGATAGGAACGGCTTGTATATGCTGACCGAAGTTATCTTTAAAAACGTCTTTTGACGATAGGAGGCCACAGTAATTGTTTACAAATTCGCCTAAAATATCAGCGGCATATTCGGTGCTGATATTTTCCTCCTCCACAAAGGCATCTAATGAGTCATACTGAATTCCGGCACAGGTAAGGGCGCTAAATTCTTCATTACCGCTTCCCATCGTAAGCAAGCGGTCAAACTGTGCCTGGAGCTGTTCTACCACCTGCCATGGCATTTTTAGTTCGCTTTCCTTACCAAACATAGCATCAACACATTCAATAGCACATTCAGCGAACAGATCGCACATGCTCTCAAGAATTTGTCTAACGTTTTTAATACCACCCATGGTAGATCCTCTGAGTATGTTTTTTGCAATAAAACGATTACCCTTTATTGTATTATGATACGAGCAATCTTGTCAAGATTAATCATTAAAGCGAGACAATAAATCCTTATGCTTTTTAGTTTGATCTTTATTTAGGGAGCTTAGGATTTTCTTTGCCCCAGAATCCTTTTCTTTATAGCTGCTTTTTAAGAGTGCCTTTTGATAAGTAAAGTCCGCAAGCTGCAGCATCCAGTTTGCATCAAGATTGTTGTTTTCCGAGATTTCCTTTTGGGCAACCTCGACCAGGTAGTCGGCTAAACCGACTTCCTTATAGGTCAACTTCTTTGTAGTACAGAGCTCTTTGCTTTTGAGCACAGCGCTTAAAATAGAGTCATTTTGAATAGTGGCGATATCATCTTGCGGTTTATCCTCCGGTGAAGGATCTTTAGCTGGCTGTATACGTTTTCGGACAACCATTCCCTGTAGAATTTTCGAGATGGTTTCATCCAAAACGCGTAAATCAGAAGAGGTGTCCATAAAGGAGAACGTAAAGGACTTCATCGTTAGATTCGTAAAATGCTGTCCCTGCGATATCAAGAGTAGCGTAGGAATTGTACTTTCTTGATTATCCGATAACTTTAGAAGTACCTCTTTGATGTCTCGTTCAGTGCTGGTTGGTTCGGTGTTGATTATTATCAAGTCGGGGACCTTTTCAGAATCCTCTTCCATATCAGCTGGTGTGAAAATAGGATGTCCCTGTAAAGAGAGGTATGCTTCCTGAGCAATAAAGACGCTTTTGGAAAGATTGATAAGGCAGATGTTTATTTTGATATCATTGCTTGATAAGGCGGTAGTTGATTTTGAAGCCTCTTCAAAATCAACATTTACCAAGTCCTGAAACAGCTTCAATTCCTGGGATATCTCTTCACGAAATCCCTGTTTGATACCAAAGGGCATGTTAATCGACTCCAGCATCCAGTTATCTAAGGGGATAATATACTGATCACACCCCGATCCAAACATTAGTGATTTCGTAATAGTGTTACTCACTCCTGTGCAGAGAGTCAGTGCCTTATCTTTGTGCTTTTCAATAAAACTTCTTTGGCCGATTTTCTGATAATTGATCACAGAATTTTGGATCGATTCGGGGATTTTCCACTTTTCAAAGAGGGCTTCAGTAAGATCCAGATGCGTGACACCCATGCAGGCCCTTTCTGCGTCAATAAATCTGATGCCCTCCTGAATGGTCCTTTCCAAGATGGTGTCAAAGAGGGTGGGGAAAAATTCATCAAGAAGGATAATACCAAAATCATGCAGCAGTCCTGCCAGGAAGGCCTCGTCACTCTCAATGTCATTGACTGATTTAGCAATTTTTTGGCTTATAATTGCAGAGGTTAAGCAGTGGATCCAAAACTTAACCCGATCAAAACCGGCTTTACTATTGTCATTATCAAAAAGGTTCATGACCGCCATGCCCATAATAACACGGCGGGTTTCATTAAAACCAATCCTTACAACAGCATCTTTTAAAGAGCTAATGCGCCGGTGGGATGCTGCAAAGTGAACACTATTACAAATTTTAAGCAGTGTTGCTGAAATGGTCGGGTCTGTGGCAATAACCTTAACCAGGTCGTTCACACTGGAGCGATTGCTATTAAGCAGGCTGACCAATTTTAATATGGTAAAGGGAAAGGCCAGTAAATTGTAGACCTGTTTCACCATGAGGTCGATTTTTTGGTTTGCCGGAATCTCCGGAGAAAGAAGCTGCTTAAGCTGATCATCACTAATAGTGTAACGTTTAACTGGTGTGGGCTTGCCGGTTTTCGTCTCTTGACAAATGGCGTGGACTGACTGGATAATCGATTGAATGTTGAAGGGTCGTTCTAAGTAGTGATGAGCCCCAATTTTGAGCATACCATTTTTAATTGATTCTGAGAGCGGATCGCCAAAACAGAATATGGGAATCTTTTTTGCATCATGGTGCTGCTTAAGCATTTGGATAAAATGAAATTGATCATTGGCCTTTTTAGGAATCTCCAAGACAACACAATCGGGCATGTACTGTAGCGCCTTAATATAGTTGGAATAGGAGGGGCTTGAGGGGAGTAGATGTATCTTTTTTTTGTCGACTGTTGACTCAAAGGCGCGCCTGTCAGAGACGGTTTCAATCATTATCATTATGTTGAACATTGACAGTGCCTTTACTTATGCAGTCAAATAGATGTTGCCGTAATGTGTTGTCTCTGCATGATTATAGAAAGAATGTGTTGCCCATCACACCCTTAAAGATTGATTTCATATTTATCAATTGCAATAGGGTTGATTGCTCTTAAAGAAAGTCCAACTCTGCCTTCTCTTCTTGCATGGAATAGCCCATATAGATCCAATGGTCCTTTAGATAGAGGCGTCCATTTAACCCCCAGGCCTTTGGAAAAAAGGCTTCATTGATCGCATCCTCTGGTAAAGCTTGCCGCAGAATACCAAACTTATCTTTAAAGAGTGGATTGTCCATAAGCATGGCGCAATAGACATTGCCAAATTCGCCAAAGGCATCTTTGGCCTCTTCAATGTCAATTTCATACCCAATAAAGGTGGCAATGCTCTCTATCTGGATACCGATGCAAAGATTGGACTTGAACTTAGAGTTTCTACTTATAAGAGAAAAGATATAATCAAAAGTTCCTTCCAGGTGCTCTGTAACACTCCAGGGTTCCCTTTTTATACAGCTTTTCTGAAACATAGCATCAATACACTCAAGTGCAATGTTTGATCCATCTTCGGCTAAGTTTTCCATAACCTCTTTAATCCAAAGATCATTTTGCATGGTTATCTCTCCTGTCTCTACTCCAATTCATAGGCATTGCAGACACTGTTCCTTATAAAAGGCTATAGGCAAATTGTCTGAAAAGGTCGCTGTTAAATCGTCCTTCGTCAACCATTGTTTTCATATTTTTTAAAATATCCAAATGAGTTGTCCTTCTTCCTGACTGTTTAGCAGCCATAAGCAACATATCAAAATTGTTTACAATAGAGATAAGCTGTCCATAGAAGGAGGTCTTTTTTGTTCCCTTTGGATATCCTGAGCCATCAACATATTCATGGTGCTCAATCGCCCCAAATTTTACATTTTGATTACTAAAGGGGCAGTGCTCAAGCATTTTATATCCCCAGACCGTATGGGCTTTTAGTATCAGTTGTTCATCACTGGTATGCATATACTTCGATTTTAGCATGCGACGATGGGTTTGTACTTTACCAATATCATGGAGCAACGCACTTAGGGCGATTGCCTCGATATCATTAAGCGAATAGTTGTTGTTAAGACAAAATTTTATGCAGAGGTTCATCACATTTATAGAGTGCTCTGCCAGGGCATCGTCATTTAAAAACTGCGAGTATATTTTTTTAAGCAGGGATGTGTCTTTTGTATACCCATGCACCATAATGGACGCGGTCTCCTCGAGCATCAACAACACCTTATTGATCGGATTGGCAAAGGCATTGGAACAGATATCGATGCTCTTTTTCTTGAGCGCCTCTGGTGATAAGGTGTGAAATTCAGTTTTTAAATCACTATTGAGGCCACTGATTACTTCAATGGCTGCGTGCTCTTTGTGCTTTTTGTGGATATACAGTGGTGGATGGTGACCAATCTGTTTACGATCTCCGGAAATGTCTACACCCTCTGCTTTGTAAACAATAAAATCACCTTTACTGTTTTTTTGAAAGAGCGTAACATTGGTGAGAATATCATAAAACTCAACCTCCGTAAGAATATACTCGGGTTCCTTTTCCTGCTCAAAGAGATCAGAATTTACCATATAGTTAATCTTAGAAAACTCGGTCTCCTCGTTAAGTCCGGGCTTATCAGCCTTGGGAGCCAACTCCTGAGCCCGTTGCTCGGCATCTCGTTTTTTGTCCTCTTCTGTGGCAATGACTTTATCTTTATAGTTAAGCACCTCCTGGATACACAACTTATCACCATAGCGATCCATCTTATAGGTCTGTAACTTTCCCTCATTGATGAGCGTGTCAAGAATATCAATGGGAATTCCACTAACCTTAGAGGTTAAAAATTTTGACAGATATTGACTTCTTTGATCTTTGTTTGACGCATCCAGTGACTTGGTCATAACCTGTTCTCAAATCATATGTTAATGTTCATAACCATACAAAGAATTACCTGCATCGATGCAGGTGTTATGCTAATTATATCGTTTCTTGTGGTAAAAAGCAAGAATGTTGAAACTGAGGTATAATAAAATGTTTATTTCATAGAATGCGAGCCTTCGTTTGACAGCATTGAATCTATTAACTGTGAAAAAAAGCGAGTGCATTGGAATTAAAACACATATTTTTGTACTAATTAAAAGGAAAAATCTGAAAATGCCAAAAATAGTCTTTGTTCCGCAAAACAAAAGTATCACTGTTCCAGAAAATAGTGACCTTATTGATGCTGTGCATGAAGCTGGGTTTGACATCGATATCCCCTGTGGGGGCAAAGGTGCCTGTGGGAAATGTGCAGTAAAGGTTCATGCGGGATCTGTGAAAACTGAAGAGAGTGGAAAGCTCTCAAAAGAGAAACGGGATAAGGGTTATGTGTTGGCCTGTAAAACAAAGATCGCTGATACTTCTATTACAATTGAAATTCCAGCTCAAGCGTGCAAAGATCAGGATACCTTTTTCGAAAGTTTGGAGCACCTTGCGCAGGCAACCTCCGCAGCGTTCCCAAAAGAAGAGGACTATGATTCAGGAGTAAAACAGATATCCATTACAGTCCCTAAAGCCCAGTTAGAAGAGGGCCTTGCCGATCTTGACAGGATCGAAAAAGTCCTTCGGTCAAAGATGGGCAACATGACTAGAGACTATTCGCTGTTCTCTATGCAAAAAATTGCTCAAACCGTTCGTGAGGATGGGGGAAATCTATGCATTACACTGGTTGACGATAAAGAAGGATTTAAGATTATAGATGTATCTCCTCCTAACAATAAAGGCGAAGCCTATGGCCTTGCAATTGACCTGGGGACGACCTCTGTATCAACCATACTTGTGTCCCTATCAGAGAACAAGGTTGTTGGTGCTACCTCCTCCTACAACGAGCAAATCTCCTGTGGCTTAGACATTATCAGTCGTATTAATTATGCAAAAAAACCAGCCCGTCTACAGGAGCTTGCAAAACGGGCAGTTAACACTATAAATCGTCAGATTCGTCAATTGACCGATGAGCATGGTGTGCGTCAAGAAACGATTTATTCGGTTTCTCTCTCTGGTAATACGACTATGGTCCATTTACTCCTTGGTTTGCTGCCTGAATATATTCGCATCGAGCCCTACACCCCCACCCTATTAACCGTGCCAACTATAAGCGCCCGTACTGTCGGATTGGTGTGCAATCCTGAGGCACCGCTCTATTGTGCACCGGCTGTGGGAAGCTATGTAGGTGGTGACATTACTGCCGGTCTTCTCTGTACGGATATCATCGAGCAACGCGATTTGCTCTCCCTCTATATCGATATTGGCACCAACGGCGAGATTGTCCTTGGCAATAGGGAATTTTTAATGACCTGTGCCTGCTCTGCTGGGCCGGCCTTCGAAGGTGGTGGCATTGAGTTTGGTATGCGCGCTGCTTCTGGAGCAATTGACCGGGTTTCTGTGGATCCTCAAACTGGGCAAGCTACCTATTCTGTTATTGGCAAAGGGAAGCCCCTGGGACTGTGCGGATCTGGTCTTATCACCTTGGTGGCTAGCCTTTTTTCTACTGGCTGGCTTGACGCTGCAGGAAAGTTCGATCAAACCCGGACTTCAAAGGCACTGGTAAAAGAGGGGCGACAGTGTCGTTATGTCCTTGTTCCCGAGGATGAGAGTGGTATTGATGGCCCTATCTATCTGAGTGAGCACGATGTGGAGAATGTAGTGCGAACCAAAGCAGCCATCTACTCTGCAACCGCTCTTTTGTGTAAACAGTTAGAAATTGAGCCAGCAGACCTACAGGCAATCTACATTGCCGGTGGTTTTGGTCAGTTTCTTGATATGGAGAGCGCCATCACCTTGGGACTGCTTCCCGACCTTCCCCGAGACCGCTTTCACTATGTAGGTAATGCCTCGTTAATTGGCTCCTACCTGGCGCTTGTCTCAAAGAAGCATCAAAAGAAGCAGCAGGAGCTTGCACAGATGATGACCTACGTAGAGCTCAATACTGACCCCGCATATATGGATCAATACACAGCAGCCCTTTTTATTCCTCACACAGACAGGGCGTTATTTCCCTCTGTAAAAAATCAATGATATTTACTTTGTGTAAGCTTTCTTGGCTATTTAATTGAAAACTTTTTAAGAATCATTTGGGGGTTGCCCAACTCTCAATATATAAATGATTTTTATTTTTTGGGCGCCTTCTCGGCTAACGCCTCCCGATAAATCGGGATTTGAATAGTATTATTTTTTGCACCAATCGAACCGGGCTGCTTCGGGTTCCGCGTTCGCTCCAGTAATTTTTGCTTTGCAAAAATCACCGGCTTCGCCGCCCTATACATCCCAAAAGATTAAAAGACTGATTAAGGCCTAACCGCATTCGTCATCGCGAGCACAGCGACGCGATCTATCACTTCTTTACAAATGTAGGGGCGCCGCTTGTCTGCGCCCTTAATACAAAAATGTCACTGCCATAGAAAAATCTTTTTTTACCCCTTCAATCGCGCCGCCGAGTAGACGGTATATGTGGCCTGGACCTGTGGAGGCTGTGTTAAAACTTTTAAATTGGCTCATGTCATTACGAGCAAAGCGCGGGACTTGGTGAGTCCCTGCGAATAATCTCGCTTTTTGAGCCAATTTCAGGGATTGCCACGTCGCTACGCTCCTCGCAATGACATCTTTTTGCAATTATGACACAACCTCCTTTGATCCAGGTTTTCTTCTATTCCCTAATAACTAAAATTATCCGAATAATTATAAAAAAAGAGACATTGCAGAATATATTTATCAAAGCAATAAACACATATGTAGCACAAAAAATTTTACGCATAAACACCACCTAGGACAGCACCATGATAGAAGTAGACCTCCATGTACACTCGATATTTAGTCTCTGCGGACTTCACACAGCAATCGAATTATTAGACTACGCAAAGAGTATGGGTATGAAGGGGATTGCCATTACTGATCATGGACTCACCCTTGGTGGACGACTTACCAGTGTCTTTTTCGAGCGACTCAATGATCCGGTTCCTGGGATTCGTCTCTTTAAGGGTGTTGAATGTAATTTGTTGGAAAAACCCGGCAAAATCGACTGTCCTCGCTCCTGGTTACAATTTATGGATATTGTACTTTTGGGAATCCATCCCAACACCCCACGGAGACAGGGCAAAGAGAAAAACACAGCCATGCTTGTGGAGGCAATGCAGCAAAATCCCTATATTGATGTGATTACCCATCCCAACTCCTTGGAGTACCCGGTGGATTTTGTCACCCTTGCCAAGGCAGCTAAAGAGTGCGACATGGCCCTGGAGATCAACAACAGCAAGGACATGCTCCAACGAATCCCTCCGGAAATGACCAAGGAGTTTCTCACGGTTTGCAAAGAGGTCGGATGTTCGGTGGTGCTCAACTCCGATACTCACGCCTTAACAGAACTTGGTCGCGATGAGGATTGTTTGCCCCTTTTAGAGGAGGTTGCCTTTCCTAAAGAGCTTATCCAAAATCGTGATGCCACCAGTGCCTTTGACTATCTTTCCAAGCGTAAGAAGCGAAGAGAAAAGTTTTTATAATATTAAGAATAAAAAAGAGCAAAGATTTAAAAGAATATTTGATTTATATATTTTTTTGGGCGCCTTCTCGACATTAGTTTAAAATAGAAAAAGTTTGGGGGTTTCCCCGCTAACGAGGGGCCGCCGCACAATTTCCTCCCTTGGTCGGGTGCTCTCTGTGCTCGGCTCACCCGCCTCGGTCTGGCCAAGGCCAGACTAAACCCGCCGCCTGGCTAACCCAAAAGATTAAAAGGTTGATGAAGATAAAACTGTATTCGTCATCGCGAGCGCAGCGACGCGATCCATAGCCTCTTTACAAATGTAGGCGCTGCTTGTCTGCGCCCTTATTATGTTTTGGGATGTAGGGGTTGACAATTTTGAACCCCTACTGTTGAGGCGGTGTCACAATTATAAAAAGCTGTCATTGCGAGGAGCGTAGCGACGTGGCAATCTTATTATCCCCGAAGGGGTGTAACCTTGACTAGCCCCTGGTGACGAAGGAACCTGGGGCCTGAGATAACAACAAACCCAACGTCCTCGAAGAGGGCGAACTTCATTATTCCTCTTCGATACAATGTCCAAAACAGGACCATTTATATATTTTCTCTATAAACCTAAGCGCCATCTTTGATTTTGAATTTCTTGTGAGTATTTTCGGTTTGAGTTGGTTTGATTTTATTATCGAGATGAATTCTGGATTTTCCAAACAATGAACTTCAATAATATTAAAAATGAGAAAGCATGTCTGAGAATCAAAATATAGAATGGAAATCTTCTTGGCGAGATGAGTATCTAAAATGGATCTGTGGTTTTGCTAATGCTCATGGGGGTAAACTTTTTATAGGTAAAAATGATAAAGATGAAGTAATTGGTGTTACAAACCATAAGAAATTAATGGAAGATATCCCCAATAAGATTCAAAATCGTCTCGGGATTATCTGTGATGTGAATCTTCACTCTAAAAATAGAAAGCAATTCATAGAAATTATTGTTAAACCATATGACGTAGCCATTTCATTTCAAGGAAAATATCATTATCGATCAGGTGCTACAAAGCAAGAACTAACAGGGCAATCTCTTACTGATTTTTTACTTAACAAAAGTGGGAAAACTTGGGACGAAATTATTGAACCTAAAGCAAAAATGAGTGATATAGATAATGGTGCAATTGAAGCTTTCATTGAAAGCGCACTAAATACAAGAAGACTTTTAGTTAATAGAAGTGATACTAGCTTAAAACACGTTCTTGCTAATCTCAGGGTCGTAGAAGATAAATCGATAAAGCGTGCTGCTATTTTACTTTTTAGTAAAGATCCTCGGAAGTTCTTTATAAATGCATACCTAAAAATTGGCAAGTTTGGTAATTCAGATTCAGATCTATTATCGCAAGAAGTTGTTGAGGGTAACGCATTCCAGCTTGCAGATCAAGCTTTAGAAATTTTAGATAAAAAGTACTTCACAAAAAGCATATCATACCGAGGAATCCATCGAATTGAGAAAACGGAATATCCTTATGAAGCGATAAGAGAAATTCTATTAAATGCAATAGTACATCGTAGTTACTCCGGAGCTCCAATTCAAGTGAGTATCTATAATGATAGATTGATGGTATGGAATCCCGGGAAATTACCAGATGGTCTTACTGTTGAAGATTTGGCTCGAAAACATGCTTCACACCCTTTTAATCCCTTGTTGGCGGATTCATTTTTTAAAGGAGGCTTAATTGAGGCTTGGGGGCGGGGCACATTAAAAGTGATTGATGAATGTAAATTACATGGTTTGCCAATACCTAAAATTGAATTATCGGGTGGAGGAATTTGTGTAACTGTTTTTAAGGATATATATATAGAATCAATTCTTCAAACATATGACCTGACCACTCGACAAATCGAAGCATTATTATTTTGGAAAGCAAAGAACGAAATCACTACAGGGCAATATTGCAAAAAATTTGCAATAACTGACAGAACAGCTTTAAGAGATTTGACAATATTAACAGAAAAAAAGTTGTTGAAAAAAACGGGTGATAAAAAGTCTACAAAATATCTCTATATGATTTAATCCTGACGGATATATGTCGGATAAAAGGTGTAAATGTCGGATAAAAGACGGATAAAAATTATTACAAACATCGGCAACACATTATCCCCTGGTGACGAAGGAACCTGGGGAGTTGAGATAACAACAAACCCAACGTCCTCGAAGAGGGCGAACGTTAATATCCCTCTCCAATACCATGTCCAAAACCCAACCTTTGATATATTTTCTCTTTAAACCTAAGCGCCATCTTTGATTTTAATTTCTTGTGAGTATTTTCGGTTTGAGTTGGTTTTGTTTTTACAAATGAGATGATTTCGAGGTTTTTATCAATATAGATTGAGTTGGGAAAATACTGTTCTGCAAATTATAGACAGGGCCATAAGATTAAAAGTAGCTCCGTCATTGCGACAAAAGAAGAATGGCAAGGATGGGTGATATATTACTATGAGCAAACAAATGCAAATTGCAAAATCTCCAATTGCCTTAATTTTGATGTTTGTGATATTTCCTGCGCTATATGAGACTGGTGCTCTTTTCTTTAAAATACCCGACTATTTTTCTTGGCTTGTTTGGTATTTATTCTTTATACCTGTTTTACTCTTTTCTATTTCGATGATTATTAAAAACAGGAAAAGGCCGTTTACACTTGCATTATCATTTTTCATTCTCATTGGATACTTGCCATATATTATCTGGCTCAACAATACTAAAACATTTCTTTTCTTTAAGAAAAATCAAATCGTATTTACTGATTATATTACCGGAACAAAAACAAGAGAAAGGTTAGAATTAATAGGTGTCCAAGATGTTATGCATGTTAATGGGAATACCTATTTTTTAATGGACACAGATTCTGATTGGTGTTGGGGTTATTCATACATAACAAATGAAATAGAAACCAATTCTATTTGCTCCAATAGGGAGTTAAAGCTTAAACATATTGATGGAAAATGGTATGTTTTTTGAGCTTTTTTCAGTAATTCTTGAAAATGAAAAATAAAAAGCCAAAGTTCCTTTTAACCATTACCATGCCGATAATGACCTGCTTGGTGTATGGAATATTGGCAAGCCTAATATTCAACGCTCCAATAGAAAATCCAGCAAACAACGATTTGATGGCTGAGAAAATGGCTGTGATGATTTTATGGCTGTCCGTAGGCATTGGATTCCTGGTACTCTTACCCTTTAATGATCTTTTATCAGGAGTAGGACCTGTGTTTCTCACAATTATAATGGCGTTTATTCAATTCTCGGTTATTGGATTTATAGCAGATTATTTTTTCAATCGAGCTGCAATGAGATCAGAACAAGCACAGCTTCAAACAGATGAATTTGTAGAGGAAATGAACACTATTCTTAAATAACAAATCCAACGTCCTCGAAGAGGGCGAACTTCACTATCCCTCGCCAATACTATGTTCAAAACACGACCTGTTATATATTTTCTCTATAAACCTAAGCGCCATCTTTGATTTGAATTTCTTGTGAGTTTATACGGTTTCAGGATTTACATTGGCAAACTCTATTAAAGTTTTATTTAAGAGATGAAACAATGGAAAGGTATATATGAAGACACTAATAGAGAAATTTCACTGGGACTATTTTGCTACCAGAAAAATGAAAATCACGAATGAAGGACTATCAATCGATTATTCAAATTTAATAAGAACAAACCATTGGGATATTAAATTTTCTGAATATAAAAGCGATTTTATATTTGGCAAAAAAGGTGAAACAGGTTGGGGCTCTCCAGCTTTTACATTAATCATAGTTGCACTTATTTTGTCAATTTTTAATGATTTTTCAAGCAATTTGGTCGTTAGAGGTGTTTTGCTCTTATTAATGGATGTTTTGATATTAATATCAGGATTCCTTTTCATATTAAGATTCAAGAAAAATGATTACATATATTTTTCAGAGAAAGAGGATGGGAGCTCTTTATCGATCAAAATCACAAAAAATTCAAAAGAGTTTGTAGATGAACTAAAATCAAAAATATTAAAGGCAAATGAGCAACAGGGTTGAAACTATAGGTGCTAAAAATATCAACAAGGTGTATAAACACTCCTCTCAGCTCCAAGATTCAATGCATCCGCCACTTTGTGTTATATTGTTATGTCAAAAAAATATTATTTCATTGGTTTGCTATTAATTGTTTTTTCTATGCAATCTTATTCTTGTTGGTGTGATAAACACCCTCCATTTTTTGAATGCATCCATGATTCAAGTATTATTATTCAATGTAAAGTGATTTCTCATCATTACAACTTTTATAAAAAATTCTTTTTTTGGAAAGTTAAATCAAAAAGCCCTTTTTACATGAAGGTTAAAATTATTAAAAAATATTATAATGGAAATTCTTTACCGGACACAGTAACAATTGTTGGAGGTCAAGGTGTTGATTGTGTAGAACAAATTGAACCTTTTCATATTGGGAAATCATACATCTTTAATTTAATTTGTAGAGATACCATTGATACAAAGACTAAAAATCATAAATTTAATAAGAACGAATTAATTGTTTGGGTTTGTGGAGAGCATTGGTTGGAAGTAGAAAATAATTTAGTATTAGGTGATATTAATAAAAATATAAAGTCAAAATCAACAGCTATTAATTTATCTGAATTTGATTTATTAATTCAAAAAGAGTTATTCGAAGAATAAGACCATGAAGATATAGAATGCTAGCAAAATTGAAGAAGGATTATCTATTTATAATTGTATTTGCGTTGATCTTCATGATCACCTATGGACTAAAGCTTTTCTTTGCTAATGCTGCTGCCTATCAAGGCTACGGAGCTGTTTATCTATTGATGTCCCCCCTATTCCTTCTGGTTATTGCAGGCATAGCATTACTTTCTCTTGTATTAACCGGAATCGGTGTAGCTATAACTATCCACTCGGGGAAATGGAGATATGGGATAATTGCATTTTCAACATTTTTATCAGGCCTCTTACTTCCGAATTTGCTTGAATATGCAGAAGAATGGCATTTCAATCGAAACAAGGAAGCATTCGAATGTGAGATCAGAGAATTAAATAATTCAGTTGAACGAGTTCACGGCTATACACCATGCAAATACTTGGTGAATACCAAGAGGATTGTCTTCAATCTTAAAACGCACCGAATTGATTTCTACCGGTATACCCCCAATCGTAGGATTATCTGGACACAGGATTCGACATTGATACGTGATAGTGACCTGATTTCAAAGAGAAGGCTAACTGCTAATTGGTATTTTGCCGAGTTCGACTTCAACTAACAAAAAGAGCTGTGATTAATCAATCTGGGAAAGAATAAAATGAAAGAAGATTGGAAACCAATCAATTATAAAAATATCTTTTACAATAGCATATTGATTTGAGTTATATGAAATTCTATTATATAGTTTGTCTGTTGCTAACTCTTCTGATGAATTGTTCAAATAAAGACAATTTGTTAGAATTAAATAAGTTGCCTATGTATGGCAGGTATCCTAAAACACCAAAGATGTTAGAAACCGACCGAAGGTTTATTGAAAAATGCAAGCAAATGCCAGGAGGGATTGACTCTGCTGTAACAAGAGCCCTCCAACGAGGTTGGGAATACTATTATAAAAATGATTTTTCAACCTCAATGAAGCGATTCAATCAAGCATGGCTTCTCAATTCTACCAATGCAGAGACTTACTGGGGTTTTGGCCTCATTACTGGTAAAGTAGGAGCTTATGAACGATCAGTTGCTCTTTTAGAGAAAGCGCTTGAGCTTGATGCTAAAAACAATAAAATCATGATTGATTTAGCATTGAGCTATTCAATGGCTGCAATTGGAAATGAGAATGAAAAAGCTTTGTTTAACAAATCTTTTACATTATATGCAGAGTCCCGGGAAATTGATAGTACATATGAGTTACTCTATTCAAACTGGGCGGTCTCGCTTTTTTATAAACAAGACTATGTAGCGTCTATGCATAAACTGAAAAGAGCAAAAGAGCTAGGGGGCAAATCCATTGACCCAGAATTTGTTAATGACTTGAAAACAAAAATTCCGAACTTTACCCTTTAATTGATGTGCTCCCCATTTACACACATAGGTCTGGTATGCTATTGCCTCATCACTGATGAGTCAATTCACAAAAGAAATACCCTAACTAACCCCAATTATCATATTTTTAAACAATACATAACTTTAAACCCTGCACATAGGTGACCTTTTGAGTGACGTAACACTGCTTGTTTTTTATTTCTGCCTGGCTATTGGTATCTCCTTTCTCTGTTCCATAATGGAGGCGGTGCTTTTAAGCATAACACCAGCGCATATTGTGCTCTTACAGGAAAAACGCCCCAAAGTCTCAAATATTCTAAAAAAGTTTAAGGCAGATATAGATCAACCCCTTTCAGCGATTCTTAGTCTTAATACGATTGCTCATACTGTTGGTGCTGCAGAAGTGGGTGCGCAGGCTCATACCATATTCGGTGAAAACTGGGTGGCGATTACCTCGGCAATCCTTACCTTTTTGATTCTGGTTCTCTCAGAAATCATTCCTAAGACAATCGGCGCTACCTATTGGCGTATTCTGGTGGTCCCTTCGGCTTATATTATTCAGGTAATGGTGTATGCCATGTATCCCTTTACGGTGCTTTCCCGCTATTTGGCATTCATTGTTGCAGGGAAGAAAAAGAGCGTTACCATGTCAAAGGAGGAGCTTAATGCCAATGTTGATCTGAGCATCAAGGATGGTGTGCTGGACGCGCAAGAATCGAATATTATAAAGAATACCATTGCCTTACGCTCCCTTAAAGCAGAAGATATTATGACCCCTCGCACGGTCATTATCTCCTGTGCAGCCTCCGACACAGTGAAGGATGTGATTGATCGGCAGACAATCGCTTCGGTGTCACGCATTATTATGCATGTGGACAACAAACCAGAGAGCGTTCTCGGGTACGTCCATAAAGAGGACCTGCGTAATGCAATCTCCAATGGACAGGAAACAGCGCTGGTGGAGCAGTTTAAACGGCCAGTTATTACCATGGTGGATTCAACCCCGGTTGGGCAGATCCTTAGGAGATTTATCTCAGAGGAGGAGCATATTGCCACCTTGGTTGATGAGTATGGAGGATTAGCAGGGCTTATCACCTTTGAGGATATCATTGAAACCCTGCTTGGCGAAGAGATCGTTGATGAGTTTGACACTGTTATGGATATGCAGAACTTTGCTCGAAAAGCCTGGCAGCGGAGAGCTAAGAAAATGGGGTTAATTGAGTAGTAATCCACAAATATCTTTTAATGGGGATGTGGCAAATAAAGTTTTAGCATCTTTATAGCAGACCAACGGAATGGGAAAATGGTTCTAAGCCACTTAAATTTAAAGAATTATCTTAATTTTTTTTCTCTAGAACTGTTTATATTCTTGTTATAATACCGGGTCTTATTATCTGTTGATGTAATGTTGATAACTGTACTTAGAAAGAGCTATTTATGTTATTTGGGCGCTTTCTCGATTATTAGTAAAAGATGAAAAAACATTTGGGGGTTCCCTTCGCTGCGCTCAGGTCGCCGTGGCTCTGGGCTACCCTCCGGTCGGTCTTCGCGTTGCTCAGACTGGCCTTCGGCCACCCGCCGCCTGGCTAACCCAAAAGATTATACCTAGTAAAGGCCAAAAAAATAATGGTACGTGGCCTGGATCTGTGATCCAGGAATTTTATTGCTTTTTTAAAGTTAATGTGGATGTTTTCTCGATATATTAATTGAAAGCTTTTAAAAAGCATTTGGGGTTTGCCCCATTATTGTAATGATTGATTAAAAAATATTTGGGCGCCTCCTCAATTTTTAATTAAAGATGAAAAAATATCTGGGGGTTGCCCTCATTACATTCGGGCCGCCGTGGCTCTGGGCTACCCTCCAGTCGGTCCTCACTTCGTTCGGACTGGCCTTCGGCCACCCTCCGCCTGGCTAACCCAAAAGATCAAATAAATTGAC
>JANQEN010000250.1 GCA_028278335.1 Chitinivibrionales bacterium | reverse complement strand
GTCTTTTGCTTACTTTTCTTCGCTGCAGAAGAAAAGTAAGGCTGCTGTCGGGCAGTGTCCCGACAATATTTATCATGTAGAAAGGAACAGAATCTTAATCAAACTACCAATCAGAAATAAATTATTAGGCCATGCTCATAAATACAGATTTAAGAAACAGATCAATAAAGTTTAAACTTCATTTCCAGAGGTTTCAATATTATAATCAAAAGAAGTTTAAATTAGAATTTTACTCATAGTGTGGTCAGTGTTAGCTATTTGATTTACACAGTGAAAACATACAGAATCTCAAAAATTGACAAACTCTCTGCTTTAATCGCAATATTGGCCTTATAATTATATATATTGTAACGAAAAGAAGATCTCTACATACGTACTGAATTATGCCTAAATTGCACAGATTAACCATTACTGTTTTAGCGCTGCTACTCGCTCTTGGTTCCACAGGCTGCCTTAAAAAAATTGCCCTCAAAAAGGTAGCCGGCATACTGACTGCCGAGGGTGGCACTGTCTTTACCGGTGATAATGACCCGCAACTCATTGCGGATGCACTTCCCTTTGCCCTAAAAACCTACGAATCTCTCTTAGAGGGATTACCCAATGATCCTGACCTACTCTTAACAACCGGCAAAGCCTTTTGTATGTATGCCTATGCCTTTATTCATCTTCCTGCAGATACTGTGGCTGATGTAAACATAGACAAAAAAAACAGGCAGCTCAATCGGGCCAAAAACATGTATCTTCGGGCCCGAGGATACCTGTTTAGAGCCTTTGAGGTAACCTATCCAGGGATTACTACCCATCTTAAGAGTGATAATATTGACTCAGTACTTGCCCTCACCTCCTTAAAGGATACTTCGCTACTCTACTGGACTGGCGCGGCTTGGATGGGAGCCTTTACTGCAGATAAGTTTGATATGCAATTAGCCGTAGAGATGCCCAGAGCAGTTGCCTGTATGAATCACTTGCTTACAATACACCCAACCTATGGTAAGGGGAGCGTGCACGACTTTTTTATCTCCTACTATGGAAGCATGCCTGAATCCATGGGTGGCAGCGAGAAAAAGGCCCGTCATCACTTTAAAGAGTCGCAAGCTCTGTCAAAGGGTGAGTCAGCCGGTCCCTATGTATCCTTAGCCACATCGGTCTGTGTAGCTAAACAGTATGCCGATGAATTTAAATCGCTCTTGGAAAAGGCCTTGGCCATTGATGCCAATAAGAATGTGGCCCTGCGCTTAACCAATATCTTAAGTCAACAGAAAGCATCCTGGCTTTTAGCACATATTGATAATTACTTTCTTTTAGAATCAGATGAAGATTCAGATTTTGACACGGAGTTTGACCAATGAGAAGAGGCTCTAGAGTACAGTTGATTACGCTTTGTTGTATGTTGCTATGTATTTCTACCAATGCATTGACCATTAAGCTGGGTAGTCTTGCACCCAGTGGATCACCCTGGGACAAGGCCTTACGTAAAATCTCTGCAGAGTGGTCTTCACTCTCTAAGGGAAAAGTAGTCCTTAAAATCTATCCCGGTGGTGTTGCCGGTGGTGAAGAGGACATGCTCCGTAAAATGCGTATTGGTCAACTTACTGCAGCAGGGCTTACGGGCATTGGTATGTGCCGCGTGTTCCCCGGTATATTGGCAATGCAGCTACCCCTTCTTATCCGGTCTGATGAAGAGCTCTACTATGTACTTGATAAAATGAAACCAAAATTTGAAAAGGAGTTAGAGGCCAAGGGATTCACTGTTTTGATTTGGTCAAAGGTTGGCTGGGTCCATTTCTTTTCAAAGAACCCTGTGGTCACTCCCGAGGATCTTAAAAATCACAAATTATGGAACTATGCAGGAGATCCTGATGGTACCCAAGCCTGGAAAAAGGCAGGGTTCAATCCCGTACCGCTCT
>JANQEN010000242.1 GCA_028278335.1 Chitinivibrionales bacterium | reverse complement strand
ATCGAAAAAAAGCTCAACAGTCTCGGAGCATCGATAACACGCGAATCATACCAGGAATTCGGGTAGGTAACATACATGGAACCCTTTTGTACTGCGGCTTTTGAGGCTTTTTACTCCAGAAATAGCTTTTCTCCGACAGTAAATCGATGAAAAACGCTCCAAAGCTTGTAAAATTCCCTGAAAGCGTTATATTTATTCACTCTGTTAACCGGACTTTTACCGGGGCCCTTAGCTCAGTTGGTTAGAGCAAGCGACTCATAATCGCTAGGTCGTAGGTTCAAGTCCTACAGGGCCCACAAGGCTCTGGCAGAAAACATGGCGTGTTCGTCTAGTGGCCCAGGACACCGCCCTCTCAAGGCGGAGATCACGGGTTCGAATCCCGTACACGCTACCACTTCTTACCAGTTCCCTGCACCCGTAGCTCAATTGGATAGAGCGTCTGACTACGGATCAGAAGGTTAGGGGTTCGATTCCTCTCGGGTGTACTATATAAAATAACAACTTACAGATTTTCACTGTAAGTTTTTTTAGTTTATGCCATTATTGAGGGTGCTTTACGGGGTGCTCTCAGACCATCCTTGTTACTTTTCCCATCCTAAATGACTGTTCCTGAATATTCTGGCAAATCCATATCACTGTATTGCTTGATGGACCGATTATTCGGTCTGCGCCGATTCGCCTTGTTTTTTCTGTGGCGAGTTTTGTTCTGGTGGCGTATCGCCCTGGGGCGTCGTCACGGTATATTGTGCTGGCTCTTCTGAATGACCCTGAAGCGTGATCAGTATTGTCTCCTCTTTTTCCGGGTACTCCGGTATCGCTGAACAGGTCGAATTGGAACAGGTTTTTTTCTTTTTCACTTGTCACTCCCTTTTTCCTGTTTTTAACGTCACGAGCGGACGGATCGTTCACGGTATCACTGATCTGCCGCAATCCTGCCACTTTGGCAGGTACTTTGCCCGCCCCCTGGGGAAATTGCCAAAAGTTGTGTATTGAAAGTTTCCAAACGGCAAGTGTCTCCTCGATTCCGTTAACAAATTTAACTCCTCTGAACACCTTTTCAATCAGTTGATAGCCACGAATTCTTCGCCACTTCAATTATGCTCTTTCGGCAAGCTTGAGGACCATGGCGAGGGTTGTTGCCCTCGTACCGTGTCGTCGGTGCTGGGTACTATGCTTGCAATTATCTGCGGGTTTTGCGAAATTGTGCAGTGATGTTGAGAGAAGATGAAGAAAAATAATTTGCGGATCAGTTATGCGTATGCCGTATAAGCATACCAAGAGATATCTTTTCTTGTCGCAGATGCTTGATTTATGCGCTTATCAGGCTGATTGTCAGCATCGTATATGGTTTTTTCTACAGGATTGCATGGAAATCTGTAGTGCAGATAATAAATAATGTTAGCCTTGGAGGGGTAAAACAAAACCTTGGTGAATACTATGCAGGATGAAAATATCAACAAACTTACTCTTAGAGGTGTCCTTAATTTTGTGAACATAAAATATTAAATAAATGTTTAAAAAAAACAAAGTTAAAAAAAGCAATGAGGCCACCGAACTCGCTAGTGAATTACGGTCTTGGTCGGATCAGGCTGCAAAATATTCAAAGCAAGCTTGGTATAAGCACATTGAAGATGCACAAAAATATTTTGAAAATAATGACTACTTATCTTTATATCTCAAGATAAAAGATGCAAGAGATAATGGCGGTGAGATGAAAGACTTCTTTTCAGAAGTTCTTAAACATGGAGGGCAATTAATTGGAGCGAAAGAAGAATGGGAAAAGAGCAATAATCATGATTCAATAAAAAATATCGCTGTACTCGATAAAGCTATAAATGAGTTATTTCTTGATGTTTTCAAAATATGCTTTAATTATCAAGAAGAACTGGAAAAAGATATTTTTAATAAAATTCGAGCCGGATATGTTGAATCATCTGTAATAAAAGAACAGAAGGAGCAGTCAATATTTAGTTGCACTATTAATGGAGTTAAAGATGCCATTTTAGACCACCAAATATCTCAGGATATAGCTATATCTCTTCTCTTTTCTGATCGTTTCAATGATTTCTCATATATCGAATTAAGTGGAGAAGCCTTTAGGATATTAAATAATGACAAAGAGCTAACCTCGTTACTCGGCGAGAATAAAAGTGACCTCACACTAATAGGCGGACTTGTTTCTCATGATGCACCAGTCATAGCACAATTGTGTCATGTGCTTAATATTAATAAATATATTGATGCTCCGTTGATATTGCTAAAAAAGAATTACAATACAAGCACTCTTATCCATGAACTAACTCACGCATGTATACATAATATTGATTGCTATATACATTTATACAACCGATTTAACAAAACAGAATATCACAACAACCCGGAAGAAAGATTAGCATTCATAAATGAAATAATTTATTATCAATTTTTAAATCCAGCTGATGATTTTGATGAGTATCTTCGAATACAGGCAAAAATGAATATAGACAGCAATATAATAGTTGAACAAGGAGCGTCTCATGTTAAATTCTTGAAAGAGCTGTGGTTTTTCCTTAAGAGCAAAGGAGAAATAAAAAAATCAAACATTCTAAGCCTGCAGGCGAAAGCGGTAGATAAATTCGTTGCACCTACCATAAACGAATCATCATATATATTATTTGCATCAAGAAACAAAGAACATAACGAAAGACTATACAAAGCATATCAAAGCTATGTTGCAGGTGATTATCATGGTGCTGTAAATCTTTATGGCGAGTCTTTTAAAGCATCACCCTTCTTAAGAAAAGGGATTCAAAAGCACTATGTAGAGCTTAAAATGTTTCTGACTCATCAAGGATTGCAAGAGGGCGATAAACTTATTAAAGAAGGCAAAAAAGAAGAGGCGATAAAATTTTTCACGGATGCACTAAATAATGCTAAAAAAGAAAATAAAGATACAATAAAAACAATTATTAGCAGAATAACGGGTCAAGATTATATTGATCAGACCAGTGACAAAGAATATTTAACTTCTTTAATTGAAGATCTCTTCGATAATGATCCTGAGTTGCGTCAAAAGGCTGCAATAGAATTAGGTAAAACAGGTGATTCAAAAGCAACAATACCGCTGATTGAAAAACTATCAGATGATAAATGGTTTGTGCGTAAAAGGGCTGCCGAAGCTTTAGGTTTAATAGGTGATGAAAAAGCGGTGGAGCCTTTAACAAAAAGTATCCAGCATTACAAAGAGGATTCGAATAAAAAGTGGGTGGAAGACTATTTGAAAGCTGCCGTTATAGCATTAAGGGAGATAGGACAGTGCAATAAACAAACCTCAAATGTATTGTTTGAATTGTTGGTTAGAACGGGGTGGGGGGGAGGCCATTTAAATACGTTAACCGCGGAGGCTTTAAAAAAGATAGCTCATGATGAAACTCTTAACTATATGTTTAAGAATCTTAAAGTTAAGAGATTTGATTTTGATGAGACGCATTATAAAAAGAGATCTAATGTCGTAGTGGCATTGGAGTCTTTTGGTGGACATCCATATGCAAAACCCTTAATAAAAATGCTCAAGAAAGATAATACAACTTTATTAGAATCTGGACGTGTCGATAATGCATTGGCCCGTATAGTTACAAAAAATCATGTAAAAAAGTTAATTAAACTGCTCTCATTATATCAAATAAGATTAAGGATTACTATGACCCTATGCAAAAACAGTGTTACAGGAAAAATAATGAATAAGATTTGGGGAGAGGCTATGTATGTGACTGACTGGGAGGAACGAGCTTATATTGCCCGACGTGCTGCGGCCAAATCTTTAGGAAAGATAGGTGACCGAAAAGCTGTTGAACCTTTGATTAGAACGCTTGAGATGCTTACAGAAATAATAGAGATAAAATATAGTAGAGACTATTTAGTACACGTATTAGACGTTGAAGTTCAGGGTATCTATTATAATTCCACACCACGGGTTAATATTGTTCGCGCATTAGGAGAAATAGGTGATAAAAAAGCAATATACCCTTTGATTAATGCTCTGTCAGATAGAGATACATCTATGAGAAAGGAGAGCTTAAATGCGTTGGAAAAGATAGGTGATCTTGATCCAGAAGTGATGAAGCCTTTAATTGAGAAACTATCATCCATGGATAGTAACGTAAGGGTAACTGCTGCTAATGAATTGCTCAAAATATCTAATTCTTGAAAGACGTGTGGGACGGTCATATATTATGCGTTTGCCTTCGTTATCAAGTGCCTCACCATCAGGAGGGTCATTGTGAATCCTTTCATTACCTGTTCAATTATCAGGTATGGTTCTCGACGCAAAACGATTAAATATCTTGGAGTAATGGCTTTAAACACCTTCGCTTCAACGGGTTCAATTTCTCCTAATGAATTAACCAATGTAAAATGACCATCTAAAAGAATATATTTTTTATCAGTATCATTTTTTTTATCTCATCGATCAGTATATTCTGATTGCCATCAATATCATTGACTGTTTTCTTTATTGATATCTCACGATGTTGGCGAATCGAGTTACTAGCTGATATATGGCAGACGCTACAAGACTCTGAAATTTTAGCACATAAGTGTGACTTGCCGACTCCATGTATACCACCAAGAAATATCAGCTCATTCATCTTACTCATATGTTTAATGTTCACTTGCTAATGTTCACTTGCTACCAAACTGTTCAAGCGCTGCATAAGCAGATGCCTTCAGCATCTGGAACGCTGTCGTGCAATTTTTGCAGTCGTAATATCGGTAGCTGGGCTCATGAAACTTTTTCGTTTTGACGTTCCCATGGTACTCGATCCCCGCATTTAGCGAGGATGAGCCCAGGAGAATAAGCAGGATAAAGAATGGCCGAATGCGTAAAATCCTCATATCCGAGAGACTGCCTTAATCTATGGCCATACCCGTTATTCCGCAGAAAAATCTAAAAACCATTACATGGAATATCAGGCCGATGAAAAAGGAACAGATATTTGCCTTTTGATGTATATTAAATTAATAAATAGTAATATATATAATGTGTCAGATTGTTATATAGTTGCGCCTTTTTTAGCTACAGCTATAATGTCATTATTTGGAGATTCTGAAAGTAATACTCATCCTTCAGCTACAATGCGGAAAAATAAAATTAAAGAAAAATTTGAGTTTATACTGTCAGATGGAAAATACAAAGTCAGTAATAGTGATTACGCGATTACTAAGAAAAATATTTCAAAACTTATGAACGTTGCTAATGACCTATTTATTATTTTTAAGGATTATCAAACTGAGGTTATAAAATATGTTAAAGATTATAAAAATCCAGATAATTCATGGAATAATCAATATTTAAATAAAGTGTTCAATTGAAGGCTAACAATTGCATGCAGGGGATTGCTTCCGCTGCGCTCCAGCAACCCCTGATGCATACGTTGCGCGAAAAAGATGTCCCCCGGAACTGGAGTCGTTTCGCGTCTATGGGCAACTTCCCCCGAATTTCCACATCTACAATAAACCTGAAGAGCCGTGCTGGTTCATCTTTGCGCTTAAACGGCCCCCTACGATCTTTGCTGAAAATAAGTAAATGCCCGCTGAATCACTTGTCCGTGCTCGTTCTTGTGCTCAGCGATCAACTTGGGATCAACAGGGACAGCACCCGGCTGTAATGAATGCCCTTTGATATTGATATACACATCAATCCTCCTGAGAGGTACAGGTCGAAGCTCCTGCTCAATCTTACTAATGCGCCTTGTTAATGTGTTCATACTATTCTGCACAGTTTGCTTTTCGAGGAGGAACAAAATCATAGACTCGGAATATGAGCCCAGAACCATTATTGTTTTCTGATTTAAGCCACCTTACCCAGCCCGTTGTATCCACGTTGCCGCCTGCCACTATAGTCAGTTCAATGACATGCTCAAAACGTTTGCTTCCCCTGACTGCTTCCAGCAGCTCAACACGCTCTTCTAATCGGCCCATGATTTTTTCCTTTCACTTCTTGCTCCAGTTTCTCGATGCGTTCCTCAAGGTCAGAATCCTTGATCGTGCTGGTTAGAATATTCGAGACATACGCACAAGCTTTAAGGTGCGTTTCGTCAATCTCTCCGGCCTCGTACCTGTTCAGCAATCCGGCCAGGTATCGCCGGACATCACCAAGTGTTTTCAGTCGTTTCTTGCTCATAGGGGGTATACTCCGGTGTGTTCACTGTTTATCATGCTTTCCGTCTGTTTGTTAATGCATATTATGAATATATATCCATTATATTGCACACATATTCAGCTCTTAATCATCGCACAATCAATACTGATACCTCTCCGCAAATATAAAGTCTCAAGCAGAACAGCTTGACCTCAAAGCATCAGCAACAGAATCCCCAATATCATATCCTGCCTCTCGCTGCTCATCGGTCAGGTTTCGTTCAAGAGCATCAGAGCTCCGGATATTGAATCCCTGCCGCTGAAACATCTCGGCTTTCTCTTGCCACTTCTCGAACGCTCCGCCGTCAGGGAACAAAACTATCTCACGGTTCTGCAATGGCTTTAGCCGTTCTACTGTGAGTGTCGAAAGGCTACCGGAAGCCATCCATATAAATCCCTCGAAATATCCGGCTGCCAGAATTGCGCTCTTCTCGCTTTCGACAATCGCAACCGGCAATAATTTGTCAAGCGTCAACAAGTGTAATCCGTAAAGGTGAAGCTCCGGCAGTTTCCCCAATTTCATCACATGGTGAACACTATTCATACATCCTTTCACTCTGTGCCCTGTTTGATCGTACAGCATGACCTTACCCCTGGTCACTCTGCCGAAATGATCTACATACCAGAAAACACAAGCCCCCGGCCAATGCTTTGATGTGCCGACACAATACCATGTACAAAGCTCCTCTGCTCTGTCTTTCCCAAACAGGTCGGCCAGATAGCAGAAAAACATATTCCCTTCATAGTGCTGAAGGCTTCCCCTGAACAGAACGTCAGGAACGTACACCGGCTTCTCGGCAGGTACTCTGGCACCTTTTACCTTGTGATCGTTGCTTGGGAGCCGTTTACGGAAAGGGTTTTCGCCTGACAGGTGAAAGTATTCTCCCGGCTTCAGGTGGTAACCGCATTTCACCTCTCGATCACACCGGCCGACCTCGCCGGCTATATACCGTCCGATCTCTATATCGACGTATCGAACGAACGTTTTTCGATTACACACTGGGCAGATATGCTTTACCGATCCCTTCTCAAGCTCGTATTGATAGCGCATCAGAATGCCTCCCCATCCGTCTCGGAAGTTTGTGCCAAAATGCCATCCCCTATAGGTGTTGGCACAATGGCACAATCTTTCGTGCCACTTATGCCAATGGTATTCTCTGGCATTAAAAGCACCTTCTCGTAATGCCCTTGTTTTACTTTTCTCAGCAATCCAAACTCTAAAGCACATTCTGATAAACGCCTTTTAGCTGTCCGATCCGGGACGCCCTGCCTCTCTGCTTCATTAACAAAATCTTGTGTTGAGAACTGCTCCGGCAACTTCTCAAGGATCGATACCGTGATATAATCCGGCTGCGGTTCTG
>JANQEN010000231.1 GCA_028278335.1 Chitinivibrionales bacterium | reverse complement strand
TGGACTACTTCAGATGTATATTATCTGTCCGGTTATGATCCAAGTGATTTTAAATTTGACCATTGGAGCGACAACGGTGTATCTTCACGCTTCGCCAATGTGGAATTTGATGAAAGAATTTACACATTTTACAACAAGGCGCTATTCCCGATTGAAGTGACTGGTGATATTGCCCAGGTGAGGTTCCAAAACCCGCTTTCCTATAAAATTTCTGACTTGCTTGAAGAGGTTAATTCCGACAGACTTGATGAAATAATAGTAGTTCCTTATGAAAAACGAAAACAAATTTGGTGTTATGTACCGGTAGACACTGGGTCTACAATCTATAAAGCTTATGTATTAAATTTAATCAACCAAGACACCAACGCCCCCTCTGCCTGGTATACTAGGGAGGGCAATGCTATTACATGTGCTGCTCAGTTTAAGGGTGAAGTATATACTGGAACAATTAATGGCGAAATATACAAAGAAGACTCAGGCGATGATTTTGACGGTAATGCTATTGTATCTACTTTATGGTTTACAGCATTTACTTTTGGTAGCTCTAGAGTTAAAAACTGCGAGGAATTTAAGGCTTGGTTTGATATACAGAATGACAACAAGTTCGATTTTAAGTTAAAATATGATGGAGAGGAAGACGATATTGACACGAACGCAGTCGACCTTTCTTCTGACTCCAAGGCGGTTGTGGGCAGAATTAGTGAGTTAATCCCATTAAGGGATGAATTTACAACAATCCAAATAGGGCTATCCACAGATGCACTGGATGAGGACTATATATTGTACGGTGGCACATTTATGAACTTAAGAACGACCAACGAATATTAGAAAAGGATATCAATATGGCATTAAAATTATTCCAAAACCAAATTAAAAAAACACCCGACTTCAATCAAGCAATGTTTGATTTAGAAAATCCAGGGTCTCCATTAAGTAGCGAAAATACTCAACTGCCGTCTAATCCATTAACAGCACCTATACAAGATCTGTCTGATATAACAAAAGAAAAAAAGAAAAAACCACTTTCTTGGCTTCGTCGGGCGTTTAACCCGTCCTATGGTTACAAGTCCCGTGTATACACTGGCCCATATAATAACAGTAAAAATAAAAGCTCACCCGGTAGTGGTGAAGGCCCAGGCGGTGGAGGTAAAGGCTCATCCGGCGGTGGTAGTGTCTCAGGCGGCAGAAGTGGTGGTGGGACTTCTAATAAAGGCCGTTATGGTGGCCCTAGTTTTTCAGGCGGCAGTGTCTCAGGCTCATCCGGTGGCAAAAGGGGTTCAGGTGGCAGCCCCTCAGGCGAAGGTTCATCCGGTGGAGGGAGAGGTGTATCCGGCAGAGGTAGATCGGCCACTTCTGCGAGAGCAGGTAGTTACAAGCCAATTAAAACCGACTTTTCGGTTCCGGGATACACAGGCGGTGGTGGTGGTAGGGGTAATTTATCTTCTTTATATAATTCCGCAGCTAATAGATTAAAGGATACATACACAAAAACTGTTCAAAATAAAGTCAATGAACTAAATAGAAGAGGGTTATTTGGATCCAGTGTCGCTAGTGATGATGTAGCCGGAATTAATACAGCCTTCGGAAGAGCTATAGCAGATTTAGGAGCAAATATAGCTGGGCAAGAATTTGATACAAGATCAAGAGCAGGCCTACAAGACGCCCAAAGGTATGCAACTTTAGCTAATGTACAGTTGCGCCAAAAGCAACTTGAGGCACTTCAAAATTCGCAAAACGCTTCAAACACTTTAGCGCTTTTAGGTCTATTAAAATAGGGGCTATAGAATATGTATCCAAATATGCTAAACCGATTATTAAGAGCAAAAAGCCCCGTCCAAGCCGAGGCATTAATGGCATTAGGGCAAAAACCCCCGGAAGACACTGAGGTTTTAGGACTTTTTGCTAATAAACAGGCACAGCAGGATGAAGAAGAAAAAAGAAGGCAAGCCTTATTATCATTATTTACATAGAAAGGAACTAATATGGTCTTAAGAAGAAAAACAATAGAACAAGAACTTGAAGACATTTTCTCAAATAGGTTGCAAGAACCTCCACCGGATCCAGTAGACCTAGTGGGAACCTTAGCTTCAATACCTCAAGGTCAAATTCGGCCAGCTCCACCTCTGCCCCCATCACTTCCTGAGAAAGCTTCACGGGAGGTTATGGATTTACTGAGTAACCCATCTAAAATACAAACAAGAACCGGACGGGAAGATATACTTTTAGACGATATAGGCGTAGATGATCTTAAAAGAGGCACTGGCTTTGTTAATTTCGGTGATGGTAGAGTCCAAACTATAGAACCCGATCCATTACCTACTGACAGACTAGAGTTAGAAAAAATGGCTGTATTCGGCGGAGGGAATGACCGTATACTGGCACGACAAGCCCTTGGCCTACAGAGGGAAGAAATGATGAAAGAATTAGCGCGTGAGCAAGCACAACAAAGACACTCGCAAGCTAAAGAATTAATGAAACTTGAACAACAAGGTGAACTCGATATTGAAAAAGAAAAACAACGAGGAACTCTTGAAGCGAATAAAATAAAACTTCAAAACAAATTACCAGACATTAAAACCGAACAGTCTTTAAGGAAAGAAGTTTCCGCTAACCCTATAATTAAAGATACTCAAGAAATTTCCAGCGCTGTTGCCAGGATGAACGGTGCATGGGAAGATTTTCAGTCAACAGGCGACAAAAACAGCCTTAACGCCATAGACCAGGCATTAATTATATCCTTCAATAAAATGTTAGACCCCGGTTCTGTTGTTAGGGAGTCTGAATTTGCAAGAACACCAACAGGACAGGCATTAATCGAACAGGCTAAAGGATTCTTACCAAAACTGGAACGTGGTGGTACAGGCTTAACTGATACAGAAAGACAAGAAATAATAAGAACAGCTAACAGTTTAGCTAATGCTCAAATAGAAGAAGCTAATAAAGTTAAAGCGTTCTTTGAACAGAGAGGTACTGAAATAGGCATAGATCCTAAAAATATAACCGGGTTGTTTGATTTTAGCAAGTTTATTTCAAGCGACATAGCCCCATCTCTTACAGGTCAAAAGGTAGGTGACTTCCTAATAGAGAGTATTGAATAATGGGTAAATACAGAATAAAATCACCAGACGGTAGAACTATAACAGTAAGCGGTAATAAACCACCTACGCAAGAAGAGGCTGCTGAAATATTCTCTAAGCTACCTCCCGTAAAACAAGAGCCGGTGAAACTACAAGGTGAAGTAATGGGAGAAAATATCGGTGAAGCCATTGCCGGCGAAATCGGTGCTGACATTGGCGCTGAAGTAGGAAAAAATGTAGAAGATGTAGCCAGAAGCGCAATATCCGGCCTTACTATGCCATTTAGGGGGGCTGGAGAACTTGGTGAAAAAATAGGAGGCTTTTTAGGAGAAGGACTACGCTCCGCAATGGGTAAGGAACCATTAACCCCTGAGCAATTAGAGGAGTTGCCATCTTCCAGTGTACAACAATTTTTACAATCTTTAAAACATGAGCCACAAACCGGACTTGGTGAGCTTGCCTCATTTGGTGGTGAATTAATCCCTACATTAGCCCTCCCTGGAGGCACTATAGCAAAAGGCGCTAACTTCTTACCCCAAGTAGCTAAAGTAGCTGGGCTTGGCGGAATATCCGGCGCTACAATTGACGCATTACAGACAGCAGAACAAGGTGGCAGTCTTGGCGACATAGGAGAAAGAACAGCTAGCGGAGCTGGCTTAGGCGCAGCTATTTCAGGAGCTACTCCTATACTCGGTAAGGTTGGCCAAAAATCATTCGACGCGTTACAACCTAAAATAGCTGAATTTGCAGCACAAATACCGGAACAATCTTTTAAAAAAGCATTACAACAAGAAAGGGCCGGTCAATCTATATTCAACCAACCATATTCAGAAGATGTCTTTAGCGAGCTATCAGAAAAACTTCAAGGCGGATTTAGAGCAGCTAAAAGCGATACCGAAGAAGCAATAGGACAAGCCACACAAGGGCTGCCCGTAAACCAAACCGTTAAATTAGAAGATATAATGGGCAAAATTAGTAATATCTTAGAGAGCAGCGTTACGCCAGGCGCCAAAAGAGGAGCTGCCTTCGAGGCTTCTGAACCTGCCTTAAGAAGAATCATAGAGGACTTCGCCATATTTCCCAAAGCAGGCGAAGAGATTAATCTCGATAAACTAACCCCTAGCTTAGAGAATATCTCTAATTTAATCAAAAACGAAGAAATAGCAGGCGATATTCCCATTGGTAGCTTGAATGAATTTAAGAAAGCCTTACAACAAGAAATTACTAATTGGGCAGAAGGCGCCGGTAAAGCAGATAAAAAATTAATCAAAAAAGTCCAAAATGTAGTTAATAAAAAACTTAAAGAAGAGGCGCCCGAATTAGGTATGTCAAATGAAACATATTCTGAGCTTATGGATATAAAAAAAGAAGTCGATAAACTAACTCCTTCCAAGTTAAGCCAGTTAGGAACTAACACTAATAAAATTAATAAATTAAGCGACAAAATAAAAAAGATTGAATCAAAACTGCCAGAAAATTCCAGAATCTCAGAAGAGTTAGAACTGGAACTAGCCAGAAAGGCATTCGCCTCCAAAAACCCTAACCTTGCCCCATTCTTTACAGGTAGAGCTATAGCAGCAGCCGGCATAGGTGGTGGCGCTACAGCCTTATTGGCCCCTCAGTTATTACTCCCGGCTTCACTGGCTGGCTTAGCTGAAACAGTACCGGCTGTACAGGCCGGGCTTATCAGGGGGCAAGTAGGTGCTGGTAAAAAAATCCAACCTATACTGGAGCAACAATTAGCAAAAATACTATTAACCGCTGATAACCCAAGGGAATAACTATATGAGAATACCGGAAAGCAGAACAAGTTCTGATTTTTTTAACCGTATAAAAGATGCTATCACTGGCGGTACCCAAACCGCCATTACTGTTACTTATACGCAAATATCTAAACTGTTTAATTTTACCATTAATGTAGATAATAACACTATTGAAATTGACGGTACGAATAACTGGTTACAGACAAAAACCAAGATAAACAGGGTCACCGCAAACACCACCCTGGATAATACATATTACGAAGTTTTCGTCGATACGGACTCTGCTGCAATAACAATAACATTACCAGCAGGCACAAGCGGAAAATCATTCAGAATAATAAACACCGGGACTTCTAACAACGCAGTAACCATAACCCCTGATGGCTCCGAATTATTACTTGGTGAAAACTCTTCATTCACATTATTGGGTGGCGATGTTATAATAATAACATACGAAACTACAGAAGGTTGGTATTAAGTGAGTAGAATATCTCAAAAAGATCTAATGTTAGAAGTAGCGGCAGGGAACATACCGAATACAAGCTCAGTTAATGTATTTGGGCGCAATCTAGATGTTGACATCGCAGCAAGTGAAGACATATGGAGCGGAGGCGGGACATGGACAGCCCCCACACAAGCTAGGACACATGATATAGTGAGTACAGACACCAATGATGACGGTGGTCCGGCCGGGACTGGAGCCAGGACTGTAAAGATTTATGGACTGACAGACTGGAGTACCGCCGAAGTCACAGAAACAATAACAATGAACGGGACTACAAATGTTTCTACATCAAACAGTTATGTCATTATCCATAAAATGGAAGTTACGGCTTCCGGTTCTTCCGGGCCTAATATAGGTACCATAACCGCTACAGCTCAAACAGACAGCACTGTAACCGCAAGAATAGAGCCAGGTATAGGTCAAACTGAAATGGCTATTTATGGAATCCCCTCGACACAATCGGCTTACCTGGTTAAGATCCACGGCTCAATACTTGACGCAGCGACCGGAGACGAATGCAATTACACCCTCCTACATGCACCCTTCCCTGACACTGAAGAAACTGTATTCTTAACTAAAATGTCAATTGGCGGACGGGCCAATGGTTCAACTTCTATGCAATATGGGTTTAAACCATATAATAAACTCCCCGGCCCTGGAATATTGAAGCTCCAAGCGACAGTAGACGCTGACAATCAAGATATAGGCGCTGGCTTTGATTTAATATTAGTGAATAATTAGGTAAATTAGGTAAAATTATGGAATGGCAAAATATATTACACACTGTACCTATCCCAGCTGCTTTAGCAATGGTGGTATATGTTAATTACAAACTCAAAGAGCATGAAAAAACTTGCGCTTTCCGTGATATAATTATTCACATTAAAGACAAACAAGCTGATATTGATAATAAAATTAATATGATTTTGGAGAAGTTGATGAATGAGTAACCCTATTGTTGTTGTTGAAAATTTTACTATAAATGAATTGATGTGTAAGTGTGGCTGTAAAAGATTTAATTACAGCAGGGAGTTTCTTATAACCTTGCAAAATTTTAGATATTCAATAAGAGTCCCTCTTATTGTGACTTCAGGGTGTAGATGTGTAGCTCATAATAAAAAAACAGGCGGGAAATCAACCAGTTGCCATGAATGTGAAACGAAACAGGCGAGCGCTATAGATATCACTTGCCAGGATATGGGGAAAGCTTTCGCACTAGCAGAAAAGCAGGAATGTTTTAATGAAATTATTTGGTACACCAAAAGTAATTTTATCCACCTTGGGATTGACAAAAAACAGGGCTCATCGATTTATTCAGAAAAAATAAATTTATAATATTCATTATATTTCAATATTTACACTTTTAGGATACGTATATTGTAATCAATTACACGCTCCCGCACAAAAATGGAGGTGCCCGGTACTGCCCCGGAGTCCCACAGAATGCGCTTTGGCTTTAACTGTGGTCAACACTTGTTCCACCCCCGCATAAATCACGTCTAAAAATAATAGGGTGTATGGAATTTGAACCCATGGTCTTCTGAGTGAAAGGCAGACGTGCTAACCACTACACCAACACCCCGTTATCTTTACTGGTCTAATATTACTTATAAAAACGCCTGGTAAGACTTGAACTTACAACATCTCACCAATCAGGCGAAAGCTCTACTACTGGGCTGCAAGCCCATAATTTTATTAATAATAACTTATTGAAGATAACAATATAGGAAACTTACAACCCATCGCTTTATAGAGGGAGAGGTTATTAGTATATCATACAATGCGCCCCTTATTACTGCCTGTACTGCTATCTGCCACCGACAGGATTCGAACCCTACACCCCAACTACAAAGCACTTGCGCTTATTCATCGTGTTCTGTCTTAAACTACAGTATTACTATTATGCTACAGTTTTTATGAACCAGCTAGGTTATCTTCTGTTTTATTTTCACCCCCCCCTTGCCGTGTTTAGTAAATACAGGATTGCATTGATCATAACCACAAAACATACAAATTATACAACCTTCTTGGTGGATCAACCCTCTTCCACATAAAGGGCACGCATTATTTAACACTATTTGCGCCTCTCTTCCTTTCGTTGGCTTTATAAAAATACAACACAAAAAACTACAAGCGCTATTAATATATAATATAAAACGTCTTTCAATAACTCTAGTTGATTTTTATCCATTTGTTTTTTAACCTTTTAATCGTATCTAACATCTTTTTCACTAATACTATTGTGCCGTCATTATATTTATGCTTAACAATAGAACCATCATCAATCTTGTATTCGTACACTTCGTCACCGCCCTCTTTGATTCTAGTGGTGCTACAGGCATGTATGGGCTCCCCGTTTATTAATATTGCGATTGTAATCATAAGCCTTTTCTTTATTGGATTCCTAAAACATAAACTACATAATCGTAAACCTCTTGAGGGCAAAAATCCTGTCCCACAAGCCAACGGCAGTATCTTTCACCCTCCTCAGATTGGACAATTTCATTTATCTCCTTGCCTCTGTATTTACCAAACGGAAATCTCATTTCTTAACCCTCCTTATTGTGCTTGATGTAAATAATTATTCCTATCCCTCCTTGCGGTATATTTATTAATCGCGTACGGCGATATTTAACCACAATACTTCTTCTTGCAACGTGTTTATTGCATGATTCAACTTGTTAATGTATTTTAAAATTAAAATCTTATTCTTGGCATTAACCGATGTTAAATTACTAACATTTATACCGTGTAGTTGGGCCTCTATTTTTGATAATACGGATATTATATCCTCTTTTTTACCTGGCCTATCAGGGACAAGGCATTTCACGGGCTGGGCATACCCCGTCCCGTTACACTTATCACAAATTGAGTAATAAGTATAAGAAAACCCAGGGCTTCCAGTTAAGCTTGGAAGACTTTTCTCCCCTTTACACTTAGGGCATAACCCGCTAACACAGCGAGCTTCTTCAGCCTTTAAAAAAATATCACTTAATTCTTTCTTTTCCATAAAAACCTCAATTTTAAATGCTCTATATTGAACGTTTTTTTGTTTTAGGTACCAAACTGCCTAAAATATATTTAACCAGCCTTCTCGTGGATGTGAACCGTCTTAGAATGAATGTTTTTTGTCATTGCTTTACCCTCTTAAATTTATTTTCGTATTTAATTATTTTTGTTCGGTTTCCGTTTTTTTATAAAGTCTTTTTGTTTCAGGCCGGCCTCTTTACATTTCGGGCAAAGCCGGGCTTTAGACGGGGTATCTTTTACATTAGCCCTGTCAATATCCGTAAAAGCCCTCCCGCAGGCTGAGTTTTTGCAAGTGTGAGTGACATATATTATCTCTTTGCTCAATACTCCACCCCTTCTCTAGCTTGGACTCCTGTATTAAAATAATGTTTTTCGCTTTCTATCCTGGAAATTAAGCCCGCTTGTTCTTTTATTTTATCGGGAAAGTCCCGGCCAGTCAAGACTATTTCTAGTGTTTGAGGCTTACTTTTTACAAAATTTAACAATGTATACTCAGGAATCAGCCCGCATTTCAAAGCAGCGCATGCTTCATCTATCACTAAGAGCGTACAGTTTCGAGAATTTTTAGTGATATATTCCCAGTTCCTAACAGCCCATTCCATGTCGCTAGCGTCTATATTGTCCGGGGCTTCCCATTTCTCCCTGTTCCCAAAACGCTTAAATTTAATATTACTTAATCTAAGGCGCTTAAAGAACTCTTTTTCGCCTGAGAAGAAAGATTTATATCCCTTACAGAATGAACAAAATAACACCCTCCCCCCATGGCCAAGGTGCCGTATAGCCAAACCTAAAGCGGCCGTGGTCTTCCCTTTCCCTTCCCCGCAATATATTTGAATAAAACCTTGGCTAAGTGTGAAATTAAGGTTTTGCATTCCTTTCATAAGCGCTTCCTTTTCCTTATATCAATAATCCTAAACATCTTCAGCGGGAAAGTGTAATTACACCAAGTCTCTTAACCCCTTTATTGATTGACACTCAGCCCTCATTCTTCTCTTGGCTGTTTTTATATAGTTTTTAACTGTAGTAACACTGCGATTAGCCCTTTTACTAATTTCGCCTAATGTTTCTTTCCTTCGCCCTATCCCGTAGTATGTGCTAATAACTTCCTTCTCTTCCTTCGGTAGTTTTGAAACTAACTTCTCGATAATATCTTTTATTTTCATTTGCCTATATTTCCTATCGACTTCTTCACAACAATCAGGCTCATAAGGTATTGATCCCATGTCAGCCCTGGATAACCCTTCACATACATGGCTCATAGGCTCATCCAGACTGGACACAAAGTCTGTCATGGCGGCTTCACGTATTCTCTCAGTCTCGTTATTTGTTATCGGGCGCCCTTTTTTTGCCAAGATTCTTTTAACATATATCCATTCAGGCAGTCTTACAAGTCTCTCACCCTGGCGTATCCCACGCTGTATCCCGCGATGAATCCTTAAATATGCGAATGTGGAAAACCTGCATCCTTTTTTAGGCTCAAACTTATCATAAGCTTCGAGTAGCCCTATACAGCCATAACCTATTTTGTCTTCCAGGGAAGCCTGTCCTCGATGGCTATCTTTCGCTATTTTGAAAACCAAGCGTAAATAACCGCACAGAAACTCACTTTTCCTCGCAGGGTCGAGGAAAAGTTCTATTTCTTCCTCTTTGCCTTTGTCGACTATAGGAGGCACTTCCTTAAAGAAATTTTTAATCCCCTCAATGTATTCCATAATCGTCCCTTTCTCCAATTAAAAATTGGTATAATTTATAATTCGGCGGATAGTGAGTATTCTCTTTATACCTACAAAAACAGAACCCTTCTATTAGCATTTTTTTAACTAATAAATGAGTTTTACAACCGCCTTCACTTAGAAGGCTTTCATAGAACCCATGCCCACACTTTTGACAATCATACCCGCTTTGATAACATCGTATTAATGGCTGCATTTCTCTTTCTTGTATTTTTTCAAGCACTTCCATAGAGACTTTGTTAATATCATTATTTTTAATAACTTCAGCTATGAAGTCTTGTGGGTTTTTTATTGCAAGAGTCCTCCTGTACTTTGTATTATTGCGGGATATTTTATAAATATACCCTTTAAATTTAGTATACTTGGGTTTTCTAAGGACTCTACTAATGGCTGCCCTGGGATTAAGGTGACTCCCAAACCCTATTTTCTTATGAAGTCCTTGTGAAATAAATTCTGTTAAAGGTGTTTTTTCCACTATACAGCCCCCATCTTATCATTAATTTCTTTGCGTTGCTTGTATAAATAGGTAATGTATTCTATTTTGTCTTTTTCCCCTTTTATTGCAACGTTCATTTTACCGCCTTCATCAAAATACCCTCTAACTGTGCAGGTATTTTCCTCTGCTATACTTTCTAAATATCCAAGATACCCGGTAGTAGTTTCTATGTTACGTGTAATGACCTCATTCCCTTCACTATACCCCATATAGCCTCCATTGTGTTTCGTAGAATTTTAACATCACTACCCCGCCAGCAGGGTTGCCTATATGTCTATTTTTTATTTTTTCAACCCTAATTTCGTTTTGATTTTTCAATCGCCCCATTTCTCTATATCTATGGACTACAACCCCATAGTCCGCAAAGTTTTTCCAATGAGCAGAACCGGATATACTATACAGAGTAGGAGGCTTGTCATCAAATGGCTTGGCAGGGTGTGCCACAAATATTACTAATATCCCTAATTCCCTTGCCAGCGCCTTTAGCCTGCCGAGTACCCATTTTATATAGTCCGTTTCATTCCTAATTTGTTTCTCTATTTCCTTTGGTGGTGTGGCGTCAAGGCAGCTATAGGGGTCTATAACTAATGTCTTTACCCCGTATCTTCTTACTGCTAACCTTGTTTCTTTTATTATGTCCCCTATGTTCCAATATTTATTAGGGTCTACAATTTTAAAATGACTATTAAAAAAATCATGGTAGTCACTCAGTTCATTAGGAGACCATCCAATTCTGGCACTATATTGCTTTTTACCCCATCTGCTTCCCATGTTTCCATAAAAAATATCCCTTTCTGCCTCAAACGAGGCTATAAGGTGTTTCCAACCATATTGCTCTGATAAATTAAGTAAAAGATTTTCCACCCATTCAGATTTTCCACACGATGGGAAGCCTGTCACCACCATTAGATAACCAGGTTTTATAGTAAATATCTCATCTAATTTACTCCACCCGGTGGAAAACCCCTTCGTAAGCCCATAATCATAAAATTTCATTACTTTATAAAAATTATTATCGTCGTCAAAGTCAATAATATTCTCAGAACTTATGTAACTTGCGCTTTTGATAACTTCTTTTAATTCACCCGCCCCCTTATTGACTAATATTTCATTGGGATCGTTCCATCTTCCTAAGTTTACCTCCTTACACTTGTCTTCTCCGAGCCTGTTAATGAGATTCGCCTTAAGTTTATCGCCTGCTTTGTCATTGTCTGCTATTATAATAAAAGAATCAAAACGCTGTAACCAGTCGTAACAGTTGTTTATACATTCTAATTTATCCTCAGTTGCCCCTTGAGGAACGCTTACGCCTAAAGTGCCAGCCATAGCCAAGCTAAGCACATCTATTTCTCCTTCGCATATTATTAATTCAGTTGTTTGTTCTGTTATGAAGTCCATGCCGAAGAATGTTTTTTCGGTGTCCCTTTCCTGTGTAAATGCTTTGCGCCCAGATCTATATTTTATGTTGACAAGTTCACCGTGTTTGTAATAAGGGAATGCTATACAGTTTTCATTTTCCCCCGTTTGTGGAAAGTGTTTTTGAGTGTATTTAATTTGATACTTATCAAGAATATCTTTAGATATCCCGCGGGATTTGAACCATTCAACCATTTTTTCATCCTCGGCTATTACCCTTGGGGGTTGAGGTTTTTTATAATGTTTCTTGGTAGTCGCCCTCATGGTGTAGAAGACCTTGCCGTTAAAATCACAACCATCATTATGACAATTGTACAATACCCCGTCATTACCGTAAGTTACGGATAGTGAGGGTTCTTTCTTTTTTTTACGGGAATCAGAACACTGCGGACAGAGCTGCTTACCATTTTTGTCAATGGTTATCCCTAATTCTTTTAATTTACCGATATACTCCACTATTGCTTCCCTTCCAGTTGCCGCTCTTTGGCTTCGTCTATACCTTCAAAGGACATGTTTAATACTCTTTGCGCCAATTCATATGCATCATCATCTATATCATTGACCTTGATGCGGTCACGTAAGTAGCTTTTGTACCATTCTAACTCCTGCTTTTCTTTAGTCGTTGCAGATTTTCTCCTCGGTTTTCTTCCCTTGCATCCATTAAGTCGCCATTGCTCTTCTAGCGCTAATCTATTATTTCTAGAGTTTATACCTTCTATCCATATTATAGCAGCTTCTACTCCGCTTTTTATAACCTTCATAGTTGTCCTCCATCTTTATTAATTAATTTGGCACAATTTTTTTAAAAAAAATTGTTTAAATAGTTAATAGTAAAATACATCGTCATCCTCATCTACATCTTAAAGAGTTTTTTTATAAAAAAACTCTTTTCTACATCAACATCCTCATCAACATCCTCATCTACATCTACATCTACATCATAGATGGGCTTGGTTTTTGTTTTTTAAAACCAAAGGTTTAATTTTCATAAACCTCTTCGCTATTGCTTTTTGGTCTTCCACCCTTTTTCCCATTTTCATAGAGTATATTGTTTTTATCAATAGTTGGTTTTATTAACAAAAACATCGCTGTTAATAAACTGGATGAAAACTTCGTCTCGTTACCGCTTAACGCGTATGTAATTATGGCCCTTGTTAATATATTGGCGTCTTCTGCTGGCAATAAGTCGGTAGCCTCTTTGAAACTCCGGTAAAAAACAAAACTGTCTCTCATTCATAACCCTCCGTTGTTAATTTACCTACTGCGGTGTCGAAATAATGTAAATAGCCGCCTTTAACGGCCTTTTGTGATATTTTGTTACTAAGTGACACAAGGCCACATTTAACGCAGCACTGAGGCCGCGCATGGGCTTTGTATATTTTTTTGAAACACATGGTCAGAGCGTCTCACTTCTTGCTTTACCAAGAACCCCTCAATGCTGATATAATCATATTTAATCATGTTGCCCTCTTTTTTCTTTTGTTTTATGATATATAACCATATTAGCATGGGGGAAATTTTTTGTAACCCCTTTGTAACAAATTGTAAAAATAAACTCAAAACCATTGAAAAAAAATAACAGTGTGGTATTATTATTTTACAGAGAAATTATTAACGGGAGTATATGATGAAAATTTTAAAAGACAAAACAATGGAAGATTTGAAAGATTGTATTATATATTACAGTGGAAATTATTGTTCTAATCAAACATGGGTAGACAATGCACAAAAAGCCTTCGATGAGGGTAAAATACATGAATGTAAAAAATGGATCAAAGCCCTTCATTGGGAACACTTTAATTAATTAAGGAAGAAATTATGTTTTATCGAACATACGACATAGACTACGATATATACAATTCTGCTAATTATAGTTATGAGTATGATTACGAGGAGGAGGGTTTCTTTGTACCCTTCATAAAAAAGCCTATCGAGGAAGAGGGGTACGATTTTTTTCTTTCTGAAGAAATTGAAGAGATAGAAATAGAGGATACTGAAATCCCCTTTTAGCCGACCAGTCACAAAGGTTAGGGAAAGAATGAACCACACTATTTTCAATAAGGAACAATTAAATAAAATCATTAGGGAGCTTTTAGATATTACTCAATTTCCTTTCAACTTATCTTATGAAATTATCAAGCAAGTTAAAACCAAAAGGCAATTAGGCTTTATATGGGGTGGGTTACTCGTAGATCTTGCTAATTACAAAAACGAAGAAGGGGAAACACTAGGGGAGGAGGGCAGGCTCAGGAAATGGACACCGGAGGACGTTAAACTTTGGCTTTACCATAACATTCTTGGCACAGCGCCTATAGTACTATCGACTGGTGAGGTAATTTACTATCAAAAAACAATGTCCAATATGGATAAAGAAGAAATGAGTGAATTTATAACTAAGGTTATAGATTTTGTAGATGAAAACACTGATTGTATATTAAGGCCTGAGTTGCGCAATACATGGCTTTTACATGTAGATAAGCCTTATTATGATCAAATGGAGTCTTGTCAATACTCACAGTATGACCGTGGATATTTAAGGTATCAATCCAGGCAGCCATGCTTGTATTGCGGGGTTAGGGACAGGATATCACCACATCATTTACGACGCGAAGGGCAGGGTGGAACAGCCACTAAGCCACCAGATTGGCTGACTATACCTTTATGTTATAAATGTCACGACTTTCTACACCGGGGGAATGAGACCGAAGTCATCCAGGGGCTTTCGATATATAAATTGGATGTAAAAGACTATTGTAAGCTATGTTATGCCAAATGGAAACTTAAGTTATAATACTCAAAAGGAGGACTATATAAATGGCAACAGCAGAACAAAAGGTAAAATGCATAGAATTGTGCAGCCAGTTTATAGTAGACAAAAAGAGAAGGGGAATAGTATGAGAGCAAAATTAATACATAAACAGCCATACACAAATAATTATGGCAGTGGAGTTGAATACACTTTTGAGGCGAAGGAAATCGGACAGTATAAAACTAAAAAAACAATGGATGACAATAAATATCAATGGCTGCAATTTCTTCCTGTTGGCGCTGTTGTTGAGCTGGCTCCTAATTCCCGTGGCGGGAAGGGGTATTTTATTAATGAAATAAAAGACCAACCGTCTTCACAACCCACACAACCTGGCCCAACACAGGCCGAGCAGGTGAAAGAGGTGTTTTATGGCACCGTAGTTGGTAATATTCCTGTTGATAATGCTGATAATAAAGAGCAGATATTCAAGAATATTGACATAATGGTTGAAGGGTTTAAATACCTCAAAGACTCTATAGGCGGGATAGATCTTGGCCTCACTAATGAGGACATGAGGGCTATTGTGATAAGCGCAATGATTCAGAGCGGGAAAAGCAAACAAGGATAATTTATGGCAAATAGAAGTTTTAGGATAATATTACCTTATAGAGTTATTTACAACATAAGTAAAACTGGTAAGATAAAGGCCTTTACTGTTAATCTTAATCAATATCGCAATGCACATTATCGAGTATTACATAACGCGAAGAAAGAATTTAAGGCATTAGTTGAAGAAAAAATCCAGGCACTACCTGAGTTAAGGCCCCCGATTGTGTGTAGTTATGAGGTCTATAAGAAAACTAAGACTAAGTGTGATGTTAATAATATTTGTACTATAGCCGACAAATTTTTTATGGACGCCTTAGTTGAACTAGGAAAACTGCCTGATGATAATGAAGATTATTATTTAGGGTTTGAAAAAACCCGCATGGCTGGCATTGATAAAGAAAACCCTCGTATAGAAGTTGTTATCAGGGAAATTTTAGTGTTTACTCTCTCCGGGGGGATTTAAGGGGTTGGATGGTGGCTTCTTGTTTCACAATATTCTGCATAACAGTTTTCTAGGTGTTTTATTGCCTGAACCCTATTTTTGTAGAGGTATATTGTAAAATCAACTTTATACCCAGAATCTGCTAATATAACAAGATTCACTACGTAGTCGTCTGGGTTAAGCGGCTCACAGGTATAGGCCACGTAATGATTATATTTATATACCCATTTTCGTTCTTGAATTATGCAATCGTTTTCCTGGATTATTTTTTCAAGCCATGGTAAAAGGTTTTTAAGATTATCTTCCAGTCTAAAAATATGTTCGTAGCGATATTTTTTATTCATTTTAAGTTCTCCTTTTTGTTTATTTCTCTCTGCTTTTTTAGGTAATTGATATATTGGTCTAAAAGCTTTGTGAATTCAGGATATATCCATCGGCGGTAAAGATAACCGCCTGAGTCACCTTCTTTTTTTCTGCCTGAATTCGGCCGGCTCCCGCCCCAGTTGTTACTCATTTATCTCTTCCTCCTTTTTAGTTGTCATCAAAATTTTGTGCAGGGTCTCAAGATATTTCAAAGGCTGCCCATAGTACAACTTTTGGAGACTGTCAAAAAATTCATATATCTGCTTATGGTTTCGGAATATCCTCCTTGGTAAATGGTAAGTGTATTCTTGATTATAATTGAGTTTTATTTCTTCGCCTGTTTTTAAAAATTTAGTTAAAGCGTTTATAATTATCCTGGATTTATCGGCAGAGCAAGCCCGGCCTTCGTGTAGTTTGATTAAAAAATCATAACTAGATTTAACAAAGTTATAATTCTCATACAGGAATACTGCTTCAGGCTTGTGGCGGAAGTCTTTTGTAATCAAAAAACCGGTGGTTCTTTCTAACGGGCGTTTAAATGAGTTAAAATATTTTTCCGGGCTTGAAGTGTCGGCGTTGATTAATTCTTTAACTTGTTCATAATCCTTTTTGGCGTTTTTTTTAATAAGGTTACTTAGTTCTTTAAAAAAAAATTTTATGTCCTGCTGTTCCATGGTGCCTCCATTAATTAATTCCACTTTATTACTATAGGGGTATATTACTTTTTCTAAATATTCTAAAGGATGAATACTTGTCATAATAACTTTTCTTATATACCTAATAAGTCGGCAATATTCCTAATAATCTTCTCGAAGGCATACCAAGCCAGCCAGTTATAGAGAGGGCTTTTATTTGCCAGGGCTCTTAACGGGCTGACCCCGGCCTCTTTTCTGTCTTGCTCTATAAGAGCATGGATTTCTTCGAAGTGTCGCTTGTAAAATGCAGCGGTATCGTGATAATGTGTTAATTCTCGCACCATACCAGAGGCGCATCCATAGCGCATAAAGTCTTTAAACCCAGCTTTAATCTCATCGTCTGTGAGGTCGTCGATGTTGTTTAATAAAATATTTACGCAGTCTTTTTCAAGCGCTGATTTAGTGGTGCTGGCCAGTTTGTCAATTTCTTGTCTGATTCTTGTGTGGCTCATAATTTTTGGTCTCCTTGTAGTTAATTTATTATCTATAAAGTAATATAATAGTTAATTTATTAATTATTATGGTGTTCTCCGCTTGTTTTTATGTTTTAATTTTATTTTTTACGCCTATTTTCTTAATTTGTCTTGAATCATTTCTTTTGTAATGCCAGAAATTTTCTCGAAAACCTTGTAATTAAAATTAGGCAAGTCAAGTAGTTGCTTAATTTCGGTTTCCTCGGCTTTATTAAAGCTATTTATGAAGGCTTCTTTGTAGCCCCACTTTCTTAAATATCCTTTCAGGGTTACATGGTTCGGGTTTTGACTTTTCTCCTGCGCTGTCATATCAGATATGTCTATCCATTCCGCTAACTTAAAATACAAAAAATTAGGCTTCGTGGCGGACTCCCATTCTTCTCTTAAGCACCTTTTGTTAAAAATTCTTATATATTTTGACTGCTCAGAGTTTAAATATCCTGTTTCACAATCAACGGTGTTCCAGTATCCGGTGTTCCGGTCTCCGGCGTTCCTATTCCCAGCGTTCCAGCATCCAGTGTTCTGGCTCCCAGTGTTCCTGTTCCCAGTGTTCCTATTCCCAGCGTTCCAGTATCCGGTGTTCCAGTCTCCGGCGTTCCTGTGCCCAGCGTTCCAGTATCCGGTGTTCCGGTCTCCGGCGTTCCTATTCCCTGCGTTCCAGTATCCGGTGTTCCAGGCTCCGGTGTTCCCGTAGCCGGTGCAGTTTTGGCCCTGGTTGCCAATTTTATAAGCATCTTGGCGATCAATTTCTTTAATAATTTTAATTTTGTTAGTCTCCAATTTTGAACAGTTGTCTTCAATTTCTGTGATTTCTCCAAGTGCTTCTATCTCTGCAATTTTGTTTTCCGGGTCAGCTGTACAATATTTAAAGCAATCAGTTAAATTTAAACAAAAATGAAAACCCCTACCACATAAAAACGGTTTCTTTTTCATTTCATACGTTTCGCCCACTTTGTACTGCAATCCGTCACATGTCCAGTCCGGGTTAAAGACTTTATATCCTTTGATTGGTTTATTTTTTCCGCTCATTATTGTCTCCTTTATAAATTAGACATTAATTGATTAACTTTGCGCTGGAAATACACTTGCTTCAAGACGTCTTTTACGTCTTCGCTGAGGAAATATACCTCATTTTCTACTTGTTCGTAGCATTCTTTTTTTAGGGCCTCTAGTTTTGTGATACTTTTTTCGATTGAAGTTGTGTGCATAATTAACTCCTGAATTGTCTTGTAACAGACGCCCTTGGCGGGCGTTTCGGTTTTTTAAACCTCGTCAGTGCTACTGTTTAACTTAATTTTCCCTGGATCATTTCTTGCGTTTCGTAAATCTATATAAGCTCTAATATATCTTTTTCTGCCTGTTTAATGTGCCATCCTGATGTTGTGCCGTCCCTGTATGTAACAGGGGGGCTCACGGCGGTTTTAAATGTCGCCGGAAAGTATTTTTTAATCTTCATGGCCTGCTTTTCTGTGATATCGTCGACCATACAGTGGTTAAGTAATTTGATTAGATCCATTTGTCAGCTCCTTTTAACTTTTTTACCTATTATTACAGTCTATCTCAGCGTCTATATAATCAAGATATGTTTTAATACTGTCATTAATGGCTGTATTTTCGGCCATGTCCGCTAAAAATCTATATAAGCTGTCATCATCCAGACAATCATCATAAGTATAGCCATAGCTTGTCTCGTAGCTGTAGACCTCGTCAATATCATCGCTGGTGATTATTTCAAAGCAGTCAAGAGAGTCAATTAGTTTATATTCTTCTTTTTCGTTTAGGGCCTGCAGGGCGGCCAGTCTATGATTACCTGTAAGAGCCCGGTATTGGTTACCACCCATATCAAGGATTAAAATTTTTCGGCCCACCCAACCGTTATCTATAATAGATTGTGCTATTTTGGTGGCCTTGTCCTTGTCTGTGTTGTTAAGTAGCTCTGCGTTAACGTATCTTGTGTTGCTCATAATTTTTGTCTCCTTTGTCCTTATTAATACATTGACTCGTGTTTTAAAAACTCGTGCATGCCATGTGACATTTTGTCGCCTGCCTTGTACATTATTCCGCATTCATCTAACGCAATCTGGGCGTCTTTATAGCTTCTGGCTGTGTATGCCTCTAGTCCATGTGCTTTTGCATATTTACTGATTACCATATTTGCAACGGCGACAAACTCTCTTTTGTTGCTGCATACATAATCGTTTAGCTCTGTACTGATTAACATTGTGTTTTCTCCGTTTTCTTAACTATCCTCATCTTACATCATCTTGATTAATAGTGCACTATTTTTCAAGATAAATTTTTAAATAAATTTTGAAATCCTTCTCTTGCAACGTTTCCCAGCGTTTACATATCTTAACATATGCAATAGTGTTGCTTCATATTTCGTTACAATTCATTTTTGGATACTTACTACCTGAAAGATATTTAACAGGCCTTCCTGGGCCTCTGGGTGGCCTTAGATTGGATGTTTGGTATTGGGGTTATGATTTATTAATCGACATTAATGATATATATATCTATAATTGTTTAGTTATTTAGTCCTGAGTTTTCTCCAATTTCCGAAAATCAGAAACAAGAAAAACGTAACCACGCGGGTTTGGCTTGGACCGTCCATCGGCCGGATAAAACTTGTATTTCGGATAATCAGAAATTGAAAGGGATTTATTAATTTTCTGTTACAAAAATTTTAAAAGGGTTTACAAATAGGGCCAGAGAGGTAATAATAATTATAGACATTACCGGATACCCGCTACGACACACAGCGGACAAACTCCCTTGACTGCTTAAAAGCAGTCTTTTTTTTAAAACAGCCCCTGTATTGTGTATAATAGTGATATGACTAAGACATTACCAGACAAGCAAATAGCATTTTGTTATGAGTATATAAAGGCTCTCAGCGTCTCTTGTGCCGCTAAGGCTGCCGGGGTTACTACTATGCAAGGGTATAACTGGCTAAAGCAGCCCGATGTAATGGAGTTTATAGATGGCTTGAGGGCCGAAAGACAACATAGATACGAGGACTTATCTTTTAAAGTGATTGACGAGCTAGCTAAACTAGCCATGATTGATATGCAGAGGCTGCACAACAACAACGGGGATGTACTACCCATACATAAGATGGACAGGGACGCAGCAGCCTCTATTAAGGACGTCAAAATCAGAATTAATGATGACGGCTCTTATGTCTACGAGTATAAGTTACATGACAAGGTACAAGCCTTGGAAAAGCTTGCCAGACACCTCAACTTGTTTGCAGAGGATAACCGCCGTAAGGTTGACCACACGATTGACGGGGATAATTTAATGGACAAACTTAGAGAGATAGGATTGGATTATTAATGAGGGTGGAGGACAACTCACAAGGTGGCCTTGCTAGGTCTCTTGCATCTTGCAAGGGCCAAGGTTATAATGAGAGGGTCATGTAACTCCTTTTCCCTCCTTATTTTTAACCCCAAACGGGGTTTTTTGTTAAAAAACATTACAATAATGACCACTTATGCAGATATACTTTTATAATTAATAAAGAGCAGTAACAGGAGGAGTGGAATGTTGACAGTTTTATATCTTTGTGAAGTGATAGCCGGTCGTGTAGACTTGCATTACGAGACGGGTAGGAAAGATCTATTTTTTATTTTAGCGGCTGATGCGGCCACGTTTTTATTCGGTATATTATTAGGAGGTTCATATGCTTGATAAAGCCAGAAGTGTTAGAGACAAACTTAAAAAGGCTACAGCTATTCAGGTCCAAAAAGAATACTCAACAGCAGACCGGCAGAGCTTACTTGATCAACTCGATATAATAGATGACGCCATTAAATCGGTAAGGGCAGAGTATAAGGAGTTAGGACTTGGCTTAGGGCGTAATGTATGTTTAGCGAGACTACGTGCCAAGTTAAGGGTTTTAGTAATTAAGCAAGAGGCCCTAAAGGGTTACACCAAAAGGGGAAGCTAGAGTGACTTTTAATGATATTATAGAGGTTATGGGAAATCGCAACACAGATTACTGTTCTGCCTAGCCCGCAGAACAGGACTTTGAGGAAGAAATAAATCTAGGCAAAAAAGCAATTGCAACAATACAAAGATGGTTAGACATTGTAGAGTTTCAGAGACTATAAAGACTATGGTTATGAGTACAATGACAAAGCGCAAAATTACAGCTCTCTTGGAGTTTGTTTTCACTGCTATAACTTTTGTCCTTAATGGCATTTGCTGGGTTATATTTGATAATAAAAGAGTATACAATTACATTTTTGAAGTTAGGGACTTAATGAGCCAAGAAGAGCTAAGAAAAGAAGAGTTTAACAAGGTTTATTTTAAAGAGGTAGACAAAAACCCTAGGAGGAAAGGACAGAATGGATATTAAACAGCTAGTTTACACTTGGTGGATTGGACAAGATAGGCCTACTCGCGACAAGGCGAGAGAGCTATACCGGGGCTTAATTACTCCCGGCTTTACTAAGCAAGACATTGATAGGTATATCCCCGAATTCAGGCGCGGGGAAGGGATACCACCAGCCAGAGGTAAGTGTGTTAAGCCTATGACAGACGAAAACTTTATTACAGACATCACCCAGGGCAAAACCATTGATGAATTAATGGCTATCTACGACATTAAGACCAAGAAGACCATAGATATGCAAGTTGCCCGGCTTCGTGAGTCTGGATATAACATTGTAGTATTTAACGGATCTATCATTTTGCAAAAAAACGTAATACCCCAGGAAAACACTTACGAAAAAGACTGGAAGGGGGAAAGTGTTATTAAATTCGGAGTGGTTTCAGACACTCATTTATGTTCTAAATACCAACAATTAACATATTTAAAAGACATATATAACATATTTGCTAAAAATGGGATACGAGACGTTTATCATGCCGGGGATCTTTCAGGGGGGTATAATAAAAGACGTGCAGACCAGATGTATGGGTTAATACCCGGCTGTATAGGGGCAGATGAACAGACTGAGTATATTGTAAATAATTACCCTAAAATCCCCGGTATTACAACCCATTTTATCACCGGTAATCATGACCATTGGCATATAAATAATGGTGGCGTTGATATAGGTAAACGGATAACCAAAGAGCGGGAAGACATGAATTACCTTGGTTTGTCTAATGTGACTGTGGATCTAACGCCAAATTGCAGAATGGAGATAAACCACCCTTTAGATGGCTCCGCCTATGCTTTAAGTTATTCAATTCAAAAGTATATGGACTCAATGCCGGGAGGGGAAAAGCCGAACATATTACTTAACGGCCACCACCATAAGGCAATGTATTTGTTTTATAGAAACATCCATGCCCTTGAGTGTGGCACATTTGAGGCACAAACACTCTGGATGAAAGGGAAAAGGATTGCAGTCCAGGTCGGGGGGTTTATGGTAACAGTGCATGTAGACAAGGAAGGGACAGTAACAAGATTTGCCCCTGAATTTATCCCTTATTACAGGATGTATAAAGATGATTATTAAAATACTTAAAATACTACTTGTATTAGGCTCAATAGGCGGGTACTGTATGGGAATGTATTATAAGGCAAGGGCAGTTTATTTAGAGGAATACATCTATTATATGTATAAACATCAATTGTATGCACCATGGAAGACAGGAGGAAGAAATTATGAACACCCAGGACAAGATCAAATTAATAGCAAAAGCCATAGAGGTTTTACTTATAGCTAAAAACAAAATGTACGGAGATTCAGCCCTAGCAGCCAGGCCAGTGTTCTTTAAAGGCTGCCCTGGGGACGCCATACTTATTAGATTAAATGACAAATTAGCGAGAATCGAAAACAGGGATGGGGAGCTCCGTAAAAACGACGTTGTAGACCTAATGGGATACTTAGTGTTACTTTGCGCGTCTAAAGGTTGGGTTGATTTTGAGGATTTAATAGATTAATTATGACAACTGCTAATATAATAACTATATTAATATATAATTGGATAATGTTAGTTATTTTTATATTAGTAATAACTATGTAGGCAATAATGTACGAGTATAAGAACAAGGTTTACACCGTAATAGATGATGATTGCGCAACGTGCGCACATGCTAAAACTGGCACGTGTGTATTGTTGCAATTACTGGACGCTGGTTATGTAAGATTAACAGAAGATATCTTTATAGATAACTGCTATTTTCACCAGGAAGGTGGAAAGTTACAGTTAATAACACCGAGCGGTAATATTTAGCGGATTAGAGCACAACAACACCAAAAACAAACCCGTACAGGGATAGGATAGGAATACTTATGGATAAAGGATTTCAAGATTTTTTTAACATTTTAATCGGAAATTCTGATTTATCGACCGCAACAACAAGGTGTAAGTATTGCGGAAATAATAATGTAATTAACTTACATGACAAGTTTTTCACCTGTACACTATGTAGGTGCGTACAAGAAAATACACATTACCCAGGCGGATAGTAATGAGTTATTGGCTTCCCTATCAGAAAGAATGGCTTAAAGATAAGTCTCCAATCAAAATCTGGGAAAAGTCTAGAAGGATTGGGGCAACCTATGTACAATCCTTTGAAGACGTAGAAGACTGTGTAACCGGGCGGGTAAAGGATGTATGGTTCTCATCAGCCGACGAAACAGCAGCTAAAGAATACATTATATATTGTGAAAAATGGGCGAAAATATTAAATGCGGTATGTAACACTGAAAACATAGAAATTTTGGACGAAAACAAAGACATAAAAGCCCTTTCTATAGAATTCCCTAATGGCGCAAGGATACATGCCTTAACGTCTAACCCGACACAGTTTAGATCAAAAGGCGGGAAAGTCATTATAGATGAATTTGCACACCATAGGAACCCATACGAAATGTGGAGAGCGGCCTCCCCGTCAGGTACGGTATGGCAACATCCAATAAGAATACTATCTACCCATGATGACACAGACTGTTTGTTTAATGAATTCGTTAAAGACTGCAAAGCTAAAAGGAAAGACTGGTCTCTACACACTACCACGTTAGAAGACGCTATAAATGACGGGATTGTGGAAAGGATCAATAAAGTTTCTAACAAGGATATGACCAGAGAACAGTTTATAAAAAACATAAAAAACACATGCCCTGATGAAACAACATGGCTTAGAGAGTATTTTTGCGAACCAAGGATTAATAGTGATTTGCGTGTGGTCAAAAACTGGTCTCACCATAATGTAAGAAAAATAAATTATCTTCCACAAGTTATAACTGATGGGTGGACTAAAAACATTGATTTACATTTGACTTGCGACTTTAATTATTCCCCTAATTGCTGGGTTTTGGCACATTATGATCCAGATAAACAAAATTACTATTTTTTCAAAGAGTATTGCATGGACATGTACACGGAAGACTTAATAAGAGTTGTTCTTGATGACTACCCGCACCCTGGCAGAATAATTGTTAACGGGGACGCTTCAGGGGATAGTAAGCGATCACAAAGCAGGTTTACGGATTATAAATTAATTAATAATGAATTAATTAGACGTGGATACAAAGAACATAAACGCAACTCGTATACCAATGAACTCCCAGGCGGTAAGACCTTCCAGTTTGACATAAGAAAAGGGAACACCAGCAGAAAGGCCAGATTCGCAGCCTGGAACAGCAGGGTTGTGGACATTAACGGGAATCACCATATATTTGCAGACCCTGAAGGTTGCCCTTGGCTTATATATAACTGTGAAGAACTACAATTAATCCCCGGTACCTCTGAATTTAATATACCAAATAGAGGCGCATTAAAAGATAACCCTAAGCTAAAATACTTGGGGCACGCTATAGACAATGCTCAATACATGGTCAATTATTACAGCCCGATCAAAGTAGACCGAGAAGAAAGAATAAAAAAAGAACTTAACCCCTGGGGAAGATTTAAAAAATCAGAAAAAAAATAATTTACAATTCTTTATATTTATGGTACTATTAAATTAATAATTATACTCGGAATTTATTATGACAAAATATACTTTAGAACAATTAGATGAAATGTGTATCTTTGTTTCTAAGTCTTTACAAATTCCGATGGATGACCTAGTGGAGTGGAAATTAAAAGACTTAGAAAAAGCCCACAGGCTACTTCGGGAGGATACTAATGCCGTTTAATTACAAGGTAGTTAAAGCAGCTGGCACGGGTAACGCTAATGCAACATTATCAGACAGTGCTATAGGGGCACCTTGCACAAGGGTAGAAATACACAATGAAGGTTCTGCGGATTTAACTATAGAAATTGGCGGTATAACAATTACTGTAGCTGGCACTACCGCTTATGATGGAGATTTTGAAGTATTTACAAGCATGGACATTGTTGCCACAGGCGACTATAACTGGGTAACAAAGGAGTAATTATGGGATATTCGATTATGGGTGGTGGCGGAGGAGGCGGGGCTAATCCTAATATATACACATTTAGAGAATACACCTCAAGTGATACCTGGAGTAAACCTTCCGGTTTAAAAGAAGCCGTGATTGTTTGCATTGGTGGTGGAGGTGGTGCAGGTTCAGGAGCCAAAGGCGATAGTAGTGGAAGGACAGGTGGTGCTGGAGCATCAGGGGCAGCAATTGTAATAAGTCAAATTAAGGCAACGGATTTAGGTTCTTCAGAAACTATAACTATAGGCGCAGGCGGGGCCGGTGGCGCCTCGCAAACCACTTCTTCATCTAACGGCAATGCGGGTGTCGATGGCGGAGATACTTCTTTTGGTACACATGTTATAGCTAAAGGGGGGAACGGCGGTGTCGGCGGAATTCAAAATAGCGGGACATGGGCTAGTACAGGGGATACTAATGCTAACACAGATAGCACGCCAGCTCAAAAACCATACAATATTGTCGGAAGTAAAGGCATGCTCAGTTATGCGCAGGCGAATGGAGTTGATGCGACCTCTAGTTCAATGGGAGAATTTGGATGTGGAGGAGGGGGAGGAGGAGGCTGTATAGCCTCAAATGGTTCAACCAGAACACCAGGGAAAGGATCAAGGGTATACGACAAGGACGGCACCTTATCTACAGCTACAGCATACAATACTAATGGCGCAGCTAATATTGCCTTACAAATATTTGAGAGAATCTATACCGATCTTACCACATACCCAACCATAGGGGTAGGAGCCTCTGGCGGAGGGGGGGAAAGAGGGTCTGGAGCAGACGGACAAACAGGAGGAGCTGGCGGGAATTATGGTGGCGGTGGCGCAGGCGGTGGTGCGTGCACTAACACTTATAATAGTGGCGCAGGTGGTGCTGGTGGTGCCGGATGTTGCATTGTTTTGGAGGTGACTTAATGAAATATTATGTTATTAAAGGGAAAAAGGTAAAAAATATCATAGAATGGGATGGAGCGGCTCCTTTTCTATACCCCTTTGACTATGATTTAATGGTAGATGAAAAAAATATTGACTTTAACATCTATAAATTACCGGCAAAAAAACCTGTTAAGACGCCCCTGGAAATAGCCCAACAACCAGGCATAAAAACAATGTTTAATAATGTAAATAAATCATTTGAAGAAGCGACTAAAAAGGGGAGAAAAAATTTAGCGCTTGGGTTAATTAATAGTGTTCAGTTTTTTATACCTGACAGCCTAAAAACTGATTATAATAATATAAAGGCCAAAATAGAAAAATTATAAGGATTTATTATGGGCTACAGCGTAGATACTAAAAGCGACTTAGTCACCACGGTGCATAGCGCAATAAGCGCAAGTGTGACATCCGCAAACACAACTCCAGTTGATTGCAGAAATTATAATGCTATACTTATATATGCAGAACTATCAGACACACCTAACTGGTCTATAGACATAGAAAGCTCTGATACAAAAGAGGGAGCTTATATAGACAGTTACGATGGAACACTTGCCACAGACAAGCAACTAACCACCGGATCGCTAACAGCTTCCCGGATTGTACTATATAAAGGGATAGGCAACTGGGTTAAAGTAGTACCGACAAGAACAGCAGGAACAGCCACAATAAAAGTACAACCAGTAAATGTATAGAAAGGATATATTATGTCATTAAGCACTTCCAAGACAAGACTACCAGGTGCACCTCAATCATTAAATGATTTGGTAACTGAAATTAATGAGCTTTTATTTACAGAACAAGAACTTACAGTATCAGGTGCAGTCACTACTGGTGTGAGGGCTGTTTACTTAAACCACGCCACAGTAGTAGTAGCAGCCACAATAGCAGACGCTTCTACGCACCAAGGTATTTTTCTTGTAAAAGACAGTTCAGCGTCAGGGACAGCAGCCCATACACTAACACTTACATCGGGCACATTTGACGGCACAAATAACATTGCTACTCTTAATGCTCCTGGAGAATTTTTATTGGTATACTTTGACGCCAATGGGGCAGGAACAGTGTTGGTAAACAATGGTTCAGTAGCACTTAGTACATAAGGTAGGCTTATATGCCGGAAATAATTAATGAAAAGGTAAATACAGATATCAAATACAACGCCAATGACAATGATGATATCGTCAATAAAGTTGTTGGCGATTTTGATATGTGGCATGAAGCCAGAAGGTGCCAGATAGCTTTAATAGAAACTATAGAAAAACTTTTAGACGACACCGAGGTTATCGACGCTAAAACTCAAGACAATAATTCTTTCGGGGAGGCTTACCATAACAACACTTATGCAAAAACTGCGCAACAGATATACACATTAAAAGATACCACCATTAAACGTACATATTGGACAGCAGT
>JANQEN010000175.1 GCA_028278335.1 Chitinivibrionales bacterium | reverse complement strand
GCCAAAAATGCCGCCCCGCAATCGCCCTGTTCGCCTCAGGTTCAGACGCTCGCTGAACTCGTCTGCTGCGCAGACTCAGACAGCACCTCGCGTTTTTCTGAACCGTTCGGCGGTGCGATTGAAGGGGGAAATGATTTTTATATGGAGGTTGTATTTTAAAAAGAAAGAGGGCGCAGACAAGCAGCGCCCCTACGGGAAAAGAAGTTTGGAGTGCAAAGTGTCTAAAGTGAGCTAAAGTTTGAAATGTTGAGATCGCCGCGCTGCGCTCGCGATGACAAATGCGGTTAGGCCTTCATCAATCTTTTGATTTTTTGCGCCAGGGATGTATAGGGCGGCGAAGCCGGTGATTTTTGCAGAGCAAAAATTACTGGAGCGAACGCGGAACCCGGAGCAGCCCGGTTCGAGGCGTTAGCCGAGAAGGCGCCCAAATAATATTTATTAATCATATTTTCCAATAATTGGGCAACCCCCAAATAATCCGTTTAAAAGAAAGTTATCAAAATTTTCATGAATACGTCTAAATAATATTATCTAAAAAGCAATAAATATCATGGTATAAGTATATCGAAAATTAGGGAGTTAGAGATATTGAAAATTGCTCCCTTCTATAGTATACTTCTTAATAGTAATAATTGGCGTTATGGCAATTCTGTAGTAACTAGTAGCACTGTAAGGGATCTGGGGAGAATCTCTAAGGGAATTTCATGGATATTGAACAGGTAACTAAGAACAATTATCTTATTCTACGGGTTCTTAATACAGTTGATATTCAATCAGATTTGACTGAATTAAAAGATTTAATTCATAAAAAGATGGATGAGGGTCAACTTTTTATGGCGGTATCCCTTACTGCTCAGTCGCACCTCTCATCAGTATCGATTGGTCTGGTACTCCGCTGTTTTATGGATCTAAAAGAACGAAAAGGTAATTTGGCAATTATTCAACCAAATAAAAATGACTCTGAGCTTTTGCAGCTACTCAGTTTTGCCTGTGTTATTGACATCTATGAATCAGAAGACGCCCTTTTTGCTGGAGAAGAACGCAAAGAAAGCTAATAACAAATAAACCAATTATGATACAGTATAAAATAGACGACGTAAAAGAGGGAATGATTGTAGGCAAATCACTCTTTGATGACCAGGGGAAATTACTGGTTGCCGAAGGTTTTTGTTTAGAGGATAAGCATATCGGCCTCTTGCGTAAAAAGGGGTACGCCTCTATTATGGTTAATGTTGATGGCACTGAGGAGGTTGGCGCAAAATCGATTATCTCGGAACAGGTAAAACGAGAGTTTACTGCCACACTGAATAAATCCTCCGAGGGTCTCTCCTCTCTTATGGAGCGAAGTCGTGAAACAAAATCCAATATAAATAAGATCATAAAAAATGATAAAAAATTTATCCAAGAGATTATAACCAGAAGTGGTGCGTTACAGGTTGTCAATAAGGTAATTGATGAAATTTTAAGTGAGCCCTGGGCATTGGTCAACCTTGAACATATGAAGGAGGCCAATGACTCTCTATACACCCATGTGGTGAATGTAACGATAATGTCTCTCTGTATTGGATACAAATTTCACTTCTCTCGAGCGGAACTACGACAGCTTGGGCTTGGCGCGATTAACTATGACATTGGTATGATGGCGGTTCCTCCGGAGATCCTCAACAAAGAGGGCGAGCTTACCGAGGAGGAGCGGAAAATTCTTATGAATCATACGGTCTATGGTCATATGATGCTCACCGAGATCCCCTCGATTCCGCCAACCAGCTCGATTGTAGCGCTTTCTCACCATGAACATCAGGATGGTACAGGATTTCCCCAGGGACTGACTGGGCAAAATCAACTTCCCATGAAAAGTATAAAAAAGGGGAAGACCATTCATCGATTTGCCGAGATTGTGGCCATTGCTGACACCTTTGAAATGCTTACCTATGGCCGTAAACATTTTGCCGAAGCACTGCCACCGGAGAGCGTCATTCTCAAGATGATTGAAATGAAACGAAGCAAACTAAACTCGGAAATAATGAAAACCTTTATTTCAATTGTATCGGTTTATCCGGTGGGTATGCGTATTCGGGTTGTGGATAGCCCCATGCCTGAACTACTCGGTGCCTATGGGGTTGTTGCAAAGGTAGAACCGGGACGGCTCTTTGAACCTATTGTCATTCTCATTGAGTCAAAACGAAAGCAGCGACTACCGAAACCGGTGATGTTGGACTTCTCCCGGCACAAGGGATTTTCTATTGAGCTGGTAGGGTAGCTGAGTAATCCTCTTTACGAAGAGGACTTGCCGACATTCTTAGCAATTACCTCTGAGAGTTTGTCCATCTCAAAGGGCTTCTGTAAAAAACCAATAGCTCCCTTTTCTAAAATCTTTTTCGCTTCGCCATCACTGGAGTATCCTGAGGTGATGATAGCCTTTACCGAAGGGTCAATCTTTTGAAGCGCAACAAAACAGTCGTAGCCGCCCACCCGTTTCATGATAACATCTAAAATCACCAGGTCTACCTCTTGGGAATGGTCTTTGAAGTACTCTATTGCTTCATCACCATCGGAACAGGTTTCAATATCATAGCCCATGCCTTCGATCATCTCAGTGGTCATTTCACGGAAGAGCTCTTCATCGTCAACGAGCAGTATTTTACCACCAACGGCTTGTTCCTCCTTTGGCGACTCCTCTGATGACTCATCAATCTCCTCCTTTGCAAGGGGCAGGTACACATCAAATTGCGTTCCGCTGTCGATCTCACTTTTGATCTCGATGAATCCACCGTGGGCTTTGACAATACCATAGACACCGGCAAGGCCAAGCCCTGTTGCCTGTCCCAGATCTTTAGTCGTAAAAAAGGGCTCAAAGGCTCTGAACTTGACCTCCTCATCCATACCAACGCCCGTATCGGAAACCGAAAGCTTAAGATAGCTCCCCGGTTTTATCTCCTCCGCTCTGTTGAGAATATCCAATGCGTCAAGTTGAATGTTTTTAGTGACCAGCTCCAAGGTCCCACCCTTTGGCATGGCATCCTTGGCATTCATCACTAAATTAAGGATGATGTTTTGCATCTGAGACTTGTCGCCAAATACAACCGAATGTGACGCTGTAAAGTCTTTGGTAATGGCTATTGATTCGTCAAAAGAATGTTTCATCACATCCACAACATTTTGCACCGTGACGTGAATGTCAATAGGGCCGGTCTCGTACTGCCCTTTCTGAGCAAAGGCCAAGAGCTTTGCTGTTAGATCGGCAGATTTTTTTGCCGCTTCATAAATCCCCAAGGCATACTTTTCTACTTTGGGATTATCCGGTGCAAACCGCTTGAGAATAATATCGGCATAGCCAGAGATGGTTCCCAGCATATTGTTAAAGTCATGAGCAATACCACCAGCTAGTCGGCCAATGGCATCCATTTTTTGTGTTTGCCGCAGCTGCTCCTGTAGTTTGATACGCTCTTGCTTCTCTGAAATACGTTTAGAAATATCCCGTAAAACGTACAGTACCAGGGCAGCTTTTTTCACTGTAGCTGGATAGGCCATCATCTCTATGGAAACCTTGTTACCGTTTTTATGATTGACGATAAATATCTCTGGGCCGGTTGACTCTCCCATGGCTATCTTGGCAAGTTCTCGCTCCATGCGACGAATTTGGTTTCGGGGAAAGAACTTTAATTCACCAAAGGTTTTGCCCAACAATTCATCTCTGCTGTATCCAAATAAGACCTGTGCAGTATCATTAACTTCAACAATAGTTCCCTGAAGATTGTTGATAAAAATGGCGTCAGGAGCATAGGTGAAAAAGATATCTAACTGTTCCTGTGTGGAGATGAGGTCCTGGAAGGGAGTGCTGTTTTCTGTAGGTTCTCTATCCATGATTTCAATTGCCCTTTGTAATAAAGGAAATGAGAATGTCGTTGTTACTATATATTCATATCATCACATTAATTATTCTTGGGTGAAATTATGTCAAGCAATATGTCATTGAGCTCTTTGCGTCGATAGGGTTTTGCTACAACTCCGACAAAACCATAAGCCTTGGGATTAGAAAGGACTGGGCTTTCAGAATAGCCACTTGACACAATACCTTTTACCTGAGGATCAATTTTCTTCAGCTCCTGAATGGTCTTCTCTCCGCCCATACCTCCACGGATGGTTAGGTCTAAAATAACCGCATCAAATTGTTGGGTACCGCCTAACACTTCTTGATAGAGGGAGACCGCCTCTTCTCCGGCCTGTGCGCAGGTTACGGAGTATCCCATTTTAGTGAGCATCTCGGAGGCAATATTTCGAATAAACTCCTCATCATCCATTATCAATATTCTACCACTATTTTGTACTGCCGGTGCTTCGTGAATCTCTTCATGAACAGGGTTTTTTAAGGTTGCCGGTAAAAGAATGGTAAAAGTTGTACCCACCCCAAGCTTCGAATTCACCGTTATGGTTCCCCCATGTTTGGTAATGATAGAATAGACCGTAGCTAGACCAAGTCCAGAGCCCTTCTCCTTAGTCGTATAAAAGGGATCAAATATCTTGGGCAAGGTTTTGGCAGGAATGCCCTTGCCCTCATCCTTAACAACAAGCTCTACATACAGTCCCTCAGGAAGCTCTCCCGAATAGCTTTTATCAATCTGCTTATTCTTTCCAGTAATAGCGATATTACCACCATCAGGCATAGCTTGACGGGCATTAATTATCAGATTGTTAAACACCTGGCTTAACTGGTTCTCATCAGCTTCAACTGCGTGAAGGTCCTTTTCAATTTGTAAATCCCATTTGATATTGGATCCACTGAGCGAGAGGTGTATACTTTCTCTAATAAGGTCGGATAGGGACATTACCTCCTTGACCGGCGAGCCACCCTTTGCAAAGGTCAATAATTGCTGCGTAAGATCTTTGGCACGTCGAAAGGTTTTTAAGGCTTTGCCCAGATAGTTGTTGATCTCTGCATCAGCTTCAGAGCACTCCTCTTGCGCCATGTCAATGTAGCCAAAAATACCTCCAAGCAAGTTGTTGAAGTCATGGGCAATGCCGCCGGCTAATACACCCAAGGACTCCAACTTTTGTGTCTTTTGGAGCTCGTCTTGAGTCTTTTTCGTTTCGGTGATATCGTACCGAGTTCCTTGGATGTAGGCGGTGTTACCTTCATCATCAGGTATACTCTCGACAAATTCTCGGATCCATCGAATGGTCCCATTTTTATGGGTAATACGATACTCCCGTTCGGTTGAACTATTGGGCGGCAAACCGATTATTTCTAAAGACTCCACAACATCCTTTTGGTCTTCTGAGTGAATTATCTCATTCCACTGTGGATTGCCATCTAAAAACTCATCTTCGGTAAAGCCGGTGATTTCTTCGACAGCGCCATGGAAAAAGATAGGTTGCTGCGTGGGACTCACCCGAAAAGCGACACCATGGAAATTCTCGATAAAGGAGCGATACCGAGCCTCACTCTCCAATCGGGCTTTCTCATCAGCAAGAATTTTGGTGATGTCCCGCATTATACCAACCACACCGGTGATTCTTCCGTCCATATCTCGAAGGGGCAGAAACATTTCGGAGGTAAAGAGGGGAGAACCATCCTTGCGAATAAAGGTTGTTTTTTCCAAAAAAGATGTTTCGCCGAGCATGGCTTTCTTCATGAGGTTGTCAACTTGGAACTCGACCATATGGGGAAAAACTTCCCAGGGAATACTGCCGATAACAGCATGGCGGGGTGTCCCGGATATTTTTTCAATGGCTCGGTTCCAATGAGTGCATCGAAAGCGATTGTCAAGCACCAAAATACCATCACTCATTGATTCAAAGACATTGTTGAGAAGCTCTTGGCGATTCATAAGCTCCTCTTCTGCTCGCTTCCTTTCAAAGACATTTTCAAAGGCTACGGCCAATCGATTGTTGGGAATGGGAAAGGCCCGTGATCGAAATGCTCCGGCGAGGTTTTCATTTTCGTACATGAGATCTTCGGTCTCAAAAGGTTCGCCGGTTTTTATGACATTAAGAAAGGCATCGGTGATCCCCTGGTCTTTGGCATCGGGCCAAATCTCGTTATATTCCTTTCCAATGGCGTCATTGATATCAAGGCCCGTAAGCTTGATTGCTTCAGGATTGCCGCTTGCAAGAAAGAGCTTGTTCGGATCAACGTATTCATATATAAAAAGGCCCGAGGGTATGGCTTTCACAATATCATCGGAGGTTTGAAGGGCTGTTTCAAACTTCTTACGTTCGCTAATGTCAATAAAACTCTCTACCAGATAAGTTTCATCCTCCATGGAAATGGGGACCACTGTTTTAAGAATAGGGCAGACAGTACCATCATTTTTAATGAGCACCTGTTCAGAATTGTAAATTCCCTGCTCTCTATTATGAACCGGGCATGCACCCTCTTCATAGGGGCAGATAAATTTGTGGCACACTTGCCCGATTATCTTCTCCTTGGGAAGGCCAATCATCTTTGTTGCTGCAGGATTTATTTCAACAATGGTGTGTGTCTCTTCATGTACAATGACAATGCCCGCTTGAACGTGGTTAAAGATAGCCTCTAATCGTTTCCTGTTTTCATCTATAATGATTTCAGCAAATTTATACTCAGTGATATCATGGGAGACTGTTTGAATACCAATTATCTCATCACCCTGCTTTACTGGTTGTAAATTTGAAGAGATCCACTTCTTAAATATTTCGTCATACTCTTCAACAATCGTCCCTTTACCAGAGGCAACAACGGCATTCATTTTCTCCAATTCATGGTCGGCTTTGTCTGGTGGATAGAGTTCATAAAGATTCTTGCCCTCTATATCTTCTACTTTTTTACCAAGCCACTGTGCACCATAATTGTTAGTTAAAATGCAGGTGTTGTTTCTATCGTAGAAATAGATGGCTGCATCGGAATTTTCAACAAGGAGGCGATATTTTTCTTCTGACTCTTTGAGGTGTATTTGTGCTTTGGTTCTTTCGGTAATATCTTCTCCGGAGCTTAAAATCGCAATTGCCTCACCGTTTTCATCAGTGACACAAGCATTATGCCAGGCAATTAATCGCTCCTCTCCATTCTTTAATAATACAGGATTCTCATAGTACTCCGCTTTTTTAAATTTACCTGTCTTAAGCTCTTTTAAGATTGGAGCTAAGTTTTTCTTTACCTTGGGAGAAACAAAGTTGTCAAACCAATTTTTGCCAATCACTTCTGACTCAGAATAGCCAAGAATTTCACATCCCTTTTTATTTATGAGGGTCACCTCCCCTTTAGGATTGAAGGCGATAAACATGGTGCCGGCAATATCTAAATATCGTTGAGCCAGGTCTCGTTCGGTCCGTAAAAAATCCTCCGATCTATTTTTGTTAATTGCTAAGGAGATGGTATTACAGAGATTTTCTAAAAGTGCTCGTTCCTGTTTGTTAAATATTTTATTTCTCTTTTTTACAAAAAGAATAGCCCCAATGCGGATGCCATTAGATCCAGTTAGTGGAGCCAATATCATTTCACCCATTGATGATTCAGAAAGTTTAACCAGCAATGGCTCTAAGGTTTTTAGCGAAAGCCGTTTCTCTTCCTGTATCCAACTAAGCAACTCCTTGAGTTTAATGGTCTTCATCTTGGTAAGATTTTTAAAGTAACGACCAGCTGGAGAGGATTGGCTAATATCAAATCGCACATTTTTAATGACATTACCCACAAAGGAACCGAAAATTGTGGAGATACCTTCCAATTGAATTGATTCACCTTGGTTAAGCATACCGATGTTGACACCATGGAGATCAAGCTTTTTTCGAATATAGAGCGCTGCTCTGTCCAGGTCTCCCTCTGTGTTAAGGATCTTTGTAACTTCATTAAGAATGTTTAAATATCTTCGTTCAAAGCTTATTATTTCATCAGCGACCTTCTGTTCGGTAATATCTTCGGCAATTGCCGCAATTCTACGGATCGATTTCTGACCATTTTTGACAGCATAGACCCTTAGTAAAATGGTCCGAATGTCACCATCAGTTCGACGAACCCTAAACTCGGGAAAGACAGAAAAAAGCTGTTTCTTACTCTTTTGCTCCTCAACCATCGCCCTAACTTCTGCTCGATCCTCTTCAATAATATAGTCGAGCCAGGAAAGAGGACTTTCATAGAGGTCTTTGCAAGAACGTCCCCAAATGACCTCATAAGCGGGGCTTATATAGTGCACCTTTTCCCAGTCTGGTGAACAGAGTAAAAAGACTTCTGGTACATTTTCGGCAAACTGTTCAAATTTCTCATTACTCTCAAAAAGGGCGTACTCTAACTCTTTTCTTTTAGATATATCCAATATTGTAGAATCAATGTAGAGTGGTTGATTATCATTATCTCGAACAATCATTCCCCGTTCTAAGAAGTATTTTATGTCGCCATCTTTATGGAGAAAGCCATATTCCGACTCAAATTGTTTATCCTTGTTGAGGGCTTTTTTTAGAGTGATCTCAACCTTAGAAAGATCACCTTTTTTAATATAGGAAGCAAAGGGGTGATTTTTTCCTGGTACGATCTCTTGAGGGTTATATCCGGTATAAGATTTAACAATTGTCTCATTAAAGTATTCTATTCTATTTTTTTCATGAAGATGGTACCGGCACACCATAACCGGGGCATTTTGACAAAGTACCTCATAGTTGGCCACATTGCTATGCAAAAAATCAAGCGTTGGGGTCTTTTTACTAGCTTTTCTTTGAATCGAAGCAACCTGTTCTTCCAATTCAGCAATCTTTTTTATAAGCTGTTGCTTGGTTTTATGTTCATATCCCATTGCTTACGCCCTGTCAATCAAGGTGAATTAAAACATGGCCACGACCATTAATTGGTCCTTTTTTGGGCCTATTAATTTTACAATTATAGATTCTAATATTAAAGAGCTAATTTGAATGACTGTTTTTTGGATTTGAGGAAAATAGATAGCCTCTGTAGTGAATCATTGCAAGGCTATAAACCAATCACCTCACTCTTAACAGAGGTGTATAGATTTTACAGTAACTCAACCGATTGTGGGCTATGATTCGAACAAAATGATTCAATAGGTATACGATCTATTCCGGTTTGCACTTTTCAGATGTATTGATACTATTTGCTACACCATGTATAGTTTTTTTGGAGATTTACTTAGTGCCTTTCTCTTGACTATTCACTGTAAATGGGTGATAATTAATTAGTAATATACCAATTATGCCAATACATGACATAGCATGGATACTATGACAGAACAAAAAGCTAGGGTTTTACACATCCATGTGTTGCCGGTTATTACCGGATCAGGAATAAATACATTCTTAACAATGGATGGGTTAAAAGAAAAGTATCAGATGGAGATGGCTTGCGCACCGGGTGGTCCACTTAATGAGCTGGTCGTTGAACATGGTATGACTGTTCACCCTATAAAAAACTTTGTCAGTGAAATGGCGTTTTTTAAGGATCTTCACGCACTATGGCAGGTCTATCGTCTTTTGCGAAAAAGAAGGTTTGATTTGGTCCACACCCACAACTCCAAGGGTGGTTTTATTGGGCGGTTTGCTGCATTTTTAGCAAGCGGTCCTCCGGTGATCCATGGTGTACATGGCTTTGCCTTTCATCAAAATGAGCCCTGGCTTAGGCGAACCCTATTCTTTACATTGGAAAAAATAGCAAAATACTGGAGCGCTAAGGTGATCTGCATATCACAACCATTGGTAGATTTATGGGTGCAATGCAAACTTGCAGCACCGGAAAAAATTAGCAAAATCTATAGTGGTATAGAGGTTAATAAATTCAAGAAAAAGGTAAATAGAAGCAAAATTAGAAAAGAGCTTGGCCTTGACTCAAAGGATATCGCTATTGGTCAGGTGTCTAAGTTATGGGAAGGAAAAGGGCACGAAGATATAATCAATGCTGCACCAGCGCTTGTTGAAAAAGTTCCACAAGCAAAGATTATCTTTATTGGTGAAGGCCCCCTGTTAGAGAAGCTCCAAAAAATGACCACGGAGAAAAATGTTCAAGATAATTTTATCTTTTTAGGCTATCGATCCAATATCCCCGAGCTTACTCAAGCTTTGGATATAGCTGTTCTTGCCTCGCATTTCGAAGGAATGGGGCGGGTAATTTTAGAAGCAATGGCTGTTGGACTGCCCATTGTTGCCTCACGGGTTGGTGGGATCGTTGATTTAGTCATTGACAATGAGACCGGTTTATTAGTTGACCCTCACACTCCATCGCAATTAACTTTGGCCTTAACAAAGCTGGCACAAGACCCGGACCTACGAAAAAAGATGGGTGCCTTAGGGCAGCAGCGAGTTGATGAGCGATTTACCTCTGCAATGATGATTGATCAGATTGATTCGCTTTACAAGGAGGTTCTCTCTCAGAAATGATAGAACATGAAAAGATTAATATCTTTCAGAAGATAGCATCGGTCTTGGGGCCAATCACAGCCCTTGTTATATACTTCGAGTTTCCCATAGCGCAATCAGAAAAGATATTTGGCTTTTATCTCTTTTTCTTTAGCTACTTTCTTAGTATCAATTTCACGATTTTCTTTCGTTGGCTTGCGATTAAATTAAACTACTTTGATCATCCAAGGGGAAGAAAAAATCATAGTTTGCCAACACCACTTTTTGGTGGTGCGGCAATATTTGCAGCCTTTGCTGTTACCATAGCGCTCTTTGAATACCGCATAGAAAACACTAGAATAATCTGGCTCATTTTAAGTTTGTGCGCAGTTGTTCTTGTTGTAGGAGCTATTGACGACTTCAAACCACTCTCTGCTAAACTAAGACTGAGTGTTCAAATCATTGTGGCAAGTATTGTAGTTTACAATGGCGTAAGAATCTCCTTTTTGCCTAACAACACTATTGGCGTTACCTTCGAAATAATACTTTCCATTTTGTGGATTGTTGGAATCACTAATGCGATAAATTTTCTCGATGGCATGGATGGGCTTGCTACGGGCTATATTATTGTAGTTGCCTCCCTTTTAGGGATTGTCGCCTATCAACTGGTAATGCCGGAGTACCTTTTTTTGTTGTTAGCTCTTATCGGTGCCTGCGTAGGATTTTTGCCCTTTAACTTTCGATTGAATCACAGTGCACTGATTTATTTGGGGGATGGAGGCGCAAACTTCTTAGGTTTTTTTATGGGATGCCTTACCCTATTGGGTAAATGGGGATCTAGAAATGATGTGTATCATTCTATCAATGAAGTTGGTGTGATAATCCCTCTTCTGATACTGGGCTTAGCTGTCTTTGATACCTGTTTCACTTACTTTATGCGTATAAAGGAGGGAAACATTCGAAAGTTAGAGCATATCCTTTCCTATGACGGGCGGGACCATTTTCATCACTGCCTCAATGATATTGGGTTGTCTCAAAAGGCATCTGTCTTGGTTATTTTGCTTATAACTGCCTGTGTAGGTCTTGGCTCAATTGCCTTGAGAAATGCACGAAAAATTGATGCTATCATCCTTCTCATACAAGCTGTATTGATTTTTGTGATGGTTGGCGGCTTTATGGCCTTTGTCAAAAACCGACATGTAAATCCTAAAAATGGCAGCGATAAAAAAGATTAACTATTTAACAATATTAAATATGTAAATAATTTATACGCACAAACCGATAGATATATATTGAATAGATGAATTTGATTGAACTCTTCAATCAAGGTGATGAAAGTTTTATAAAACTGTGAATTTCTTGAGTGATATGACTTAGGCCACTAATCTAAGGCATGGTCATAAAAATGAATACGGGGAATATTACCATGGAGCAAAACAAGTCCTTAAGCGAATACAAACACTACCTAGAATCGCTCCCAATTTTTGTTATTTTAGATAATCAATATTTCAAGAATAAAAACTCATCGATATTTGAATCAAAACCTGCGGACATGCAATATGTTGAGTTAGTAAACAAGCTCAACGATATTCTTGTTGACAAATTGCAGGCCAATTCACGGGAGAGTGTCAGGGAGTTACCCTTTACTACCATTTTTTCAATCGCAGAGATGATCATTTACAGCGCAGTTAAATCAACCGATGTGTTCCAGCAGGTAATGAAGCCTGAATATGCACTATCCTATCTTCCTTGCCATTCACTTAATGTTACCTTTATTAGTGCAAAAATTGGTATGGGTTTGCAGCTCAGCTTTGATGATTTAAGTAAGCTCTGCGTGGCAGCCCTTCTCCATGATGTTGGTATGACACAGCTTCCACCAAATCTTTATGAAAGTAAAGAGGTACTCACCCCGGAGCAGCGAAAAGCCATCGAATCTCACCCCCTCTTGGGATATCAGTTTTTTGAAAAAATTAAAAATGACTTTCCCTGGCTTTTAAAGGTTATCTTAGAAACCCATAAAAGAGAGAATAACAAGGGATATCCTGATATCGTCACTGATGAGTTGCACCTTTACTCGAAGATTGTTGGGATCGCAGATACCTTTGAAGCACTTACCCACAACAGATCCTTTAGAAAGGCCTATCACCCAGCCGATGCCATAAAGACTATCATTGGGGCAAAGGAGGACTTCTTTGCTATGGATATTTTGCGCTCGACCATAGATAGCTTGGGGTTATATCCGGTTGGCAGTTTGATCCAATTGAACAACAAAAAGATCGCTGCAGTTATTGATACTACCGGTGGTTCACCTATGCGACCCATTGTTGAAATAGTCAATGAAAATCAACTTGACAATTCTGCTAAGCCGGTACAGATTAACTTGAACCAAGACAACAACCTTTACATCACCGGCCTTGTCTATAGCGAAATGTATGAAGGACCAGAAAAGATCCGTAAGGTTCAATAGTATGCCATTCATCACTTCTGTTCTCCATGTATAACGACCTGTTAACGGCAATTGCCTCAGACAAGCCATTCTTACCATCTCAATTTTATGCCTTACATGAACAGCAACTGTTGACGTGGGCTTCACAAGAGGGAGTCGCCTCGTTATTCTATCCAAAGTGTGGCCCTATAAAATCTTCCCTGCCAACATCACTTGTTCAGTTTTTTCGCACCGAGTATGAAAATGCTCTTATTTATAAAGACTTCGCTCTCCATGTCCTTAATGAGCTGAGCAATAGAATCGTAAGTTCAGGAAGAGCTGTATTAACTCAGGGTGCAGCCTTAAATGAGGTAATCTATAAAGAACCACTCTGTCGTTCAATGGGTGATATTGATATCTACCTTCCTGATCGAAACCTGTCAGAAATCAGTGCTATTTTAAAAGACTATGGTTTTAAACAATATCGCCAATATTTAAATGTTTGGTATTATAAGCGGTTAATGATAGATTTACATGAAGGATTATGGGGCACCGATCGCTTTGTTGAGAAAGAGAAGATCGCTCCAATTACTGAGGTCAAACTTGACAAAAGCTCTCTGGTAAGTGGTTTTCACATTCTTAGCCCAGAACACTTAGCGATTCATTGTGCTTATCATGGTGTAAAGCATTCGTTTTATAAAAAAATATGGTGCGTTGATCTTGCGCTTTTAAAGACCAGAGGAGTTTTTACATTGTCTGTTCAAAATAGAAAGGAGTATGTTTTAAAAAAGTTTGCCCTAGGTTATCTTTCCTCCAGTGGAATTGAGTCAAAGGTTGACTTTATCCATGATCAATATTCACTTTCAAAAATGGAAAAACGTGCCATGAGCTATTTTTCTGCTCGTTTTAGTCCTGGCCTTGGTCAGCTTGGCTATGCCATTCTATTTCCGACTACTCTGCAACGTTTGCAATACATTATTCGTTTGCTTCTTCCTTCAAAGGGGAATTTAATTCAAATGTATGGTAGCAAAACATGGCCACTGCTAATTCTTTATCGATTATTTAGTCTCGTTAAACATCTAAAGAGGATGATCTTTTGGAAAAAATAATTATTTCAATTGGTGGTCTTGCTGTGCAATTCGAGATGAGATCAAGAACAATGGCGCAAAAATTACAAAAACGATATAAAGGCTTTATGAAAATTAAAGCAAGGGCATGTGTAAAACTCAACTGCTCTTTTTCTAAAAAGTTTTCGCCAGAGGTGGGAGATGTTCAGATCGAGACTGATAAAGAGGGGACAACCACTTTAAAAAGAGCAGACTTTAAATGTATGTTTAAAGGGAATTGTGGAAGCACTTCTCTGAGGCCCTCTGTATACTCATTTGATGCATTGCTACGAGTGCTTTATTCAGTACTGTTAACTAAAAACAGTGGTCTGCTTCTTCATGCTTCAGGCATTGCTCTTAAAAAAAAGGGCATACTTTTTTTAGGCCCCTCTGGAAGCGGAAAAACAACAATTTCCCGAATCGCAAAAGAGACAACCACAATTCTAAATGATGAGATTATCGCCTGTAAAATATCCTCAAAAGGAAGGATAGCGATTTATGGAACGCCCTTTTGGGGCGAGATGCGCACTGGCCCAGCCTATTCCAATGCCTACGCATTGAAAAGTCTTTACTTTTTGTCCAAAAAGAAAAAAACATATAGATCAGAAGAATCCCTTAAATCTGCCATGCAAAAACTTCTTCGATGTTGTTGCATATTTAGTATCGATGAAAAAGAGGTTGAAAAAATATTAAACACCTGCACAGCGATTCTGAATAACACCCCATCTTACACTCTCCATTTCCAACAAGATAATTCATTTCTTAAAATCATTTAATTTCTCATAACCTCTTTAATTTAAAGGGCTTTAATTATATAATAACGTTGTGATGGTGAAATCTTTCTATGATGGTCATGTATTTTAATGACCGCGTGTAAAGAAGTGTTCTATGGAATCAAGTCATCGAATTATGGTGTGCCAAGCCCTATCTCAGCATAAAAAATGCACCGTTAAAGTTGAGGGGACAAGTATGTGGCCCTTTATAAAGCCTGGAGATCGAGTAACAATAAAAAACAATTTTGCTAAGCCAATAGTTGGTAGTGTTGTGGCTTTTTTCATTGAGAATCAGCTCGTTATTCATAGAGTGATTTGGTTTATTAGAAGAGGTCCTAAAACTTGGAACGTTTTTGTCCATGGGGATTCAAGCCCATTTTCTTTCTCGGAGATTAAATCAGGAATTATTATTGGTACGGTCAAGCAGTTGAAACGAAGTAATAAAACATACAACCTTTGGCTGTCAAATCCCTTTGGTATATTTGCTATACCGCTTGGTTTCCTTTTCCAATGCATGGTGTTACTTCGTCTGTTTCTTAAAAAACTAATTCCATTTCATGCATCTCAATTATAGGAGTGTCAGTGTCGCTACATAATTCGAAGGAACCGAGATCGACAATTTTGTTTATAGAACAATTTGGATCCTTAGTCGGTGGTGGACAGTTTAGTGTGCTGAGCCTCCTGACAAAACTTCGTGGTGCTGGACATACAATAGTCGTTACGGTTCCAGAAAAGGGTAACTTTTATGATGCCCTCAAGGAGAAGGGGTTTACTCCAGCCTTAGTAGATGTGAATACCTTTAAAGGTCTAAGGATATGTAAGTTACCTATTGCCATATTTAAATTGAATCGAATTATTAAAAAAAATCAGGTAAAGATAGTGCATGGCAATGCAGCTCGAGCTGTACTTGTTGGTGGGTTTGCCTGTTTAGGAACCAAGGCATCCTTAATTTGGCACCTTAGAATCCCCGGAAAAGAGCCTCTCTATGATTTTGTACTCACCAAGCTCAGTAAACGGATTGTTGCTATCTCACACCATGTTGCAAAGAGAATTAAAAGAGACCGCGATAAAATCATGGTTGTTCATAATGGTGTTGAACCGGCCCCTGAAATTAACAGAAATGCTATTGAAAAATTACATTCGCGCTTTTGTATTAATGGAGAGCTGGTAGTGGGCACTGTGGGACAATTAGTCCCTTCAAAAGGTATTGATGATTTTATTAAAACGGGGGCTATTGTACTCAAAGAGGTGCCGGAAACCAAATTACTTATTGTTGGAAAAGAGATGCCAAAGATGGCAAAGGGATATGTCGCATTTCTAAAATCATTATGTAAAGAGCTATCCATTGAGGATAGGGTTATCTTTACCGGGTTTCAAAGAGATGTCTATTCACTTTATGCTTTGATGCATGTGTTTGCTTTTTTTACAAAGCTAGAGGCCTTTGGACGAGTCGTTGCAGAAGCCATGATGGCGTCAAAACCTGTTGTGTGTACGAGAGTCGGTGGAATTCCAGAAATCGTTGACGAAGGAAAATGTGGCTACCTGTTTCCTGTCAATAACAGAGAATATGCGGCAGAAAAGATAATTACATTACTAAAGAATGAAAATCTACGAGAAGAAATGGGCGCTGCGGGAAAGCAACGTGCTGAAACTCACTTTTCTGCATTGCATAATGCCGAACAAATTGATAAGGTATATAATGAACTATTGCACCATAAATAAAGGATGTGAAAATGGATGATCTCATTTTAGGTATCTGGGGATACTCAGCTGACAGTCCAGCAATAACCCATGATAGTGGCGCAGCTTTAATTAAAAACGGAGAGGTGCTTGCCGCCATCAACGAAGAGCGACTTACAAGAAAAAAAATTGAAGGCTGTTTTCCTTTCAAGTCAATTGAAAAAGTTTGCGAACTATCGGGTGTAACACCACAGGATGTTAATGCTGTTGCCCTTGCTGGTTTAGGCCCAAGAAGTCGTAGTGCAAAAATGCTTAAGTATATTCTTCGGACCTGGAGAGAGACTGGTGTGAAATTGTGGGGTCGAACAAAGTATGCACTGCTTACGGCAAAAAAGATTAAACGCACCGTTCCAAAATCGCTTGCCGGAAAGCCTGTGATTAATGTAGATCACCATATAGCCCACGCAGCCTCCGCCTATTTTACCTGCCCCTGGCCTAATGCAACTGTTGTGACCCTTGATGGTATCGGCGATTCTGCTGTTTGTGCAACGGTAAGTTCTGGTAAAGAGGGGGTGTTAACCCGTCACTGGGAATGTAACGGCTACTATTCACCGGGAATTTTTTATACTTTTATCACAAAACGTTTTGGCTTCTCCCCATCTAAACATGAAGGTAAGATTACTGGCTTAGCAGCATACGGAGACTACAATTTAACAATTGACAAAATGCGTGACATCGTACAGTACAATTCCCAAAAACACTCTTTTTATTCAAGCTATATACCACGATTATTTAAAAGCAAAGGGTATGGCGATTGGAACCTTCCCATAATCGATGATCTGTTGGATGAAGTGACCAGAGAGCATGTCGCTGCAGGACTCCAACAACTCACCGAAGAGGTGGTGTGTCAGTATGTAGAAGACGCGGTAAAGAAAACTGGCATCCGCACTGTTGCACTTTCCGGAGGTGTTTTTAGCAATGTAAAGGTAAACCAACGTATTAGGGAACTTGACTGTGTAGATGGTGTATATGTTCATCCAAATATGGGTGATGGCGGGCTTTCTATTGGTGCAGCCTATTATCTTTGGGCGCAACGTATGCTTAAGAGGGGTGAAAAACCGCTCCCACGGTTTATGCCGACCGCCTATCTTGGCCCATCTTTCAGCGATGATGAGATAGAAGCAGAAATTAAAAAATCTGGATTACCCTATAAAAAAGTTGAAAAGGTAGAAGAGGAGATAGCAAAGCTTATCCATGAGAAGAAAATTATCGGACGCTTTGCCGGGCGAATGGAATATGGACCTCGAGCTCTTGGAAATCGATCTATTCTTGCAAGCCCAACAGATAAAACAATAAATGACTGGCTCAACGACCGTTTAAAACGCACAGAATTCATGCCCTTTGCTCCCAGCACTATCGAGGAGCATGCACAGGAATTTTATAAAGGGTGGGAACAGGACCAGGTGGCAGCACGGTTTATGACAATAACCTATGATGTACCTAAGGAAAAGGGTGACTTAGTCCCTGCGGTAACCCACATCGACTCAACAGCTCGTCCCCAGGTAGTTCGAAAAGAGGACAATCCCTCGTACCACCGAATAATAGAAGCCTATAAAGAGTTGTCTGGATTACCGGTAATTATTAACACAAGCTTTAATATGCATGAGGAACCTATTGTCTGTACACCAGGGGATGCAATACGCTCTTTCCAACATGGAAGTGTTGATGTGTTAGCCATGGAAAAGTTCTTGGTTTTTAACAAAGAAGAATAATGAAACTTTCCCAACGGATCTTAACCAATACAATTGCCTTATCAACATCTCATATAATCTGCCGAATATTATCCTTTGTTTTAGTATTGGCAATAGCACGTAAATATTCTACTGAATCCTTTGGTAAATATACCTTTGCCTTAAGCTTTATTGAGCTGTTCATGATCCTCTCTGATCTTGGGCTAACAAAAATAATTGTTCGCGATGTTGCCCGAAATACAAAGGATTCTGGAAAGCTCTTAGGTTCCTTGGGAACGATAAAAGTTTGTTACTCTATCGTCACCTTTTTGCTTATTGGATTGGCTCTATATGCGTCAAATTATCCTATAGATGTTATCAAAATAACCTTTATTTTTGGCTTTCGTTCGCTCTTTGATTCCTTTTATGGATTTTTTGCTTCCGTAATTAAAGGTCACCAGCAGATGAAGTTTATTCCACCCTTTGATATTGGAGGAATACTGATTACGGTTTCTGCTGGGTTTGTTGTGCTTAATTTAGATATGGACATTTTAGTAGTGGCCTTAGTTTTTATGTGTTCATCCTTCATTAAAATGAGCTCTCTCTTTATTCTTCTTTTAGCTAAGTTTTGTAAACCCATATTTCAGCTGAATTTTTTAGAATTATTTAGCTATGCTAAACGAGCAATTCCATTTGGATTAGGATCAATCTTTGTAAGGATTTTTACTCGCATTGACACAGTGATGCTTTCCAAACTTACTACTATGACCATTGTCGGCTACTATAATGCAGCATACAATATTATTTTGGTGTTGCTGTTTTTACCGGGAGCCTTCAATGAAGCGATCTATCCTGTGATGTCCCGATTTTTTAGCACCTCAGAAAGGGATCATCAAAAAATTTTCGAGCGGTCATTTAAGTACTCCATGCTTATGGGAATTCCTATGGCAACAGGCATATTTGTATTGGCTGACAAATTTATATTATTATTTTATGGGTCAAAATACTCCTTTTCAATAGTCAACTTGCAAATCCTTTGTTGGGTACTAGCTCTTTCCTTTGGTAATTTTATTTTTACAACAACCTTAAACTCTGCCAATAGAGAAAAGCATGTAACTTTTGCTGTGTTTGTGTGTAGTATAGTTAATATTATTTTAAACATATTTTTCATTCCAAGGTGGGAACATATCGGTGCCAGTGTTGCAACAGTCATTACCGAGGTTGTTTTTATCAGTTTAAGCATCTACTACGTTCATAGACATATCTTTTCAGTCAAGGTAATTAAATATTTGCCAAAGCCAATACTCGGCTCAGTTGTTATGTATTTCCTTATAAGTTACCTAAAGGGATGGGCTCTCTATTACCTCTTACCTATTGGGATAATATCATATATAACAACGATATTTGCACTACGCACATTTGATTCTGTTGACATTGATCTAATTAATAAAATTATCCGTAAAAAGCAGATACAATCAGAATGAAGATACTTATGCTATCAGTTGACTGGGCTTCAAAGGGTGGGGGTGGTATCACTCGATTTGCCCGAGGATTTGTACAAGGCTTGGTAGCTAATAACATTGATGTTGAGTTATTAATTGAAGAGGATGGGCCGAACAGCCAAAAGACTGGAGTAACCGAGTATGGGTGCAAAATTCATAGCGTGCTATTTAAAAGCTCTCCAATAAAACGAGCTTTTGCCTTTATGAAAAAGCTCTCGTGCTTATGTAAAAAAGAGACCTATGATTTTATGATAGCAATCACCTGGTCACCCTGTGGCACAGGCGCCTTTTTCCACAATATATTTAACAAGACACCCTATTGGGTGGTTTGTCATGGTAATGATATCTTAGAACCTCAAAGAAGTTTTTTTTATAAACACCTTATGAAGGTCGTCCTTAAAAAGGCGAGGGTTGTGCTTACAAATAGTAAGTTTACCGGAGGAATTGTTCATTCTCTGGGTGTCAAAAAATCTGTAATAAGAGCTATTGGTTGCGGGATTAATCCTAAAGAGCTTGACCTTGCATTTAGTAAAGATACCATTCGAGATAGCTATGCCATTGGAAAAAAACCATTACTGGTTACCATCGGTCGCTTGGTAGCACGTAAGGGCCAGGATATGGTTATTCAAGCATTACCAACAATAGTAAAGAGTTTTCCTGATGCAACCTATTTGATTGTCGGTGAAGGTGATGATAAAAATCGACTCCAACAATTAACCTCAAAATTACATGTTGAAAAGAGTGTAATTTTTACTGGTTTTATAAGTGACTTAGAGATGTATCAATCTGTGTCGGAGTGTGATCTCTTTGTTATGGCAAGTAGAAATATTATGGAAAAGGGTGATGTAGAAGGATTTGGCATTGTTTTTTTAGAGGCAGGATTCTATAAAAAACCAGTTATTGCAGGTAGAGCAGGTGGCATGACAGATCCAGTAATCGAAAATAAAACAGGTTTGTTAGTTGATCCAAATAATCCAGAGGAAATTGCTGAAAAGGCAATTCAGTTACTAAGCAATAAATCGTTATGCAAAGAAATGGGTGAAACAGCATTTGATCGAATAGTTACTGAATACACCTGGGATGCTGTTGCTAAAAGAGCACTAGCAATGAACTGAACAATTGTTATAGCTCATTCATATTTCCTTTGAGTGTAGAAAAGTAGCTGGTTTATAAAATCAACTTTGAAAGAAAGTCATAGGGTATGAAAATATTAGTAGTTGGTGTTCATTTCTATAGCTCCTTTGCCTGGTCAATTGAGCAGGCTTTAAACCGAGCTGGCCATACAACGGTACTGTTTGACTATAGAAAAAACTCTCTGCTTCGTCTTCCCATACTCAAAAAAGTTCTTTCCCAAGTAATAATGCAACAACGATTAATTCAAACCGTTAAAAACGAAAAACCGGATTTAATATTTATTTGTAAAGGGGAGCTTATAAAGCATCAAACTATTCACGAGATTAAAAACATCCGTCCTGTTAAAATTATTAATTGGTTTCCTGATCCGAGACTGTATTCATTCAGTGACATTTTTACATCATTACCCTTGCTTGATGGATTCTTTACAAAGAACGTCGACGACGTTGAAAGGGCTCGTCTCCTTGGAATTAAAAACATTCATCTCTTACATCACTGTGCGGACATAGAACTACATGCTTCGCCAAAAGTTGATAACAACAGGATGTTTGACTCTTTAGTCGCCTTTATTGGTTCCTATTACCCCTATAGAGATGTTATCTTGGGAAAGCTCATTGATTTTAATTTGAAAATATGGGGTGGTGGATGGGAGCACTCACAATTATGTCAAAAAATACCAGATGCTGTTACTGGTAAAGAGGCAAGAGACTTAGAGCAAGCAAACATTTTTTATAATAGCACAATCAATCTGAACACCCATCATTATGATGATAATAACGCGATAAACCAAAGGGTTTTTGATATTTGTGGTAGCGGTGGCTTTCAATTGGTTGATTATAAACAGGCAGTGAAACAATGCTTTGAGATTGGGAAGGACCTTGACACATTCAACTCTCTTGAGGAGCTTAAAGAAAAAATCTCCTATTATATTGAACAGCCAAATGAAGCCAAAGTAATTGCGCAACGAGCACATAAGAAGACCCTCCAGAGTCATACCTATGACCACAGAATTGAAGAGATTTTTGACACCGTAAAATTATCTTAGTATGTGAATGTATGAAGAACGAATTACCAGTAAACCCCCTAAGAAGATTATATTGGTTTTTGCGTGGCATAATATTCCATACTATGAGTCTATTTATTTTTAAACGACCTCAGCCAAACTTGAGCGTAATCAAAAAGTGTTTGGTAATTGCTCTCTCACGAATTGGTGATGCTGTGTATATGACTCCTGTGATACGAGAGTTTAAAAAGAATTATCCCTATGTTACCCTTGATTTACTGTGTAGCCCCTACAATGGTGCTGTTTTTGCTCATAATCCTCATATATCCACTTTTTACCATTATAAAAAGGGCTTCAAAAATTTATTTCATCTTAAAAAGGATTTACAGAATCAAAACTATGACATTATTATCGATTTAACCTCAGATTCAAAACCCTTAGGAGCTTTACTAGCGTTTTTAGCAAAATCAAATTACACTATCGGATTTGATAATAAAAAGCGAGGATTTTGTTTAGATCGTTCAATTCCTCTTCCCATCCACAAATGTCATATGACAGATCTCTATCTCACCCTGTTGAAAACATTACAAAGGAAAGAGTATAACAATCTTCCAGAGATTTCCCTTTTAATGAGTGAGAAAAAATACATAAATGATTTTCTCAATACCTATACAATCTCTTTACAAGAGCAAATTATTGGTATACATCCAGGAGCAAATTTTACATCGCAAAAATTGCCCATTGAGAAGTGGGCCCAGTTAGGTGATTATATTCAAAATAAATTGCATTGTAAAGTAATTCTTTTTGGTGGAAAAAACGATCAAGAGGATATTTTATCGATCCAGAAATCAATGAAAAGTACTTGTATCACTTTGAAGCCGACATTAAACTTGCGTGAATCTATGGCGCTCATAAATCGATGTACAATTCTTCTCTGTAATAATTCTGGTCCGCTTCATATAGCAGAGGCATTGCAAACAGCAACCCTCTCCTGGATGGGACCAACAATTCTCTATCGATGGCATCCTCTGGGAGATTTTCATAAGGTTATAAGAAAAGATGTTGATTGTTCACCCTGTAATAAAGGTTTTTGTGATCACCACACCTGTGCGAAGTTAATTGAACCACATGAGTTGATAGATGAATTTACTAAATTGTATCAGTTTTTGGTGAGAAAAAAGAAATAAGGAACATTGTGTCAATGTCAATACTTTTGGTCATGATAGCTGGTATAGGAGATTTGATTTTAGCTTCCAGAAGCTTTCGTGCTATGCGAAAAGCATATCCACAAGCTAGAATTGACTTAATTACCAGCAGTGACTCTACCCCAATAGCCAAAAGGTATCCCTATTTAGACAAGATTTGGAGTTTTCCCATACGTGAACTTCGTAGCAATAAATGGATGTTAGTTGAAATACTATCACTAATAAATTCACTACGAAAAACAGAATACAATATGATTGTTAATTTGCACCCGGTAGCATCATTTTCTGGATCCTGTAACATGGCAATGCTTTTTGCGCTCCTAAGGGGTCAAAAAAAATTCAGTCATAGACCTTATAAATATCTCCCCATTGCTCGGTATGCTATACCTAATTCAAAATTTAAAGATCAACACTATTCTGATGCCTATTTAAATGTAGCAAAGGTTGTTGGGGGTATCGCAGACGCAAAGGGGATAGAGGTTTTTTACAATCCTTCTGTTGAGGAAAGTGTTAGCTCGAAAATACTAAGCAAAATTGGAAATCAGAATAAAATTGTTGGAATTAATCCTGGGAGTGATCAACCAAAAAAGCGACTACCCATAGCAACTTTTGCTGCGATAGCAGATCATTTAATTAAAGTACACTCTGTAAATATTGTAATTCTTGGTGGACCAGGTGAAGTTCACATTAGCCATGAAATAGAACAGAAGATGAAGAAACCTGCTATAAATCTTGCTGGCAAATTGTCATTGGAAGAATTAACCTGTTTAATCAATTGTTTTGATCTCCTTATTACCAATGATAGCGCTCCAATGCATATTGCTGCAGCATTAAACATTAAGCAAGTTGCTATTTTTGGCCCTGGATTCCCTGATCGTTTTAGACCCTATACCAGCATAAAAAATTATAAACTCATATATAAAAAGCTTTCCTGTCGACCCTGTGCTCGGAAAGTGTGTGATGACCTATCCTGTGTCAAGTCAATCACGATAGATGAGGTGGTTAACGCAACAGAAGAACTATTGTTTCAGTAATGAAATAGATATATCATTATAGACCTTTTTATCTCCTGTAGAGAAGGTACTCTATGAAAAAAGTAGTAAATGACCCCTGTTGCATTTGCAATACGTCAAAAAGCATTAAGGTCTTTTCAATCAAATACCCCTATCACGGGTACCCTGGTAACTTCGAACTACGTCGGTGTCAATCCTGTGGATTGTTATTTAACTCACCCCGGCTTGTTGATGAAGAACTCTTTAAATTATATGGGAAGAGTTACTATTTCCATAAGCGAGTAGATACTGTAGAATTTGAACGAATTACTAAAGTTTATCTCAGAACCGTTGCCTTAGTTGAAAATCTGATTTCAAAAAAACACGCTGTGGAAGTAGGGAGTGCAAAGGGTTTTCTACTCGCTCTAATGAATCAATTAGGATGGGAAACAAAAGGCATTGAGGTATCTAAAGAGGCATCTCTCTATGCACATAATACCTTTGGTATAGATTCATACAATGGAACTATCGAGCAATATTGTAGCGAAATAAAAGTAGGCCCCTTTCCTTTAGTTTTAGCGATTGATGTGTTGGAGCATGTCCCAAATCCAGTGACATTTATAAGGTCTTTGAAGGCCATTACTGCAAAAAAGGGTTATGTAATTATTGACACCCCAAATGGTGACGCCTCAAACATTTCAACGCAGAAAACTCAATGGCAAGGGTTTAATCCTTTTCATATATACTTGTTTAATCAATCAAATTTAAAAAATCTTCTCCAAAATGAAGGATTTACCATTGAGCGTGTGTTTACTTATAATAATAAATTTAACAAAGGTCAAAACTCAACACGCAAAGTTTTAGAAATGGTTAAACTGTTTCTTTATCGATTAAACATGCATTCCATGAGTGACAAACTATTTCACTGTTTACCCACAAAAAATGGTAAGAAAAATCGTACCCTATCTGAAGTACTAAATGACTCAATTGTAAAAGTAAAAGAGAGAAAAGACTATTTTACCTCTTTTGACTCAAAAGATTCATTAGCCAAAGAAAATAGAGGTGACAATTTCATTATTATTGCAAAACGATAATTTTTATGTACAATGATTTCAGACTATTAAAACAGATAATGCTATTCTAAAAAGCACCACATGTAGTTTGAATTTAAAATTAAATACAACATGTTCAATTTACGTTGTACCTATTTGTTTACATCTGAACAAGCAGATTTTAGAGGTGGCCAAGCAATCCACATAATCGTATAATATTATTAGTTAAAAGGACTTATGTTTTTATTAAAACAAGCCGATATTGATAATATATCATAAATCAATGGCTTGAATGGATAAAGTGATGATCATGGTTGTAAGAAAAATAGTATACGTTCTTTTTATAGGCATTTTGATTTTGTCAACAGGTTGTGCGAAGCGAGTCTCTCCACCGACACAAAGTAGTAGTAAAATCGAAATCAACAAACAGGACCTTATGCAACTTGTCAGCAATGATATGCACATTGACGATAAAGAAGCAATGAGTGCACGTCTTCAAACCGAGTTGCTCATGACTGGCGATCGTCTTCAACTAACTATATACGAGAAACTTCCGGTGAGTCAAGAGAGCCGGATTGAGATGAAACGGATTGATAAGGAAGGTAAAATATTTCTTCTTCCCATAGGAGAGATAAAATTAGAGGGGATGCGAGTAGCTGATGCAGAGCAGTTGATTGAGCAAAAGTTTTCGAAGCTTGTTGTCGCTCCCCATTGCGAGATAATGATATTAGAGAAGCAGTATGAACCGCGAGTATATGTTTTTGGTGAAGTCATGAAGTCGGGTGCTGTAAAATTCAGACCCGGTGATCGCTTGCTCGACGCGATCTCACAAGCACTCGGTTGCAGTGACAATGCCTATAAAAGATCTATAAAAGTCGTTCGAACAGTTGGTGACAAAGTAACTATTTACTCAATCGATTTGTTGGATATTTTTTCTGCAGGTAACGTTTATAACAATATTGTCCTCCAAGATCAAGATATCATATTTGTTCCGCGACGGTTTATTACTGGCTTGCGAGAAACCCTTACTGTATTGGCTCAAGCCCTGCCATACTATTTATTTATCCAAAATATCTATAGATAAAAAAAGGAATGTAATTTTGGAGCAGTACGAATTTAATATTACTGATTTGCAACGGGTTTTAAGAAAAAGATATAAAATTGTTATATTAACGATTGTACTCTCACTCTGTTTTAGTATCTTTTTTGTAAAAATCAAAAAGCCATCTTTTAAAACCTCTGCTACCGTTAAAGTTGACCGCAATACCATGGCTGGATTAGGAATGGAATCCATGCTCTATTATGGGGCTTGGGATAACATTGAAACAGAGACAAAGGTGATCACCAGTTATCCTGTTTTGATACGTGCAGCAAAAAGAATGGGGCGTATTCCCGACTCTGTTTCTAGTGACGAATACCCCTCTGATAATAGGACGCTAGGCGTATTGCATTCTATTCGATCCAAAATATCAACTTCAATTACCGGTAATACCAACATTATTAAAATCGAAGTTACCTCAAATGATCCCGAAGAGTCGGCAAGTATTACCAATTCTGTTGCTCATGCCTATAGAGATTTTTGTCGATTTATTAAAAAATTGCACGCCACCAATACAAACAAATTTATTGAATCACAGTTAGAGCGCTGTCAACGAGATCTCAGTGATGCAGAATATGCAGTTCGATCTTTTGAAGAGCAGCAAGAAATCCCCTCTATCAGTGAAAATGCTGCGATTACTATTCAGAAGTCATTAAAAAACCAAGAAAAACTTGAACAAATTGATGAGGCATTTACCATCATTGATATTCAGGAAAAAAAGCTTCGAACTATTGGCAGCATGAAAGATTTTGCCAGAAGAATGTCTAATATAAAAGAAGAGGCAAAGCTCGACAGTATACTACCGGATACAACATCGATTAAAATGGGATGGGTTTCAGAATTTACTGATGGCGACCCAGGAATGCAGCAGCTCAACCAAAGGCTTTTACAACTGCAAATTCAATTGTCGGATCAAATTAGCTTTTATAAAAAGGACCATCCCTCGAACCTAGAAATAGAAAAACGAATTAATGAAACAAAAGAGCAAATTTTAAGTGAATACCAAAAAAAGAGGGAGTTCCTTGAAAAAAAACGGGAAAAACTTGTTTTAGGTAGTAAAGAAATTGAATTGGAACTAAGAAAAATTCCAACAAACCAAATGTCTTACGCTCGCCTATTGCGCCGTCTTGAAGTGAACGAAGAGCTCTTTACACTATTATCCAAAAAGCATCAAGAGGCAATGATCACTGAGGCCGGCATTGTTGATGACGTAACCATCATGTCTTTGGCTTCGGTTCCTGGTAATCCAATAAATAAAAATGTGACCCGCGTTGCCTTAATTGGTGTTCTCTTTGGAATGATGCTTGGGCTCATCTTTTCAATTTTACGGGAAGTACTCGATACTTCCATTGGAACAATAGATGAGGTTGAACGCACGATTAAGCTTCCGGTACTTGCCGTTATTCCCCACATTTTGGATGAGTCCTCAAAAAGTAAAGACCGCATGCTTAATAAAAAGCGCAAACAGTTAGCCTCATCTCTAAAACCCAATAAAATATTAATCACTCAGTTACTGCCCAAGGACCCAGCTTCTGAGTCATTTAGAATCCTTAGAACAAACATGGACTACCTTTTCTATAACAATGATGTCAAAACGGTTTTGTTGACATCTGCTACAATGCAAGAGGGAAAAAGTACTATCAGTGCAAATCTGAGTATAGCTCTAGCTCAAGTAGGGAAAAAGGTCTTGCTAATTGGATGTAACTTGCGTCGTCCTTCAATGTACAAGTTATTTGGTCTTCAAAGAGGGCCCGGTACTGCCGATGTTCTCATTGACAAAGCAAAATGGCAAGACTGTGTCCGGTCAGTGACTGACTTAGTACTTGGTGGTATGTCAATGGATGAAGTAATGAATGTTCCTGGATTGGAAAATCTAAACCTGATTACTTATGGACAAAAACCGCCAAATCCAGTGGAACTGCTTACATCGCAAAGGATGGACACCCTTTTGGGTGAGCTCAGAAATTACTATGATGTTGTGTTAGTTGATGCACCGCCCATTCTTCCTGTGGCGGATTCAATTGTGCTATCAAAAAAAGTTGATGGTGTTTTCTTAGTATATAAGGTAGGAAAGGTGCCCAGGAATTCTTTGCGATTAAGCAAGGAACGGTTGGAAACTGTTTCCGCCAATGTCATGGGAGTTATTCTCAATGATATTAAACCAGAAACAAGTGGATTTGCCCATGGCACTATATATTATCAATACAAGGAAAAATCAAAGAAGAAACAGGCTTAATTTGTCTAATCTATAAAGTTACTATATAGAAGGACCAAATAACGGAATTGCTTACCCAACGTATTCTATACGCACCTATTCACAATATTTTTCAATCTTGTCAATGTATCAGCTTTGCTTACAATACTGAAAAAAGGCTTGTTTAGATTCATGGCACTTTCTTCTTCACAAGAAAAGAATCTTTTATGGATAACTCTTTTAGTGCCAGCTATCTTTATCCTTGGAGTTTTATTACTTTACCAAGTTGTTGTTGAAGACCAGAGTATCATCATATATGGGATATTAGCGGTCCTCTTCTTTATTATCTGCTTCTCCAGTATTAGACTATCCCTCATTCTATTAGTTTTTTCTATGTTATTGTCTCCTGAAATTGGGGTTGCTCAAACAGTAAAAAGAGAGGTGACCCTCCGATTTGATGATATCCTCCTCTTAATTATTACAATTGGGTGGCTTGCACGAATGGCCGTCTTTTCTGACCTCGGCCTTATGCTAAAGAATCCAATTAACAAACCAATAATGGCTTTTTCTGCGGTTGCGGCTATCTCAACGACTTTGGGAGCGATGAATGGTAATGTAAATCCCTTGGCTGGATTTTTCTTTGTTTTAAAAATGGTAGAATACTTCTTTCTTTTTTCTATTGTAGTAAATTACGTTCGAAAAGAAGAGGATATTAACCAGCTTTTAAACTCACTACTCATCGTTTTTGGAATCATCTGTCTTTATGGGCTATTTATGGTTCTTACTGGAGGTGACGTGTCAGCACCTTTTGAAGGAGAGGAACCCGAGCGGAACACCTTAGGTGGCTATTTAGTACTTATGGCATCGGTAGCGGTTGGAGTAATGTTACATTCAAAATCACAACTTGAGCGAAACCTCATTGCAATTATCCTCCCAATTTTCCTTGTTGTGCTTTTATTCTCAATATCAAGAAGTGGTTGGCTTTCAGCCATTACAGCCCTTTTCGTCCTTTTTATCTCTACTAAGAGGAAGGGAATCTTTTTTGCCTTTATTCTGGTTGCCTTACTTATTGTGCCCTTTGTGCTCCCTGATATAGTTCAGGAAAGAATAAGCTTCACCTTTTTTCAAAGTCGTCGCGTCGGCCAACAGGTTCAAGTTGGCTCGGTTTTTTTGGACACCTCAAGTTCTGCAAGACTCTTTTCATATAAATTAGTTCTGTCAAAATTCTTAAAAAATCCCTTGTTTGGATTTGGTATAACTGGATTTGGATTTATCGATGGTCAGTTTTTCAGAAATTTAATCGAGATTGGGATATTAGGTTCTGTCACATTTCTCTGGTTACTTGTCGGTGTTCATAATATAATTAGAAAAGCCACTCGCATAGATTTTTCGCCAAGGTTAAAAGGGTTGACAATTGGGTTTTATGCTGCTTTTTGGGCTATGATGGCACACGCATTAACAGCAAATACCTTTATCATAGTTCGAATAGCCGAGCCCTTTTGGTGCATAGCCGGTTTGATGGTTTCTCTATCTCATTTACAAATGGCTAAAGATCAAGAGAAAAATTTAACATCCGATGCACCTCAGCCAGAAAACGTTAGTAGTAAGGGAGGATAAAATGCAACCACCAAAGCTGAATGTACAAAAAGAGACTTACAATGGAATAGATTCTATAAAAGTGATTGGTCCATTTGATATGATCGACAATCAGATTGATACTATTGTCAATGAAGTTATTGCTGAAAATAAAAAAGACGTTGTCTTTGACTTTTTAGAAACGACCTACATAACCAGCGCAGGTCTTGCTGCTCTTACTAAAGTGATCAAGAAAATCGGTAACATAGAGGGAACTATTTATATCGCAAACATTACCGAAGACATGCATGGCTTTATTTCCTGTTCATCTTTAGATAGATTTTTTAAATACCTTTAAAATATTGTTGCCAAAAATATTTACCAGACCTATTTGAATAATCGAGCAAGGAATGCAAAAACAGAAGAGTATATTAATCGTTGAGCAAGACATTACCATTCGTAAGGCCATCTCATTAGTATTAGCAAAGTTGGACTTAAAGGTATTTGAAGCACCTGATGGCGTTGAAGCAATGGAAATCGTGAGGAATTTTAAATTAGACCTTGTCATCATGAATATGTTTCTCTCTCCGCTCAGCAGTGTTGATTTAATTAAGAACATCAAATCCTCACAAGATAGTACAGAGATAATTGTTCTGTCCGATGTTGTGAACCAAGGCGTCTTTGACAAAATGAGGGGCTTAGGAGTATTCCGGCTTTTTAAAATTCCCTTTGAACTTGACGAAGTACGAGATGCTGTCTTGCGTGGTTTAGGTAGTCCTCGCCTCGAACGATTACATATTCAACAACCGCAAGGTGAAATCTACCCCAAAGATTTCATTCATATTATCGTTGCTCATTCTGATGAAGATCTGTTTCAAAAGGTAAAGGAAATTGGTGATACTCGAGATTATGCCATCGATCATGCAAAAGACCAATCATCACTTATAAAACTATCACAGATCGGCACCTATGATATCCTGGTGACTACATTAAAATTTTTAAAAAGCATCAATGCAAAAAGCATGCAAACACTTGTTAATGGCCAATGTAAACCACTGGTATTTCTACTAAATGATTCTGCAAAAAAAATTAGCATTCCAGCGCAACTTGTTGAGGAAAACACCACAACACTTCCTGCAATGTTTAGTGATGCAGAATTTCTTAATACTCTTGATGAAGCATTGCCCCGTTACTTAGATTCTCGTGAAAAGTTGTCGCAACAAAAAAGCCAATCCGAAGAAAAAATCCCCTTTTCCGAGCGTCTTCGAATGGGTCTAAAAAAACAAAGAAAAAAGCTTTTTTCTCCGGTATTTGGATTTTATCTCATACTCATTCTCATTGCAGGACTCCTGGGCTTCTGGGTGAACATCTATCTTGAGAAAGAGGATGAACGAAAAAATAAAGAGGATGAGGCCTTAAGAAAGTTTCAGCAGTATAACTCGTTTGACAGACTCAATGACTTGCGAAGAGGCAACAATTATTAATCAATTAATTGAATAGATCTTAGTAAAGATGCTCCTTAACCTCTCGGCATTTTAAAGACGACCGAGATTTTATGACTAACTCCCAGGTTGCTCGAGGTAATGGGACAGGCATAATCAAAGCCGAAACGAGAGTACCGCATTCCTAATCCCAAAGAGAAATCAAAATCTCGATAATCGCGATCTTTCACATCAAGACTCGTGGAAAAACCCCCTCGAAAATAGATCATCTTTAATAGTTTATATTGGATTCCAAAACTAACATCAATCGGCTGATTCAGAGTC
>JANQEN010000152.1 GCA_028278335.1 Chitinivibrionales bacterium | reverse complement strand
TATCGAAGCGCCAAATATCTATGCGATAAGGGCGATTGCGGGGTGTGTTTCTTTGCATACTTTCTTTGCACAAGCAAAGAAAGTATGGCTGCTGTCGGGCAGTATCCCGACGAACTTTATGCTTAATCATTATAGTTTAGCGTCTAAAACCATCAGTAAGGCTTGCTATTACATCAATGTTTTTATAACACTCTAATCTTCAATCCACTTTGAAGGATCCTCAGCAAAGTCAGCTATGGATTGCATGATCGATTCATGATCACGCTCCTCTTCGATAATCATTTCCAAAGCCTTTTTTTGCTGCTCGTTCTCTGCCTGAGGTAGTAAAGAGGTGTAATACTCAACGCTCTTTCTCTCTACTTCTTCAGCTTTTCGGTATGCATCGATGGCACTCAATTTATTCTCAATGTCTTTAAAGGCTGGTGCAATTTTTGGAAAAATCTGTTTTGCGGTATCCTTAGCACTATGACGATCACGGGACTGCATCATCATTCCTCGCTCCATGTCAGTAAAAACTGAAAGGTGGACTTTCTCCTGTTCCATAAGAAAGTAAAACACTCCAGCCAATTCACTGATTGCAGTATCCTCTGACAACTTACGATAGAACTCTATACCCTCCTGTTCCATATTCTTTGCTAATTGCCAGATCGATTCCATAAAATCTCCTTGATTTTGGGGTAAGAGATGAGTACTACTCTTTTAATAAATTCAATAGATATTTTGCAAGCTTGACCGTTTCACAGGTAAGCTCACAGGTCATGGTTGCCTCAGTGACCCCATCGATAGTTTTGCCAACAACAAGGCTATCCACATTGGCCACATCCTTAAATTGGTTAAAAAAGGTGTCATCCTCTTTAACCAATTCTGCATATTCATCATTAAGTTCCAAAAGATCAGCTGATTTTAAAAGCGATTTATTCTTATCAAAGTGAATGATAAAATCATGTTCCGATTCGTACTCTTCAATGACCCGTTTTAGGCGTAGAATGTAACCGGTAATCTCATATTGATCATCCATAAATTGATGGATGGCAAAGGTCTCCTTATTATCATAATCCGTGTTGAATTGCTTATTAATCTTTTTTGCCTGCTCCTTGGTAAGGACAAGCTCCTTTTCATCTCGCATGCCACCCTTTGGTGTCAGAGCCTCAAGCACATCAATAAATTCAGCATATTGCTCTGCATTGACCGTTACAAACATCAAAGAACAGAGTATTCCAATAGCAATTGTTCTCACAGTAATCATCTTCTCTTCTCCTTTATTATTACCTTCCAAGCATCAGTCGGGCAGAGCACCAATTCTCTCGTCCACAGAGGCCAACAATTCTCTCCATGGCAGCATCAATATTATAGCTAACCCGTCGCCAGCTTACCGTCCGATTATCTTCATCTAATACCACGTAACTGGAACGGGTATCACGATCACGGGGTTGTCCAACAGAACCAAGATTTATAATGTATTTAAGATTTGGATCCAATGAAACAGGCTCATAATCCCTCTCCCAGGGATATACACAACTCATATCCGAGGCAATAACACAGGGAATATGAGTATGTCCACAAAAGCAAAGCCATGACACCTCTTCAAAGAGTTGCTCCAATCGATCTGGATTCCAGAGGCGTTCAAAGAGGTTGGGATAGACATACTCCATAACAGGATCCAGTGGTGATCCATGTACATAAGTAATGGTACCTTCTACCACCTTCTGTTTGAGGCTTTTTTCAAAATCCCATCGTGAGCCAGGGGTATGATCCATTACCATGCAATGAGGGCGTTCCTCTTTACAGGAACAGGTGTAGTAATGGGGCTCTAAAGTCTCTGGAAGCGCCTCTAAATTGTTCTCTTTTGGCTTTAACTGTTTTCGCGTGTGTTCAATCATCTCTGCAGCAAGAGGATTGAATCCCTTGGTATTATTAATTAGAGCATAATCATGATTACCCATCAATGAAAATCGAGCCCTTTTCATGATATGATCAATACAAGAGGCTGGAGCTCCACCATAGCCAACAATGTCGCCAAGACAGAGAATATCCTCAACAGCAAGTGAATCAATATCATTGAAAACAGCGCAAAGCGCCTCTAGGTTCGAATGAATATCACTGATTAATGCTTTCTTAGACACAATTGTCGCTCCTAGTAAATGGCAATCTGCTCTTGAATAATTGCCACATGTTTCAACTCCTCATTGATAAGAGCTGTGATATGGGTCTGGCCCAAGTCTTCGGGAACCATATCCATCATGGTATTATAGAGTACGACTGAGTCCTTCTCAAATTGTAAGGCCAATTTAAGAACATCCAAGGGTGATTCACATCCCTTTACCATTGCAGGAATATCCAAATTTCTCTTGAAGATGTGACTATCAGCCGCAGCTTTTAAATAGCGCTCAGCCTCATCAGTATATCCTTCACCTTCCATCGTAGCAGTCGTATCCTTTGCAATGTCAGCCTTGAGTTTTACAAAAAGCTCTACATGGGTGTCTTCCCAATCAGCCAACTCCTTAAAAAACTTCTTTAGATCTTCATCTTCGGCAAGACTTGCGGCAGCTGTATAAAATTTTTTTCCTGATTTCTCTATTTCAATTCCAATATCAAAAATCTCTTCTGCATTGTAAATCATAACTCCTCCTTGGGGGACTTTAATCGTGTCATTTTCATAAATTTAGGGCAAATATACCCTTACGTGAATATACTATTTTACTCTACAAATGAAAACAATTTATAATCAATGTTTCTATGCTTGATGAACTTAAATATTTCACTATCCTAGGGTGATTGAACAATCCTCTTTTCTCTTACTGGAGAAACGCGAGAAGATGGGCGCACTTCGTCTACATCCCACATACCCTTAGCCTTATGCTGCTCAATCTCTTTGATTGTCTCTGTTCTAATTTTATAGGCGCTGTCCCTAATAAGGCCATAAATGACACCACATCCGCCATCTTCTCGCTCTAGGTCTCCCTTATCAGCAAGAAACAACAGATCCTTTACATACTCAAGAACTTTAATCAGATTTTTATTACATTCTTTCATACAGATCCCCATAGTTATTATGTTGCTACTTTTTTACCAGTAGAGGAAGCATTAACCATGCCAATTGTTGATGAAATTATTTTTAAGCATCGCCCATCTCATTGATATGTATTAGGTTACCAAACATAACAACGAATCTATTGCGCTAAAGATTCAATTTTTAAAGGTTCTAATAATACGAAGGTGTATTGCACAGAATATTTCTCATTTTCAATTGGATATGCAATTTCAGACACTTTTTGATATTTGTTTGACTGTACTGTAGGGGTAAATTACTTTATTTCTGTATGGTTATACTGATTAGAGAGCGTGAATAGGGTTTCCAATAGCCATATATACCACGGGTAACTAGAACTAGTACCCTCAATCCAACACAATTGACAAGGGCGGCCCCTATGAAAGCTTTTAAAATCCATCTGATATGCGTTCTGTTTGTTTTGTCTCTTTTACTTTTTCTTTCCAGTTGCTCCAATGTAAGCGACAAAAAGCTAAAAGTCACAGAAGACCGGATCAACACCTTAGAATCAAAAGGTGTTCCTGACACCATGCTCACGGTTCCCCGCGTGTTAATGGCGCAAATTAAGGCATGCAAAATGTCAGGAAACATGCGCATGTGCAACAAGTACAACGATTCAATGAACCTCCTTGTTGACAATGTAGAGACCTGGCTTGGTGCAAAGATGGAAGAGAACCGTCCCTTTATCGACTCCTTACACAAAGAGCTAACCACCCAGAAGGAAAAGCTGACCGGCCTCCATATCAAGGCAGTAGACAGTATCTTTGTCATCATCGATTCCTTTATCAGTCAAAACTGGCTTCTCCAAGCGCGCCATAAACTGGTAGAACTCAACACACTCTTTCCCATTTTCTTAGAGAACGAAGCAAAGGCGAAAAAGTTTCGACCCAAAATTATTGGTGTATGGAAAAGTGTAGAGACCCCCATGGATAAGTCACTCAATGCTGTGTGGAAGCGGATCTTTAATTTTCAAAAAGATGGAACCGTTAAAACCAGAGAGAGTAAAAAGGGAAAAAGCCAGGTCAACCTTATTGAGGATTGGGAGTTTGTCTCTTCTGGTACCTGGGACCTCATTGGTGACACCATATTTATTAAAATTGACAAAGAGAAATGCACCCGCCAGATCTATACAAGCCTTATTGTAAAGAACGGCAAGGAAGAGTGGGAAAAGAACGTCAAACCTACCTATGACACGACCTTTACAGAAAAGACAAAGGATAGTTTTATGACCTATGACTATCTTTCGCACTCTTTGGATAAAAAGAGAAGATAACTTTTAATTGTCAGTTTTAGTCGGGGGGATACCCCCCGCAGTAAGCTTCCCTCGCACCTTTGAACTGCTTATATCCACCAACTCAGTTTCGCCTAACCGGCGAACCAGAGTTGGTGGGCAATCAGTAACGCAGGTGCTCAGGTGATCTTACTGACTCCCCCTATTATTATTGCAATGTTTTAATGAAACATTAAAATTCACCTTCCGTTACATTCCTAATTTGCGCTTTTCATCCCCTTCAATCGCACCACATAGATATTTGGGAGGAGCGAAGATCTGTTCGAGCCCAATGGGCGAGTTATCGAGTAAGCAAATATCTAGGTGACATAAAATTAATTTCCATATTTCCTTTGCTACTCTCTCCCTGTGGGAGAGGGGCTGGGGGAGAGGTCAGGTGGCGTCTTGTCATGTTTGCCCTCCTCGCAAACACTCTGCGGACAGAGTCTCTACGACTTTTATAGATTTAAAATAGGACAACAATAAAATTATTCTGGTAGTGAAAATTAATTTTTAAAAGTACTTAATACCCTGTCAACTTATTACTATTTTTATAATTGAACTAACAATCCAAATAGAACGACTATACAAAAGAATAGTAGTACAAGGACCAATATTCCATGATCAAACAAAGAGACAACAATTTGAATATATTGAGCGTTATCGTTATTATAATTCTTGTTTTACAATGTAGTTATGGGGCAAAGGCGATTGTGGTACCATCCCCAGGCATCACGACCATAACCGAAGCACTGGTCAAAGCAAAATCTGGCGATACTGTTTGGGTGAGTAATGGTGTTTATAAAGAGCACCTTACAGTACAACCCGGTGTTATTCTTGCCTCGCGAGAACTCTTTAAAGCAGTGATTGATGGTAAAGGACGGGGAGAGGTGATCACCATTGCTTCCGAGAGCACGATCATGGGTCTTGAGATACGCAATGGTAATGCCGGTATTATCAGTCGAGGTAAGGGAAATACCATTAAAAAATGTAAGATTTACAAAAACCGTGGCTCCGGAATTATCTGTATGGGCGACTTGCCGCTCATTGAGAACAATATCATTGTCTATAATGGTGGCTCTGGAATCCAAGCCTTGGATATTCGTACTGGTGCACAATCAATTAACCACAACACCATTGCCTACAATACCAATAATGGTATAACCTTTAATGGTAATGCTGCCATCAGCATTGAAAACAACATCATTGCCTCTAACTATGCTCGGGGCTTAAAAATTGAGCCAGTAGATCACTCTGTAACCATTACCCACAACAACTTATACTCAAATCATCGAGGACAATTTACAGTCCTACAGGAAAACTTCTCCTTTGATCCGCTCTTTTCTGCACCGAAAAGACGATCACTAGATTTTTCGCTGCAAAGCACCTCTAAGGCCATCAAACGGGGTAATGACAACAAGAATTTAGGGATACTCTTTGATTAACTCTTCCCTATTTGCTCTTTGGTCCTAATCGAGCCATTAAAAAAATTACTGGAATTGCTAAAATTGCTACAAAGGAGAAGAATTTGTAAGTTTGCGCAAGCCCAATTCGATCTCCCACAAAACCAACTAGTAATACCATCGCTGAATTAATGCCAAAGCTCAAGGTCATATAAAGACTATTAAGCAAGGCTGGTCTATTTGAGGAGACATCTTGAATGAGAGCAAGCATAACCGGACTTGGGGCAAATAAAAAGAAGCCCATCACAATTAGCACGGGAATCATAAAAGAGCTCGGTGAAAACAGAAAGAGCCACATGCACAAAGGATTCGCAATGCCCGCAATAAGGAGAGTCGTGTACTTTCCAATTCTATCGGAAACGAATCCTGCAAGCAGGGTACCCAAAGCACCACCAAACTGTACCGTTGATATGGCAATTCCCTGCAACCATAAGGAACCATCCTGATTGGCAATATACTTTGCCAAATAGAGTACCATGCCCGATTTAATCCCTCCTCTACAGGCTACATAAAAGCTTATAATTGCAAGGAGTGGCACATACTGTTTGATTGTACTTCTCACACCAGAGGTTTTATCTGAGGAATGAGTGTGGGTGTCGATTGAAAGATCTTTTAGTTTCCAGTAGAGCAAAAGCGAAGCGACCATGCCTATGGGCATGACACGCCAGGAGCCTTCCAGTCCCCAAAGAGAGATTGCGGTGGTAATAAGTAAGGGTCCCACAGTGCGCGCACATTCGCCACCAAACATGAAGAGGCTCATACCTGCGCCGGTTTTTTTTGGGGCAATTTTTTTGATAAGTACTGGTGATGGTACATGATAAAAGGTGGCATTAATGCCGGTTGCTAAAAGAAGAATCAAGACGATAGGAAAGTAGGGTGCCACACCTAATAGACTCATAAAGAGGGCACTAATAGCTGGTGCAACAATTATGCAGTAGCGAATAGAGACTCGATCTGCAATGACACCCACAATAGGATTGAGCAAGGATGGTCCGCGAAGAGCAAGCTCCATAAATCCAGCATAAAAGAGCGAGAGGTGAAACTTATCAATTAATAATGGCAAGAGAGGTGCTAAAAAGGCTGTGTATATATCATGGAACATATGCCCCACAGATATGGTAACTATTGACTGCTTTGCCTTAAGGCCCATAAGGAGAGGTAACTTATGAACCTATATCTTTTAATTCAAAGATATTATTACTTTTATCTTTAATAAAAAGCAGTGTGGATTGCCCTTTTTGCTTCTCAATGACTGTATAACCACTCAGTTGTGCAGCCTTACATACCTCTTTTCTATCAGAGAAGGCAAGACAGACATGATTAAAGGTCATTGGTTGGATTTTGTCAGTAATAAAGAGCTCAAAAAGAACCTCTCCTCTCTTTAGCAATTGCACAGACACATCCTGATCAATAGTAAAGATTGATTTTGAAAGGGACCGATCCAACACAAAGGATTTTACCTCCTCCATACCAAAGATATCCTTATACAGCTTATCAATATCCTCGGAATGGTTGATAGATAAGGCTATATGGGGTTGTTTCATGGTACACCTCACAGCATTTTGTTAATTAATTACACCAATTTGAGGTTAAAATAACACTTCCCTCTTAATTAAAAAACATTTAGTCCAAATAATTTGTTATAATAATTATTATCGGGGCGATGAACAGATTCTTATGAAAAACTTACTTTGTGCTTTTGCGCTTATCGCCATCTCTGTTGGTTGTATTGAGGAAGAGACCTTTCTCAGTACCTATTCCCGGGAAAACCCGGCTAAGATTACCTTCTCCTTAGAAGCAGGGTCCTCTGTTCTTCCTATTGTAACTGATTCGATTGAAAGTAAACTTATGCCTCGCTTGGAGCTATTTTCCAAGGAGCGCGGTGATTTTGTTCTTCAGCAATCGTCCCATAATGCAGATTATGTTCTTACCCTATCCATCAGTGAATTTTGTACCATCAACCGTCAAATTCAAAATAAAGAAAAGAAGAAACGTCAGGATATTGAGCAGGATTACGATGATATATTTGCAAAAACTAACAAACCCAAAGAGGAGTTTGACTCTTCCTCTATGACCCATGTGAAACGGACAATTGTCTCTACCTCCTTTGGCGTTAAAGCGGTGATTGAGGTTGATCCCCGGGAAACCGGTCCCCGGCTCTCAGAGGAAGATCAAGCAAAAGTTGCTGCAACCATGAAGGATTGTCATCTCTGCTATAAGGCAACCCTTAAAACAGGGGACGGTAAAGAGGTATGGCACTATGCTGACAAAGAGAAGCTTAAATTGAACTATGTCATACCCGAAGCAGAACAGCTCAATATTCTTACCCGTAATGTGGTTCTCTCCTTAGAGGATAATATCCCCCTCCTCTCAATACCTGAGGAGCCAACTAAAGGCGCCCTCTTTTTTAGGTCTCTGGTTTCAAAGATAAAGATAAAGAAAAAGAAGAATTAAACATATATATTTCATCTATATTCACCGGTATCTACTAGCCTCCAGATAAAAAACTAATTTTCCTAGTTAAAAAAGTCCTAATAGTACATTTGCAGATAATTTTTTCCCCCTTCAATCGCACCGTATAGATATTTGGGAAAAACGAAGATCTGTTCGAGCCCATAGGGCGAGTTATCGAAGCGCCAATTATAGATGAGTCATCAGGATCAAAATAAAAAATATTCTACCCTATTGCATGGCGATGATAAAAATACAAACAAAAATCCAACCAAGACTCCTGAACCTATACAATGCTAAAGTAATTTTTTTTCATTGATACTTCAATTCAATGTACGGGGATTTTTTTATCTTCGGAGCGAGGTCTGTGAGGGCAATTGGAGGAAAGTATAATTTGATTGGAATACACCGGATTTATCACAGAAATTAAATCTTTTTCTAGAATTATTACTTCAAGTGGCTTGTAGGGCTATTAGTTGGTTCTTTTTACTGGTTCAATTCATTCAATTAAATTTGCGATTATCTATTCCTTAAAAAAATTGAATAAAGGAACAATAATTTATTCCATTAATACGTATTAGGGATACTGAGTTACTTAATCGACATGCATTTGTTTTGATCCAGATAGTGTAACAAGTATAGGAGGTATCCCATGCAACGATTAATTCTCCCCTTCCGGCCGACGATTTATTCATCCGCTGAGCTTATCATTCTTGCCCGCCGTCTTCTTTACCATTGTAAAGTGATGAGTGGAAAAAACAATACTCTCCAAAAGCTCTGTGCGAAACTAAAGGAGGATGTAGACCTTTTACAGCACAAAAAGGAGCTTAATAGAAAAAATGAATTTACCCAAAAGGTCCATACCTGTCATCAAGAGCGACTACAGATTCTTCACTTTATCCGTCACCTCGCCTATGCACATTCTGAAAACCAATTCGATGACCAAAAGAGAGAAGCTGGCCTATTACTCACCCAACTCTTTGATCAACATTTGAGTAAACCCTCTCGCTTAGGAATGGAGGTTGTTAGTAATAAAGTCACCTTTCTCATTGGACAGCTTAACACTGACACCTTTCAAAAACATATTACCATCTTAGAATTGGGTAGAGCTCTTGAGGAACTTGATACCACACAGAAGAAGTTTGATGCCACGGTTTTGCAAAGGACCAAAAGAAAGGGGGAACGTAAAAAACATACACTGAAGCAGGTCATGGGCTTATGCGCTGAATCGATTGAACGATTGTTGCAGTATATGTCGATCCTTGCCACATTCGATACAATAAAAATGAGCAATCATGTAAGCGCGGTTAATCAGATATTGGTTGAGATACGCACTATGTCAAAAATTAGAGAGGCACGTAAGAAGTATCCTCGTTTGCTTACTGCTTTACCAAATGTTATTTCCCTACCTAATACCAATGCAGGTACACAAACCCATACTCCTCCAATGACAATCGTAAAGGAGGATAGGGATCAGGCGATCAATGATCGCTTGATATCACATTGAAAGAGAACACAAGGATATATGCCCCCATGAAAAAACAGCACACCATCTGGCTCAGTATGCTTTGCTTATGTGCCATACTCCTTGCAGAATCGGACACAACGCGCAGCAACACCCGGTTAGTGCCAAAGAAGAGTGATCATGGCCGTGTCATAGTTAGGGACAGTTCTGAGGATAATAGCGATGACTGCTCCTTTATTGGTTGCCTCGTGGGTGAGCTTTTTAAAATCATCTTTGTTGAGTCAGCTAAGGCATTTTTTACTACCGATGAGATTACAGAGCCTTTTGCATCTAAAAAACTCTCCCTTGGTCTTGGCATAACTCCTCTCAGCTATGTTATTTATCCCAAAGCCTCTGCTACGTATACCTTACAACTTAATGGTGATCTTTTCTTTTCCATAAATGAACACCTTACCCTACGGGAGCATGTGGGGATACGACTCTCTCCTATTGGTAGTGTTTTAGCGGATTTTGAACGTGATGTATATGTCAACCAAAGAATTATTGGTCAGGAAAAGGATAGTGGAGAATTGTATCAACATTTCTCATTCCCCCTTTTAACAGAACTCCTTGTTCGACCTGGTGGAGATGCTGGGTCCCTATTCTTCATGATTGGTGCGGGGCCTTGCTTTGTCTATGAGAAACTTAAGGGCACCCGCTCCTTTACTTATCAGAACACTAAGCAACCAATTACCGTTACTGACAAGGACTGGATTCCCACATTTTCCTTGGGAATTGGAAAGTTTTTTTCCTATGACCGGCCTTTTGGTTCACTGGAATTTCGTTACACCCTGGGTATTAATGACAATAGAAAGGTTTACTCCTTACCGGGGGATAACACTTCTTTTGTTCACGGTATTGCAGCTTTTCAAATGCAATTTATTTTTTAGGTCTCCCGGGCCTGTTATTATTTGATTCTTTGCAGAGAGGGAGATCACATACCACTAAGAAACCTTTACATTTCATAATGATTTAAACATTTGTGAAAGCATATCATTTTATTTTTATATAATAATAAATTGATCCTCCTAACCATGGTGGTATGCACTATATTTACCCCCTTACATTTTGAACTAGGCGCAGAAAAAAACTAAAAATTAAATTAATTTTCTTGTTGCAATAAAACAATCTAATGGTATTATTATAGTTCAAAAATAGCTAAATATTGAAACGTACACTCTCTTTAAAGGAACAGCCTTAATGCCAAATCATCTCAAACACACCTTTGACATCAATGATGAACGCCAGGACCATCAATCCTTTCACGGCGATCCCTATCATTTTGAAATTCTTAAGGTGGCTATTGATAGCAACAATATTGCTATTTGGAATAGCTGGATTAAGAAAAACAACAGAAGTCGGATCAATCTCCAGGGAGCCTTTCTCTCCTTCTTGGACTTATCGGGCATTGTGCTTCTTAATGTGGATCTTTCCTTTGCCGACCTGAGCTTTTCTTGCTTGGAAAATGCCTTTATCCAGAACACCAGCTTTTACAAGGCAAATTTGCATGGAGCCACTCTTATCAATTCATCATTGGAGAATACGGACCTCTCACAGGTAACCCAGGGGTCGATTGTCTATTACAATTAGAATCGAACTGCTTTAAACCCAGATTATGCAATAGAATAAAGCTATATATTTATTTCTATTGCGTTGCATTAGAATAACATTTTATGGTAAAACAAGATACAAAGGGGGAGTCAGCAAGATCACGTGAGTACATTTGTTACTGCTTGCCCTCAAATACTGGTTCACCGTTTAGGTGAAACTGAA
>JANQEN010000140.1 GCA_028278335.1 Chitinivibrionales bacterium | reverse complement strand
AAATCAGGCGATACATTCTGGGGCATTGCCCGTGATCAGCTGGTCAAAAGCGGAGTATCCGATCCATCTGATGCACAAATCCTTGAGCAAACCCAGCTTCTGATGCAGGAGAATCCTGGCGTGGATCCAAGAAAGCTTCAGATAGATCAGGAGATCTCTCTGATCGAACCTGGTCCGGGGAAACCGATTTCCGAGGCTACCAAGGAGGCATACAACAAGTCTGATGCTGAGTTGCAAGAGTATTTTGCGGAGCAGAGGAAGGCGGAAGCCCCGTTGGATGGATATCCATCTGAGTTAATATCCCCCCATCAGGAAGAGGCTTTGCGGAGACGAGTACCATATGAATTGATGGTTTCTCATCGTCAGCAACCTGATAATACGTTTGGACCACAAATAGATGTGACACGTTGTCACTGGGAAGATTTAGAAGGGCAAAGCATCACAACATCACCAAAAGAAATATTTAACCGTGTATCAGCATTTGTTTCAAAGGCAATTGATGCCGCTAAACTCACATGGACACGATCAATTCCAGATGCAAGAATTATTGGAATTAATAAAGATTTTGGGTTAGGTCTTGGTTGGACAGGAGGTGTAGCTATTGCAATAAATTCTGAAACTGGGGATGTTTCGTTTTTTGGGTTCCAGGGACCTGAAGTTGGGCTTGTAGATCCGGCAATTCAAGTATTTGCCGGAAATGTATATAATTTAGGTGAGAATGAAAATTTAGCAGGGCGTTCCTTTGGATTGAATGCAGCGGTAGGAATCCCAGGCTTACCATTCGATGCGGGGGTTTCAATATCCGCAACACGAGAAAACTCAAGTAACTATATTGATCCTGATTCAGTTGATAGTTCTCTTGATTCTTTGGCCGAGACCTTTAATCCCAAGGCAGTACTAAATGAGATAAATTTAATTGACGACAACAAACCATATAGCGCTGCATTAACTGTTGGAGTTTCTCCTTTGTCGTGGAATGTGTCCGCATCTGATACAAAATGGTCAAAACCGAAGTTTACGATACCTTTTTTAGGCTACATTTTAGATCCTAAAAATGCGATCTTAAACCGGCTTGATTTTGATTAGAACACGTAACGTTAGTGCCGAAGGTAACAATAGCTGATATTATCTTAAGTTTTATGGGTAATGACTATGATTTGCTTGTGTACAAGTTTGTATATCGAAAGATTAATGATCTGTGATGAAATTTATTGCCTCAAAAAAAGATAGTCACATATTTTTTATCTTTATAGGAGTTTTTTTATTAATCGCTGCTATTGCAGTCTCATTTTATCACTGGTACGAGGAAAAAGATCATTCTGTTGCAACTATACTCGAGTTAAATAAAATCAACAATGAAGATATTAAGTCAATTGTCATAGATAGATATGCTAAAAGAAAAAAATACTCTTTGGTTACAGATGAAATTTCTATTGGTGATAGTAGGAAAATAAAGAGGATATGGGATTCAATAAGTTTCAGTGAGAAGTATGAGCCTCATCATCCATCGCCCAAGTGGAAATGTTTTTTGAAGATAAACTTAAAAAATGGCAGAAAGGTCGTACTAGTTATAAATAGGCTTAAAAGCTCGAAGATGTATGATGATAGAGGAGCGATGATTACGATATGGACTCACGTTGATGCCGGCAACATTATAGGGCAGTTTCGTTCTGACGCACTCGCTCCAATATTAGAGGCAATAGCGAAAGAAGATAAGCAATATAATAAACATGTAGATACTTAAAGTTGCTTTTCTATCTTATCGACTTGTTCTTGTAAAAATTGGATGATCTGCTTTGCGGTTGATAGATTAAATACTATGTTAGCCTGAACCGTCCTTATGATGTCTCCATTTTTACTTCGATCTAGTACATTGCCAAGACTCCCATCTGGTAATAGTGTATAGGATTCTTTTTCAGGTATTGCCAATCTGTCTGAAAAAAACTGACAAAAAATACTTCCTGATGGCAAAAGACCTCCAAAGACACCTGATACATGATAATCTTTTAAATTGGTTGGTGTTACATAACTAAAGATTACTTTATCTTTATTTCTATTGTTCGCCATGGACGTTTGCCTCTCAATTGTTTGTTTTTGAGAGAATAGCA
>JANQEN010000122.1 GCA_028278335.1 Chitinivibrionales bacterium | reverse complement strand
CGGGAGGTTGGAGGGCGCTAAATCTTATTGACAATTTACACACCCCTCTAACATTAATGGAATCACTGTCCAGGGGACAGATGCCACACGTGCTCCTCGCAATGACAGTTTTCAAACCTGGGTCAGAGAACCCAGGCCACATAACAGCAATGGTATTGCATTCAGAATTTTACACTCCCCTCTCCTATGAATGGGAGTAGCAGCGATCCTGCAGTGCAGGATGTTCTCGCTGGGGGTGAGGGTTGAATGAATGGTAAAATGAGATCGCCGCGCTACGCTCGCAATGACAACATTTTATAATTATGACACAGCCTCCAGAGAACCCAGGCCACATAACAGTAATGGTATTGCATTCAGAATTTTATACTCCCCCTCTCACAAACGGGACCAGAGCCTAAAAGTTTCAAAATAGGAGTTCTCATATTATTTTATAAAAGTCATAATCTTCAATTTACTTAGGAACCTCAATGATCACTATTCGTGCACGACTCTTTACTGGTCTCATACTTATTACTATTGTTGGGTTTGTCTATCTTACCTATTGGGTGGTAGCTGATATCCGTGTTCCGAGCCTAAGGGGAACTGAGGAGTCTTTGGTTGAGTGTGCTGGTATTCTTGCAACTCTTGTGGGTACAAAGATTGCAGTTGAGGGAGACTCGGTTGTATATAAGAATTTACATGATGTGTTTGATCCTCTTTACCAGAGGAAGATTGGAGCTTTACTCTATGGTGAAGCAAAGGAGCACATTGAAAATCGGGTCTATATCACCAACAAACAGGGAATAGTTCTTTTTGACTCTTACAATGGTAAGGATGAGGGAAAGGACTATTCGCAATGGAATGATGTGTATTTAACCCTTAAAGGGCGCTATGGAGCACGGGCGTCTCAGAAAGATCCCTTTGATCCTGGGACACCCTATATCTATGTGGGTGCACCTATCATGGTAGGAGATACAATCGTTGGTGTTCTTAGTGTGGGAAAACCTTCGGGTTTGATTGGCAATTTTATCAAACGGACCCAATACCGGTTTATACTTATTGTAGTAATCGCCTTCCTTATTATTGCACTTTCGGGAATATTTTTAACAATCTGGGTGAGTCGTCCCATTGAGAAGCTCACTGCCCATGTACGGGCCGTTGCTAAAGGGGAAACAGCTCGTGTTGGATCGTTGGGAAAGGGGTTTTTATATGGGAAGCCCAGTGAGATTGATACCATGGGTGAAGCTGTTGAGGAGATGCGACAAGCTTTAGAGGGACGGCAATATGTTGAGCACTATGTGCAAATGCTTGCCCATGCCATAAAAGCGCCGGTGAGTAGTATTGTTGCAGCCTCTGATGTTCTTGACCGATTTTTAGATACAGAGCAGGGAAAAGGTTTCAACAATACTATTAACGAAGATGCAGAATCAATAAAAAGTACAATCCATGAACTGTTAGATCTTGTTAGGCTCGAATGCAGAAAAGAGCTTACAAAAACAGAGACTGTACAAATAGACGCCATGGTTAGAGATGTTATTAGAATTAGTAAACCCACAGGAAATCAAAAGCAGGTTGCTATTCAAGAGGGTAGCATTGCTGAGGTTTCTTTACAAGGTGACCGGTCACTCTTGATTTCTGCAACCAGAAATCTGGTAGAAAATGCCATTGAATTTTCTTTGGAGAACGACGTGATTACAGTGAGTGTGCACAGAGAAAACAAGTATGTTTCTATTATTGTTGAAGATACTGGTACAGGCATTCCCGACTATGCAAAGAACAAAATATTTGAGAAATACTACTCCTTAAAAAGACCAGACACCCATAAAGCGAGTTCTGGCCTGGGGCTCAACTTTGTAAAGGAGGTTGCCTCCTTACACCAGGGGGCCATAACCATTACAAACCGCCCAGATAAAGGAGTCCAGGCTATACTCAAGATACCAGTAAGCCAGTAGCTAAAGGATGATACACCCGTTATGACCAAACCAAAAATCCTCATTGTAGAAGATCAAAAAACAATAGCCGATGCCCTAGGGGTTACCTGTGAATTTGAGTCAATGGACCCATTGGTAACCTACAATGGAACCGATGCTCTTAAAACTTTTGATGAGCATGATGATATTGATCTGGTTGTCCTTGATATCAATCTACCTGATATCAATGGTTTTGAGCTATGCCGAAACATGAGGAGCAAGAGGGATATACCTATTGTGTTTTTAACATCCCGGGTTAGTGATATTGATGAGATTTGCGGACTTGAAATGGGTGCTGATGCATACCTTAAAAAACCAGTGAAACCGCGGACCGTGATTGCCCACGTCCGTGCCATGTTACGACGGTCAAAGGAGTATTCAAATCAAAATAAAGATTCCAATATGTTAGGAGAGGGGAAACAAAAATGCCATCCTGACTTTATTATCAAAGATGAATCAAAGACAATCAGCTTTAAAGGGAAGACTCTTGATTTGACTTCATCTGAGTTTGTTATTCTTTCAATGATGGTACGACAACCAAATCAGGTTTTTTCAAAGAAACAGATTCTGGCTGTTGTGAGTGAAGACATATTTATATTACCTGATAGTGTAGCAAAACGGATTCGAAGAATCAGAAGCAAACTACAAAAAATTGATTCCAGTGCTGAATTGCTCAAACCTTGTCGAGGTTTGGGGTATAAGCTAAATCAAGAATAAATAGATCGAGATGTGATTTAAGGTAGAGAATCGATTTTACATCAGTAACCTTGAGTAACTCAAGACAGGGACTCTACTTTTTAGTTCATCACCTTTAGAAACTCAAGATAGAGATTGCACTTTTTGGTTCATCACCTTTAGTTACTCAAGGTAGAGATTGCACTTTTCAGTACACCACCTTTAGCTACTTAAGGAAGAGATTACACTTTTCAGTTTACAACTTTTAGCAACTTAAGGTAGAAATTCTACTTTTCCGTTGACAACCTTTAGTAACTCAAGGTATAGGTTGTACTTTTCTGTTTACAACCTTTAGCAACTTAAGGTAGAGATTGCACTTTTCGGTTCACCACCTTTAGTTTCTCAAGGTAGAGATTGTGCTTTTCGATTCACAACCTTTAGTAACTCAAGGTAGAGATTGTACTTTTCGATTCACAACCTTTAGTAACTCAAGGTAGAGATTGTACTTTGTCGTTCACAACCTTGTGTAACTCAAGATTAAGATCCTATTTATCATGAAAAACTATAAGTAACACTCTGTATATAAGGTACTTATATGTACACCACCGTGAGTGGCTGGTGAGGTAGGTCCGACTGTCCTGTTGTAATCCCACCGTATTTTTGTCCGAAAAATGTCCGAAAGTTGTCCGAAAAATGTCCGTTTTGATTGGCATATTAAGAATAGAGAGCAGAAAGTGAAGGAAAAAAATGAAACAGGTACACATACACAAAGGAAAGGAGGTTAGAATGAAAGTCTTAAAATTGCCGATGCAACCTGAAACCATTTTTGGAAGATTGGTACAAAACTAACACAAATAATTAAATCAAAAATATCCTTAGGGTATGGCTCTGAGGAAATAAAAGAAAGGAATATAAAATGTTTAATTCAACCGGAAAACTTTTAGTCTCAAAAATAAAGAACTCAGTTCTTTATGAATTTGCTGTCGGACTGATTGGCTTGTTAATAGAACCTGAAAATCCCGATGGGACGGCCGGGGAATATTTATTAGCTCTTCAGGAAGCTGTTTCGAATTTTGAAGCAGCATTCAATAAAAACAGTAAGCACCCCTTTACTGTAAAGATTAAGGAGAAGCACGAGGAGCGGTATGCCATTTATCTTGCCCTTAAACGTCATATCGGCACTGCTCAGAAGACCGTGTTCAACCCTTCGGTAGTTGTTGCCGCCCATAATTTGAAGAGGGAGTTGAAGGCATGCGATTTATGGGTCAATGCAACGCTTTCCTATCGTGAGGCCACCAAGGTCATACGACAAATTCTTCAAAAGTTTGCGGAGGCTCCCTTTGACGGGTGGGTTACAACAATCTCTCTTCAGACAATTGTTGAAAGTTTACGTGTGGCACAAAGTGAATATGAATCTCTTAAACAGGACAGAATCGAAGATCGAGGAAGTGACATGACTCTTGTTGAAGCCGTGGCTCAGAAAAAACTGAAAGAGGCAGTCTTATTAACCCTTGGTGCGATTAACTTTGGTGCACTGCGTAATAACGTCTTCTTTGTATCTCTTGTCAATGATGTCACCGAGATGATTATTGAAGCAAATGCACTTACCAGAGCTGGAATAACTCGTTCTCAAAACAGTGATGAAGAATCAGTTGCCAATTCGGAAGGAACTCCTGTGTATGAGTAAAGAAACATTCTCAGAGATAGGAGGATAGCGGGAACTGTCAGGAAAGATGGTTCCCGCTTTTTTATTGTCTGAACCACTAAAAAGTTTAAAGTGAACTAAAGTGCCTAAAGTAAATTATAATTGAAAATCTAAAAGATATAGAGTTTAATCATAATAGTGTGTCGTTGCACTCCGCGCGATACTTAGCTTTATTTAATTTTAGGTGCGTTTTGTTTTACACCATCCAGAAGCAATGTTAAACCGTTAACTTTTCCTGATTTATCTTTATTAAATGTAATATCTGCTTTAACCGCTTTTAAAAAGTATTCGGTATTCGACCTAGGAAAAATTTCAAATCTGGGTTGGCCAGTTAGCTGAACAAAGAGTTTCTTTTTTTCTTTAGTTACTGTAATAATTGCTTTTTTGGCTAATTTATATTCACCTATATAATTATTGTAAATTGTATGATTTACTTTTGCTACAGTCTCTTCCTTAAGCCGTGGTGCCTTAAATTTCTGACCTCCCTGATAATGAATCGCATGGGTTATCTTTCCCTGGTTATTTTTATGGAATACAATTTTGGCATCCACCACTTTCCAGAAAAATTCATTGTCTGAATGTGGATAAATTTCAAATTTGGGTTGTCCTGTTAACTGAGCAAATAACTGGTCCTTTTCTACTGAAATTTTCATAATCATTTGGTGGGGATATTCATAACGCCCTGCATATAGACTGAAAAATCCTTTATCTACATCCAGATTTGTAGCAAATGATTCCTGCATGTCCAATTCTTCCCACAAATAAATAGGTATAATCTCCCGTGCAAGACCTCCTGCTGAGAACTCGAAAGTAGGAGATGCATTGTGCAGTACAGCAATAGTGAAATTCTTCTTTGGTAATCGTTCGAGATGACTAAGAAAACCATGAAGACCTCCCCCATGCGACACTGACCTCAAACCTCTGAAGTCACTTATAATAATCCCATACCCATATCCATCGCCTTCCATTGTTGCTGGACTGCCATCATTAAGAACTGCTGGAGTCAATGCCTTTTGTATACTTTTTTCACTAATGACTTTACCGTTAAATAATGCCTCACTCCAGAGGTACAAATCTTCAACAGTTGAATAAATCGCCCCGGCTGCTCCAGCATGGGACATATCCCAATTTAATGCTTTTTGCACCTTCTCACCAAATATTGAATACCCTGTAGCCTCTTTCTCAAGTACGGTATTACAATCATGAATACCACTATTGTTCATTCCTAAAGGACCAAAAAAAGTCTCCTTTAGATACTCTGCAAATGTTTTATTGGTGATTTTTTCAATAACAACTCCTAAAAGGAAATAACCTGAGTTGTTATATTTGATTTTTTCACCGGGATCAAATTCATATTCGAATGTTTTGATTGTATCTACCAATTCCTTAGGTGTTACATTCATCAAAACTCTATTTAAAAAATCAGGCTCATTTGTATAGCTGTGAATACCGGAAGTATGTGTTAATAAGTGTTCGATAGAAACCTCATTACCCCGAGGAAAGTCTGGTATATATTTGGAAAGCTTATCATTAACATTAATAAGGCCTTCCTCCTGGAGTTTTAGAATAGATGCAGCAGTAAACTGTTTAGTTACAGACCCAATACGAAATTTGGTTTGTGGTGTAATTTTAGTATAATGTGCAAGTTCAGCATAACCAAATCCCTTTTTATATACTATTTTACCATCCTTGGATATAAGAATAGCATAACCAGGTAAATTATCCTTTTGGATCCGATTCATAAGTGCTTCAACTAATTCATCCTTTCCAGGCATAGGAATTTTTTCATCGGCACCTTGTTTTAACAGATAATCTATCACATCCTTCCTACCATAGATCTTTGCAACATGTAATGCGGTAATTCCTGGTTTAATTATTGCATTTACATCGAATTTATTAGAAAGTAATATTTTCAGATTATCCATATCTCCACGCATAGAGGAGATGATCATTTTTTCAGGAACACTCTCCGAACCGATCTTCCTACAGGCAAAGGACCAGCCCAATTGTATATCTTGAACTTTTATGAGAAGTTGGTTAGAACCTTTTTTTAACTGAAGTTGAACAAGATCATCATCTTTTCGTACTGGCCTGCTATTCCAGTTATCATGAATCAACTTTCCATTAAGCCAAACTCTTATTCCATCATCACTTCCAAACCCAAATAAGACAGTCTCATCTGCTGGTGCATTTATTTCTGCAAAAGCATAAGCAGCCACAAAATCAGTGTCACCAAAAACTGATTGAAAGGAAAACACATCCCCTTTTGATTCTAGCATTTGCCAGGTATACTCTTTGCCTTGAACCTTCTGTTTTTTACCCAATTTGATTTTTTTAAGTTTTTTAGGATTTAAATAATCTTTCTCGAATGAATTTCTCTGGGTTTTAATATCATCAGGATCAGGTTTAGTCTTGAATACAGGAATGGGACCAAGAATATACCAGTTCTTCATAAATTGTTCAGTTTCCTGAAGCGAATAATTGGCATCTGCTTGAGATTCTGTAGCAGTTAATAATCCTGGTTGCCATATGTAAAAACTGAGAAGAAAAATAATTAGCATATTTCGTACGGATGAATTATAGCTCATGTGATACTCCTGAATTTAGATCGATAGAAAAAAAAGGGTTTAACAAAATTATAGATTAAAATCTATTTAATATAAGATAATTTTTTTACAGATAGACTCTCTTTCTATTTCCATCCTTAAGGTGACCTCTAATAATTCAGTTTTGTTTCGAGGCTCAGCGAAAAACCTTTGGATGAGGCACATGATAGAGGCGAACCCACTGCGATTCGTCGATTGATTTTTTTTTGTATTATAATAGAGTTGCCCATCGCAAAATGCTTTTGCACTTTCAGTGCGGAAATAAGGTTGGTATTTTTTTAATGTCCTTGGCTATTATGGTGTTTAAAAGCATATAAATAAGGTTTAAAGAATCAAAAGATTTTCGACATTCGACTATCTGTATATGTTATGCGATAAGGATGTGAAAGGTGCTTATCAGTATTTTTGCAAAGCAAAAATACCGGTTGGTGCCAACAAACTACAAAATTCAAATCCCGGTTTATCGGGAGCGAAGCGAGAATCGCCCAAATAATTTAAATTAATTGACAATTGCTCAGTGAGATCGCCACGCTGTACTCGCGATGACAAAACAGAATACTCCACTCCTTGACAGTCGGGGCACGGCATAGAAAAACATACTATTGGAATGATGGACTTAGAGGGCGCAGACAAGCAGCGCCCCTACAATGACATTTAACCAAAACAATAAAATTAACTCCTTATAAGCCTCCCTCCGGGAGGTTGGAGGGCGCTAAATCTTATTGACAATTTACACACCCCTCTAACATTAATGGAATCACTGTCCAGGGAACAGATGCCACAGGCGCTCCTCGCAATGACAGTTTTAAACCTGGGTCAGAGAACCCAGGCCACATAACAGCAATGGTATTGCGTTCAGAATTTAATACTCCCCTCTCCCATGATTGGGAGTAGGGGTTGGGGGTGAGGGTTGAATGAAAAGTAAGTATTAATGGTCGCCTTAAGCATTGCAGCATAAAATATACTATTGGTGGTTACCTTTATTTTTATAACATTGTATATTTACTATGGAGGTCACACCATGAAGGTTGAGAGAATTTTGACAGTTTCAAAATTAGATGATTCGGAAAAAGCAATTGACTTGACAAGGCATCTTTCTGCAAGTCAGCGAATCTCAATGGTAGAAGACCTTCGTCAAGAAATTACGAAAGTAACGCACCATGAATATCCACAAAGACTTCGAAGAGTTCTTACAATTTCTAAACGATGAAAAAGTGAAATATGTAATTGTTGGTGGTTATGCAGTTGCATTTCATGGCTACATTCGAGCAACTCAAGATATAGATTTATTCTATGCAAATACCAGAAAGAACATCCTCAATATTCAAAAAGCTCTTAAGAAATTTGGAATAACAACAACAGCAGAGCAATTAAGCGAATTTGAAGATCCCGGTAGTATTATTAAAATGGGATTTCCACCGGTTAAAATTGAGATGATTAACTCAATTAGCGGTCTGTCATTTAAAGAGGTTTGGAAGCATAGAATTGCCGGAAATTATGGAGATGTGCCGGTTGATTTTATTTCATTTGAGCATCTGTTAAAAAATAAGCGCGAGTCAGGTAGACCAAAAGATATTGCTGATTTTGATGAGCTTGGTGGTTTCCGAAAGTGAAAATTGTTAATTACTCAGTCACTCTATACTTCATACCTTAGACACTTTATTTATCTCGCTTTTAAAAGCCTCCCTTCGGGAGGTTGGAGGGCGCTAAATCTTATTGACAATTTACACACCCCTCTAACATTAATGGAATCACTGTCCAGGGGACAGATGCCACACGTGCTCCTCG
>JANQEN010000110.1 GCA_028278335.1 Chitinivibrionales bacterium | reverse complement strand
GGAAACACACTCTCGAAAACCCACAGCTCTTTGACAACCCAGGACATGGCCTTCATCTACGACTCCCGGAACCAACTGGTCCAGGCCATCCAGGACCCGGCAGTGGCAGGCACGACATTGGGCCTTTACGACTACAACGCCTCCGGCATGCGCATCCGTTACCGGAACAGCGAGCGTGGAAACGTCGATTATTACTATGACGACACCGCCGTGATCGAAGAGGAAAACGCGGACAATGGGTCACTCTTGGCCCACTACCGCTACACCGACCGCTTATTAAGCCTCGATACCGGCACCAGCACCCAGTACTATCACCACGATGCCCTGGGCAGCACGGTGAACCTGACCGATCAAACCGGGTCTATCCAAGTCAGCTACAAGCTCAACCCCTGGGGTCACATCAGAGACCAGCAAGGCACCAGCGTTAATCGCCAGATTTTCACCGGCCAGGAGCATGATGAGAATACAGGTCTGATATACTTTGGCTCACGTTATTATGATCCCGATACGGCAAGGTTTATTACTCAGGACTCTTATCTCGGGGAGTCCAATACACCGCCTTCATTGCATCGATACCTGTATGCTTATAGTAACCCTACAGTTTATATTGATCTGCATGGATACAAATCCCTTGATATTCTGAAAAAGGTATTTGGTTCAGCCAGTAAATACTTGGGAAAAACAATCGATAATTTGAATAAATCCGATTATCGAACCATGCTTACTGAATCAATATTCCAGGACGCGGCATTCAAATTAAAAACGCTTCAAACAGGCATCGATACGATTCAAGGGGTGACAAGCATTGCGGATCTGGGGATAGATGCAGCCATAGCAAGAACCGGCGGTTATGCTAGGCTCGCGGGTATTGAAGCTGAATTTTCTAAGCCGTATGAAGAGAGAATACAGAACACCGTTGAAAGTACGATAAAGACCGGGAAGGCCATCGCTGAAATTGCCATATCTGAAGAAAAGCGGGATGCTGTTGTTGACCAGGTTAAAGCTCAATTAAAAACAACCGGGAAAAAACTATCTGAAGGTGATCTAAATACGGTAGCTGGTGCAAAGGTGGCCATTGTTGAGATTGTTGGCGCAATAGTAACAGGTGGCGCTTCAGCATCTGAAAAGCTTACTAAAATACCAAGATTTTTAAAAACAATTCAGAAGATCGTTGGGAATAATAGAGGCGGTGTAGTATTAGAAAAGGGTGGGAAAAGGTTAGCCTCAAAAAGTGAAGCAAGGTTTATTGCAACTTCACGTGGAGATGTCGGTGATTTTAGCCAAGCTGGATTAGATAGAATTAGAGAAAAAAAATTAGGAATAAGACGGGAATTGCAGGTTGCAGAATTATCGAAAGGAACGGTTGCTAGTAAGGCAATACCTGCCAGAAGGGGAGGTTTGAGTTTAGAAGATCCCGTAGTATCCGGTGATTATGGCAAAGTAGGGATTGATGTTATAGGAGGGCAAGGTCAATACATTATTGTTGGCGGTGGTGGAAAAGCTTCGACCGTAAAAAGATTCTGGAAATCATATAGAGCTATACAAAATATAAAAGCGGCAGCTAAAAAAGCTGGGACTTCTGCTCAAGCTTATTTTGCAAGGCAAAATTTAACAAATCCCAAAATTAAACGTAGGTACCAAGTATTAATAAAAAAGGCTCAAGAAGAATTAGGACATCAAAATGTATTATTTTTTGATGATTTTTAATTACTTATTTAAACATTCTATAATAGAGGTGTAATAAATGCCTACGGATTTTGAAGCTTATATTGAAATTAAATCTTTAAATGGGTGGCAATTGGCAGAGAAGCCAATAACAGATCCTGTAGAAATTATAAGCGAATATTACTGCCCTTTTACAAAGGCTTTTCTATATGGTGGTATAAGCTTAGAGAGGGGATTGCCAAATGATATAAGTTCTGAGTTAAAGAAATATTATAATAAATGTGTTAAAATTGACTCTACACAATCCCTTGAAAGTTGGCTTACTCTGAAAGAATTAAAAGAAGCAGATTGGAAAGGTGCAGCCTCGTTTTATTTTCAAGATCATGAAAATTTATACAACGAAGTAATTAATAAATCGTCAGAAATAATTAATACTCTTGAAAGTTATAATACGAATTTAGATGATATTAGAATCGTTTATTGGTGTACGGACTGAAAGGGGTGAATTCGGACAATCTATGGGGCATCCTATATTTCCTTTGTCAAGAAAAATAATATTAAATAAAAACAAACAGATAAACCTCGTAGTATTGACAAGACATACTTGTTATTTTCCAAAATACTATCATGTGCGCCAAGGAAAGCTTGGCGTCTCTTACAAGGTGCAAGTCCTTGTCGGGTAAGGATTAGCCAACCACCCGTACCGAGTGTTGGCGTTGTGAAGTGATCCTTACTTGTTATTTTCCAAAATACTATCATACTTTTTACCGAATTAACGATCATACGATTTGGTTTGATTTTTGGTGTTTTGCCAAATTAAAGTGGTCTTTTGGA
>JANQEN010000145.1 GCA_028278335.1 Chitinivibrionales bacterium | reverse complement strand
ATGAATTATTATGTATTTTGGGCAAGCTATGTAAAGCCAAAGATGCTCCTTGAAATTACTACATAGTAGCATTTTTCGTTTTTAGTTTGACATGAGAATATCCATAGATTTATACAAGACCAACGATTACATCTCTTAATCACCATCTCCAGTTGGATCTGACCGGTATCGACCACTTGCGCTTCTTATTTAATCATCTCGCTGAATTGCACGTTTTTAAGACTGCTATTGAAAAAAGATCATGGTGTCTACTTAACTTTTGTATAGAAATATTGTGAAGTTATGATGGAGTACCTCCTTAAATTGTGCCTACCTTGCTCCTAACTGACACTACAGCGGAACGTATACTTTATTACATAATGTCAAAGAGCTTCCGCCAGTTCTGAGTTGGGCTGAAAATAGCATAGCTACGAGTGATGATAAGAGATTCAATAATATGACGTTCCATTGCGAAGGTGTCCAATTGGGAGGTGGCAATAAGCGAAAAGCTTATGGATTTTGTACGGGCAAAGATATTGATGGAAACATGTCAATAGTAGAGCTTGGCCCTTATTTTGGATCAAAAACCCAAGGGAAGTTTATCGAGGGTTCCGGTAAATGGAAAGGAGTTACGGGTAACTTTGAATGGAGTGCGGTCGTACGTAATAAACCGGGTCAATCAGCAATGCCAGGTACATATCAGGGATGCAGGAAGGTAATGGGAACGTTTGAATTGCCTCAATAGGCATAATGGGGAGCAGGGTCATTTTGTTCCGCCCTGCCTTTCTATCTTTTCGGATTTTGATTATTGCTGAGACTGTCGAAAAATCTTAAATCTGTCATTTTAAGGTCTATAAGTAGCTGATTTTATTACATGCAAAATTGCTGAAAACGCCGCTTTTGGACTTTTCTGACAGTCTCGCTATATGCGACAAGCGGTATTCAGAATATATGACAAAATTAGCTGAGTTTGCGCTATCGGCAAGAAAATCTGCAAATTGCGCTGATTGCAGGGCAAAGTACCTCTACTTGGGCTGATCTTATTGAGATTAAGCTGCCGATGTCGACCATTTTGCAGCCTGCAATTTTTTTTTTTGACTTAATAAAAGTATAATTTCCATATTTCAATATTTTCAGACCGCCCACAGTAATCGTATCAATAAAATAGCTAGATAAAAAGGAGGTGGAGAGTTATGGTGCTATATGTAGGAAAGTACGATATCCGACCGGAGAAAGCCGGAGAATACGCGGAATGGGCTAAATCCGCAATGGGTAGAATGTTCGCGGTTCCAGGGATAGTTGAGCTGCGGGCATACCGGCCTGTCACAGGCTCCTATCAGGTTGCTGTCACCTATGAGTTTGCTGACATGAATGCCTGGGCTGCCTGGAGTTCCAATGAAGATATGCTAAAACTCTGGGATGAAGCCCGTGCATACCTTACCAATGTGAGTTATGAGCTTTGGGGGCCATCACCAATCATTTCAGAACCTATTCGACCTGGACAATAACCAGATATAAAATGTCCGGAGAGCGCAGCGAGTAAGAATTGGTGTTTTCCGCCTCGCCAAATTAATACAGAACACTATGCCAAGATACAGCTAATTTCAATCTACTTTGTTAATTTGACTTATAGTTTTACAGAAAGAAGGGCGGTCTGAAAAACGGGATTGAGCTAGCAGAGCATTAAATATGTGGCCTTCACTGTAGTCTCGAGTTCTCCATATATCCTCGTTCTGCAGCTCATCCTA
>JANQEN010000073.1 GCA_028278335.1 Chitinivibrionales bacterium | reverse complement strand
TTTGGCCATATCACCTTGTAGATATGCCCTTCAAACCCTTCAAGTCTTACTAAATCATAATCTTGCACTTCTGCATCTACTCCTACTGCATAATCTGGGATTAAACGATTTAGCCCTAGTAGGGGAATTGGATAATTGTATACGTATCATGTTGGTTGTACACATACGATTATATCAATTGTTATTATAAATCAATTAGTTATAGAATTACATGTACACATGATGTATACATTTTAATGAAAAAAAACGGTTCAGATTTATTTTCTTTATTATATTAGTTATTACTTATGAAATCACTATTCGAATTTATTGATTACCGGAAATATCTTGACCATTATTATAAGGAAAAGAAGAAGAACTCCCGTCACTTCTCCTATCGATTTTTCGCACAAAAGACCGGAATCAATTCTCCATCCTTTTTAAAACATGTGATTGATGGGAAAAGAAATCTCACAGCACCGGTTATTGAAAAGTTTTGCCATGCCCTCAAGCTTACTAAAAAGGAAGCGGTATATTTTCGCCATTTAGTACTCTTTAATCAGGGAAAGACCTCCTCAGAAAAGCAGGAGCACTATGCTATTCTGAGGTCAATGTGCAATACTATTAAAGAATCGGTGCTCAAGCAGAATCAATTTGATTATTTTGAAAAGTGGTATACCGTAATTATTCGTGAATTAATTTGCCTATTTAATTTTAAGGATGATTTTAAAAAATTATCGAGAGCAATTGTTCCGGTAATAACAACAGCAGAGGCAAAAAAGGCCGTTGCCTTACTTCTTGAATTAGGCTTGGTTTCGAAAAAGGAGGATGGAAGTTACAGCCAAACAGATCAAGCAATTGTTGTGGATGATTCAATTACCTCAATGGCTGTTCGACTGTTCATGGAAAACATGTTGGATAAGGCTAAAGCTGCTTTACACTCGGTTGACCGATCCAAACGACACATCTCAGGAATAACCCTGGGTATTTCACCAGCTGCCTATGAGGTCCTCGCTTCTGAAGTCGAAGCCTTTAAGGATCGAATTAAGACCATAGTCAATCGGGATAAAGATAGCTCTCAGGTATACCAGTTGAACATTAGTCTTTTTCCTGCAAGTAGTGATGTAAGGGACCTTAAAGATAAGGAAATTATATAGTATGCGTATACTTATTTTAATACTCACAATAATTTCTTTTCTGGTTCGTTGTAGTATCAGTCCCGTTGCAGGAGGAACAACTGACACGGGTAATGCCATTGTCGTCACTGGAGCGATTGTAGACTCCTTGGGTAAGGCGGCAGAGGATGTTCAAGTATATTTACTTCCCAATGAATTTAATCCTTTAGAGGATACCATATCTCCGGCACACCTTGATACAACAAATTCTAAAGGAACATATTCCTTTACTATAAAGGATACCGGAACCTATAATGTTTTTGCTGTGGACCTTAAAGAACGGACCAATCTATTAGTCCCACACATTTCAGTTCCTCTGGATACAACAACAGTTTCTATTGATACGGTAAAGGCAACTGGGTCGATCAAGATTTACTTGCCGGATGATGTTGATACTGCAAATGGCTATCTCTTTATTAGAGGCACCCTTATTTATAAAGAGTTATCAAAGGCTCAGAATTTGGGTGGCAATGGATTTTTACTTCAGCTTGACTCGGTGCCTGAAGCTTCTATATCGTCTATTCTCTATGATAAGCTAAATATCCCTACTGATCCAACCAGCATCAACACCGATACCTTAGAGGTAATTCCTACGGATACAGTGGAGACCCATGCCTTTATTAAATGGGTTCAATACACCAAAGAGGATCTGATACTACTTGACAATAAGATATTTGATATTATGATATTGTCCGACAATGTCAAGTGGTTTGCTTCCAATTATGGGCTTTTAACCTTAAATAACGGGCATTGGAAGCAAAGAATAAGCAATAATTCCAGTATTCCTTCCAATGTTGTGCATCGGGTACTCAGGGATCATCGTGACATGATTTGGGTGGCAACTGATAGGGGAGTTGCTCTTTCCGATGATGATCACTATCTAATTTATGATATTCACACTGCTCGACTACCCTCAAACTTTGTTACTGATGTTGCCATTGATAGTAGTGGTGATATTTGGCTTGCCATGCATGGTGGTATGGCAAAGTTTAAATATTGGGACTCCACATTTGTTATTTATGATGAGAATAACACAACCCTACCATCGTATATGGCGAATGCCGTAGCAGTTGACAAAATGAATAGTATATGGTTTGGCACTGATGTGGGTGCGCTTTCCTTTAATAGATCGACATGGACCTCCTACGACGCTTCAAACTCAGCGCTTCCCACTGATACAATTTATTGTGTATCTGTTGACAAAAAAGGGAATGTATGGTATGGCTTTTCTGGTGGAGTTGCTTACTTTGATGGATTTTCATGGAATAAATTTACAAAAAGTGATTCACCAATATTAGGTAATGAGGTAAAGACGATTTTTATTGATAACAATGATGTATGGATAGGAACCTCTGGTGGTTTAACTCGCTTTGATGGTACAAAGTGGCGTGACTATACTGGAGCGGTCTATCGTTTGCTGGAAAATCTTCATATTCTCTCAATCGCAAAGGATACAGAGCAGAATATCTGGATTGGTACCTTTGACAAGGGTATCATTGGCTTCGGGCCAAAAATTAAATCATACATGCATAAATAGTATTGGTTACAAAATAAAAGGCTACAGAGGTGTTATTGTCCTTCCTAGCGGCGGGAACCAGCGGAAGAGAATGACACAACAGAGCCCCATAGCCCTTATTGTATGTAAAATACTTTTTGCCGAGAATTTCCACTGAAGGGAATGGAAAGTGAACTGGGAAAATGGCCGACATTTAGAAGGGAAGATAGTCATAAAAAGAGGGTATTGGGTGATTAGACTCTTACTTTTATTTGTAATGCCTCTTTATAATGCATCTGACGGTTTCTACATAAAAGTGGTTGAGACAAGAGAGTACCCTGTTACCTCTGAAACCAACAATAATAACCCTAATGAAGTTGGTTGCGCCTTAACAAGTAGTAGTAATGTAGTAGAAAAGAGCGCGGTTCTATGGGATAGGATCGCGCCTCTTGTCAAATGGGAAGTAAAGAGTGTCCATGTAATTATGCCTCAGGCCAAAGTTTACAGATTCTCCTTATGTAGCCTTTTCCAAACAATTAAAAGAGGTGAAGAAAATACTGATAGGTGTCAAGTAACAGATGATACCTTTTTTATATAAAAAATCCTTATCCCTTACCTTCCTTCCTCCTACTTGCCCCCTCTTAGAGGTTTCGGTAAGGGTGGGGATTTTAAAAATGGAACATTGACTGAATGATAATAAAAGTAGCAGAGAAAATATAGTTAATAAAATATAAAGATGAGTATCCTGAAAGGAGGCAACACAAGGGACATATTACATGATATTACAACATTGTGGCAATAGAATAAGCATCCATAAGAATAATCCACTTGCCACTAACTTTAATTAATTAACACTTTATAAAATACCTATTTGATGATTAGAAAGGTTTTGGAGGAGAAATGAAAATTTTGCATTATGTGCTTACGATTGCTGTAATTATTAGTACAACAATCTATGCAAAAAATGAGATTGAAAATGTGCAGTTTAAAAGTATGGAGGGTGTCGATTACGACTTGTATAAGTTATTAGAGGCAAAAAAACACGTCTTGTTTCAAACTCAGATGAATATATGCCCCTTTACACCACCAAATATACCGGGAATGAATGAAACATGGGAGAAATATGGTTGCAATGATTACGATTTAGCTGTTTTTATTGTTAATATTTGTACTGGTGATCAAAAAGAGGAGTTTACTCGCTATTGTGACTCCTTTAGTGTTCAATATGAGCGGGTTTTCTCAACGGATGGGGGATATTTTCTTTCAAAGGCGGTAGATAATAATCAAACACCAAAGCAATTTCTTGTGTACCCAGATAAAACCTGGAAAGATGCAGTAAATTATGCGACAGATCTAACAGAAGCTGGAATTCAGGAGCATGAATGCGACTCCAGTACATATATTATAGCAAACCGAAACATGAAATCCTATAAAGAGCTGTCACTACTTGGCATGAATACCAATGCAATTGAACTGGGTGTTCACCATGCAGGTGTGTATGCCTTAACATTTTTCAGCACTAATGGAAAAGCAATTCGATCAATAAAGAGAAAACTCCACAGGGGATTTAACAGAATTGCCTTGGGATTGAATCAATCTTCCAATAGTGTACTTTTTTTATCAATTAACCATGATGGCAATATGACGGCACAAAAGGTCTTTAGATTGGTTAATGTAGAATAGAATCATTTTTGGGGGGTATATACTCTAATATAAGCTAAGGGGCAAAAATGAAATTGCAAACTTTGAATGTACAGACACTACTATTTGTCTTGGGGATCTTGTTTTTATCGACCTGGGCACAATCCTTTCCGGATACAATTTATATACCGGTAACCTTTTTTGACTTTCATTCAGACTTTGATGCACAAGGTCAGAAAGTTGGATGCCCAGAGTTTAATCCCTGTCCAGGTGAAAACACTGTTGGTTTGAAAGCAAATATGGTCCAAAATACCCTTGATGCTGATGGCCTTCCAGCAGCAGGATCAAATGTTTACTTTAGTAAGTATCTTGCTAATTGGTACAGAAGTAGTGCTGGTGGAGAACAACCGGTAACAGATGTATACCCTCGCTATGATTATGGAAGTGGTAATTGGTTAGTTAATGATACACCCAATAAAAATCCCTGGGAGAATATTAAAATATTAGACACCCTTCCCTTTGTACATATTGGCGATGGTACCAATTACCCCTTAGGCACCTACGAATTCAAAGACACTTCATTTTTCCCCCTTGATGGTCGCGGCTTTGGCAATGAGCCAACCTGGTCTTTTAGTAGATTAGAGCAATTGACCAATCATAACTATGCCTTTACCATGATGATGAAAACCGAATTCACCTATCAAAGAGGGATGAAGTTTCATTTTAGTGGTGACGACGACGTCTGGGTATTTGTTGAAGATCAGCTTGTACTTGATATTGGCGGAATCCATGAAGAGTTGGCCGATGATTTTAATGCCGATGATCTCAATTTACAGGTTGGTCAAAAATATACCCTCTCCTTCTTTTTTGCAGAACGACAGGCAGATTTGTGTCATATTACTATCACCTCAAATATGATTACCCACAATCCTAATAAGGTAAATATTACGGTGCACCCCAACGATACCATTTATGTGGGTGATACTCTTATTGCCTCTGCAACAATTTTAACTGATACTGGTGAGGTAAGCATCAACGAGCTTCCCGGTAGTCTTACCTGGGGATATCGCGACCTCTATGCCAATAATCCAAGCAGCACCTTTGCTTCCCGTAGAGACACTGCCACATTTATCCCCACTGAAGCATGGACTACCGTCGAGATTTTTGCTCATTACAATGATAATGGTAATAATGTTCATCTCAAAGACACAGTGGATATTGTTGTACTTCCGGGGAAACCCGATGGAATCGTAATCGAAGCATCACCGGAAAAACCCAATGCAGGCTCAAATGCTTTGTGGGATAACAACCCGTTAAATGAAGTCACCATTGGTGAAAGCGAGGAATTTAATGAACGTTTTTATGCAATCCTCCGAGATAAAGAGCAGAACTGGATTGGCCCAGCTGATCCAGTTGATTCGTGGAGTAGTAGTGATGCCTCTATGATTACTGCCCAGAAGGGTGCCGATCCCAGCAAGGGGCAGGGGAGAGCCAATCGGGCTACCTGGTCAAAGGTTGGTTTTGCCTATGCTATCGCAAAGCGAGATACCCTTGGCAAGCAATTGATTGATTCTATAAAAGTCATCTTAGAGGGCCAGAAATTTGCCATTCTTAAGGCGGTTTACTATGAAAACGATTCTCGCCCAGATGGCCTTATTGATTTAATAAATGTGACTGTGGATGATAAATTGACCATCACTTCCGATGTGCTTGAAAAGTTATACCCAAATATCACTCTTCCTGCAGAGCGTAATTTTACCTTTGATAAAGATGACCTATCAGTCACTTCCAAGGGTTTCTCTATTGCTGTGACACAGGCTAAAGGCACAAAGCCAAACACAGCCATTGACCCTAGCATAGACAAACTTAAGATTACTGAAACGCAAATTGCTGGTATTGGCGCCATTGGAGAAGCTTCTCTTTCTATTGTAGATAGCCTTGCACCAGTGGTTCTCTTTGGTACTTTTTGTCCCAGTGCTGATATCACAAATAAAATAAAGGATACCCTTATAGTTGACTTCTCAGAGAAGGTTGCAGCGTTGTCAGATAAGTATGATCCCTTTGATTTCTTTGACATCTCTAAGCTTTATCCTACTGGCTATTCAATGAGACTCTCACCGATGAATACTTCATCAGAACAGCAAGTGACCTTTATTGTTGAAGAGAAAGATAAAACCTATCCGCAAAACGGTGATAGTCTCTGGATCGATGGCAACAAAGGTGTCAGCGATATTTTATCCATTGTCCAAAAACGAGACACAAAACCAGCACCTCTTGTGGTAAAGCCCTATCCAATTGTCACGATTATAAAAATTCTCAATCCGGTTAGCCGCAGTAATCCGGGATTGAATCCAAAATTGGTTGAACTCTTTAAATTAAAAGAAAATCCTGGTGGAACCGAAGGCACAGTTGTTGAGGTTGAGATTTCAGGACATGTGGAGAATCCCAAACAACTTTCCGCCCATTTGAGTATTCTTGATGCTATTGGTAACGTTGTACGCGATGATATTACCTCAGAATATGTTGAATATAAGGATGCCGATAATAAGCAGCATAAAGCATTAATTTTAGTTTGGAATTTGCGAAACAAAAACAACCGAAAGGTAGGTGCCTCTGCATATTGTGGTATTTTAGAGGTGAAAAATGGCTCTACCATGCTTATTCAGAAAAAAGTTTTATTCGGCGTTAAAAATTAATTATTATTATTGTAATACAGTTTCGTTCATATAAAGGTAGGAACACCATGAGAGAATTAAACAGATTTATAACAAGAAAGCTAGTAATGGTCTTGTTGTCCCTTTTAATGCTTGGAAGTACAATATCACTTTTAGCTGATGGCCTTCCCAGTGAATACTATGTAACGCAGCGATGGCGTGACCTCTTTGCAGGACATTCACCAGCAACAAATCCAGCATTCATGACTGAAGAGGATTACCTCACCACACGGATGGCTCTCTGTCCCACCATAAACAACACCTTTCTCCTTATGGAACTTGGTGCTATTATGCCACTTGGTCTCTATCAATCCTTGGGTATCAGTTATCTTGGCCTCTCCTCGAGCGATGATATTAAAGAGGCATATTTTGATCCTGATTCAAATGCTATTGTAGAAACAGGTAAAATGGTAAATGATAATCAAAATCTGTTTATCCTCTCCTATGCGGTAAACCCCTTTGGTCGATTTAGTGTTGGATTAAATGCCAACGTATACCATAAATCAAATTTCGACTCCTCAATTACCGGAGCAAGTATTGATTTGGGATTAAGTTATCGTCTACTCCGGCATCCCTTTCTTGGGGATCATGTTTTTGGGGTGAATTTCCAAAATCTTCTTTCGCCGGATTTTCAATTTACCAGTTGGATGAGAGAGACTGCCAACCTTAAAGTATCTTGGCTTGCACGAGTATGGGAAAGCAGAATAGAGATGGGGTTGGATCTTGACATAAAGGATTTTATGTCCCAAGCTTCCGATTTTACCAAGGAAGGTTCGGGAACAAAAGTGGTTGAGTATGATTTTAATTTTCGTGCTGGCCTGTGGCTCATGCGTATGCTAAATATTTACGTGCAGGCAGGTTCCGGTTATTGGGGAGTGTCTCCTGGTATGAATGTTCCCAGTATTAATGGTGGTCGAGATTTACAGGTGGCCTATCAATTTATGTCTGTAATTGATGACATTGATATTAACTCTTCCCATACCTTCTATTTTCGTGGTGACTTTGGTAAGCATCGCGAGGAGATTTATGCCCGTAAAATGGCTCGCGAAGCAAGTGTTGGGCCCACAGTACTGTATAACAAGGCCCGCTCGCTCTATGCACAGGAAAAATATTGGGATGCCTTTTTTGTCTTTGGAAAAATCCTCATTGAATACCCCGATTTCTTTAAAAATGATTGGGTGCAGTTACATATGGGGCTTTGTCAGGAGAAGTTGGATATGCGGGTTTCTGCAACTGAGAATTATGAGCGCACAAAGAAAGAGTTCCCTCGTAGTAAAGTTACGCACTATGCTGATTTAGGACTTCTTTACATTGCCTATCGTAATAACGATCGTATGGGTGTGGCTAATCAGTTTGCAAAAATTAATTCCAGTACTGTACCGGATACAATTAAAGGGCATGCCTACTACTACATGGGGTTGCAGCATATGAAAGACAAGGCGCAATCCAAGGCTGTACAGCTCTTTGACCTGGTTCCGCAAAACCACCCAGAGCACATCTTTGCCCTCTATTCCCGGGCTGTTGCCTATGCTGGTATGAACAAGATTAGTCAAGCAGTAACATCCTTACAGCAGATAGTTCAAAAAACGTCAAACAGCAAAGAGGAAAAAGAAATTGTAAATCGCTCCCTTGTTCTTTTAGGCTACATTTACTTTGAGGGACTTGGTGGGACCGAACAATCCCTCAAACAGGCGGTAGCAGCGCTTCGAAAGATTCCTTCTACAAGCTACTATTATGAAGATGCACAACTGGGACTTGCATGGTCAGCTTTAAAAGCAGGACAACATGAGGATTGTATTAAAGCCTGTGATGAAATTGTCCGGTTGAGTAAAAAGGATGTGCTTCACTGTGAAGCGATGCTTCTTAAGGGGTATACACTCATGGTAATAAAACAGTTTACCAATGCCTCATCTGTTTTAAGAACGGCAAGTGATCTTATTAGTAAAACTAATTCCCCTTCACAAAATGATCTTACCACTGAAACAAATGACTATCGTGATAATAGAAAAGCCTATGATGAGATTGCCCTCTCAATGAATGATTTGGGGTTTGCAGGACAATCATCCTTTATTATTGGACAAATTGATAGTCTCCATACTCATCAGATTGACTATGAGAAGAAAATCAGAACTCACCACCGCTTTGTAGATGAGTTCTCTCGCACCTCTTTCTTTTCAAAATCAATTGACAAATTAAGCAATGATATTGAATATGCCTTGGCAAAAGCTGAGAAGATGTCCGGTGAGGAGGAGAAGTACAAAGTTAAGGATAGTGCTGGAAAAGAGATTAATAAAATTGATGATGAGATGAAAAAGCTTCAGGATCAGTTAAAGGAGCTGGAAAATAACGATTAGTAGAGGTGTAAATTGGTTGCTATTCCCGATGGGAAGTATGGGAGAGGTTTTAACGATCTCTCCCATTTTTTATTGTGAAAATAGTCACATTCGTTATTTGTGTGTCCAGTTATTTCATTTTAAACAGACTTGGTAAAAATATGTCTTAAACTATGATATTGGCTAAGTTAGAAAGCTTGAAAAAAAAATAAAAAAAATGTAAAAAAGTGTTGCCAAGTCATCTAAAATTTTGTATCTTATTATCGATGGACTCTTTAACCCGAAAGGGTGGACCCTTACCTAACGATATCCTCTGTCTTAGGTAGGGGTTCCATTTTTTTAGGGCCCTTCTTCGAGTAAAAATTTAAACCCAGATTATGCAATAGGAAGCAGAACATAAGCACAACCTTATGTCCATTAAGACTTTCAGGCTTTTCGGCCATATCACCTTGTAGATATGCCCTTCAAAACCTTCAAGTCTTACTAAATCATAATCTTGCACTTCTGC
>JANQEN010000072.1 GCA_028278335.1 Chitinivibrionales bacterium | reverse complement strand
TTTTATAGCACTCTTCCCAATTGGAAATGCAGCAAAAAACGTTTTATAGCACGTTTCCATTTTGGAAATGGTGCAACAACCAGTTAGTAGCATGCTTCCCAATGTTACCAAGCATAAAAAACTCTTTTTGCGCATTCAACCGTTTTGACCAAGCGCTGGGAATCAATTTTGTGTGGATTTCCTGTGATGACAGTATGCAAAAAATCAATTTGTAGCATCTTTCCCAATGCCACCATGCTCAAAATATTGGTTTTGGTTCCCTTTCCTATGGGGACAATGGAGCAAAATCAAGGTTATTGGTATCTGCAAAATTGGTCAGTTCTGGTTAAATGATTGTTGTCCCTTTGGCGCTTACGGTAAGCCGTCCCTATGGGGGTTGGTTGTTGTTGGGGATTCATTCATGCTTTAAAGAGATTGTTGTTGATTTATCTATTCTGTAAAGGTCTGTAGGACATTTATTATTGTAGTGGGTTAAAAGACACAAAAGAATTCCACCCTTGTAGTGGGTGCATAAAATGTATCCCCTCCAGGGATAGGTGTGGTGGTATTGTTATTATTACTACAATAATGAAAGCTCTAGGAGCTTTGGGATTATACTTGATTGAAGGTTTCTATTACTCCATTGTCAGAATCAGGATTTACCGGATTGAACGATTGGCAGGATATACAGAAATTGTAAGTGCAATACATTACTATTATCCTGTGTATCCCTTTATGGTGACCATCCTGATTCAGACATTTTATTAATGCGCCATGCAAGGTTGTAGCTTTTGTATGGCGCCCCTCCAGGTGATAAGAAGTGTGGAGTTTAAAGTGCCGAAAGTGAGCTAAAGTGAAAAAAACCAACAGGATATTTTCGGCATTCGATATTTGACCTTCGATAATCTTTTAATCTTTTGCGATAAGGATGTGAAAGGTGCTGAGCAGTATTTTTGCATAGCAAAAATACCGTAGCGAACGCGGAGCCTGGAGCAGCCTGGTCGAGCGAAGCGAGAATCGCCCAAATAGCTTTAAAGACATTTAAGTTGTTCAAAGGAAAAAATAAGGTTTAAAGATGAGATTGCCACGTCGCTTCGCTCCTCGCAATGACAACTTTATGTAATTATGACACAGCCTGCACGGTCGGGGAACGGCATGTTTCTTTTGTATATATGAATGGAAAGGGCGCAGACAAGCGACGCCCCTACAGGTGAAAAGAAGTGTGGAGTTTAAAGTGCCGAAAGTGAGCTAAAGTGATAAAAAACTACAGGTTATTTTCGGTATTCGATTTTAGGTTTTCAAAAATCTTTTAATCTTTTGCGTTAGCCAGGTGAAAGGTGGCCGAAGGCCAGTCCGAGTGAAGCGAGGACCGACCGGAGGTGAGCCTGGAACCACGGCGGCCCGAATGAAATGAGGGTAACGCCCAAAAATTTCTTTTTAAAAGTAGTTACTATTAAAAGTAAGATACCAAAACTATGAGACCAAGTTTGAAACCTGGATCAGAGGATCCAGGCCAAAAAAATGTGGTACCAGCACGAGATTGCCACGTCGCTTCGCTCCTCGTAATGACAACAATAAATAATTGAAAGGGCGCAGACAAGCAGCGCCCCTACGTTGCTATAGAGATTAAATATCTTAAAACCACACCCCCTCCGATGTAAAATAAAATCATTAATTTTAACCATAGATCATTATTCCCTTTGATATCTTCGAAAAATTCATCTTTTCATTAAATATTCAATATTTTTACTCAAAATTGGTGATCTGATATAGTTTAATAGGTATGGCACCACCTCCATTAATCGGCCAAAACAGGTTGCCTTTATACTATAGGAATAACTATTTTTCACCATATTTTTTTCATACCTTCTCACGGTTTAAGGGAGATTTCTGTGAATATTATAGTATGTATCAAACAGGTTCCTGGCTCTACAGAGGTTAAAATTAACCCGGACACAGGCACGCTGATGCGGGACAGTGTCGAAGCTGTTGTTAACCCCTTTGATGAATATGCCATTGAAGAGGCTTTGCAAATCAAAGAGAAGCACGGTGGAGTGGTCAAGGTCATTACTATGGGCCCACCTCAGGCAGAGAGTGCTCTTCGCGAGGCAGTTGCCATGGGTTGTGATGAGGCTATCTTAGTCTCTGACAAGGCCTTTGCTGGCTCAGACACCTGGGCAACCTCCTACACCCTCTCTAAGGCAATTGAGTCTTTAGGTGAAACCAATCTTATTATTTGTGGAAAACAGGCAATCGATGGTGACACAGCACAGGTTGGACCTGGTGTTGCAGAGATGCTTGATATTCCCTTTGTTGCATGGGTGAGAAAAATCGAAGAGATTTCTGATACGACTATGAAGGTAGAACGACTTATGGAAGATGGTTACGAAGTCGTTGAGATGCCGCTTCCTGGGCTTATTACCGTGGTTAAGGATATCAATCAACCACGTATGGCCTCTCTTAAAGGAAAACTTCGGGCAAAAAAGGCAGAAATTAAAGTTATTACAGCCAGTGACCTCACTGTTGAGGAATCAAAAATTGGGTTAACTGGAAGTCCGACCCAGGTTCTTCGCTCCTTTGTTCCGGAGAAGAAAACCGGTGGTGAAAAAATTGAAGGTGAAGTACCTGACTTGGTAAAAAAGATCACCGATACAATTCTGGAAATGAAAATTATTAAATAAAGGATTTGCTCAATGGGTATTAAAGTAGATTTAGAAAAATGCATTGGGTGTAGTTTATGTGTGAAGGCCTGTGCACAGGATGCAATTGAGATTGTGGAAAAAAAGGCAGTGATTGATGAAGCTAAATGTAACCTCTGCGCAGCCTGTGTTGAGGCGTGTAAAAAATACGGCGCCATCACCATAACTAAAGAAGAGGATGCATCACAGAGTGATGCGGCTTCTTTTAAACATGTGGCGGTCTTTATTGAGCAGCGAGAAGGGAGCATTGCTGGAGTCTCCTACGAAATGCTTGGCGAAGGTCGTAAACTGGCAGATAAACTGGGCGAACAGTTAATCGCCCTGTTAATTGGTCATAATCTCCATGATTCTGCCAAGGAGCTGGTCCAGTATGGTGCTGATAAGGTGTACTACTATAATGGCAGTGATTGCGAAGCCTTTCGCGATGATACCTATGGAACAATTGCTGCCAATTTTATCAATGACGTTAAGCCATCAATCTTTCTTGGTGGTGCCACTGCTGTTGGACGCTCCTTTATTCCAAAGATTGCAGCCAAAGTCTATGGTGGTCTTACTGCAGATTGTACCAAATTAGAGGTAGATCCCGATAAAAATATTCTCCTTGGCACCCGTCCTGCCTTTGGTGGCAATTTAATGGCCACCATTATCTGTCCCAACCATAGACCCCAGATGGCAACAGTCCGACATAAGGTTATGCAGGCGGCTCAAAAGGATGAGTCTCGCCAGGGAGAGGTTATAGTTCAGGATGTTGCAGAAAATTCAATTCCAGAACGGACCAAAATCGTTGATATTGTTAAAGAGGTTGAATCGACCATCAATATTACTGAAGCGGATATCGTTGTGTCCGGTGGTCGAGGCATGCAAAACCCTGATAATTTCAAACTCCTTCGTGAGCTGGCTGAGGTACTTGGCGGTGCAGTAGGTTCAAGCCGTGCTGCTGTTGACTCTGGTTGGATCCCCTACTCCCATCAGGTTGGACAAACAGGAAAGACTGTCTGTCCTAAACTCTACATTGCCTGTGGCATTTCCGGATCTGTTCAACATCAGGCTGGTATGCAATCTGCCGAGTATATCATTGCCATAAACAAGGATCCTGACGCGGATATTTTTCAGATTGCCAATTTGGGAATCGTTGGTGACGCATTACAGGTACTACCACAATTGACAAAGGCCTTTAAACAAGCATTGGGGAAAGCGTAATGAAATTATCATTGGGAATTCCAAAGGGAAGTTTACAAGATTCAACAATTGAGCTTTTTAGAAAAGCCGGTATTCACATTAATGTGGGGTCACGATCATACTTTCCGCAATCTGACGATCCAGAACTCGACCTCATTCTTATGCGTCCCCAGGAGATTCCTCGCTATGTGGAACAGGGAATCTTAGATGCTGGAATTACTGGCTATGATTGGACCGTAGAGAACAAAGCAAAGGTGGTTCAAGTTTGTGAGATGCAATATAGCAAGGTCTCACGGAACAAGTGCAAGTGGGTTTTAGCAGTACCGGAGAATTCGAAGTTTAAAAAGCCTCAGGACCTTAAGGGAAAACACATTGCCACTGAACTGGTGCAAACCACTAAGAGCTACTTTAAGAAATTGGGTGTACCGGTTGAGGTTGAATTTTCCTGGGGAGCCACTGAGGTAAAGCCTCCCCGTCTTGCTGACGCCATTGTGGAAGTGACTGAAACAGGCTCATCTCTACGGGCAAATCGCCTTCGTATTATTGACACCCTCATGGAAACAAGTACCATTTTAATTGCCAATAAGCAAGCTTGGTCCACTAAAACAAAAAGGACCAAAATGGAAAACTTGCGCATGCTGCTTCAGGGAACGTTAGATGCGGAAAACTTTGTGGGACTCAAGTGTAATGTGCACAAGGTTGATCTTGACCGGGTAGTAAAAACATTACCCGCTTTACACAATCCAACCATATCCCACCTGTCAGATGATGGTTGGTATGCGGTAGAGACAATTATTGCGGTGAGTGAAATTAAGATCATCGTACCCAAGCTCAAACGGGCCAATGCTTCGGGAATTGTTGAATACCCGATCAACAAGATAATTCAATAGCACTATTTTACAAAAGATAATAGATCAGATGGCGTCTGAAGAATCTCTTGGGCGCCATTTTTTTGTAGCTCCTCTTTGGTTCTAAAACCCCATAGCACACCTATTGGGGTCATTCCTGCAGCCATTGCTGTTTTCATATCAATGGCAGTATCACCGACAAAGAGGATCTCGGAGGGTTCACGACTCATTTTTTTTGCAATATACAATGCACTGGAAGGATCAGGTTTGCGCGGCAGATTTTGTGTAGTACCATGACCAAGGATAATCGAAAAGAGTTCCTTTGAAAAGTAAGTGTCCATGCACATCTTTGCAGCATCGTGCGGTTTATTTGTCAACACAGCCATAGGGAGGTTCCTCTGAGCTAATTCGTGCAATAACGCTGTAATTCCAGCATAGGGGTGGGTCTTATTATCACAATTTGTTTGATAGTGAGCAAGAAAAAGTTCTAAGCAATGGTCAATAAAGGTGTCACTACGATGTAACTCTGGCAACGCTCGTTTGACTAAGTTACGTGCTCCCTCACCTACAAAGTACCGATAGGCATCCAAGGGATGGGTAGGCATAGCCACCTGGGCAAGCATATAATTTGTGGAGTCAGCTAAATCTTCCAAGGTATTGAGCAAGGTTCCATCAAGGTCAAAGATTATTGCAGAGTAGGACATGATTAAAGGGAGTGTTGACTATTATTCTTTGCAGCAATCAAGCGGGTTACCTTTTCAAGCATTTCAGCGCCATCAAAGGGTTTTACAATAAACTCATCAGCACCACTGGCATAGCATCGCTCGATCTCTTCACTTTGGGTAGCTGCTGAGAAAAAGGATATGGGAATGGATTTTGTTTCCTCCTGGGAGCGAAGAATTCGACAGACCTGACACCCATCCAATCCAGGAAGGTAATGATCTAAAAGGATAAGCGATGGGTGATAATGAAAAGCCATACGTAATCCCTCTTCACCGGTAGATGCTTTAAGAACAGTAAAGGAGGATTGCAGAATCATGGTGGTAATCTCAATAGCTTCTGGATCATCATCTATCACCAATATGGTCTTTTTCTCATCGGAGTCAATTTTATCCTCTGAGCCCTGCTTATGGGGGACTTCCATAATTCGATTAAGTCGCATCAGTTGTGTTTCATCATCATCCCACTGTATGCGTGGCTTTACTGGTAGTAAAATATGAAATTCTGTTCCGGGGAACTGATTCGGTGAAGTCCCGGGGCTCTCAGCCCAAATAATACCCCCGTGACGTTTTACAATACCCTTAACAATAGAGAGGCCAAGCCCGGTGCCGCCACCCATGTATTTGACCATATTGGTACTATGTCGAGTAGGACTTGCTATCTCGTAAAAGGGGGTAAAGATTTTGTCTAATTCATTAGCATCGATACCAATGCCTTGATCCACAATGACAACATGAAAACGTTCATTCTTATCAGTACCTATTTGGATAGTTACCCTGGAATTGTCTGGTGAGTATTTGAGCGCATTGCTAAACAAGTTGGTAAAGACCTGATGCATACGCATTTTATCACCATAAAAGGAGGGTAGGTTCTCCTCAAAGGTAGGGGTAAGGGTAATTTTTCTCTCTGTGGTGAACTGAGTAAATTCGTCAATACACTCATTGACGATCTCTTCAAGGCTCATATACTCGGGCTTGAGGCGTAGCTGTTTTTGCTCAATCCGTGTCACGTCAAGCATGTTGTTTACTACCTCATGTAAACGGTCGGCAGCGCGCTTGATCCGCTCTATCATCATAAAGACTTGCTCACTCAGTGCATCAGCCATATTGTCAATAAGGATTTCTGAATATCCTTTGATTGAGGTGAGTGGTGTCTTTAGCTCATGGGATGCAATGCTGAGGAATTTGGTTTTCAGCTCGTTGACCCGCTTTAATTCTTGGTTCGACCTAATAAGCTCGGCGTTCATACGACGCATTTCTAAATTTTTCCGTTCTAACTCTTCGGCAATTGTTTTTTCGCGGGTAATGTCGCGTAAGACAAGAACAATCTCCTCGGCTTCGCCAAGATTATTGTAGACTGCAAAGGCACTGGTGTCGCAAATAATAGTACTCTTGTCACTGCATACCAGGTAGGTAATACCGGAGTAATAGCTCTCTTTTTTTTGTAAGACATATTCATGGATATACTGCCAATTGCCCTGCTCATCAACTTCTAAGATGATTTCGGTCACCGAATGCCCAGCGAGTTCGTCCCGCTCGTAGCCAAGCCGCTTTTCAGTGCTGGTGTTGATGTACTTAATAGTACCAGGCAGCGTTGTGACGACAACGCTTCCGGGAATATGCTCTAAAATATTTGCTAAGAGGGTGGTATTACTATTCATTGTGCAATACTAGGTTTCTTGTTTTCTTTACATGAGAAAGAACTCAAAGGAATCAGGTCACCTGTCTCAAAGTTGCTGTCCAAAGGATTACTTAGTCTAAAGAAAGATCCCTTCGCGCAGTGGTGATCTTTTTTGACACCGCATCTGCATCGGAGAATTTTTCCTGGGCTATTAATTCAATCTTCTTCGCATACAATTCCAACAATTCTGAGTGCTTTTGGGTGAGTTCCTCCGATTCAGCGATGAGTGAAATGATATGATCTATATCTTCAGTAAAGGTGTATCCCTGTAAAAATTCTTTAAATTGAGTAACCGTTTTGTCGAAAGCTGCGGAATCCCGCTTAGCATAAAGTAATCCCGATATGTAATCTTTGTTGATTGTCTCTTCGATGTTGACACCGGGTGAGAGAAAATGAGTCTGTGGAATTTCACTATGCTCTACTTGTGCAATAAGGTGGTCAATCTCATTTCTTATCATGTCAATTTCCTGTTCCCGATATCGAGACTGATACAAGATAGGGAATGAATTGACGCTTAAATTCGCATTGGCCATATTTTTAAAGGTGCCCGCATAATAGACATCACCCTCTTGAGAAAGAATTTCTGACTCGGAATGAAAGGGGACTATTTTGGCAGGTGTTGGAATGAAATCCTTGAGGTCATCGAGGTTTTTCATTTTATCCTTAAGTTTCTGGGGATCTAAAGCACCTTCCAACCCATCAAGTTTCTCAATGAATTCCTCGAGCCCTTCATCCAAAGAGGTGCCCAGCTCGGATTGAAGGAAATCCTTCAAACTGCTCTGCTCCTTGTAGTTTCCCTGGGCAACCAAGAGCCCATTATGGATCATTGAAAATATGGGATGGCTCGATGAGGCCATTTCCGATGGGTCAACCGTGACCAATGCATAGACGGTCAACCGTCCGTCAATTGACTCAGGATTTCCCTTTTTCTGTTCGATTCCTAATAGGGCCATTATTGCTCTTTCTGAGAGATCGTTGTATCATTTTTTATGATATACTGTATGGCACGACCAATTATTATTATGCAGGCAAACATGGCAACATACCACACACCTTTTACAGCGACTCCTGCCAAAGAGGTAATTATCTTTACTAAGGCAAGCGGTACCATGGCAAACATGGCTATTTTAATAATGTTACCGAGGGTCAGCCGCTTTAATCTGAAAATAAATACTGCAAAGGAAAGATAGAAGAGACTTGTGAGAATTGTAGCACCAAATCGAATAAAATGTTGCACCAAGAAATAGATAAAAGCCAGCGGTATCCTTTTGCTCAGAAATGATGTTACACCAGGTGTATCGAATCGTAACACTTCATTCTTTGCAAGCATCGCTGAGTAAGGAATGGGAAAAATCAGATTCGGCCCCATTTTGTAGTAGATCTCTTTAGATCCAAAAAGAATAGAGACCGTTAATTGATCCTGTGGTTTTTCCAATATTTTATCATTGACCACAATGCTTGACTCTGGAATGGTAAAAGAGGAGCGGGGCAGTTCGGTCATCACAGCCATAAAATCAGCAACAAAGACGGGATTCACCGAATAGGGTGTCTCCTGGCTGGTGACCATTTCATCGTGGGATAGCTCCATACCCTGGAAAAGTGCGGGCAAGACTGCAGGGAGACCGGTTTCAGAATTATACGCCCGAAAGGTATGAGCCAGTGCAGAGATCACTATGGTAATAAGAATAACCTGAACAAGAAAGAGAAAGGCTCTCCTCTTCGGATATTCAATGATCTCTGCATAGAAAGAAGGATCAACAATACTTCGGTGAACGTGAATAAAAAAACGCACGCCTACTCTGACTTTAAGGTTTAACCCAGATTATGCAATGGGAAGCAGCGCAGAAGCACAATACTATGCCCATTAAAACTTTCAGGCTTTTCGGCCATATCACCTTGTGGATATGCCCTTCAAATCCTTCAAGTCTTACTAAATCATAATCTTGCACTTCTGCATCCACTCCAACTGCATAATCTGGGTTTAATCAATTATCTATTTTAAAAATACTCCCTAAAATAGATCGAAGACCATGGTAGATTCACTACTTATTCAGTATTTTCTTTACCATTGGTGCAGAGATTCTGTCATACACAGGCATTGATCCGATCAATGGACGAGCATACTTTTTGAATTCATCGGTTACTGTTGAGTTTTCCTGATCATAGAATTCCTTGGGAAGATGCTTAGTCTCACGGGCAACTGTATCAAGGGGTGTAAGGAAATATTCAACCGAGTAATCACCGGTTCTACGAATTGCTACACTACCATCGACGTTTTCCCACACCGAATATTGTACAGCCTTCTCACCAACTTCACGAGCCTCGTGGGCATCGGTATCTGAAACAACGCCAAGAAAACTTCTCTGGAGATAGCCAAAGGTATCACAGCGAACACGCTTAATCTTAAGTTGCTGCTTAATAATCATGGAAAGACCATCACCCAGAGCACCAGTTCCGGAAAGCTGGATATTGCCATGGGAATCCTTCTCATCGATTTGGGTCAGTGTTGTAACAATGGGTGTACTGTCTTTGTCAACAATACCCTCTGAAACAGCAATCACACAGCGGCCATATTTGCTGTAGATTTTATCAACATCGGCAACAAACTTTTCCTGATCAAAGGCTACTTCAGGAACATAAATAAGGTTAGGACCATCATCGGGGTATTTTTTTGCAAAAATACTGGTCGCTGTTAAAAAGCCAGCATGGCGCCCCATAATAACACCAATGTAAACACCGGGAAGACTTCTGTTATCAAGGTTAATACCAGCAAAGGCTTGACTAACAAATTTTCCTGCAGAGCCAAAGCCAGGGCAGTGATCAGTCATGCGAAGATCATTATCAATGGTTTTAGGAATATGGATGACTCGTAACTCATATCCTGCATCCTTGGCATTTTCATTAACAATCTTACAGGTATCTGCAGAGTCATTACCACCACAATAATAAAAATATCGCACATCATGGGCTTTTAAGACCTCAAAAATTCTTGCACAATACTCTTTATCTGGTTTGTCACGGGTTGAAAGCATACCTGAGGAGGGGGTGTTGGCAACCATTTCAAGGTTATGGGTTGTTGCTTGAGATAGATCCATGAAATCCTCGTTAACAATTCCACTAACTCCATGAAGTGCGCCATAGACATTCTCAATGCAGTCATATTTTCTTGCTTCCAAAACAGCACCAACTAAACTCTGATTAATGACTGCAGTTGGACCGCCACCTTGAGCAATTACAGCTTTTCCTACTAACTTTCCCACGTTAATCTCCTTATATATTGAATATTAAAACCGCAATAAAATAAAAATATCGTACACTAATAACAATATTAAATCAAAAAAGATGCCAAAGTCATAATGATTTAACCGTTTATTAACAATTTTTAAATAAGAACCACAGCAATCACTCTAAATAGAAATTTCTTAAGTAATACATTTTCTTGAAGATAATTTTGGTATCAACGTAAAATTTGCTCATTCATTTACTATATTCATTAAAAACTAAATTGAAATCAGATATCCTGTTGGTGCAATCAGTTCAATTGGTCTTGCAAGCACTTTGACCATTTTTACCGAGCCTAAGGATATAAACTATCATTCATTTTATAGTAGAAGACTTTTACCTTGATTTTATTGTTACCTAAAGCCATTTTTTGTGACTACAAATCGCCCGGGTGGTGGAATTGGTAGACACTAGGGACTTAAAATCCCTTGCTACCTCGTAGCGTGCCGGTTCAAGTCCGGCCTCGGGTAAATACAATGGGCTTACGCACACTCAAAGCAGTAAGCCCATTGTTATATGTCCCACCTGTGGCAGCGGTACCCCTTCTAGCCGATTAGATAGGAATCCTTGATTGCGCCTTTCTCCAGAGTGAACACTTTTCTACACATAGGTTCGGTGATCACCCGCTTATAATTATTAAAGAACAGAATACTTCCCGGATTTACCTGCCCATATACGCGCAATACCGGCTTCCAGCAGATCTGTTCCTGTTTTATTATTGTGCTTCTTTTGCTTTTTAGTTGCTCGATCTTTGCATCAATAGAGGACTTCAATTCCATGATGCGCTCTAAGGTTTGAATGACTGCTCCCAGCTTGCCTGTTCCTTGATGCTTTATCCGTTCAATCTCATCAATCTGTTTATCTAAAACGAGACTTTTCTTGTTAATCAGGGTGATCTCTTTTTCAATTGTATCAATGGTCTCTTTGATCTCTGATTCACTTCCCAGTTGAATCTCTGTTTTTTCAGTGGCTCTTCCCAAACAGGAAAGTTCCATTCCCTGTGTAGCAAAGGCCCTACCGCCACTTATTCCCAAATCCGATCCAGCGACGTAGATCTTCTTCATAGAGGAGAGGTGGCTGTTTTCGGCATTTTTAAGTATGTAAATATCACCCTTTGCTGAAATGTGTTGATTCTTGACATAATCAACCATAACCGTTCCACCTGAAGTAACAACACCCTTGCCTGACCCGATAAAGCCAGATTTAATGTTGATATTTCCCGGTGACTCTATGGTCACATCTTCAATGTGTCCATATATTTCAATATCATCGGAGGCGTGTATCTCATAGCCCGATCGCACATTGCCGGTTATAATAACCGGTCCGTCATAGGTAATATTTCCTGTGGTACGATCAACATCACCATGGATAACCAGATTTTTTGACAGAACCATTCTATTGTTGATAAAATGAACGCATCCGTCAATCTGCGACACCAGCATATTCTCGTCGTGGCTATCAATTTCTGCATATTGAATGGTGGGAAGCTTTACCTCTTGATACTCTCGTGTCTTGATTATTTTTCCCAAAACGTCAACACCATCTTCTCCGGGGATGGGTTGCTTGATTCTGCAAAGTGGTTGGCCCTTTTCCACGGGAATGAGAATCGTCACCTCGTGGTAATCAATAGAGCCATCTTTACGAACGGTGAAATGGGGATCCGGTTTCTTAAAATAGGTCTCAATAAATCCGGGCTTTCCCGGTTTTTGTTCGGTACCCTCGGCAACAACGATCTCTTCCTCCTCGCCATACTCTTTGTAAAACTCGACGGCACCTTCAATAAGCTCTTCTTCGATTCCATACACCACACCAAGCCGTTTGAGTTCTTGAAGAATGTGTTCTTTAGTAAGGAGGTTACGTTGTGGATGGTCTTGCTTTAATATAAGTTTGACAGACATTTTGTCTGGTGCAATAGCGCAGGTAATCATATTCTTCACCTCGACCCTATCAAACATAACAATCCTCTACATCATTACCATGGTCATGGGTTTGTGTTCAGTACGTGCTATCCTGTGCATGTCCTTTTTCCATTTTAACAATCCTTGAGAATGCCTATTAGCCGACACAACTTCATTGATATAGGTACCTTACTTTTTTTGTATTTGATGGGGTTGTTTGATTTATGCGGTATTCATACCCTAGTAATGTTTTTTCGATGGGACATCGCATCACTATTGGTAGATACCTATGACTGCCTATACTATCGCCAAATAGTGTGGTGTGATGTCAACCAGTGAGAGTGATTGATGCCTATAATTGACGATTTATAGCACGGTCATTCTTCATGCAGCTACATTTCTTCTATGGCAGTGAGCAAGACCTCCTTCTTAAAAGGCTTCGATAAAATGATATGAGCACCTAAGTTATCGGCAAGTTTAAGATAGGTGTCTTTACGCATTGCACCAGACATGGCAATAACCTTGACATCAGGATATTCTAATTTAAGCTCCATGATTGTCTCAACACCTTCCTTTTCCGGCATGACCATATCGGTAAGAACAAGATCGACCTTCTCATTTTTAATAATGTCAACACCTTCCTTACCATTTGAGGCAATGAGTACTTCAAACCCTCGCTTTTTTAGAAGATCATGAACATACCCGCGGAAATCCTCGTCATCATCGATCAATAGAATTCTGGTGTTCTCTGTCTCCATCAGAGCTCCTTTGTTAGGGGAATAATTTTAGTGTCTATGGATGAAAAGTTATTTTCTTTCTCTTTTTCAGCTCCCTCTTTAGAAAGAAGCCCCTCTATCAATGTAATTAGGTTATGGTTATCGCAGGGCTTCTCTAAAAAGGGCACATCATCACATTTCTCCAATTCGGAATTGTTCTCTTTCCCATCAGTAGTCCCAGTGATAATAATTCGAGCCTCGGGATTAATCTCTCTAAGCTTCTCTAAACAGGTCGAACCATTAACGCATCGCATAGCCATATCTAAAAGAACAATATCCGTTTGAAGATAATTTTTTCTATACCAATCAATTCCTTCTTTGCCATCAAAACAGTTAAAAACCGTGTAGCCATTTTCAATCAATATTTTTCCCGTACTATCATTTTGCCACTCATCTTTGTCAACAATTAATATTGACCCTTTTCCATGCTGATATCCCTTCTCCCGCTGCTGAAAGCTTTTTTCTAATGAGAGATCCTGCTGTTGCACTGGAAAGTAGAGTGTAAAAGTGGTGCCCAGGCCTTCACTCGATTCCACAATAATATTCCCGCCATGACTTTTCACCGTACCATAGACACTGGCTAGGCCTAGGCCCACTTTTTCAATTCCATCTTTTGTAGTAAAAAAGGGTTCAAATATCCGTGATTTTAATTCGGGACTCATACCGATACCGGTATCACTGATAGAGAAGAGAAGATACTCCCCCGCTTCAATTTCCGGAAAATATTGTCCCGTTGCTAAGGTCTCATTCTGGGTATAAAATAAGAGTACTCCCCCCTCAGGCATTGCATCAATTGCATTGAGGGCAAGGTTTTTTATAGCATTTTGAATTTGCATGGGATCGCCGATTATGGTAGTATTTTCTGCGGTCAACTTTCTACCAACAAAGATGTTCTTACCAAGATTTTCCTTTACAAGCATTAAGGCATCATTGATAGAATTATGTACGACAATCTCTTTTTCTTGATATTTTCCACGTTGAGAAAAAGCCAACAGCTTTGTTACCAAATCAGTCGCCCGCTTAGACGCTTTACTGATAATATTGGCATAACGACTTACCTCTAAATTATTCTCAACCGAGGGGACCTCACGACTCTCTTCATCAATAAGATCAGCATAACCGATAATCGCCCCAAGTATATTATTAAAGTCATGGGCAATACCACCGGCAAGCTCTCCAATGGCTGCAAGCTTTTCCCCTTGCCGCAGTTGTTCACCTAACACAGCTTTTTCGTTTTCAATAAGCTTACGCTCGGTAACATCTCTAAAAAAGCCAACGTTAAAAATCTTGCCATGGATCTCTAAGGGCTTGGAATTGACATCGGTGTATATGGTTGAGCCATCTTTTTTAATGCAGGGGATATCTTCGGCTAAGGGCTTTTTACCACTTGCCTGAGCCATAAATTCATCAATGACGCGATTTAACGACTCCCGCGGATGGATATCCATAACACTCATTTGACACAACTCATCCTCAGTATAACCAAGCATGTCACAAAAAGATTGGTTTGCATAGAGGAATCGCTTAGTGTCAATATCAGTGACAAGAATACCATCGGCACTGCCGTCGTATATTGCTTTGTACTTCAACTCCGACTCTTCCATAGCTTCGATGGCTAGTTTGCGCTGCGTTATATCCTGAACAACACCAAACATGGCAACAGGGTCTCCATCAGCATTGTATTTACTGACTTCCGGTTTTAACGCGGATATCCAACGCAGTTTTCCATCGGGGCGAATTATTCGATAGTTTATCGGTTTATTCGGCTCAAATCCATCGAACTTACCGAGAAAAATCTTTTCTGCAACCTCTCGATCATCAGCATGGATAAAGGAGTCTAAAATATCTTTAATGCTTCTAAAGGTTCCCTTTTCACACCCAAGAATATGCTGCATCTGTTCGGACAAAAGGTAGGAGCCACTTTCTAAGTAAAGCTCCCATGTTCCCACCTTAGCAAGGAATTGGGCCTGCTGTAAATTGTATTTACTCTCCTTGAGTTCTAACTCTGATTCCTTTTGCAAAGTGATATCTCTGCCAGTGGCTTGAAACCCGATATATTTATCTTCCTCATTGTAAACTGGTGCTCCATTCCACTCAACCATGCGCCAACCCTGGGGAGTTTTTTGACGATTCACCAATCCACGGAAGGTTTCTCCATTAATAACCTTTTCTACACACTCCTGGGTTATTCGATAGTCGTCATTATGCAGGTAATCGGAGAAGGCTTTACCAATAAGCTCTTGGGCAGGAAGACCAAAAAAGTCACTGGCCGAATCATTAACATAGGTCCACTTACCAACCACATCAACCTTCACAATAATGTCACCGGTAAGATTGGTCATGGAGCGGTAGTCATCGTGAGCTTTTTGAAGCTCTTCACGGTTCCGTTCTAATGAATTATACTCATCAGCATACTCCAAGGCAGTGGCAATATGATTGGTAAATGTTTTTACCGAAGGAATAAACTCGTCAATAATTTCTGGGGTTGACATACTAAAGGCACCAACAATTTTGCCATGTTTCTTAATTGGAGAAACAATGCCTTCCTTATCTCTTAATCCAGCAGCTTTCCATATCAAATCTACAATTGGTCTTGGAAAGAGTTCTGCTACTAAATCACGTATGCGGAAATGCACGGTGTGGCCATCAATAGCAACCTTCGAGAGAATTTTAGATTTTTTAAGAAGTATTGGAAAACTTGACATACAGAAATTACCAATTTTTTCAGCAGCCTTAATTTTTTTACTGGGCAATGAGGCATTACAAACACGGAGTTCTTTTCTATCAGCAGAGAGCGTTAATATAACGGTAACAAAATCTTTTGATTTTTCAAAGGCCTCTTGGATTGTCGCATAGATCTCTTGTTCACTCTTTAATCCATGGATACTGGCGGTAACCATCTCGGTAAACTGAATGATTTCAATCAGTCTCTGGTAAGGTGTTTGTATTTGATTGGTCTGTTCCATATGATCTTTTAGGAAAATGAATAGTCTGTTGTTTTGCACTACATAATACAAATTGTATGCCAATAGACATAACTCATTGATATAATTGGAATTTGTTTTTGGAAGGATTGCAAAAGCCTATTTGTGGTCATGCAGAACGTATCAATTTGATAACACTCTTTATGGTAAGCAGAAAATCCCCTGGTATCGAATTGATACAGCAATCATAACAATTGACACTCTAAGGTTTATTTAGATCATAACTAATTTAATGAAAAGGAGTTATGAATGCTTAATCAAAGTACTCCACTGTATACATTTGATACAGTACTAATAAAATGAACATTTTTAATCATGAATTAAGAGTTGAAGGATTAATTATTCGGACTGCTCCTTAGCCTTATCCTTTTTTCGAAAATCATCGGGAGATAACCCCAGCTCTTTTAGCTTTCTTAACAAATTTGGGCGATGCAATCCCACATCTTTAGCAGCTCGACTCACATTACCATGATGTTTTTGCAGAGCCGTAACAAAAAACTCCCGTTCAAAGGACTCCTTGGCAGCTACATAACTGACACTTGTACCAGAGGCATCATCAATTTTCATGGCTGACTTGACCACTGCGCTGTTTATTCGTTCCTGATCTTTACTTATGCTTGCAATGAGGTCTACCGTATGCTTCAATTCTCTAATGTTTCCCTTCCAATCAAAATTCACCAACAGATCGAGTGCATCTGCGGTCACCTCTTTTTTTATCCCCAAAAGTGAGGTGAAGTGGTATATCAAATAGGGTATATCTTCCGTATGCTGCGCAAGAGGCCTTGTTTTTATACCAGCCCCTCGAAGACGATAAAAAAGATCGTTTCGAAAGGTTCCCTGCTTAACCATCTCTTCCAGATTTCGATTTGTAGCACTTACTATTCTAATATCAACTTTTCGAGGAGAAACTTCTCCAACACTAGTAAATTCACCTGTATCAAGAACGCGCAATAGTTTTGCCTGAACTGCCAGAGAGAGTTCACCAATTTCGTCCAAGAAAATTGTAGAGCGATCAGCACTCTCCAATATACCCACTTTCTTGGTTTGCGCTCCAGTAAAGGCCCCCTTGGCATGTCCAAAAAATTCGGACTCCTCTATGTGATGTGGTATGGCAGCACAATTAATGGCAACTAATTTTTCCTCTCTCCTGTAGCTTCGATCATGGATAGCATGGGCAATAATCTCTTTTCCTGTACCTGATTCACCTTGAATAAGAACAGGAAAATCACCGGAAGCCATCAATTGGATTTCTGTTCGAAGCTGCTTCATATACTTAGAAACGCCAATTAGCCCGTAATCACTATTGTCTTCCACAGCTTTACTTATGGTTACACTCTCATGAGCCGCTTGACGCTCATCCAGTGCACCAAACACAGAAAAACGCAATTGCTTTACCGAAAAGGGTTTAATTAAAAAGGCGCTAACCCCGAGCTCATTTATCTGCTTTAATTTGCGCTTTTCCGGAAAGGCGGTTATGACGATTATTTGTGTTAGTGGTGACTGTTTTTTTATATGGGAAATAAGCTCTAAACCGTCGCCCTTGGGCATGTTTAAATCAGTAATAAGAAGATCAAACTGCTCTTTACCTAATTGACCTATCGCCTCATGAATATTTGATGCTTCAAAAGGGGTAAAACCCTCTCGTCTCAATGCATCTCGCACAAGTTGCCGCATGCACTCTTCGTCATCTACAATTAATATTTTATAATGTGTTTGCATTGGCAACTAGGTAATCAGAGCCGGATACCTTACTCCTGTATATACTGAGGTGATAAATAGGGTTCAAAATTTGCAAAGATATTAAAGGTATATAATATAAGGTTATTATATTATAGGCAGTGTGGGAATTGCAAGGATTTATTCAAGAATATGACCACCTATGCAGCACTGTTTTTTTATATATAACAGTTAGTTACGCAGAACAGTCTCACTTAAACATTCTCCATGCCCACTGAAAATAAACAGCGTAAAAAATAATTGTCCCTATGATATTGAGTATGCCTAGGTTGCAGAGATTCTAGGTAATCCTGACAGCATCCAACTTTTTTATTAAGACCTCCTGAGACAAAGCATCTACCACCGGTAAATAGTCTTACAGAGGGAAGCCTCTTATGCAATGAAAACCATATCAAAACTTACATCTATTGGCCTACTTCAAAACCATTGACGGGCAATTTCGTGGGAAGGAGGCATACCACAGAATTACATCTACTGTCAATTGTGAACAGCTACCTTGATTCACTCCTGACTCTGACGCTCCAGGGCAACTCGTTTTTCTAATTCCTTATAAGCCTGCGAAGCTTTAAAGGAGGTATAGGCCTGCATTTTCTCATTGACGAGCGCTTGCAGCTGCTCTGCGGTAACAACGACTAAGGCCTTAGCAGTAACCGAACCATTCTTCTCATTACGCACCATTGATTTGGCAATGGTCGAACCACTCACCTCTAACGTGGCGAACACTTCAGTAGCTTGTTGATACTCTTCAACAGTCTGACTATTGATAGACTCCTCATAACTTTTTTGCAAAACATCAATTTGCGTCTTAAACTCCCGTGCAATCTCTGCCCGAGCGTGCAACACCGCTTTTCGTTTGGCAGTAGCTTCGTCTGCTCCTGTTGCTGTGCCAACAGCACAGATTGAGTGCTTATATTCTTTATCCATGAGACGTTGAATATCCGATGGAGTATCATCCTCGTATCCTGCGCCTGGTTTGGTAGTTGCACAATTAACCAGGGAAAGTACCAGACCTATCGAAATGATGCCCTTAATAATGTCTTGCAAAACTTTTTTTAACATAACAAATGACTGCATTGTATCCTCCAGTGTTTTTGGATCAGTGGAATTAATTGGTGATTATTAGAGATCACCGTCTTTTTATCGCTATCTCTTCTGGTAAAGCCCCCTTTCTCACCTCTCCCTTGTGTGTTACTCTATCTCGACCAATTATTTCAATCTTTTGTATAAGAAAATCACGCATAGCCTCTTTTAAATGATGGTCAACACCAGAAAACTCATAGACAAAATGTTGGTTTACATCATCCAGCAATTTATCATATCGAGTCCGACTCGTTTCAATTTCATCAAATTGATAGTTATAGAACCAAAGGCGATAATGTATGGAGAAGTGGGATAGCTTAAAGGTTTTGTCAAAGTCAATATTGACAATAAGGTAACCGTCATCAGAGTAGATCACCGTTCCCCTAGTATTTTTAGTTTTCCATTTCTGAGCAACAATAGCCCAATATCTTCGAGGAGCGAGGTTATCCTTAAATACTCCCATAACATAGGTATCGACATCAAAGTGCCGATTGTTTTGAGCAACTCTATGCAATGATGCTAGCCAACTTGCTTTAAAACACCACTCATAATGGACGCGCTCTTTACCGGTAGTAGGATCGGCAATCTGCAGCGATCCCGTTAAAATACTCGGCTCTTTTTTATTCTGATAAACAGTCTGCAACTTCTGATAATCAAAGGGATTGAATAATTTTGGATACTCTCTATTAAAAAGATCGAAGATTTGATCTCGTATACGTATCTCTTTTTTTGTATTCCAGGATTTAGCCTCTACTCGAGATTTTAGGAGATTTCTGTTCATTGTTGCATAAAGATAATAAAGCGAATCATAGCTTTCTAAAAATGAAATGGGGAGTAGTGGCTCTCCATCTATTGCATTATCGATGTAGCGAGTACGATCATTACGTTTGAATGCAACCACCCCGCGGGGGAGTAACTGTATGGCATTCTCGCTAGTAGGATTTTCTACAATCCCATATTTTTCCGAGAGCAAATGCTTAAAAAGATTTACTTGCCATTGTACTGCGTAGGGATTCTCTTGGACAATGGTATATTCTGCGGGATAGGTTAACAGGTTATTATGAGCACTATTAAACAGTTTATCCAATTTTCCTATAAGACGGCCACGATAGGAAATCCGTTTATATCCCATTGGATCCTGTAGTCTATTAAAAATATCTTGACGAAAGGATTGAGGGCTCTCGTTAACACTAAGGGCATATTCATTACTGTCAAACAGCTTCGTACCATTTCGGTCAATAACAGCAAAGGAGTAATACAGGGTGTCGTAACATCCTTTGTTGAGGTATACCATGCCATACAAAACAAAGGGTGCGATCTCTTTTTTGGGAAAGGGAATAGGGTGATAGGCAGTGCTCCCGGTTAAAATCATCTCCTTTAAAATTGGATTAAAGGAACTCGTAAAAGGAGTAAAGGTTACCTGGGAAACATGCTGACTCATACACTCTTTAAGCTCTTTGTAAAGTGGTTCCAAGGTAAAATTATAATTTCTATCCTTTGAAAGAGTGGTAAACGATATTGCCTGATGTGATGATAGATTGAGCGCACATGTTAGCTCACGGGCGATACATTTTAAATCATTCTGTAAAGAAGCATCGCAGTGATTGATCGATGCAAGCAATAAAAGGACACAATATAATGATCCTGCTCCCTTACTGATACATGGTACTCCCCTAGTCACGGCGCCCTCTCCTTCTACCCTCTCGTGGTCTCTTTTCAGTATCTATGACAGCCTTCCCCAAATTCCCCGCGCTTATTTTCCCAGGAAAGGTGCAGGTACCCTCCAATAAAAACTCGCTTCCCTTAAAGAGCAAGCTAAATTTTACATATTCATAGAGAACCTTGACCTCTTCAATTGGTTTATCACCAGTGAATATTCTGTTCCGATAGGTCAATTTTAAGAGTCCCAGTCCCAATTGTTCCCGTATTTTTTGTGCTAAAGAGAGAGGAATGGAGAGCGTGCCAGTGAAAGTGAACTGATGTCCTCCCTTATTTACTTTTATATCAACGGGGAAATACTCAAGGTCTGGTTCATATCGATAGAGGGTCACCGTTTCTGTGGTAAAATGTTTATAATACAACCTATTGTCAATCTCTCTGCGATAATTGGTGAGGCGGGTCAATGCTTCTTCAAGCTTTAACAGTTCGGGACTACTTTGCAGCTCAAGTTCTAATCGTCCCTGTTTCTTTTGCTTGTGGTAGATCTCCTTTCTCTTTAAAAAATCTGCTGTTTTTTCAAATTCACCCTGTGCCTCTAATTCTCGATACTCCTGCTCAAACTGCTCTAAAGCCTCTTCATTACTCTCTCTTTGCTCAGCAATTTGCTCTTTAGTCGATACAATTTCTCGCTCCAAGGCAATGATACTTCCCCGACTTTCAGCAGTGTAGTTGTCTGGATCTATATATGTTCCAATTGGTTGTTGAGGTGTTTTAGCGAGAACAAATTTTTTCATACTATGTTTTCTGGGCTCAAAACGCATAAAATAATCCTGAAGGTAATACCCCTTTTTCTTTATTGTGAGTATACCAAATGGTTTCTGAATACCCTCAATGGTTAGGTTTGTCCTCCCCCGTTGAATGTTGTCAAGGTAGACCAGGGCACTGTCAGGAAAAGAGAGCACTGTCATTGTTGCTGCATCACCATAGGCCAAGGACAAGACATGCCATTTTTTATCAAAGAAATAGAGCCGTGCTGCATTTTCTACATAGATATTATCATTGTCGAAATACACATTGGCAATATCAAGATTTGGGTTTTCAGTCTCCTGGAGGTAGAGTTTTTTACCAACAAACATGTCCACCGCAGTTCCCTCCGGCGGCTTAAAGGCTGACAGATCACTAAATATGCCCATATCCTTTTTACCAAAATAGAGTCCATACTCATATTGACTAAAGCGACGACGCAACAGTACTTCATCAGGTCCACAATGTGGAATGTCTCTGATATGGCTTAAGGCACTTCCCTCAAAGGGGGTAATAACGTTATTACCGGAGACTGGAAAGGTTGCAGTGTCATCAATAAAAGCTGGAATATCATAGACATCCTCCTGGGAAAGAATAGACACCCAGCTTAAAAAGAGAATGAGTAATGATTTGTTTGACAACACTATCTATTTCCTTTAGGTCAATTCCTAAAAAATGTTTTCCACTGTTTTTATCGCTAAATCTACAGCCACCTTTTCGGTTCCCCATAAAGCACGTCGTGCTGAAATACCATCGGCAGCACGAACATTTTTCTGTACGTTTACGAGTTGCACCCCACCTCTGGCATAGACTCGAACACTCAAGGTTCCATCGGCGATATATACACTATTACACAACGCTACAGAATCACTCTTGGTAAATTGTGAACCGATCACATAGGCAGCATCCTCTTTTGTATTAACAAGAGTAACTGTAGATCTGTTTTCCAGTTCTTTAGCAAGGAGGTGTGTAAAGTGATTATCACTCTCCACAAAACAGGGAGCACTATGACGAATAATTGTAAAACTTCCTTGAGGAGCCTTCCACCTTCTAGCTCGATACTTTTTAGGTAATTGCTGTACGTCAAGAGTTGCTGTTACCACGATTGGTTTGATTGTTGGGGGTATACTTGACAAAGTAACCGGATACATGAAACGGTTATTAGAGCATTGTCCCTGTGGCACTACCTGATTGTTCGATGCAGTCCAGTGCAATGGCAAAGAGCAATCTCTCTTCCCTCGATAATAGCCAATCACTCCTAAGGACATCGGCTGTTTATCAGAGGAACCCAATCTGAGCATTGTATGCGTTGGTTTAAAGGTTATATCCTGAAATATCTGAGCAATCATTCGATCAATCTCATTTTCAAGAATAACAGACGTACCAAACACACGTCCCCGCAATGTAACATCAGGAAACTGCGAAAGAAGGGAGTCTCCCTGACAAAGAGATTTGATCCGATCCCAGACACAGAGATTGTAGCCTCCCTCAATGATATCCTCAACCTGGGCAATGGTCTTTTCAAGGATTCGATTGACGTATCGTTGATAGGCTCGTTTATTTAACACAACTTTACTCCAATAGTAACCCGAAGGAGAGTGCCAAGTGGCCTTCTCCTCCCATTCTGTAAAAGCAGATTTTGTAAAAGAGGTAATGGATTCATGCATTGAACTATGAGAGGTGGCCAGTTTGTTTTTTTGAGTTGATTGATCATGCAATACCATGTGTGAAACAAGGGAAACCTCAATTTGCTCTGCAATAGCAGCAAGGGCTCGTTTTCTTGCTCGGTTCTGTGCAACCGAAAGCTCATCCTCAATTTTTGCCGCTCCAATCCCAATATAGTGCGTTCGCGAGTAGGGTTGATTCTTTACCCACGGGGGAGCCTGTTCCCTGTGCGCTCTGTTTAGAAGTCCGTAAGTATTTGAAAGGAGGCACAGAACACTGATTAAGAGTGAAGATAGTAATACATTACGGATTGTCATATTAATCTCCATCATCTCTGCTATAAATACAGTTGCATGCGGTCAACAACCAAAGCCAAATATTTACGTGTCTCATTATAGGGCAAATTGGTGATTAATTGGGTGTATACCCCATTGGCGTTGGCATATTGATTTATAACATTATTTGCCTGAGCAATAGATTTGTCTAAAGAAAAAACTGCTGCAACATTTTTAGGCCCTGTATTATAAGCAGCGATTGTACAATAAAGAATGCTTTGACTATTGTTGACTGATAGGAAATAGCGATTCTTAAGTAAGTGAATATAGGCACAGCCGAGCTCAATATTATGTTCTGGACATAAAAGTTGTTCTTTTTGAGGTATCTCATTGTTCCCGGAAACAAAAAGATATGCCTCTAATGCTCCACTTTCAGGCATCAACTGCATCAGTCCAATTGCACCAGCCGAAGAGATGGCCACCGGATTAAAATAGGATTCTGTGTGAATAGTGGCCAACACATGGGCTCTTTCAAGATCATACTTTTGACAATATTTTGTGATCACTGGTAGATACCTATTAATTCTTCTATGCAAATGATCTGGCACAAGCCTAAACTGCACAGTGTATTGAGTCTTGGCAGTTTTTTCTAAGTTATTGACGTTACTCTTTGAAACGGGTAGACTCTTTTTAAAAACTTTAGATTGCTCAACCAATCCAAAAGCAAACTCACTCACTCGATCAATAGTGACCATTTGACCAGCAGCATCAATGATTTGATTGTTTAAAACTGGTTTTCCCTGTACAGGTTTTTTGTTTAACAATGATTGACTTTGTATGCCATCACTCAACAGTATATGCGTAACAGCTTGAACAAGTTTATCCTTTACGATCTGACCACTCTCTGCTGAATCTACCGCAATAGAAACAGTAACTTCACCAGTTCTAAAGTTAACTGTAGAAACAGAGAGCGCTTCTTTAGAATATTGCACCCATTCTTTTCTGGATGAACGGCGGTGCGCCCCCCAAATACGTTTAACGGTCCTCTCCCACTCTTTAAATGTTCTCAACTCCTCTTTTTTCCAAAGCTCAAACTTCTCTTTTGCACCATGAACACCGGTAAGAATTTCCTTTGCTTGTTTCTGCATCTGTTTGTTATGGTTAGATTCGTACTGCTTGAGTTGAATCTTCTGCTCTTTTTCATAGGTTGACTCCTGTGTCTTTGATACACCCAGAATAAAGCAAGAAAAAATGAGGGTTAACAGCCATTTATACATGGTACGAATCCCAAGGGGGTCGAGTTATTAGAATCCGGCAATATTTACTTGGTCTCAGGTAGAAATTACCCAGAAAGCCTATAACTATATCTATTTGATTAGTGTGAATGTGTGCTTGATCTACCATATCTTTGGTTCCTTCTTTGGTATTTAAGCGTTTGTTATTTAATACACTATATGCCCTCTGCATTATTAATTAATTGGCCTCGTTCACTGAATACTTCTAGAATATTCTATATATAGCCTATAGTAAAACTTGCAAGAGATATGCCATTGCACATTTCTATAGATTGCAAGCCTTTGTTTTTTAGTGATTGAGGTGGAACAAAGTTATTCAAATACAAAAGTTTAAAAGCAAAAGTATATATTACATGGTGTAATCCAATAGAAAGAATAAAGATGATCACTCTTTGGTTTTCACTGTTTACATTTTGCATACTCCTGGGTCATACAGAGGCCACTCATTTTGAAATCTCTCTTAGTAGCGGATATGGTTTTCCATTGGGAAGAGAATATGTGGGAGCAAGCTACCATGCCAATGACACGGGAAATTTTACATTTTATGAGGACAAAGTTGCCTCTCTTGGCAATGGACTTAAAGGTGATCTCAGCACAACGCTCTATCTCTCCAATACTCTTGGTATAGTTGGCTGTATTGGTTTCAGTTCTATGGGAGGATACGCACTTAAAAACAGTATTGGTGAAAAATGCTTTACCGAAGAGTTTACAACTCACCATATGTCAATTTCACTTGGCTTAAAAATTCAATCCTCCTATGGCAAACTTTCACCCTATCTGTATGTGGCCCCAGCAATAGTTTTTCCCTTTTCTATCAACATTGTATTGGTTGATAAGAGCCCACCAAAGGAAACTATTTACTATGATGGTAGCTGGGAAATGGCACCGGGGTTTGGTTTTCAATCGGGAGTCGGGGTAACTCTCTTCTTACATTCCCATTTCGCGCTCTTTTTTGAATGTACTCCCCTGTATCTTAAGGCTCGTATAAAAGAGCAGCATTTATCCTACGAAGAAGAGGGAGTAAGGTATAACGAAACAATCGTCTTTTTGCGAGACCGAACAATATTACCAAATGATATACAGCAGGGAAACTCCCTAACGGTTTATGAACATGGTGAATTTTTGCAATCCCTTAGTTCATTTGCTTTAAAATTAGGTTGCTCATTTTCCTTAAAAAAGAGATAAACCAATTATGCAAAATACAAAACACACAGTGCACTTTGCTGATGCTCGAATCCTATCATCAATCGATGATAACACCATTGATCTGGTTGTTACTTCCCCACCCTATCCAATGATTGTCATGTGGGATGAACTCTTTTCGACACTCAACCCAGACATTGAAAAAACAATAGCCAATGGTAAAGGAAACATTGCCTTTGAGCAAATGCACCAAGAGTTAGACAAAGTTTGGTATGAATTATATCGAGTTGTTAAAACAGGGGGCTTTGTCTGTATAAACATTGGTGATGCCACAAGAACCATCCATAACCATTTTAGACTCTATTCCAACCATTCCAGAATAACAAACACCTTTCTCTCTGCTGGATTTAGTGCGCTTCCCCCAATCATTTGGCGTAAACAAACCAATGCACCAAATAAATTTATGGGCTCTGGTATGCTTCCAGCGGGCGCCTATGTCACCTTGGAGCACGAATACATTTTGATTTTTCGAAAAGGCGCAAAGCGTCAATTTACTAGTGAGAGCCATAAAAAGCTTCGACAATCGAGCGCTCTTTTTTGGGAAGAACGAAATGTCTGGTTTTCGGACATCTGGATGGACCTAAAAGGAACGCGGCAAAATCTTACTGATGAGAAGCTTAGGCAACGGAGTGCAGCATATCCCTTTGAGCTTGCCCATAGGCTCATTAATATGTATTCGGTTAAAGAAGATAGTGTACTGGATCCTTTTTTGGGAACCGGCACAACAATGCTTGCGGCAATGGCCTCTGAGCGCAATAGTGTTGGTATAGAATTAGAGGACTCCTTTTCTTCTCATCTTACACAAACAGTCCAAAATGCCATAGATCCCATGAATAATCAGATATCACAGCGTTTAATCAACCATAAGACATTTGTAGAAAAGAGAGAACAAAGCCATGGCCAATTAAAGCACCATAATACTTACTACGACTTTCCCGTAATGACAGGACAAGAGGTCAATTTAGAGCTCAATTTCATCAAAGATATCGAGACTATTGGCAAGACAGCCTATTCTGTCAACTACACATCAACCTCGTAGGAGAGGCCATACCTTTGCAAGGATTATTGTCGGGTCCGTGGTTCCCAAATCAGAATTGAGCCACAGTTCTGGCAATAGACAAGATTCGAACCCTTGCGCATCTCATTTATTGCTTGGGGATCAATCATCTGATAGCATACATCACAATTACGACTTGAACTAACGACCACACTGATAACACTACCACTTTTTCTATTTGATCGAATATGGTTGTAGGAACGTAAATAGAACTTATTCGCCTCAGCAGCAATTTTCTCGCGATCCTTATTCACTTCAGCAATCACCGAGTCAATTCCTGCAATCTTGGTCTTTAGCTCATCAATCTCAGGCTGGTTTTTTGTTGTAACCTCCTCAGCAGTGGTGCGTTTCTCTTCAATGTCACTCTGAAGTGTTTCAATCTCTTGGGAAATCTTCTTAAGCCGTTTCTCGCCGGTGTTCAATAGATTTTTCTGTGTTTCAATCTCCGTGTGTACAGCATCATACTCTTTATTGGTTTTAATAGTATTGAGTCGCTCTTGGCTTTTATCTAAGGAGGATTTGGAGGTCACGATCTGTTCCTCAATTTTTTTCTGCTCAGTGAGTAACTGATTGAGCTCTTCCTCTCTAGTCTCCAATTGGCCCTTTGCCTCTTTAATTTCATTCTCCAGGGTCTCAACCTTTATAGGAAATTCCTCTTTTGACTTTTCCAAATCAATGATTTTTAAATCAACGTCCTGCAATTCCACAAGGTTTTTAAAATCGTTACTCATAGTACCTCCAGCAAAATCAACCTATCTATGTGTCTATAATAAAAAAAAGAAGCACCCGACTAGTGGGTGCTTCTTTGTTATTTTCTCGCGCTTATTGATGAAGAGTGTTGATATTTCCAAAAAATAATTTTATCCCTCATTATCAATATACACATCCCTTTCTTAAATTTTTATATTGGGCCCACTAGGACTCGAACCTAGGACAAACGGATTATGAGTCCGCTACTCTAACCAACTGAGTTATGGGCCCGAAAAATTCGTCTAAAAATATGTTCTTCAAATCAATAAAATCAACCTAAATAATGTATTAAAATTTTACATCGCACTTATCAAACACCCAAAGCCTTAAGACTGGCGGCCAGGAGTGCCTCACTTGTTACAGAAGAGGTACCCAACTCGGCAATGGTGATCCCCGCAGCATGATTTGCCATATAGGCCGCTTCAATGGGAGTGGCCCCGCGAACCATTGCTGCAGAAAAAACACTGATAACTGTGTCACCAGCGCCGGTTACATCAAAAACTTTTTTAGCTACTGTGGGCAACCTATTAACCACGTGGCCATCACGCTCAAAAATAGCCATACCTCTTTCACTCAAGGTCAATAGCAAATAAGTTAACTCCAATGAATCAACCAACTTCCAACCCAGCGTTTCAATCTCTTCATCGGATATTCGTCCAGTAAAGGGTAGGCTTAAAGCATTGTGTGCCTCTTTGAGATTAGGGGTAATAACGGTAACTCCTTTATAACGATCAAAATGCTTCTCCTTAGGATCAACCGCCACATAGAGCTCTTTTTGACGACACCGGTTAACTACTTTGTCCAAAAAAATCGGACAAACAACTCCCTTTCCATAGTCTGATATGATGACACCACCGACATCATCCTGAGAAACCAAATTTTCAAAAATATTTAGCAGGGAGTTGAGTTCCTTATCAGTTAATTTGCTTGTTGATTCTTGATCAGCCCGCACTACTTGCTGTTGTTTTGCCATTATTCGTGTTTTAATAGTTGTTGGACGCTCAGTAGAGGTGTAAACAAATTCTCCAGAACACTCTAATTCAGAAAGCATACTTCGCATCTTTTTCCCATTATCATCACTACCCACAATCGAAATAAGCAACGGCGAGGCACTCAGCTTTCTTAAGTTCTGTACGACATTTGCAGCCCCTCCCAAACGATAGGAGACCTCCTCTACTTCGACAACAGGGACCGGTGCTTCAGGAGAGATCCTATTGACTTCACCCCACATATACTCGTCAATCATGATATCGCCAATAACGATGATTTTTGTTTTCTTAAAGTTTGAGATGATTGTTTTAATCCGCTGTGAATCAATGGGTATTGTACTCATTTTACATAACCTTTCCGCCAAAGATTATTAGCTGCCAAAAGTTAAAATAGGGATTCCATAAAGGATTAATTAGCATAGAGAATGCAGGTATATGCAAAACCCACTCAGCGAGTAGTAAGCCAAATAAAATTTTTGGAGCGTGCTGAATAAATTTTAGATAGGATCCAACCTTTTCTGCAGGAAGGAGTCCTAATAGAATATGAGAACCGTCCAGAGGAGGGATAGGTAACAAATTGAAAAAAGAGAGACCAATATTAATTATGATACAAAGCTGAAAAAAAGCACCAACAAATGGAGACAATGTTCCCATAGCGCCAGAATAGATGAGGAACCGATAGGTGTAACCAAAAATCAAAGCTAACAAAATATTTGAAATTGGTCCAGCAGCAGACACAAATATGATATCTCGTTTAGGATTATCCAAATTCATAGCATTCACTGGGACTGGCTTTGCCCATCCAAAGGGCCCAAAGAGTAACATTAAGGTGCCAAATATATCAAGATGAGCAATCGGATTGAAGGTCAATCGGCCACTGTTTCTTGCTGTGTTATCTCCCTTTAGCCAGGCTATATAGCCATGGGCATATTCATGTATGGTTAAGGCAATTAAAATTGCTGGTATGCGAAGAAAGAAAAATTGTGATTCTGTCATTAGGTGTCCTTACGTATCTCTTTCTGATTAAAAATGAATTTCCTTTAAGTATATAGTTTTTTTATTACGATTAAAATACATGAATATTGCATAAAGATCACTGTTGAAAAGGAGCTGATTCATTATCTCTTTTAAGCAGCGATAGATCCACCCCAGATTCTGCTAGCATTTGAGATACTTTTACAAATCCATAACCCTTTTCACGCAGCTGATCAATGAGTACTCCCAAAATAAGATGTACCTGCTGATTTGCATTGGTTCGTGTTGTACCTAAATGCATAAGAATTATCGCTCCATTGAGTCCAAAGGGTTGGGCATCTGCCATGGTTAGAAATTTTTCAAGAACCTCCTCTGGTGAATGGTATCCTGGTGTTTCCTCATCGGGGATCCAATCATTGGTGTCAGTGTTGTATTTCCATGTGTGAGCCTGTTTCCAGCCAATATGGAGATACCCATATTTTTGTGCCCAGAGACAAATCTCCCGATTCCTCTCTCCGTAGGGTGCCCTCCAAAGAGGCAACATGTCCTGGCCAATTACCTGTTTAAATTGAGTATTGGCTTTGGAAAGCTCAGTGGCAATCATTGTCTCGGAAATCTCGGGCAGAGTTGTATGGGTATGATCGGTTCGCCAGGTAGTCAGTTGAGGGTGCGAATAGGTGTGATTGCCTACCTCATGCCCTTCAGCTAAGAATCGTTTGGTAAGATTAACGTTTCTTTTAATAAAGTAACCAGTTAAAAAGAGTGTGGCCTTCACATTGCGGGAGGCTAATGTATCTAAAATCTGAAGGGTAGCATTCTTGTGAGATCCCCCATCGAAAGTTAAGGCGATCAAACGCTTTTTAGTAGATCCATTATCAAAACTTACGGGGAGTTTTAAAGGAGAATAATTAAATACTCTTCCCTTGTATACACGTTTCTTTTTTAAACCAGCATCTCTCTTTTTTTCTGTTTTGACAGTATCCTCTGTTTTGTTTCTCCGTTTTTCATCCAACACAATCTTTTGCAGTGTCTTGATTTGATCATTTTTTGTTTTTAAAATGTCAATGAGCTTTATCTGCCGCTGCTCTAAGGTTTGCACAGCCAATAAAACATCCTGACTTTTTCGTATACTAATTAAGCTGAGGGTAATACCGCAGGCACCAAAGGTAAGGGCTGCCCAAATAAGAAACAGCGTAGAAGAGGTTCGTTTAGAGGATGAGGTTGATACTTTTTCAACAACACTGTCCACCGGTGACACTTCTTCAATGGGCTGCTGATCTTTTTCATCCTTAACACAGGTATCTTTACATAAGAATTTACCCTGATCTAAAAGTGCACAATCCCGACAGATCCACTTTTTGCAAAGTGAGCAACGACCACGAGCGATTTTAGTCGGATGATTTTTGCAGGTATGCTTTTTACTCTTTGCCTTACTTTTTTTACTCATGGGTATGTATTTTATACGATCAAAATGATAATTATATTACAATAGCTAGGTGCTTTTATTTTATATATAGATTAACAATATGCCAATGTTTTAGCCTAAATATTTCAATATAACACACTGGTACACATTGTCCCCAACTGGGCAAGCGCATTAAAAAAAAAATAATAACTACTCATGTACACTGTATAAAATTGTCATTCCGGTATGTTATTAACCGGACCACGGAGCGCAGCGAAGTAGCCTGTAATCTAATTATTCCTAAAAATTAATCATAGATTGCAGGCTACTACATTTCATTTCGTGGTCCCGCTAAAAGCAAGCGGGAATGACGGTTTAACAATACTTGCCAAAGGTGTACCTGAGTAGTTACTAAAAATAAACATTACAAACCCTTCTGAACATAGAGAATTATACGAGGATTATGATCATGCCTTCTTCTTCAAAAAAACAATTTAGCTATGACTCCCCGGCTTCGGTCTATTTTTGTCCAGTTAAAACTGGTGAGGGTCTACAATCTATTAGAGAAAAAACAAGCCAGCTATTACAGAAGGCACACTTCTCTTCCTTGCTCCAGAACGAGAAAATCTGTGCAATCAAACAACACTTTGGTGAAAAGGGAAGTCAAAGTCATGTGAAACCAGAGATAACCAAAGTGGTTGTTGATTATGTTAAACAGGCTCAAGCTCTCCCACTCTTGGTTGAAACCAACACTCTGTACACCGGCCAGCGTTCTGATTCATATCACCACCTCATGCTCGCTCATAAGCATGGGTTCTCTATTGAGAGTACTGGCGCTCCGGTTGTAATCATGGATGGTATCAATGGACAAAACCAGAAAGCTGTTCCTATCCCCGGCAAACATTTTTCATCGGTCAATCTTGTTTCGGATCTACCCTTTTTTGATTCTCTCTGCATACTATCTCATGTCAAGGGTCATATGCTCTCTGGCATGGGTGGCGCCATAAAAAATTTAGGCATGGGCTTTGCCAGCCGTGCTGGTAAATTAGCTCAACACAGTGATTTTAAACCTCGTATCGATGGTGCTCTTTGTACCCGCTGTGGTATCTGTGCTGAGTTCTGTCCGGTAAATGCCTTAAGCCTTTCTGAAACTGCTATGCAACCAAATCATGCGCTCTGCATTGGTTGCGGTGAATGCTACACTGCCTGTCGCTATGAAGCTATCTCCTTTAATTGGGATGAAGCTAATAATACTTTTAATGAAAAAATGGCTGAACACGCCTTTGGTGCGATAATCAACCATGAAAAAAGGATACTTTTTCTCAATTATTTTATTGATGTAACCCGGCAGTGTGACTGTTGGAGTGAGCCCAATCCAGTGATATACGATAATGTGGGTATCCTTGCCAGCACTGATCCTATTGCTATTGACCAAGCCTCATTGGATATGGGGCTCAAGGTTTTTGGCAAGGATATATTTAAAGAAATGTGGCCCCAATTGGACCCTACCATGCAAATTGATCATGGAGAGAAAATTGGAATGGGCACGAAGCAGTATAACCTAATTGAGCTAAACTAAAGGAGAAACCATGAATGCTAAAACAGGATTTGTATTTAACGATCGGTTCATGGACCATGTGCTCCAAGTTGGCCACCCAGAATCGCCAGAGCGCTTACGCGCTATCAAATCACACATGGAGCAACAGGGTCTTCTTGATGCAGTAACTGATATTACTTCATTGGATGATTCACAAGCAATTCAAGAAGCTATTGCCAACATACATTCACCGGATCACATCAACTCAGTACTTGATTGCAATCCCACCGGTGACATCGCCCTTCTTGCCACGGCAAGTGTTCTTGGTGCAGTCCGCGATGTAATGGAGGGCACACTGAAAAACGCCTTTTGCGCAATCCGGCCTCCTGGGCATCATGCGCATAACAATTCCGCCCACTATGATGGACGCAATCAAGGCGAGGGCTTTTGCTTTTTTAACAATGTGGCAGTTGCTGCTCGATATGCTCAGAACCGGTATGGCTGCAAGAATGTACTGATCCTTGACTGGGACTATCACCATGGCAATGGAACCGAGTGGTCCTTTTACGAAGACCGGTCAGTCTTTTTCTTTTCTACCCATGCACTCTATACCTACCCCGGAACTGGTGACCCCACCCGGACTGGCTACAATGATGGCCTTGGATACAACCTCAATGTTCCCTTAGACAACTATGCTGGTGATGATGAAATTATCTATGCCTGGGAAGAAAAGCTTTTACCAAAATTGGATGAACTGCAATTTAGTCCTGACCTGGTACTTATTTCTGCGGGATTTGACAGTAGAGAAGAGGACCTTCTTGGCACCTTTCGTATTACCGACCACGGCTTTGCAACGCTTACTGCGATTGCCGGTGAAATTGCCAACAGGCATTGCGAGGGCAAACTGGTCTCCATGCTTGAAGGTGGTTACTACCCCGATGGTGAAGCAAAGGCAGTCTGTGCCCACCTTTCAAAACTGATCGAAAATTGATAGTTTCCATTTTTTTCTACATAAATTGAGCGATTGTTTTGAGGAAAGGTTGCGTTAGCCGTGCTACTAATGGGTTCGCCAAAAACGGAGCTTAACCTGGTAGGTTAAGTGAGTATTTTAAAGAATCCCAGGAGTCGTGCGGATGACGTGAGATTTTTAAACCCAGATTAAACAGTAGGAGTAGATGTAGAAGTGCAAGGTTATGATTTAGTAAGACTTGAAGGTTTTGAAGGGCATATCTACAAGGTGATATGGCCGAAAAACCTAAAAGTCTTAATGGGCATAAGATTGTGCTTCTGCGCTACTTCCTATTGCATTATCTGGGTTTAAATAAAATCGCTCATTTTAGGTTCTGGTAACACATATTTTTGAGCTTCCAATTTTTAGGGAGCATTTGTGATAACCTTATCCAATATACATAAACAATTTGGATCAAAAATCCTCTTTAATACCATTTCCCTGGCACTAAATCCCAGCCATTGCATTGGATTTATTGGCCCCAATGGCTCTGGTAAAACCATGCTCCTTCGAATTCTTGCCGGAAAAGAACAGGTTGACTCAGGAGAGGTTGTAGTCCCTTCGAACCTGCGTATTGGATATCTTGCCCAAGAAATGAGTGTGTCCCAGGACATAACACCACTTGATTTGGTTTTAAAACCCTTTGCCCACCTATTAGAAGTCGATGGAATAATCGAAAAGCTCTCAGCTGTGGGAGACCATACCTCACCGACCTATCAAAAAAATTTACAGGAATACGATACTCTGGTAACCGAGCTGGCCATCCATGACGTACACTCCTTAGAGGCTCGGGCAAAGAAAATTCTCACTGGTTTGGGTGTTTTAGAAGAGACCTGGCATAATCCCATTGCCAATCTGTCGGGGGGATTTCAAATGCGTGTGGTACTAGCACAGCTTCTGTTGCGCGCACCGGATTTCCTTCTCCTTGATGAACCGACCAACCATCTTGACATGGACTCTCTAATCTGGCTCGAAAAATTCCTTCAGCGGTTCAAAGGTGGTATGATTATTGTCAGTCATGATCGCGATTTCATCAATAGACTGAGCACCCACACTATGGAGATTGCCCATGGTGAAATAACCCAATATAGCGGAAAAATCGACTCCTATCTCACCTGGAAAGAAGAGCACTCTGCAACTGAATTACGGAGAGTTAAGAATATCCAAGATAAAATTTCTCAAACAGAGCAATTTATCACCCGCTTTAAAGCAAAAAACACCAAAGCCTCACAGGCAAAATCAAAGATGAAACAGCTTGAGAGACTCAAAGAGGAGCTTCCCCCAGAACAGCAGTTCACCCAAACCATTCATTTTGATTTTCCTGAGCCGAGCCGAAGTGGCTCTGTACCAATAAAACTTGACGCCGTCTCAGTCTCCTATGAAGAAAATAGAGTGCTTGACAATGTATCACTCACCGTAACCCGGGGGGATAAGATTGCAGTTTTAGGCCCCAATGGAGCAGGAAAGTCAACCCTATTAAAGACCTGTGCAGAACAGCTCTATCCCGACTCTGGCACTGTGCAAATCGGCCATAATACAACAATAAATTATTATAGTCAACATCGCTTAGAACAGCTTGACCCGGAGAAAACCCTCTTTGACACTGTTGCCCAAGTAGCCACTCAAACAGACAAGACCTTTATCCAGTCAATATTAGGTGCCTTTCTTTTTTCTGGGGAGGAGTGCGAAAAAAGAGTCGGTGTTCTCTCCGGTGGTGAAAAATCTCGTCTCTCCTTGGCTACCATTTTGGCAAACCCTGGTAATATGCTTATTCTTGATGAGCCAACCAACCATTTAGATATCGCCTCTATTGAATGCCTAACCAAAGCCTTGCAAAAATTTGAGGGCACCTTGCTTATTGTTTCTCATGATGAGTACTTTTTATCGCCCATTGCCAATCGAATCATTGAATTACGACCAGGGAAACTTCGGGACTTTCCCGGTAATTTAAGTGATTACCGCTCCTATATTGAGCAGGGTTTTATAGACTCCTTTTCAGAGGATACCACTGCAGATACCCTTGACGCATCCCAAAGGGAGGTGCAGAAAAAAGAGAGGATCCGTAAACGCCAGGAGTCAAAAAAGGTGGAGCGGGCCATAGAGCGGGTTGAAAGAGATATCCATACAATCGAAGATGAGATAAGCACACTGGAGTCTCAACTTCACTCCCCGGAACATGCAAGCAATGCAGAGTCATTAAACCGTATTCAAGCGGAATTGCAGGAGAAACAGACCTCCCATGAGCACTTATTGGTCCAGTGGGAAGAGCTTCATGAGAAGCTCTCGGAGTTTAAGTAATCAAAAACTTATCATTATCTGACATCCTCAAACACTACCGCTCTTACTCCTTAACACCAATCATCCCTTGTAATCGCACTATACCATCATAGGTTTCGAGAAAAACCACCACTTTATACATCCCCGAACCAACCTTTCTTCTACGTGAATTATGACCACTCCAGAATAGATCAACATAGTTTTTACTCTTTGAGGTTTGTATGGTTCCCTCCGATTTTATCACTATATTACCAATCGCATCATAGATAAATATCCGTCCTTTTAAAGCGATGTTCCTTTGCTCTTTTGTCAGATTAATTCTAAATACAAATCCCGAAGGATTCCTTTTAAGTAAAGACATGGCATCAAGATCATCTTTAAATTGAAACGGCTTATATATTGAGCTGATTGTTGAGGGGTTTGGTATTATTACCAGAACATTTTCTGGATCGCTGGTTTCTTCACTACTCTCCGGAATTGTAATGCTTTCCATGCCCGCGGCAACTACTTCATGAGCTTGATTGATCATGGTATAGGTAATTGTCATTTGTGAAGTTATATTATCACTCCGGGTAAAAAAGATATTCGAGACGCGATCGTTGTTTGAGTTGGTGTTTGGCTTGGCAGATAGCATTGCAAGGCTAATATTCACAGAGCCCTCATCTTCCATCACCAGTGAAAATGGTTTTGAACCACTGGGGGCCAATAATCCCTGACTACCATCAACTGAGTTATAACTTAATACTTTGGGCTCATACTGCACAACAAAGTTACAGGAAACAAGATCTTTGCTTTTTGCTACATTACAGGTTACTAGAAGCTTTTGGTTTTGTTCTTTTATAGTAAAGTATGGTTTTGATTGATTCCTCGCTAAAGTGTGGACAGGTTGGAACATATAAAGTTGATCTTTATCTCCCCCATTCTCCAAGGACCAATAAAACATCTGGATAAATACGCCAAGGTCTTTATAATCGAACAACGTATCACCAATAATTGTCAAATAGGGAACAGATCCAGTAGCGGGGGCTAATTCTTTAATGTTTGTAGGAGTTGCTGTTCCATTGGCTGTTTTTGTCCAATAATCCGACACATAGGAGAAGTCTAAGAAATTGACCTTTTTATCCTGGTTAAAGTCGCCAGCAATTGCAGGTTCATTGTCAATAATCAGTTCAATTGTATCTGATTTACCTGTATCAAGGTCAAAGGGAATTATGGTGAAAAAGACTGTCTTGGGAGTGAGGTCGGGTAAATCAAGGTGTGACTGCCATACCACGGTAACCGAATCATATTGCGCTGAGTCAATGTTATACATGTCACCGGTCACTGTTGCTGCTGTCCATGTTTGACCATCCTCAGAAAAGAGTGCACCAATGGATAGGGTATCAAAGTCTATATCAAGCAGTGTGTACGGAATTGCAACGGCACCACTCTGAACGCCGGATATTTCATGGATGGTGACTGAGGGTGCCTCATTATTATGAAGAGTAAAGGAAGCGGTGGATACTCTTTGGATATTAGTATCAGCTTTAAACACAAAGTGTAATTGCACATTATCCGCATTGGAGTTAAAATCATTTTTCGAGGCCCAGGAAATAATGGCACTATCATACTGGGTAGACTGAATGAGACTTCCAGTAATTAATGAGTCAATGGTGATGTTGATATTATTGTCAAGAGAGAGAGTAAAGGAAGCAGAGTCAATTGAAACCTGGTTATAGTTGGGGGCAACAATACGCACAGCCAATGTAACGGTGTCGGCTAGGACATTCGGCTGTTCAATAATTCTTACTACTAAGGGTATATTCGTATTATTAACGCGAAAGTTTTGGGTACTTCCCTCTATCCCATTCTGCCAACCATCAGAGGGTACTATCTTAAATCGAATAGAGTTAATATCTGCGGTGCCCATGTCTGCTGTTGAATTCCAGTCAAGGCTTCCAGTATACTCGTTTGGTGTTATATTTTTGATAGATACATTTTGAGTACGATTCCAGCTGGAGCCACCATTAATTGAATAGCTACAGGTGAGAGAGGCATTATCATTGGTTGGATCGGTAACCACGTAGGGAATAGACACATTACCACTCTGTACACCTGTTGGTGTGGTCAATACAATTGATTGCTGATGATAGTTATCCAGGGGAAAAGTTACTGTATCAGCAACACCAGAATCAGCATCAAAGGGTAAAATTAAAAAGCGGCAATTTGGAAAATATTCGCTGGGCACCACAAAAGTACTTAACCAAGTAAGGGTGAGCTTTTTCCCCCCATGATACAAACTGGAATCAATCGTAGTAGGTACCCCTTGAATAGTAGCATTAGTCCATGTATTTCCGTCACTAGAGTATTTGCATGAAATTGATATGTCATTATTTTCCCTATCGTCAAGTATAAAAGATACTGACACTGAGCCTGATTGTTCTGAGGTAATAGAATCAATAACACAGGTTGGTGCATTGTTTTCATTATTTATGGTGATCAGTATAGTATCAGGATTGCCAGAGTTAAGATCGTAGGGAGTGATTTTTAACCATACAGTTCTTTGAGAAAGATCGGGAAGGTCTAATCGTGAGTGCCAGAGGATACTGGCATTTTGATAGTTTGCAGGACCTATTCCGGTTGTATCTCCGCTGATTGCGGCATTATTCCAGGTGGTCCCATTTTGAGAATATTGCACCTCTATTCCAATAGTGTCCTGATCGGAATCGCTGATGGTAAAGGTGAGGGGAATATCACCACTCTGAACACCGGAGATTTCATTAATCGCTATGTTAGGAATACTATTATTATTGAGTGTAAAGGGTTGACTAGTTACGGTCTGCTCGTGCGTACCTGCTTTAAAAACAAAGCGCAGTCTCACATTATCGGAGTTCGAGGTGAAATCACTCTTTGATGCCCAGGTGATTGGTGCATTGGAAAAGCTGGATGAGGGTATCGTTGTATTGGTGGTCAAGGTTGCCTCTGTAAAGGCTCCATCATCAATTGAAAAGGTTGCACTTCCAATGGTAACAGAATTGTATGCAGGTGCAACAATACGCACTCCTAAGGATACATTATCACCTTGTACTGTAGGTTCTTGGATGATTTCCACAACAAGAGGGACATTCTGATTGTTAACATGAAAGTTAGTAGTCGTATCAGGTGTCCCACTTTGCCAACTATCAGAAGGGACAATTTTGAATTGTACCGTCGTAATATTATTCTCCCCAATATCAGCAACTGAGCTCCAGGTGCAGGTACCGGAATAGCCACCAGGTCCGACCTTTGTTATATCCACATTCTGAGTAGCATTCCATGCGGCTCCCCCATTGATTGAGTAGCTACATGCAAAAGTGATTGAATCACCACTGGTATCAGCTACAACAAAAGGGATTGACACATTACCGTTTTGCTCACCAGATGGTGTGGTTAAAACAATTGATTGACCATGATAATTATCAAGATGAAAACTTATTGTATCTGCAATGCCAACACTGCTATCGGAAGGAGTGATTCTAAAATAGAGAGGATAAATATCATGGGTTGCAAGCGCTACTGAACTTGGCCATGTGGCATGTAGTTTCCTTCCACCAGTATAAAGGCTATCAGGGATTGTTGCTGGTAAACCGGTCATAGTGGTTGCTGTCCACGTTGTTCCGTCAACAGAAAATGCACCGGCAATAGTGAGAGAATGCCGTTCAGTATCAGAGAGTGAAAAAGTGATGGAAACTGAATCTGATTGCTCTGTGGAAATCGAGTCAATCTGGCATTGGGGTGGAATATTAGGGGTAACACCGGTAGTAAAACTCCCCCCATTCCAGTTTGGCACTTCATCACGAGTAAAAACAGCAAAATTGTACTTCGTATCAGATGTCAATCCGCTAATTCGCATAGAGTCTATAGCATTGCTTATTTGAAACCAAGAACTACCGACAGTATCACTCACCGATACTATCGCAGATGTGTTGCAAACCACCAGTTGAGTATCTGCATCTAATGAGGCTGAAACATCCCAGGTAAGATCTATTTCTGTGGGAGAAACAGATTGAGCCGAGAGCGTTGTTACTGTATCTGGCGCTTTGAAATCCAACATCAAATTGGCCAGCGCCATTGCTAAAGTATCTGAAAGTCTTTTAGGATCGATTGCAATAACTCTTATCTGTATAGAGTCACTTTCAAAGGAGTTTGTCAATTGCCCTCGGGCATGCCATCGAATATGTCGATGAATAGAGGAGTCTGCTCCGGAAACCAAACCATGATCTCCTGAAACATTGGTTAAGTCAATCCAACTTCCTGATGTGGATATACGATATTGCGCTTTAATGGTATCACTGGTTAAGTCCGCATCATAAAGCTGGTATAAAATGTCAACCGTATCAGAGCCATCTTGACGTAAGGTTACCGGTAAATCCGTGCTACTTCCATTTAAATCAAATAGCTCTGGTTTATCTCCTAATATTTTAATATGCAGGTTTCCCACATAGGGGTAATAGTTATGCGCCTTGATTCTTACTTTGAGTGTTTCATAAGGATTGGCTGTTACATAGTCCGCTAATACCTGATCATTGATAGTGCAGCTTCCTCCGGAGTCGGTTAGCTGTGTACATATAATACTGTCACCACTTTGCGTTGGGGCACATAGAGCAATCCAGGTATAGGAGGGTGTCTGCATCTCAAAAGAAGAATCGGTTAAAATCGTATCATAGATTGGATTAAGGGAGTCTGGTGATGCAGTCCAGATGGAGAGAGCAGGGTCACCGAAAAGGTTTGTTAAATAAACACTAGCTTTCATAGCATTATAGTAAGGTGCTTTACTGATTGCATTTTCATCTGTAACAATACTTGCAACAGCCTCTTTGCCCGCAGCATGCATGGCCTCAATATGATGAATCTTCCTGCGAAAAACAGCATCATGAAGATATCGAATGGGTACATTAGTTGGAGAATTTGTAGCATCATCATCACCAATGCCCATTTCACCAAAGCCAATACATGCCACCGCCCCGTTTTGAATAGTCGTAAACTTTTCCATGATTGAAGTTGCGACACTGAATTGGGCACTATTGCATGATTGGGCTATGAGGAGGAAGTAATTGGCATTAGTTCCATTATTGTTATATAGAGCATCAGTTATAGACGAACTGGTTTGCCTACATGTGATAGATGTATTTCCATGGCCAAAAAAATTGATCCAAGTTGGTTTATCAGAGTTGACCACATTTTGAAAGTCAGCTCCTGTCCAACCATTACTAGCACCAGTCTCTTTGTCACTTATTCTACTTGTACTCCACTGAGCTTCGGGAAATCCAATTGTGGAAAAACCATACATATCAACTGTTCCCATAAACTGTTCCATATGGTCAATTCCCCAGATAGTCGCACCAAAACTATCCCACAAAAATTCACCTGCTAAGAGGTTATTAGTCACCTGATCCGCAACAGGATTCTCTGAATATCGCATGGTTTTATTTATCATATTATTCAGATCTGTGGCATTATCAACGGGAAACCGGGCTGCATATACATCCCATAGCATATCCTCTTCACCAGTTTCACCATATTTACCATTATCATTACTATCCCAGTCTCCATCAAGACATGAGTAATACATATCAGCCAACATATACCTCTGGCAAAATCTATCTGGGGCCCCATAGTTATGGTCATAGTATTCTACATAGAAACGTCGTGCAGGTATTGGGCTCATATCACCACCCAATACTACATATACCATATTATTATTGGTGTGTTCCTGAATGATATAATTTCTAACTCTGTCCGCACTATCGGCACCATTAATATTTGTTTGGATATAGTCGTTTGTCTGAATCTTAGTTCGCAAACACCTTCTTTTATTAAAATCAATTAAGTCGGTCCATGAGTCCTTTAGGGCATCCGAAGTGATGATCAAATATTCGTAATCGTCAGGTCCTTTTTTTGTTAAAAGCAAGCTGTTTACCGCTTCAGGGTTATCGACCAATGAAGCTATCTGGTTTTTTATAGCGGGTGTACACTTGTAAAGTTTCCCAGATCGTTTAGACCTTGTCTGAACAGATACAGATACATTTCTATAGTATCGTAACTCCTGTGTTACCGAATTGTACTGGACTGGTTTGATAGCGGCAATAAAAATGGCATTGCCATTTTTATATTGGGTTGTAAAATCCTCTGACTTCATAGAGCTAGGGTAAAAGGCATTATCTATTGAAGTGCTGTCATTATTTTTTCCTGCTTGATCTAACATGGGAAAATTATGAAGCTGATACTGGCCTTTAAGATAATGTGGTTCTCCATAGTGGACAGAATAGGATATTGCCTCGTGCCCTTTAGGAAGCAGCAGCTTTACTGATTTTTGTGCAACACAGGGCATACCCGGTGATCCTGTAAGGTGGCACCCCTGTAGCAAAGCTTTACCCTCTTTTACTAAGGGAGTATCAAAGGTGTATTGATGGGTGACATTACCAGCAAAAAGAAAAATTGGTAATAAAAAAAGAATACAAATCTTTTTTAACATTGAATCTCCAATTGAGTAGATTATTCCTTGATTTTATCCATTATCTAAAGATGTATGTATTGCACTCACATTAATGATTTCAAATTATATGGTTCAGAGCAAGACAACGTGGAAATATGCCCTTTGGAATTTATTCTATTATAGAATGACTCTTATAAAACTAAATTATGGGTACCCATTTTTCTGTGATCAATGTCACAAATGCTGAAATGGAGGCCAACGACTTCAGGTTCCTTTGAGCTCTTTTATTTTGGATACTTCTATCGCCTACTTTTAATAAGCAACTCAATAACCTCTCTTACTGCTCCTTCCCCACCATAGAGATTGGTCACATAATCGGAATAAGCCTTATTTACCTCCATACCATCAGCCACGGTAACAGCAAGCCCGACCTTTTCCAATATCTCAATTTCGTCTATATCATCGGAAATGTAGCCAATCTCGCTAAACTTCAATCCACAACGAATTTGTAGTTTCTCAAATTCGTGGAATTTTTTCCCACAACCCAGTCGGACATGATCGACTTTGAACATATCAGCCCATTGCTTTACAATGGCAGAGTTAACACTGCTTATTATGGCTGATTTGATATCATAGGCTTTAAGGAGCTTAATTCCCATACCATCGCGGCGATTGAACTTGCGCAGCAGGTCACCTTTTTCATTAAAGTACATCCCGGCATCGGTTAAAACACCGTCAACACCAATCACTAGTAACTTGATATTTTTTACCTTTTTTGTCAACTCGTCCACACTCATCTCCTATTTTATCAATTTGATTATGGCATTTTTATGAATAACACAATTTAATCGTATTACTATTATTATATGATCTATTTGACAGATTATCTCTCCTGATTACATTTTATTGTTAGACGTTCTATTATACCCCTATTTTAATCATCCTACTATTTTGTCATTCTCCAACATTTTCTCTAACAAGATAACCGCTTAAAGAAGGATTCATACATGAAAAATAGGATTACTGGTTTTAGTCTCGGTATTGTTTTGTTAACCATATTTATTGCACTTTTCTGCGGTTGCCCAGATCCGGTCAGTTCGGATACACCTGATTTGTTAGTCGATTCAATAAGCATCTCTCCAATAAGCCCAACAACAAGAGATTCGATAACCTTCATGATCCGTGTACGAAATATTGGCACTGGTGCTGCATCAGCCAGTAAGTTACGGGTAAAGGTCGGTGGTGAGTCAATGCCCCCTCTTTATGATATCCCAGCAATGACTGTGGGAGCGACCTATATTCAAACCAGAAAAATGCTTTTACCAATAGCGCTCACCTACCTTGCGATTGCAGCTATTGATGCAGAGGGTTCTATCAGTGAATTGAATGAAACCAACAATATCGACTCGCTCATTTTCTCAGTTAGTCCGCCACCACGACCTGACTTGACCGTCGACACCATCACCATTTCTCCAATCAGTCCAACGACAAGGGACTCAATCACTTTTTCCACGACTATTCGAAATAGTGGCCCAGGTGTTTCTGCGCCCTGTAGTCTATCCCTGAAAGTTGGTGGAGAATCAATGCCACCGAGATTTCTTATTCCCGCAATGGCTGCGGGAGCGACCTACATTCAGACTAGGAAAATGCTTTTACCGATTGCCCTGACCTATCTTGCCATTGCCACAATTGACAAAGGTAACATTGTAATTGAAACAGATGAAACTAATAACATCGACTCATTGATATTTCGGGTCAATCCACCACCACGACCGGATCTGACCATTGACTCTCTGTATAAATCACCGGCATCGCCCACAACCCGTGACTCAATTACCTTTTCAATTAGGGTTCGAAACAACGGACCCGCTGTATCCACGCCCTGTAAACTTTCCTTAAAGGTGGGTGGGGAATCTATGCCGCCAAAGTATGATATACCAGCCATGGCTGCAGGAGCGACCTATATCAAAACAAGAAAGATGCTCTTGCCCATTGCACTTACCTATTTAGCTATTGCCCATGTTGATGTGGATGGTGTGGTTCGTGAAACCAATGAAACAAACAACCTCGATTCATTGATATTCTCGGTCAGCCCGCCACCTAGACCAGATCTGACTATTGACACACTATACAAATCACCGGCATCGCCCACAACCCGCGACTCGATTACCTTTTCAATTAGAGTTCGAAACAATGGACCCGCTGTATCTACTCCCTGTAAACTTTCCTTAAAGGTGGGTGGAGAATCTATGCCACCAAAGTATGATATTCCGGCCATGGCTGCGGGAGCGACCTATATCAGAACGCGGAAGATGCTGCTACCTATTGCACTTACCTATTTAGCAATTGCCCATGTTGATGTAGATGGTGCGGTGATCGAAACCAATGAAACAAACAACCTCGATTCATTGATATTCTCGGTCAGCCCGCCACCTAGGCCAGATCTGACTATTGACACACTATACAAATCACCGGCATCGCCCACAACCCGTGACTCAATTACCTTTTCAATTAGGGTTCGAAATAATGGCCCAGGTATATCCTCGGCATGTAAACTTTCTCTGAAAGTGGGCGGGGAATCTATGCCACCAAAGTATGATATTCCGGCCATGGCTGCGGGAGCTACCTATATAAGAACAAGAAAAATGCTTTTACCCATAGCGCTCACCTATTTAGCCATTGCCAATATCGATGTGGATGGTGAGGTCATCGAGACAAATGAAACCAATAATCTTGACTCGTTGATATTCTCGGTCAGCCCTCCACCACGGCCAGACCTAACCATTGACACTCTTTATAAATCACCGGCATCGCCCACAACCCGAGACTCAATCACATTTTCTGTTAGGGTTCGAAACAATGGACCAGCTGTATCTACACCCTGTAAACTCTCCTTAAAGGTAGGTGGAGAATCTATGCCACCAAAGTATGATATTCCGGCCATGGCTGCGGGAGCTACCTATATAAGAACAAGAAAAATGCTTTTACCCATAGCACTCACCTATTTAGCCATTGCCAATATCGATGTGGATGGTGTGGTTCGTGAAACCAATGAAACAAACAACCTCGATTCATTGATATTCTCGGTCAGCCCACCACCTAGACCAGATCTGACTATTGACACACTATACAAATCACCGGCCAGTCCAACCACTCGAGACTCAATTACCTTTTCAATTAGAGTTCGAAACAATGGGCCAGCTGTATCCACTCCCTGTAAACTTTCCTTAAAGGTGGGTGGGGAATCTATGCCGCCTAAGTATGATATACCAGCCATGGCTGCAGGAGCGACCTATATCAGAACGCGGAAGATGCTGCTACCTATTGCACTTACCTATTTAGCCATTGCCCATGTTGATGTGGATGGTGTGGTTCGTGAAACCAATGAAACAAACAACCTCGATTCATTGATATTCTCGGTCAGTCCTCCACCACGACCGGATCTGACCATTGATGCTCTTACAAAGACGCCGGCAAGCCCAACAACAAGGGATTCGATCACCTTCTCTATTCGGGTACGCAACAATGGGCCAGCTGTATCCACTCCCTGTAAGCTTTCCTTAAAGGTGGGTGGGGAATCTACGCCACCGAAGTATGATATCCCAGCTATAGCTGTGGGGGCAACCTATACCGGAACAAGAAAGATGCTCTTGCCCATTGCACTCACCTATTTAGCCATTGCCCATGTTGATGTGGATGGTACGGTTATCGAGACCAATGAAACTAATAATCTGGACTCACTCATTTTTTCTGTCAGTCCTCCACCACGACCGGATCTGACCATTGATGCTCTTACAAAAACACCAGGAAGTCCAACAACCGATGATTCGATCACCTTCTCAATTCGTGTACGCAATAATGGGCCAGCTGTATCTACTCCCTGTAAACTTTCCTTAAAGGTGGGCGGGGAATCTACGCCACCGAAGTATGATATCCCAGCTATAGCTGTGGGAGCAACCTATACCAGAACAAGAAAGATGCTCTTGCCCATTGCACTCACATATTTAGCCATTGCCAATATTGATGCGGATGGTGAGGTTATCGAGACCAATGAGGCCAATAACCTTGACTCGCTGATATTCTCGGTTACCCCCGCAGATCGAGCCGATCTCTTTGTGGAGTTCTTCTATACGACACCGGCAGCACCAGTTACGGGAAGTGATTTTACCATTTCTGCAGTAGTGATAAATGATGATTTTGGTAGATCAGATCCCTGTGATTTAACCTTGAAGGTTCCCGGTGATGCTACACCACCAGCCTTTAGTATAAGAGCACTTAATTATGGAGAGCGTGACACCGTTACCCGAACTCTAAACTACAGCTTTGCCCAAGCCTACCGAGCAATTGCCTTTGTTGACACTGGTAATGTTGTTTTAGAATCTTCAGAGAGGAATAATCGAGACACCTTAGACTTTCCTGTTGTTGACCCAATTATTCACGATTTAGCAATTCAATCCTTTACAATGTCGCCTCTTTCTCCAACCACAACTGATGAGATTACCTTTACCACAGTGATTCGAAACAATGCAAATCTAACTTCACCGGAGTGCAGTCTGCAGGTTGAAATTGTTGGTGAAGCAACCTCTCCGCACTATCACGTTCCTCCTATTGCACCAGGTGCAACCCATACGATTATTCGTAAAGAGACACTCACCTCAGTGACCAATTATCGGGCAATCACCTTTGTGGATCTCAACAATGTAATAGCAGAAACAAATGAAGAGAATAATAAGGACACCCTCAATTTTAAGGTTAGTGCACCATTAAAGCCGGACCTAACCATAGACACCTTTAAAAAGTCACCGGACGATCCAACGACCACTGATGAAATCACCTTTACTATTATTGTAAAGAACAATGGCCCAGCCAGTGCAGCAGCCTGTAGTTTGGCTTTAAAAATTGGTAGTGATGCGGTACCTGATTTTGCAATCCCCTCACTGGCTTCAAGCGCAACCCATGAGGTTACTTACAAGAAGACAATCACCACAGCAGGTAAAAATATTGTGGCCTACACAAAAATCGATGTTGACGAGAAGGTAGATGAATCTCTGGAAAACAACAATGAAAGCTCCTTTGAATTTGATGTTTCCGAGGCAAAGCTTCCCGATTTAATTATCCTCGAACAATCATTTTATGTGAATCCCTCTTTACCAACCACAACAGAGGTTACCACCCTAGCTTTTAAAGTGATGAACATTGGAGAGGGAGATGCCGGTCCAAGCGAAGCACTTCTTGTTATTGGTCAAGAAACATCACCGCCAGCGCTAACGGTACCAGCCCTTGCTGCAGGAGAATCAGTTGAAATAACCCGCGATGAAACCATTGTTATAGCTGGTTGGCATGGGGTCTTTATTGAAGCTAATTTCAACAAAAAAATCAATGAATCGGATGAGACGAACAATACCCTTTTACCACCACCCTTTGAAGTAGTACCTGGAGGAGAGTAGGGGTCTATAATAGTAGCTAATCAGGCACCCTCAATAAATTTGTCATTCCGGTATGCTTTTAAGCCGGACCACGGAGCGCAGCGAAGTAGCCTGTAATCTAATTTTTTTGCGAAGATATCAATGGATTACCGCTAAAAACATGCGGGAATGACGGCTTCAGGGCTTCATAAATAAGGAGACCTGAGTAGCTACAATAAATCATCAGGTGATTCGAGCACCACTATTGATTCCCTTTTAAAGTACGCGGAAAAGCACAAAAACTACAATGGAAAAAAACGATAGGTTTTTCCACCCTATGCTTGAGAATGAAATGACAATGACGGTCAAGTAGTATGCAAGCTTAAGATTGCAGGCTACTACATTTCATTTCGTGGTCCCGCTAAAAGCATGCGGGAATGACAATTATTTTTATACCTGAGTAGTTACTTAGAATCAATATATAGGTTAACTCTTTCCCGCCAACTCTTCATCGAGCTTTACAATGCGATTGGAAAGTGATTTTGATAAGGTCATGATCAATTTTGGACGGGTGGGAATACATTTAAGAAAATCATCGTAACTCATTTCCTGGATGAGACAGTCTGATGAGGCAGTAACCGTGCAGGTTCGCGGTAAGTCAGCAAAGAAGCTTATCTCTCCAAACACTTCCTCTGGTTCAATCATACCAATTTTTGTTCCACCCTTAGTTACCTCAGCTCTACCATCGACCATGATGTATATCTTATCTGGTTTGTCCCCCTCTCTAATAATCACATCACCTTTTTTTGCCGTAGTTATGGCAATGTTTGGAGTAGATTTTTCTTCGATGTAGAGGGTGCTTAAGAGTCGCATAACCTGTGTGTCAAGCTCTTGCCAGGTAAGCCATAATTTCTGTACAGTATTCTCTTTAGCCAAGGTTTTATAAACATCCTGGGAATCTACCACGGTTATTTCACTACCAAATTCACAGGCTAACTGACAGTCACTAAAGGTGGCATTATCTTGTATCCACAGCGAGTCATTTTTTGCATAGAGTCGTATCAGTTTCTCGCCATGATAAAACTTATAAAAGCCATCATTGACAAAGATGAACCCCGGTGGTCTCTTGAGGATATCCTGATTACCAGGAATTTGATATAGTGTACCTTTATCACCAAAAAGCGCTAACAACTGCAGGGACAATTTTTGGCATTTCCTATTCAATGTAGAAAGGTATTCTGGTACATCAACTACAGCAAGCATAGTAACACATCCCACAGAAAAAACTAATTATCAAAATCACAGATATCTTAATTATATGCAAGGTGTATAGCTACCTTAATTATGTGATACTGACATAAAGTATTCAAATATAACTATGCTATAACACTTTTATATCCAACCCTTATTGACATGGCACATAGTTTAACCAAAACCGTTCCCATTTCCCCTCCCGATAATTGCTTTGTAAACTGTAGTAAGATTACTATATTACAGTACAGTGAGGTTAATGTTTAATCATCTCATTGACAATCAATATATACATCACTTTTTGAATATCATTACCAAGGAGGACCTATGGAACCGGGTAAAGTGTGGCAATACTATCAATCAACTGTTATAGTCCAGTATAAGATTAAAGAGCATGAGGGTGAGGACTATGATGATGAAAAATACGTGGACAACGGCGTGTGTGATGCTCTGGCAATGAAGTGGTTGTCCCTGTTTTTTAACGACTGTGAAGAACGCGATGTTGAGATGTACAAGTACACCACAGCCAAGGAGTGTATTGACAAATACATAGCCTATCAAAAAGAGGCCCTCATTAAGGGGAGTGTCTCATTTAATCCAAAAGCAAGAGAGAAGCTCATTGGTAAATTTGGTTTAAAAAAACTTTCCGGTGGTGGCGTGATGAGTGCATTAAAGGACAAGTTTGAGCAGTTGGTTGCGCTCTGTTCCAAATCAGAAACGAAACTGGGAGCCATACTCTCCATGTCTTACACCCCAGATGTAGAAAAACCTTTAGTAAACCATTCTCATGCTATTGCACTGGGATACAAAGAGGGTGCATACTTCTATTTTGATCCCAATGAAGGTGAATATTTTGAGGGTAAGGGAGAGGAATTTGCAAAGCTTCTGAAGATTTATGCTCCTGAGGATGATGAGGATTTTGAAGGAATCAGTTCAAGTTCTTCCTCTGTTAACATTAACATCATGACACTCGCCTAATAAAATACGGATATACCCATTAAACCCAGATTATGCAATAGGAAGTAGCGCAGAAGCACAACCCTATACCCATTAAGACTTTCAGGCTTTTCGGCCATATCACCATGTAGATATGCCCATCAAAACCTTCAAGTCTTACTAAATCATAATCTTGCACTTCTGCATCTACTCCTACTGCATAATCTGGGTTAAATTTGATTTAGTGCACATTATTTAAAGTACCTTTCCTCCCTCTGTGCGTCATTTCATTTATTTTAAGCGCCTTTCCAACATTGGATCGGTATTCGTTTAACGTACAACAAAGGAAGGTTTTTCATGAAACTGCACCGTATCACCGCTTGTATCACTATTGCGCTATTTCTTATGTCAAGTATTGTTTTGGCAAGAAAAAAGTATGATTTAGAAAAACTAAAAACCGTTAAAAAGGTAATCATTCTATCGGTCACCATGCAACGTCTTGGTGATGATCGAGAACGTAATGTATCCTTTCGCAACAAAGTCATTGATGCGACCTATGCACAATTCAGTAAAAGTCTTGGTCAGGTACCCAACTGGGAAATAATTTCCCTCGACACCTATAAAGACAATCCAGCCTATACAGAATTTGTCTCCTCAGAAAAAAGCAGAGATGTGGGAAACAATGTTTCTCAAAGCACCATGCCAACAATACCCTTAGGCATGATTTCGCTTACCAAAGACTCTCGGGCTAATCCACAGGAAGATCTGCTTCAGAAAATCGGTGCTCTCTGTAAGGCTCTTGAGGTTGATGCTGCCGCTTGTATCTATATCACTGCCAAAGCTTCTTCCATTGAAACGCAAAATCTTATAGTCGGTGATCGCTATAGTGGAACAGTTCGCATGAACTTTACCTACGGACTTGTAGGTGACAATGGAAAGACTATCTTGGATTTAAAGTTTCCCAAAATGGATGACTTTGCCCCTAAGAAGTCGGGACTCCCCTTTCGTGGCCAACTGGGTGATGACCATGTGGACATGGTTGACAAAAAGGGCAAATGGCTGAAGTGGGCCAATAAGGCTATCACTAAGAAATCGGCAAGTATAACAAAAAAGACTATTAAGATTGTAACTCAGTAGTTATGAATTATGGATACACATGGTATTTCTCCCATGTGTATCCATTTCCCATCAATGAAATTCATATAACTGTTCGTCCACCTTCGAGTTCCGCCTAGGACAACACCGTGTAAAACAAAAAGAAAATACACTTTTTATATGGTATAATAAGGTCATATAATTAAGAGTATGAAATTATGATATCAAGGTATTGAGTATGAAAAAAGAGATAATCCGCGATCCAGCCTATGCACTATTCTGGTTTGTCCGCTGGTTTTACAATAAGTATCAACTACATATGCTAAAAAAAACAGCACATGTTGGTAAAAGGGTAAAGCTTTTTGTGCATGCCAAGTGGACAAACCGTAAAAAGGAACAGTTATCCATTGGCAATAATGTTGTTTTGGGTAAGGTTGAGTTTAACATCCACGAAAACGGAATTTTGACAATAGGCGATTATACGGCAATAAGCGGATTGCGCATTGAGTGTACCAAGGAGGTAACCATTGGCAAATATTGTCAAATTTCCTACAATGTCGACTTCCATGACAACAATTCCCACCCTATTTCACCCAAGCAACGTAAAGATCAGGTGTTAGGCAAAGCAAGTCACTCCATCTATCTCTCGGAGATCAAACCAATTCATATTGCTGACAATGTTTGGATCGGTCATGACGTAACTATACTCAAGGGAGTCTCTATAGGTGAGAACTCTATTGTGGCAACCGGGAGTATTGTGACCAAGAGTGTTCCTGCCAATGCTATTGTGGCGGGTAATCCAGCAAAGGTTGTTGGGAGTATTGAGGAAGAGGAATAGGGTAACTTAAACCTAACAAGGACTTTCTAAGGACCTTTTAAGGAGGATTTAAGGACTTTTCTGTGCTATGATACAAAAGAGGGATAAAGTATTCACAGAACAAGGGGCTTTAAAAATGAACTATGTATCCATACTCATCAACAGACTCAATTCCTTACTCCTCTTTTCCATTAATAATTTGAGCTATCCTATTTATAGACAAGGTTCTCTTATTACTATAACTTATCCGCGCATAGATAAATATGTAGGAATAATTACCCAGCCATATAGAACAATTCCAAATCCCCAACCTTATTTAATAACAAGGTGTTACTGGTGTAGTAAGTATTTTTCTGAAAGTTGAGTACATTAAGGAAAACCATTTATCCTATGGACAAGTAGCCTTAAAATCCCTCATGACTACTTACGCGACAATGAGCGTACAATCCCCCTCCTCCTCATTTTCCAATTCTGTACCATACATTTGACTACAACAGTTTAAACCCAGATTATGCAATAGGAAGTAGCGCATAAGTACAATCCTATGTCCATTAAGACTTTCAGGCTTTTCGGCCATATCACCTTGTAGATATGCCCTTCAAAACCTTCAAGTCTTACTAAATCATAATCTTGCACTTCTGC
>JANQEN010000070.1 GCA_028278335.1 Chitinivibrionales bacterium | reverse complement strand
AAGTAAGGCTGCTGTCGGGCAGTGTCCCGACGATCTTATCACTCATAGAAATTAGTACGATATAGATCGCAATCTCATTAATGAACATTGTAGAATTATTAAGATAATATTTTTTATTTCTTTCCATTATTAAAAATGACCTCACCAGCAGCCACTGATGAGGTTATCCAGGTATTACCCCCAATAATAGCTTTTTTCCCAATCACCGTACCTCCCCCTAAAATGGTAGCATTGGAGTAGATAATCACATCATCCTCGATAGTGGGATGACGTTTTACATCCCTCCGAGGTGTACCATCCTTATCAAAGGGAGAAATAGCGCCGAGGGTCACACCCTGATAAATTTTAACATTTCTTCCAATGACTGTAGTCTCACCAATAACAACTCCGGTGCCGTGGTCAATAAAAAATCGCGGACCAATATGTGCACCAGGGTGAATATCGATTCCCGTCCGTGAGTGGGCTCGCTCAGTCATGATCCGTGGAATGATCGGGACCTTTCGCAAGTACAGTGCGTGGGCAATCCGGTATGTTGCAATTGCTTCGATACAGGGATAACTCAAAACAATTTCATCTAAGGAGCGTGCCGCAGGATCACCCTCATGGGCTGCAGAAACATCTTCGAGCAGTATGGAACGCATATTCGGCAATGATTCGATAACTTCTTTACAAACGGTTTTGGCCTTTTCATCGCAATCGCATTCGTCACAATCTGACTTATCGCAATGAAATTCAAAGACCTCTCGTATCTGCTTCCTAAGTGTAAAGGTTATGTGTCGAAGCGTATCACCAAGATAAAAGTTTAGCTCCTCAAGAGCGACCTTTTCTTTGCTGTAGGCACCGGGAAAAAGCACTGATAGAAATTCATCCAGCACTGCATATATTTCATTTCTGCCGGACATGTTAAGCCCCTCCTCTGTCTGAATATGGAAGCCACTCAGAATATTCTTCTCCAGTGACTTGACCACTTCTGGAAGGTCTTTGTTTATCCAATCGGTAATCTTCATGGGATTTGTTGTATCGCTAGTCGGTAAAGTTCATTGTTGAAAGATATCTCTCACCGGAATCGGGTAACATGACCACAAAACTCTTTTGAGCATTTTCTGGTCGTTGGGCAACTTCACAGGCGCCCACAAGAGCTGCGCCAGAAGAGGCACCAATTAAAATCCCCTCTTCCTTGGCAAGTGTTGATACCATTGCAATAGCTTCAGCAGAGGCAACACCAACAATTTCATCGCATATATCTACTTTCATGACATCCGGAATAAATCCAGCACCAATTCCTTGGATTTTGTGGGGGCCTGGTTTTTGTCCAGAGAGAACCGCCGACTCCTTGGGTTCAATTGCAATGATTTGTATGTCTGGGTTTTTCTCTTTAAAGACCTCACCACAGCCTGTAATAGTTCCGCCAGTACCAACGCCAGCCACAAAAAAGTCAAACTTTCCTTCGGTGTCCCGCCAAATCTCCTGGGCAGTAGTCTCTCGGTGTATTGCTGGATTTACGGGATTCTTAAACTGAAGTGGCATATAACTGTTGGGAGTCTCCTTTAGAATCTCCTCAGCCATCTCAATAGCGCCGCGCATACCCTTTTCACCGGGAGTTAAACGAACTTTGGCACCTAGGGCTTTTAAAAGCTTTTGGCGCTCCTCACTCATGGTTTCGGGCATGGTCAATATGCACCGATATCCTTGGGAGGCTGCCACATAAGCTAACCCAATCCCGGTGTTGCCACTGGTTGGTTCAACAATGGTACCCCCCTCCTTTAATTCACCACGCTGCTTAGCATCTTGGATCATTGCGTAGGCAATTCGATCCTTTACACTGGATAAGGGGTTAAAATACTCAATCTTTCCAATAATCCTAGCATTACACTTTTTTGAGAGGCTCTCAATTTTACACAATGGGGTATTCCCAATTAATTTAGTGATATTTTCAGCAATGTTCATTTAAAAGAGTTCCTTTAATTACAGTACAGGGTTAAATGGAGTAATCCGGGATAAATGACTCTTCCTCGCTCTCAACAAGATCTTGAATGGTAATATTTCTTAAGACCTCTTCCTTGGCAAGTTTGAGTTTTTTCCAGGCTGTTCTTGTTGAACAGACCGAAGTACGTTTACAGACTGATGGATTATCAATACATTCAACCGGAGCCATAGAACCCTCTAATACGTTAACCACCTCTAGCAGAGTAATTTCAGAGGCAGGTCTATGAAGGATATATCCACCATGGGCCCCCCGTATTGTGTCGATCACTCCCCCATTTTTTAGGGAAATAAGAATATTTTCCAAGTAGGAATCGGATATCTGTTGATTCTTTACAATATCTTTTCTTTTAATTGGACCATTCTGGTTGTTCCTGGCGATTTCAATGATTGCTCTGGCACCATAGCGACATTTTGTTGAAAGTTTCATATGCACACCTTACTTTAAACCTTTAATAGTTTATAAACTTAATATCGAATATATTACTAAAATAGTTCAAAGTCAACAATTTTCTATAACATTAATAAGTTAAGGTAACCTTAATTTATTAAACCCATTCATCTTTAAATAGATTAATTTATAGATAGCACATTTAACCAAATTCGAGAAGAAGAGTAAAGGAGTAGTAATGACAGGTTCAAGGATTATAGGTGTTTTTTTTGGTATTCTTTTGTTATCCTTAACATCAGTAGCAGAGCAATCTCTGATAGTTCGATTAACTGATCTCTCTTTAGAGCAAAAAGAGGCCTGTATCAATAATCAGTATGATATTGCGGCGATTCCCTCTGCAACATCTATGGATTTAGTCCTTTCCCAAAATGAATATGCATCACTATTAAACCTAGGGTATACCGGTACCATCCTTCAAACCACAAAGGATATGCAGGAAAACCTCTCTGCCTCAGGTAAAGCAGAATACAGAACCTATGCATCACTCAAAGCGGAATTCGAAAAAATGGAGCAGGATCATCCCGGCATTTGCAAACTCTATGATATTGGTGATAGCCAGGGGAAAAAGTATTTCAGCCAGGGAAAGACCGCTTACGAAAAGTATAATCATGACATTTTGGCGTTAAAAGTATCCGACAATGTAGACAAATACGAAGATGAACCCTCGGTGCTTTTTTGCGGCGAACATCATGCCCGCGAACCGATCAGTTTAGAGGTCTGCATGGCAGTTTTGACCCACATTCTAAAGAATTATACCAGTGACCCAAAAATCGGACGGTATGTTAATAATTGCCAACTTTGGTTTGTGCCTCTTGTTAACCCAGACGGTCACAAAGTTGTCATGGTTGATGGTATCACTGCTTGGCGCAAAAATATTCGAGATAATAACAATAACAGTCGATTTGATTCGCGCAATGACGGTGTTGACATAAATAGAAACTATGGATTTATGTGGGGAGGTCGAGGCACGTCGGGTAATCCTTCTCAAGACACCTATCGTGGCCCAAAGGCTAATTCCGAACCGGAAATTCAAGCGATGATATCACTCTTTGAGAATAACCATATCGTATCTGGCATTACCTATCATAGTTATAGTCAATTGGTGCTCTGGCCATACGGCTATCGGAACAATGCGAAAGCACCGGATCACCAAGTATTGAAAAATTTGGGGCATAGAATGGCCCAAACAATTCAGTCTGTCAATGGCAGTGGTTACTACACACCGAAAGTGTGGTACGACCTATATGAGGCTTCCGGTATTATGGATGACTATGCCTACGGCGAGCACGGCACCTTTCTCTACACAATCGAGTTGGCTCTTCAGTTTATCCCACCGTTGAATCAGATTGATAAAATATGTGATGATAATCTTGAAGCAGCAATGGTTCTTCTTGACAGAATTACCAAGTCAACCCTGCTTGGTCATGCCTATGCACGCTCTTCTTCGGATACCACTCCCCTGGTTGGAGAGGTGTACATTAAGGAGATCGATGATACAGTCGCTACAAACACCTCCTTTCGTAAACCAATGAAAACCAACAAAGAGTTTGGCGCCTATTATCGTATGCTCCCTCAGGGTTCATACACAGTCATCTTCAAACCTGATGATAATAGTTTTGATCCGATCACAAAAGAGAATGTAAGCATTAGTGCCACAGATACGACACAACTCGATTTTGTCTATGATATTACTAATACAATCACCACCAATGAACTAAACAGCCTAAATAACTTTACTATAAGGACTGTTCAACCAGGTTTCATAAGCGTAGGATTTGAACCTACTCATACCTTTACTCACCTCCGTCTTTATACCATGCAGGGAAAACAAGTGAGTCACTACTCACTTAATGGTAAGTCAAAGGTCTCGGTTAACTTACAGGGACTCTCGCAGGGGATGTATCTTTTAAAAGCAAAAGGAAATCAAGGACAGACAAGCAAACACTTCGTTGTAATTGACTAAGTAGATTTGTCCTACGAGCAGAGGGTTTTAAAGCGCTTGAGAAACTCCTCTGCACCGGCATAGTTGGTACCAATCCCCTGCCACAATGGGGAATATCCACCACCCTTACCATCAATAAGAGGCAGTAGTTCGCTCCGGACACGGTTAAAATCTATGGTCCCATTTTCACCACAACCAATGATCCAATGCAGAGAATCATTTGCTTGGGTGAGAAAACATACCCGGGCTTTTCGCTTGGTGATTAGCTCTTGAACAATTTTTTTTACCAAGGAAATACTTTTATCATGCCAAATATTTCCATAGATGTAATTACCAGAAACACCCTTTTGTGAAGCTATGGATCGGGCAATCTCTTGAGCAAGTTCAGACTCTATCTGTTTATTTTTTCTCTCTGAAAGAGCAAGAGACTCTTTCAACAGAGTTACCGATCTAACAATCTCCTGTTCGCCTGTTGACAATATAGTCTTAAGCTCACTGATGATTTCATTTTTCTCGTTATAATCCTTGAATGCACGATCTCCTATCTTCCATATGGTACGTACATGGCCCCTAATCTTTTCAACACCAACTGACTTAATTAGGCCCACTTCACCGGTTTCTCTGCAGTGCACACCACCACAGGCAACAGAATCGGTTTCTTCTATTGAAACGACTCGAACCTCACCCTTTTTAGCAGTTTGTCGTCGAAGTGAATATTTATGAAGCGATTCTTGATCAACCCAATTGCTTTCCAATGGTTTATTCTCACAGACAATCGCATTTGCCAATGACTCAACTGTATGTATCTGCTCCTTGGATATTTCTAGTGTGTCAATCTCAATTGTTGTAATCTGTTCACCCATATGAACTGAAAGTGTGTCAAAATTACAGAGTTTTTTAAGGACAGCAGAAATTATATGTTGGCCCGTATGCTGTTGCATATACTCTTTTCTATGTGCCCAATCAATCTTACCCTGTACCTGCGGTCCCTGTGGCTCTTCGGTCATATAGTGATACACCACATCTCCCTGTTTCTTTACATCCAAAACATCCTTACCATCAATCCATCCTTTATCTGCTGGTTGGCCGCCACCTTCAGGATAAAAAGAGGTTTGATCTAAGGTTATTTTATACCCCTTTTCATCTTTTAAAACTTCACAAAGATTCGCATCAAATTCAACTTGATAGGGATCTGTGTAGTAGATTTTTTTTGTTTTCATGTTTGTTTATCCCACATGATATCCTTAGAAAGCCTGCCCAATTGTTGTTTATGTATCCTCGCATTAGGAATAATCCCAGATCATGCAATAGGAAGTAGTACAGAAATACAATCCTATGCTCATTAAAACTTTCAAGCTTTTCGGCCATATCACCTTGTAGATATGCCCTTCAAAACCTTCAAGTCTTACTAAATCATAATCTTGCACTTCTGCGTCTACACCTACTGCATAATCTGGGTTCAAAAAAAAGCAAGTAACGTAGCTATTTCAATCGCGTGGTTGCAAATATTTGTACCCACACCTCGTATTGATACAAAAATGAAAGGATTGTATTGTGGAAGATCTGCATAAAAAACATACCAGGCTTGGTGGATGGTTTGTTTTATTCGTTACCTTGGGTACCTTTCTGTATACGGTATCGCCAACAGTGGCCTTTTGGGACTGTGGTGAGTATATTGGTGCTTCACACTCGCTGGCCATTCCTCATCCTCCTGGTAATCCCCTGTATGTACTGTTAGGACGTGTTTTTTCCATGATCTTCTTCTTTTTTCGCCAGGTTGCCTATCGGGTTAATCTCATATCCGTGTTCAGTGCTGCCGTGACAGCAGTGCTCCTTTATCTTATTATCGTTCGCACTATGGTCTCTTGGATTGGAGTTCCCGATGACCGGTGGAAGCGGATTACCGTGTATCTTTCTGGAATTGTGGGAGCATTTTTTGCGGTATTTGGCTACACCTTCTGGTTTAGTGCAGTGGAGGCTTCGGTCTATGTGCCCTCTACCTTTATTATTGTGCTCTGCACCTGGCTTGCTATAAAATGGTCGCAAAGCAATGATCCTGGACGAGATCGCCTGCTGATTCTTTTTACGTATATTGGCTTTTTAGGAATTGGTGTGCATATGATGTCCATGCTGGCACTTATTCCGGTTGGGCTCTACATCTTGCTCTCCGATGAGACAAAGCTTAAGGATTGGCGACTCTGGATTACTGTGATAATCATGATGGCAGTTATATATCATGTATCACTTTTTCTCTGGCTTGGTCCTTTGACTGTGGCGATCACCCTGATCATGTCAATCATGGAGAAGGGTGCAAGCAAGAAGTGGCGTTTCTGTTTTTGGATCGCCTTTTTCGCGCTTCTGGGATATTCGGTACACCTCTATATTCCTATTCGCTCCACTGTGGAGCCGATGATCGATGAGAACCATCCAGTTGTCCGTATTGATGAGAGTGGTCAAGTTGACTGGCTTGCCTTTAAACACTTTTTAGAGCGGAAACAATATGGTTCTGAGTCGATGATCACCCGCATGTTCCATCGCTTAGGTGCCTGGAACAAGCAATTTGGTGTTGATGGTCATATGGGATATGGTGGTTTCCATATTACCCAGTTCTTTCACTTTGGCCGCTCCATAGGTATTGACCGAAACGACACAGTCTTTAAAAACTGGGGTCCAGGAAAGGGATTTTTTATCCTCCTGATCTATCTGATACCAACTATGGTCATGCTCTATGGTTGGTCCTATCTGTATAAACGAAACAAGAAGCTTGCCATACTATTAATATTTCTCTTTTTAATGGGCTCGGTTATTTTAGTGCTCTATATGAACTTTGCCGACGGCACCCGTCCCATGAAACGGGACTATCTTGCCTGGGTGAAGAATGGCAAACAGGGACCTATGCCAACCTTTCGTCGCGAGGTTCGTATTCGTGATTACTTCTTTACACCGGGCTTTACCTTTTTTGGTATGTGGATCGGCCTTGCTCTGGGGTGCATCTTGCATGCGCTCTTTACCAGTAAGAATAATTTTATTCGATCGCAATTGGCTCCGATTGTGGTGGTGCTCTTTGCGGTGTCACCGGCACTACCACTCACGCAAAACTTTAAGGAGAACACCCGGCGTTTCGACTGGGTGCCCTTTGATTATGCCTATAACCTATTAATGTCCTGCGAAAAGGACGGCATACTCTTTACGGGGGGTGACAACGACACCTTCCCCCTCTGGTTCCTACAAGAGGCCTCGGGGATTCGACGGGATGTTCGTATTGTCAACTTAAGCCTTCTCAATACCAAGTGGTATATAAAGCAGCTTAAACGACTTGATCCAAAGATACCAATCTCTTACTCAGAAGATTTTATTGCAAAGCGATTGGATCATAAACTCAATCCGCTTGAAAAAACCGTTGCCTACAAAATGCCCAAGGCGGGCATAACCGTTGGCCTGCCTGGCAGAGATAAGAAACAGATTCTTCAGGTTGCAGACCAGATGGTGATCAATATTGTTGATTCTAACAAGTGGAAGCGCCCGCTCTATTTTGCAGCGACTATGTCACCGAGCAACTTTATGGGATTGGATCCCTTTCTTCAGCTTCAGGGTTTAGTGTACCGCATTAAAGAACGTCCCTTAGGACATGCAGAACGAATCGATTTAGAACGATCTCTCTTTCTTATTGACAAGGTGTATAACTTTAGAAGCCTTGGTGATGGTAAGATCCCCTTGAGTGAAACCAATCAGAATATTGTATCGACCTATGCAAATGCTTTCTTTACTATTGGCTTTGCTCTTCGTGGCCCTCTGTATGCGATGAAAGGTGAGATTGCAAAAATCAAGAGTCAGTTGTCCGACGCTATGCTTTCAGCAGACTCATTGGCTCTGCTTAAAGCTGATCTGGAAGGAAAAGAGAGGGAGTACTCAAAGAACTTAGATATTGTGATTAACAAGCTTGACCAATGCATTGGTATCATGCCCTGGGAGTGGCAGCCGCGCTACTTGCAGCAGGAGTTTTTGGTTAGCCACGACCGCCCGGAACAGGGTATGGAGAAGATCAAGCAAGCCCGTCGTATTGAACCCGGAAGAAATGAGTTTGTCAAGCTTGAAGCACAGTTGCTTAAGATGCAGGGAGAGAAACTCAAAGGCGAAGCAACTAATGGGGCAGAGATTTTTCAATAAAGAAAACAGCACATAATTAACGTATAAAGCCGAAGGAGAGATTTCCTTCGGCTTTTTTTGTTTTCAAGGTTTACAAATACAAAGACTAACAAGCTTGTTTCTATCGTGATAATAGGATGCCGCTCAACCTCACCCCCAGCCCCTCTCCCACAAGGAGAGGGTAGCAAAAGAAATATGGAAATATTTTTTATAATTTATTGAACTTGGAAAGAGGACATGTTTTGGGGGAACCAGCAAGATCACCTGAGAGCTTTTGTTATCTGTTTGCCCATAAAAGCAGGTTCACCGAACAGGTGAAACTGTTTATATGGATGCAAACAGTTAACAAGCGCGAGGGAAGCTTGCTGTGGGGGGAAATTTCCCCCCGAGATTTATCAGATATATTCTGGAATCAATTATTCTTCATCATGAGGACGAATAATAACCTTTATAGACTTACCGGACTGAGCAACTAAAGAAAACCCCTCTTGCGTTTTTTCTAAAGGTAGTCTGTGTGTAATAAGATCGTCCACCACAACTCGTTTGGAAGCTAAAAGAGAAAGTGCAACAGTGGCATCATAGGGGCTATTGCCATAGGAGGGAAGCAGGGTGATGCTGTTTCTCCAAAAATCATTGACCGGGATCGGGAGGGTTACTCCAGGATCGGTGGTGGCAAAGAAGAGCACGGTGCCGCCACGATCAACCGAATCCAAAGCCTGGGTAAAGGCAGGATAGGCACCAGTACAGACAACGACCTTATCTATGGCGCGACCATTCTCTTTGGTAACAATGGCGGCCACATCCTCTGAGGCATGGATTGCCCTATCAGCACCACAGGCTCGGGCAGCCTCAAGGCGGTATTCATCCACATCCGTGGCAAAAATACGCCCGGCTCCCATGGCACGGGCCAAGAGGATGTGTAACAGTCCTGAGATACCACTGCCTAACACAAGCACGCTCTGGCCCGGCTTAAACTGGGCAACCCGTTGGCCCCGGATTACACAGGCCAGAGGTTCCACAAAGGTTGCCTGTTCATGAGTCACTGCATCAGGTAAGGGAAAGACTCCGCGATCTACGTTAAGCGCAGGTATACGCACGTACTCACAGAAGCCGCCTGGGTCAAAATTAGTTGTATGAAGGGTTTCACAAGCAGTATGGTTGTCATTGAGGCAGTAATGGCAAGTATTACAGGGAATATGATGGGAGACAAAGACCCGGTCTCCCTTTGCATACTGAGTAATTGATTCACCCACCGCCTCTATCTCACCACTGATCTCATGCCCCAGAACAATTGGGGCCTTTTTAACCCGATACCACTCGAGCACATCACTGCCACAGATCCCGCTGGCAACTATTTTTACTAAAAGCTCCTTGGGGCCAATGGCAGGAGTCGGTCTCTCTTCGATTCGAACATCGCTGTTATTGTAATACACTGCTGCACGCATGAATAGCTCCTTGTCAATCTCGAATAGCAATGCTACTCAGCGCGGTTTTTCATTTCGTCAAAGATATCCTTTGCTTCCTTGACCGATGCCTTCTCATGAATGATCGCCTGAAGGGATCGCGCCATAGGAACTGGGTTGGGGCTCTGCCAAATATTACGGCCAAGGTTGATACCAATAGCACCACACTGCATGCCATGATGAACAAACTCAAGCACCTCAGTTTCAGTCTCGCACTTGGGTCCGCCAGCCATAACAACCGGAACTGGACAGCCATTTACCACTTTGTCAAAATCCTTTTCGCACCAGTAGGTTTTAACGACCCGGGCTCCATGCTCAGCACAGACGCGACAGCAGAGACCTAAGAAACGGGCTGTCCGTTTTTCAAGTTCCTTACCAACAGCGGTAACCGCCATTACGGGAATGCCATAATCTTCACATTCATTAACCAGGGTGCTTAGATTTTGTAGAGTCTCATTTTCATATTCGCTACCAATAAAAACAGAGACGCCAACAGCGGTGGCATTAAGGCGAATGATCTCTTCAATCGAGGTGGTTAGGACCTCATTGGCCAGGTCTGAACCGACAACTGTGGCACCACCGGATACGCGGAGAATAATTGGTTTGGAATTATTTGCTGGTATAGCAGAACGAAGAACACCACGGGTAACAAAGAGAGCATCGCTGTATTCTAACAGTGGCTCAATGGTCTCACCGGGACGCTCGAGGCTTGTTGTCGGCCCCTGAAAATAACCGTGATCAATCGGCAAAAAGAAACAATTACCATCGGGTTTAATAATCTGACTTAATCTGTTTTTCATTCCCCAATCCATAGAACCTCCTCAATAAATAGTAATGTATTGTAATAATATGTAGTTATTCAATTTTTAAGTGAATCCAAAAATAAGAAAAGTCGGCTTGGAATTCAAAGCAATTTCTACTGATTGATCAATGCCCTATAAAAGAGGTCCCTTTCTGCCAGGGAGATGCAATAAAAAGTAGGTATCACTCTGAATAATTACCTATTTTACAGATATCGCATAGGACAATCTAGGCTGTTAACGGGAAGGGAATTTATATGGATAAAGAGGCAGTAAAAAACAAACTCGCGAAGATTTCTTTAGAAAAAGGTGTCACCCTCATTGCTGTGGTATTTCTTGTTTGTATTGCACTCTATAGCGCCTTCAGTATTGCTGGAGTGCTCCCCAACGGCTTCTCTTCAGACGTATTTTTATCGCCCTTTCGCATGATCATGGCTATTCCCAAATTAAAAATGGCCGGTCTGTTATTAACACCACTCTCAATAATCTTAATTATTCTGGGCATAAAAAACAGTAAAAGCTGGTATCTTCTTCCAACGGGTATATTTATTCTTGCCATGTACTGGTTTGTTACAAACCTCTTAGTGATAAATCTTATTAAGAAAACTGTGCAATAGTTTTACCCATGACCACAGCCACTGGTAAGGTAATCCGTCTCATTTTACGGAATCATACTGTCATAGTGTTACTTTTCTTTGTGACCTATTTTTTTATAGGCCTCAATATTTTTAGGGATTATGGCTTCTCCCATGATGAGGGAACCAGTCGCGGTAATGGTGCAATTGCTGCAAATTATATAAACCAAGTCTTAGGTTCTCCTCTTTCTGTTCCAGATTCGATTCCCGATTTTAAAACCCATAAGGATAGAGATTATGGAGTACTCTTTGAGCTGTTTTTAACAGCCTGCGAGTTTGGCTTGGGCCTTAAGGAGTCCCGTAGCATCTTTCTTATGCGTCATCTTATGACCTTTTTCATGTTTTTTATAAGCATGACGCTCTTTTATTTCTTGATTAAAGCTCAGTTTTCCAGTTGGCAATTGGGATTGATGGGAGTCTTTTTCATTATTATAAGCCCCCGCATTTTTGCTCACTCCTTTTACAATTCAAAAGATATCATTCTCATGGCCTTTGCTACCATTGCCATGTTCTCCCTATTTCGGTTTTTTGATAGAGCAACCTATACAAACGCATTGCTCCATGGTATTTGCTCTGCAGCGGTGATCAATATTCGCATTGTTGGCGTGTACATCCCCTGTATCACACTTCTCTTTCTTGGATTAGAAGTGATACAATCGAAGGATAAAAAAGCAGAGCTTCAGACGCTCCTTCCAAAAACCGGTACTTTCCTTGGTATACTGGCTCTTTGTACCTATCTGTTTTGGCCCTTCCTGTGGGAAAGCCCCATTAAAAATTTTATTGTGGCCTTTCAAAACATGAGCAAATTTCGCTGGGACAGTCATGTGTTTTATTGGGGAACCTTTTTGCGAGCCACCAATATTCCCTGGCACTACATTCCATCTTGGATGGCCATAACAACACCAGTCATCATTACTTTACTTTTTATTACAGGGATGGTCTCAATTGTAAAATCTTTGGTAAGAAAACCGTTTCAGTTATACAAATGCAAGGAAGAACGGACAGCTCTCCTTTTTGTGGCACTCTTTTTTATGCCCCTTTTAGCGGTTATCATTCTACGCTCCGTTCTGTATGACAGTTGGCGACAGATGTTTTTTATCTATCCTGCTTTTATTGGAATATCTATTAAAGGAATCTGTTGGATAAAAGAAAGAATTCCCCAACTTTTATCAAGAAGAGGTGGCAAAGAGCTTTTAGGCATTGGTATTCTCTTGGTTGGCATTGGCATTCTCACACCGATTCATTTCATGATAAAAAACCATCCCTATCAAAATCTCTATTTTAATGTGTTTGCGGGAAAAAATGTGGACAAGAAATTTGACCTTGACTATTGGGGACTCTCCTTTAAAGAGGCCTTTGACTTTATTTTATCCCATGACTCACGTGACACTATTCCTATTGCCATAGCCAACATACAAAACCGGGCCTTCTTAAAGATCCTCAAAGAGGAAGATCAAAAACGTCTTGTCAATGTGCCTATTGAGCAAGCCTCCTACTATGTTTCAAACTTTAGAAATCCCGAAGAGTTTGAGAAGTATCTTAAACAGGAATACCCCTACAAAAAAGAGTTGTACTTTAAGAAAGTTAACAATTGGAAAATTGTGGGCGTTTACAAGCTCTAGTGTATTAGCTCTCAGTGTAGATTGACAAATCATCAAAGAGTTGGCTGGAAAAAAGAAGCTTTCTAAACCGAACCAGGTCCTCATGAAAAATTCGAGAGTTATCATAGACAGAGAATTCTTTGTTAAGTAAAGTATAGATCTTTTTTGTTCCCCTACCCAGAGTCTCTGCATTTCTAAAGGAGAGTGCCTGAAGGTCGGTAAGAATCTCTAACGTTAATACATGCTTGGTATTGGTGATAACTTTTAGCGCTTTACGGGCAGCAACCGTACCCATACTAACCACATCCTGATTGGATTGGTTAGATGAAATGGAATTCACCCCCATGGGCGCTGAGAGATTTCGATTCTCAGCTGTGGTTGAGGTTGCCAAGTATTGGGCTCCCATAAATCCCATAGTCAGTCCCAAGGTTCCAGGAATGAGGAATTCAGGAAGACCCTCATTAAGGTTTTTGTCTAAAAGCTTATTAATCCGACGCTCCGAAAGGTTACAGAGTGTTGTTATGGCCATGGAAACCATATCCATGGCATAGGCAATACTCTGCCCATGAAAATTTCCTCCGTGGATGATCTTCTTTTTATCAGGTATGATGATAGGATTATCATTTGATGAATTTGCCTCTGTTTCAATAGTTTTAACAGCGTAGTCTAAGGCTTCTGATACAGGAGCCAACACCTGGGGTGTGCAACGGATGGAGTAAACATCCTGCACATTGATGCTGGTCTCAAAGACTGGTCCACCATTGTGTTGATTTCTAATTTTCTCATGCATATCTTTGCGAAGCGTAATATTCCCCGATCCCTGGTAGAGACTGCGAATGGTATCAGCAATGGCAACCTGACCAGGATGCGGTTTGACGCCATGCAAATCCTCATCAAAAGCGTCATCAATACCGCCAAAAAGTTCAATGGCAAAGGCGCCCGTAACACTGGCGAGCCGCAAGAGCTTTTTTGCGCCAAAGAGCGCAAATGCCGCAAGTGCGGTCATTGCTGCAGTGCCATTGATAATGGCAATGCCCTCTTTATAGCTCAAGGTCATTGGTGTTATGCCTAACGAGGCATAAAGTGTTGATGCCTTCTGCAACTTCCCTTGATAATAGACATCACCTTCACCAATGATAGCCAGTCCCATATGTGAAAGGTGTATAAGATCACCAGAAGCGCCAACACTCCCACATTCGGGAATATAGGGACAAACACCAATATTTATTAGATCGCGAATAAAGGTCAAAAGCTCTATGCGAACTCCACTGTATCCTTTGACAAGGGTGTTTAGCCGAACAGCAAGTATCGCCCGTGCAATATATGGTTTAATTGGATCACCCAACCCTGCAGCATGACTACGAATAAGGTTTATCTGTAAAGTCTCTATCTCTTTATCACTTATTATCTTATTACACATGGGGCCAAAGGAGGTGTTCACCCCATAGATAATTCTTTGTACCTGGATCTCCTCCTCTAAAAATTGTCTACTTGCCTTACATCGTTCTAAGGCAGCTTGATCAAGTTCGACTCTTTTATCACCAATACCAATAGCAACTATATCTTCGACACTCAGATCATTTCCTGAAAGTATAACAGACGGTGTATCACCCATGTATATGCGCTCTCCTCAAATAATTGCTGATTATAGCAAAACGTAATCAATGAAAAATATACCTTTTTTCGCCCCAGGTTATGGTATGGTTGAATTTTTCAGGAAGCATTGGTTGATTGCATTACTTTTGAAACGTATACCATATATAAATGAACTATTTTAAAGTTTTAACCCAGATTATGCAGTAGGAGTAGATGCAGAAGTGCAAGATTATGATTTAGTAAGACGTGAAGGCTTTGAAGGGTATATCTACAAGATGATATGGCCGAAAAGCCTGAATGTCTTAATGGGCATAAGGCTGTGCTTCTGCGCTGCTTCCTATTTCATAATCTGGGTTTAATAAAGGATAGAAAGCAGAGTACATGAAAAAAGCAACCGTATCAATTGTTCGATGTGAATCATACCATGATGAAGAGATAACTGAGGCGGTCAAACGAGGATTTGATCTGCTTGGTGGAATAGATGCATTCTTTAAAAAAGGAGAAAAGGTTCTTATTAAACCAAATCTCCTTGCTGCAGCAGAACCAAAAGAGTGTGTTGCAACCCACCCCACCATATTCGAGGCAATTATTGAATTACTGAAGCCAATTGGTGTGTCACTCTCCTATGGCGATTCACCGGGTATTGGAAAGATTAACTCGGTATCACAAAAAACTGGTTTTACCACAGTGGCAGACAATCATGCGATTCCCTTAGCGGATTTTGAGACTCCGGTTACCGTGACTCATACAAAGGCTCTGATTAAAGGATCATTCCCTCTTGCCAAGGGAGTGGTTGAGTCCGATGCATTGTTAAGTGTGGCAAAACTAAAATCCCATGCCTTGGTTCGCCTTACTGGAGCAGTAAAGAATCAGTATGGGTGCATACCAGGGATCCGCAAGGCACAATTTCATGGGCAACTACCTTTAGTGCATGATCTCTGCAAATTTATCGTTGACCTCAACACTTACATTAAACCACGATTTTACATTTTGGATGCGGTCATGGCTATGGAGGGCAATGGACCCAACAGTGGTGATCCACGAAAAATTGGATGCCTCCTCTGTTCAAAAGATCCTGTTGCACTGGATACTGTGGCCTGTAAAATTATCAATCTTAATCCTGACCACGTACCAACCAACCGTATTGGACAATCGGCTGGGCTGGGAACCGCAACTATTGAAGAGATCGCACTTGTGGGAGACTCCATTGACGATTTAATTTTGCCAACCTTTAAAGTAACCCGCAAGCCAGCCTTTTCTGTAGGAAGTGGGGGCATATCTCGCTTTGTCAAAGCCCGACTTATGCCACGACCTGTCATTGATTCAACTGGTTGCATAAAATGTGGTAAATGCGTTACAATCTGCCCTGTTGAGAATAAGGCTGTTTTTTGGCACGATGCAACAAAGCGAGATCGACCGCCACAATATGACTATGGTCGCTGCATTCGCTGCTTTTGTTGCCAGGAAACCTGCCCGGAAAAGATTATCTCTGTCAAATCAACCATATTCGAGCCAATATTGGTTCTCCTCTCCTCTGCAGCGATCTACTGGAGTGGCATAAAACTGATTATTAAACAGATATTGAAAAACAAATTTGGCATAGGAAAAAAAAGATCAGACTAACATGGACAAAGCACCACAAAAAAGATTAAATCCCTTACAACTAAAAAAGAAAAGGTTGGCCAACCAAAAAAAGATTTCCAAGGAGCAACTCCTTGCTCTTTGCGAAAAGTATTCCTCCCTAGAGGAGATTGCACTATCCTGTAATTGCTCAACCCTTACCATTTCCATTCAGCTTGAACGGCTTTTTAAAAAAGGTGAGTTAACTAATCTAAGCCAATTTGTCAACACAAACAAACAAGCTCGTATTGAAGAGACGCTTCTTTCTCCCCAGGGAAGTAGTTTGAAAAAAGTAAACGCCTTTCTAAAAAATCAATGCACAGAGGAAGAGATTCGTCTAGTTCGTGGACACCTCTTCTATACGATGCAGCAAGAGCATGGGGGAGATCAGTCTCTATGGGAATAGCACCGGAGCCATCAATGGTCGTGCTACCCAAAGATGGATCAACGTATAAAAGTATCTTTGATTTCTTAGTAGATCGATTTAACACAATTAGCAAAGAAACATGGATCAAAAGAATTGAATCAAATCGAGTAGTTGATCAGCATAAAGAGCCTATTACTTGTTATACACCATATGAACCGTTAAAACGAATCTTCTATTATCGTGAAGTTGATAATGAGATCACTATTCCTTTTAAAGAGAAAGTCCTCTTTCAGAATGATCACATACTGATGGTTGACAAACCCCATTTTCTACCGGTTGTGCCCGCAGGAAAATATGTGAATGAATGCTTGCTCTACCGATTAAAGCAACGTACCGGTATCAAAGACCTCTCACCAATCAACCGAATAGATCGTGAAACTGCCGGTCTTGTTCTTTTTTCAACGAACAAAGAGACACGTGGGTTATATCAAAATTTATTTATGCAAAGAGCAGTTGAAAAGGAGTATCATGCCACAGCTCATTGTTCAAGAGAGCTAACAGGAAAGGAATGGCTAATAAAAAACCGAATTGTCCGCGGAGAGCCCTGGTTTAGGATGAAAATGGTAGAGGGAGCTATAAATGCCTGTACAAAGATCCATCTCTTATCAAAGCATGACTCCTTAGCCCAGTTCTCACTTTTTCCAATTACTGGCAAAAAGCATCAACTGAGACTCCATCTAAGTTTACTTGGTTGTCAGATTGTGCATGACCGGTATTACCCAACACTTCAACCAAAGAGACCAATTGACTTTAATAAACCCCTGCAACTGTTAGCAAAAAGAGTCGCCTTTGCAGATCCTATTGAGAATGTGAGACGGGAGTTTATTTCTACACTTTCATTAATGAATCTTAATAGCGTACAGCCATAAATTTATTTTATACATGCACACAATAATTTTAGATGTTCAGAAATGGGAACACTTATGACAAAGACCATACTAGTAATTGAAGATGAGCCCGCTATTGCTGATAATATTATATATGCTTTAAAAACCGAAGGATTTGAACCAGTTCATTGCACGACTGGAAAGGATGGATTAGAAGTAGTCAACAAGTTGACACTAAATCTAATTGTTTTAGATATTGGCCTCCCCGACCTCAGTGGTTTTGAGTTATGTAAAACAATCCGAAAAGCCTCTGATGTACCAATCATATTCCTTACCGCTCGATCTGATGAGGTTGATCGAATTGTTGGTCTCGAAATTGGTGGGGATGACTATATGACAAAACCTTTTAGCCCACGGGAGCTCACAGCACGAATTAAGGCAATCCTTCGACGTACTGGTAATAAGTCATCAGAGATACAATTGGATCAAAATCTACAACAAACATCGCCAAAACATTTTTTAATTGACAACACAAAAATGATCATCTATTACCATAAGAAACCCTTAGAGCTCTCACGATACGAGTATAAAATATTAGAAACTTTGCTTGCCCATCCGGGTAGAGTTTTTTCTAGAAGCCAACTTATGCATTCTGTATGGGATGTTCCCGATGTCAGTTTAGAACGAAGTGTAGATTCTCACATAAAATCTGTACGTAATAAACTTAAAATGATAAAACCTCAATATGATCCTATAGAAACAAGACGTGGCTTTGGTTACGCTCTGAAAGTAGACTCATGATCACTGTTAAACTTAGAACAAGAATTATTATTGGTCTGCTCTTAATTGTTGGTGTTGGATTTTATTATTTAACTAGCTGGGTTCTCAATGAACTTCGACCTCACTATTTAAAATCTATGGAAGAAACGCTTGTTGATGTATCCGTTATTTTATCATCCCTTGCTACTCGCGAATATATAGCCAATGCCAACAATAGCAATAATTTTAATTTTGCATTTAACCACGCAGCAAAACGTCAGTTTTCCGCCAAAATATATGACTACACTAAAGAGAAAATGAACCTTCGAGTATATATAACCGATCTGAATGGTATTGTATTATTTGATTCAAACAATGGAAAAGATGAGGGCAAAGACTATTCTAAATGGAATGACGTTTATCTTACGCTAAAGGGTAGCTATGGAGCACGTTCTTCCCATGCCAAACCAGATGATCCGACATCCTCATGGCTTTATGTTGCTTCGCCAATCATACATGAGGGGAATTTAATAGGAAGTCTCTCTGTTGGAAAACCAACAAAAAGCATTAACTTATTTGTCCTTCATGCTAGAAACAAGATCATTATTGCTGGTTTTATTGCGGGTACAGTGGTAACACTCCTTGGTATTTTCCTTTCAACATGGGTTACTTGGCCAGTCAGAAAGCTAACTCAGTATGCAAGAACCATAAGAGATGGGAAATCTGTTGCGCTACCCCAATTGGGCACCTTTAACCAAATGGGTCATAGTGAGATTGGGATATTAGGATCAGCCCTTGATGAAATGCGAGAGGCTCTGGAAGGAAAAAAATATATTGAAAAATATATTCAGACACTTACCCATGAAATTAAGAGTCCTCTTTCAGCAATAAGTGGAGCGGCAGAGCTATTACATGAAGAAATCCCTAAGGAAAAGCAAACAATGTTCATCCAGAATATTCAAAAAGAGACTAAAAGGATTCAAAGCTTTTTAGAGAGACTTCTTTTGCTTTCTTCTCTTGAAAATCGAAGGGAGCTAAAACAAATAGAGACAATCGATATTACGTCTGTTATATCCGAAGTTATGAATAGTCTACATCCTCAGCTAGAAAGAAAAAAAATTATAACTTCAATCAAAACCGATAGAAATATTTTTATTAAAGGCGAAAAGTTCCTTATTCGTCAAGCAATTGTAAACCTTATCCAAAATGCTGTTGATTTTTCACCAAAATCAGGGACCATAGAAATCTCTGCCGAAATGGACACACAAAATACAATTATTAAAATAATCGATACTGGATCAGGTATTCCAGACTTCGCACAAAAACAGATTTTTAATAGATTTTATTCCCTTCAAAGACCAGATACTAACCTCAAGAGTACAGGCTTAGGGTTAAGCTTTGTAAAAGAAGTTGCCCTGCTCCATAATGGCAAAATTGAAATTCATAATTTACACTCTAAGGGTGCGCAGGCAACATTAATATTGAGAGGTGAGCTATAACACTCTTTCAATTTCGTAAAGGCATACAAAAAACATAAAGAATCCATCTATTCTCCATAGTAACTCCATAATCTCCTGGTATCTTTAAAAAGAAGCCAATTGGTAAGCAATAAAATCTTTAAAACAATCTAATAAGGAGACGTGATATTTATGGACTCAGATACCTTAGTTAAAACTAATAATTTCAAATCATCAATAACTGCAAAAATAATTACCATTGGATTTTTGATTGTAATCCTATTAATCCCAACTATAATGATATCAACATTGATTTATGAACGCGAGCAAAGAAAGGCAGAAGCTGTAAATGAAATAAATAAAAAGTGGGGTACAGCGCAAACAATTATTGGTCCTGTGCTAACTGTCCCCTATCGAACTTATGTATATAAGGGAGAAAAACGGATTTGCACAGGGAAACAGAATGCCTATTTTTTACCCGAACAATTATCGATCAATGGAACAGTATTGCCAGAGATACGATACAGAGGGATATATGAAGCAATCCTCTACAATTCAAGATTAACTACAACGGCATCGTTTAAAAAGCCGAACTTTTCAAATTTAAAAATCCCTAGTCGAAATGTTTGTTGGGATGAAGCCTTTATTACCTTTGGTGTAACAGATATGCGAGGAATAAAGGAACAAATTCAAATCACTTGGAATGGTGATGCTTTGAATCCCGAATCTGGGAGTAAGATAAGCTCAATAATTAAATCTGGAGTATCTTGTCTTATTAAACTCAGTGAAGCAACAGATACCAGTGCAGAATTCACATTTAAAACAACGTTAGATTTAAATGGAAGTGAGAATTTAAATTTTATCCCAGTTGGGAAAACAACAAAGGTTAAACTTAAATCTGATTGGCCTAGCCCATCATTCACAGGCTCCTTCTTACCAGAAAAACGGGAAATTACGAAATCTGGTTTTTCCTCTGAATGGAACATACTCAATTATAATAGAGCCTTTCCCCAATCCTGGACTAAAGATGACTATGACATGCAAAAATATTCTTTCGGTGTAAATCTCATTCTTCCCATTGATGAGTACCAAAAGATTTCCCGCACTAATAAATACGCAATACTTTTTATCGCATTATCATTTTTAGCATTTTTTCTAGTTGAGATTCTTAATAAAAAAATAGTACACCCCATTCAATACTTACTTGTTGGATTGGCCCTCTGCTTATTTTACACATTGCTCTTATCTTTGACAGAACATTTTAATTTCAACATTGCTTATAGTTGTTCCAGCGTGGGAGTTATACTCATGATCTTTTTATATTCAACACCCGTTTTAAAAAGCAAAAAGTTTTCATTTTTCATAACGATTTTAATCTCTATCTTATATGGCTTCTTGTTCATTATACTTCAACAAGAAGATTATGCTCTTCTCTTAGGAAGTGTTGGATTGTTTGCCATACTTGCAATAGTAATGTTTCTTACGAGAAAAATTGATTGGTATTCCATTGGTAGTAAAAGAAACTCATACGATACAATAGAATAATGAATTATGAAAATTGATAATGTGTCTTTCTATTTTAAATGGTGTATTCAATTCTTAAGTGTAAACTTATTACGAGCTATGAGTGTCACTTTGACACTCATAGCTATACGTCATATAGTTTTTAAGATTCAATTATTTAGGGCTGAAGTGCTAAGTAAATTTTCCCTATTTATCTGTTTTGCGCCTCTTATTGTGTTCCTCTTGGCAGCAACATTTTTAATATTTTTTCTACTTGGCCAGTTCATCCATTCAATCGTTTCATCCATTTTATAAACTCTCCATGGTCACCCGAAAATACCGTTGAATAAATTCAACTAAAAAAGAAAGGATAATCAAACACTTCACCATGCAGGAGCAAAGAGTTAAATATTCCTTGACCATTACATTTTTAATACGATATAATGGAAGATACATATAGATAAGGTAGGTAATTCAACTTTTCATTTCCAGCCACACTCTTTACAGGAGGATTATATGAAACGGATGCTTGCAATTCTACTCATGCTCACACTAGCAGTATCTCTACATGCACAAGATGGAATCTACGGTTCCTTTACCCTGGGTCAGAAGATTGTTGACCTTAGTCCCCTTAATGATCGTCTACAAGCATCAGCTCCAGGCGGTTTAGGATTGGATGTCGAATTTCATAATAACTACTGGCTTTTGGGTGGTGAAGGACATATCATACTTGCTAAACATTTTGTTATTGGCGGTAAGGGTATGGCCATGTGGAATGAAGAGAAGCCCAAGGGAACCAGTGATCAGACAATAAAAATTGTTGGTGGATTAGGCGTGGGCTCAGTTGGCTATGCCTTTTTAGCTGGTGAGGATAAACAGGTTCGCCTTATTCCACAGGTTGGTGTAGGCGTTTCTTCCTTTCTTATTCAAAATAAATTTAATTTTCAGGGAGATCAGAGTCAATTTAATAACGCCTTTGTTGATGATCGTCGCTCTGCCCTGACCAAAGCAGGACTTGCCATTGATTTCTGCTTAATGTTTGACTGGTACATCAGCGTAATTGAACTCTTAAAGATTATCCCTGGCCTCAACTTTGGTCCACTTATTCATGCTGATGCTGGTTATACCATAGTTCCAGGAAATACCGAATGGGTGCGCGATTTTAACGATCCTGGAAATGATCTTAAACCGGATTTAAGTTTCGCTGGTTTTTATTTTAATGTTGGAATTGGTATTGGATTGAGTTCCTCAAGGCAAGAAAAAAAGAAGTAGTAATTACCCCTTTAAACAATATACAAAACCCCGGCAATTAGTTGTCGGGGTTTTTATTATGTATGTAAACGAGTCACCCCCATGATTATGGTGTCAGAGGTGTTTTACCTGTTGGTGACTCTGGTCTCCGGTCTAAACAGTAACGATTGATAAATTCATCAACAGGAAGAGTATGCAAATCAATGATCATATTAATCACCTCATCCTTTTGAATAGTTGATGTTTTATTAGAATACTCGTTGAAGGTAACTGTAGATGCTTTGTTGGGTTGTGTCATAATAAACCTCCCTGTTTATTATTATTACGCTCTGTACCTATTAATAGTATCGACAATTTTTAACAAAATATTAAGCGATTAAACCAAAAAGACCTATTTTGCTTGGAAATGAATTTTTAAGGTTACCTTTAGCTATTTCCGCATACTCTTTTTAGCGCTAAAAAGATCTTCAAAGGAGAGATTTATCCGGAAGAGACAAAAAATACCAAGTATGGTAATTAATATATAATTGATAGCATGATAGATAATTACCAGTGCCCGAGCTTTGTCTCCATCCATCCCAATTATGGTCAAGCCCTGCAACATAACCGCATGAAGTGTGCCAACATACCCTGGTGCAAGAGGAATGGCAGCACCAAAAGCTGCAAAGGCCTGACCAAACATTCCCTCCAAAAGACCAAATGTGGCTCCTGCACTGTTGGCAAGAAAAATAATCATCAGGGGATAACAGAGTATGGTGAGTATGGATAGGACAATGACCCAGAGGGTTTGTTTGGGGTTATGCAACCATCCAAGATTTGAGGTCAGTTCAATGCTCAACTTTTCTACTCTACGCTGATACTTTTTAGGTATTCGCATAAGTACCCAACGCCCAAGGCGAGTCATCAAGGGGTTGCATTGAACATAAAGAATTCCAAGAATAATACAAGCCATTATAAAAAGGCTCGCAAAAATCGCAAACAGATATAGGTGCTGGCACTGCGGTAGCAAAATTATTGGGATGACAAATAAACAGAGAAGAACTGCAGTATCAATAATCCGCTCCAAAATTATCGTACCTATAGAAATTGTTAAAGGATAATTATTCTTTCGCCATAGAATAAAGGAACGGGCAATCTCACCGATTCGAGCCGGCAATAGATTGTTTATCATAAATCCAATCGAGACATTGCTAAAGAGATATTTCTTAGTTGTACCCTTAGTTTCGGGTAAGATCAATCGCCACCGTAGGGCCCGTAAATAGAGAGTAAGAACGACCATGGCACAGCTTCCCAAAAGAGCCAATGGGTCGGTTGATTTTAATTCATTTGTCAGTTGAGCAAGTTCAACATCTTTAAAGAAGATATAAAGGCCAAGCCCTGTAAATAGGATTCCTACTACAATTTTAATTATATCAGCAAGCTTCACTCAATCCAATTTCCTTTACCTCTGGTTATAGGGGAAGTTCTGTCTGGAGAATGAATTTTTCACAAAAGCTTTTTCTATGAATGGGACATAGCCCATGCAAGGCCACTAATTCACGATGTTTTTGTGTTGGATACCCCTTATGTTTGCCGAATTCATAAAGGGGAAAGGATGTATGATACTCTTCCATTATTCTATCTCGGGTAACCTTGGCAACAATAGAAGCCGCAGCAATAGAGGCGCTTTTACTATCCCCCTTAACAATGGTTCTCTGTTTTTCAGTCGGTATCTCCCCAACCATTTTGTTACCATCAACCAAGAGTAATGACCAAGGTTTCGTGATGGAGTCAACAGCTCTTTTCATAGCGGTAAGTGATGCCTGTAATATGTTCAGCGTGTCGATCTCTTGGGCATCTACAATACTTACTGCCCAGGCAATAGACTGCTCTGTGACAATATCATACAGTTTTTCACGCTTTGATGGGGAAATCTTTTTTGAATCGTCGATGCCATCAATTGGATTAGCAAGATCTAAGATTACTGCGGCTGCAACAACTGGGCCGGCCAAAGGTCCTCGACCAGCTTCGTCAGTTCCAATAATAGTACCACTAACTTCTTGACTCAGGATACGATCAAATTCGTAGAGCCCCATCTATTCTACCGACCCAGTGACCCTTCGATGTTCAACACGAATCTTTTTCTGGGCAATTGCCTCAACAACTTTCCAATACCAGGTATGTTCTTCAATGAGTACACGAGCAGCCAATGCATCAGCATCATCGTCATCCTTCACTGGCACAGTCTGCTGAAATATCACCGGGCCATGATCATATTCTTCGTCAACAAAGTGAATAGTAATACCGGAAATTTTTGCGCCATAGTCGAGCACTGCTTGATGCACCCGTTTGCCATACATACCCTTACCACCAAAGGCTGGTAATAGTCCTGGATGGATGTTGAGAATCCGATTCCGATAGGATTGTACAACCTTTTGAGGAATCATCTTCATATATCCTGCAAGGACGATCAGATCAACATTGCGCTGTGATAATTCATCTAACAATTGATCTGTATAGGCTTGCTCAGATTCAAAATGACTTGGAGCAATATGGAGCGCGGGAATTCCATGTTGACGAGCCCGGTCAAAGGCTTTGGCCGTGCTGTTATTCCCAACAAGAATAGAGAAATTAACGTGGAGAAGCCCTTCCTCTTTTTTGTCAATCAGTGACTGGAAGTTGCTTCCTCCTCCAGAGGCAAAAACCGCAACGTTTAGTTTGTTTTCCATAAATTCGTAGTGAAGTGGTTAAGGATTGTGCTCTATGGCAATAACTTTTCCGCGATAATTGAGTTTGTAATGAAATCCACTCCATACAACCGTATTGGTAAAAATCGTTCGTAAAAAGCTTATTAACACGGTAAAGAGTGAAATCGGTTGGAAAAGAAGAAATCGAAAATAAGTGGGATGTTTTCCTAGCATAGGATAAAAGAGTGCCGTTGCCATGGTTCCAAAAAGAAAAATTAGCGCAGAGGCGCCACCAGCAGCCAAAAAGCTCGAATCGGTAAAGTAGGCCATGCCAATGGATACCGGTAAAAGTATTTGCAAGGATAGGCAGGCAACAACCAATAGCACCGCGACATACCAGAGTGGCCGTTGATAGGCCTTAAGAAACATACACTGCCGCTCGAACCATCGAACACTCTGCCGAACAGTTTTTAACGCATCATCAGTCGGGGTTATACAGTTGGTGACCATAACCGATTTTTTAGAACTTTTCATAATGAGTCGAGAAAGGCTATTGTCATCAACAACAGTCTGTGCCCAAAATTCTTTGACTTTAAGCTCCTCAAAGTCCTTCTTTTTTATTGCCATCGAACCACCCCAAAGGCCCACATCCTTTACAAAGGAGGCAAAGCTAAAAAGTACCAAAAGCATACAATTTTGGTAGGCATTGGCGATTTCACCAAGTTTTCCCGAAGAGGAGTAAAGCCAGCGAAAACCAGTTGCAACAGCAATCTCTTTTTTAGAGAGCGGACGAATCAGTTCGCGAAGCCAATGCTTAAGGGGCCTAATATCTGAATCAGCAAAAACATACACATCAGGATTATTTGTCTTTTCAATTGCTGCCAGCATATTATGATTCTTCTGACTGCATGTTTTTGTCATCCCCGCAATCACTAAGGAGGCTCGGTCATCCTTAGCAATAACCTTGTTTATAATAGGAACTGCAGCATCTTCCGCACTCTCAACACAGTAGACGACCTCATAGTTTGGATAGTCAAGCTCTAAAAAAGAGCGAATGTTGCGTTCAAATTCATAAGGGACCCCCTTACAAGGCAAAATGACTGAACACCGAGGGGTAAATGTTTCATCGTACGAGGGAAAAAGGACACGGGGAAAAAAGTAGCGGTGATAAAAAATTGAGAAGATTGTGACAACTCCCAAAGAAACCACAATCGTACAGGCTATACAAATGAAAATAAACGCAAATGATGCGCCCCCAGTCAATGTATCTAAACTCACGTATCACTCCTCAGTTACCAGAAATAGTCACGTCAAAAATACGTTTTCGACACTAACCAGGCAACGAATCTATTTCTTCTTAAGGGATCGGGTAGAGGTTTTACCAGATCGAACTTGATTGCGGCCATTATTTTTTGCTCGATAGAGTGCCTTATCTGCCGTATGTATCACATCCATAATAGTTTGTCCGATCAACTCGCGATGTGCAACACCACAGGACACCGTTACAGAAAGTTTTTTTCGTTTGGTCGGTATTTTTGTACTGGCAATTGATTTTCGGACATTCTCCATGATACCGACAAGCTGCTTAGCCCGTTTCTGAGGAAAGAATATGATAATCTCCTCACCGCCGTATCTGCAGGCGATACCATCGGGAATTACTTCGCGAAGGATTGTTTGAGCTACTTGATAAAGCACCTTATCTCCTGCTTGATGGCCATAGGAGTCATTGACCTTTTTGAAATGATCAATATCTACCATAGCAACACCAAAGGGAGGCGCGGTTTTAACATTGGACTGCTCTTCAATAATTTTACTACAGTAATTTCTATTATATATGTGTAGTAAGGGATCATAGGAGATTCGATGCTCCATTCTATAGAGCCAATGGGCAAAAATACCGATCTCAAGATAAAGGGTAACAAAGACAAACAACACTCTTTGCCCATGAATCACCGTGGGATTGGGAAATACCAGCGGGAGGGTCCACATGAACAAATAGAGCAAAGCACATCCAGAAAAAAGGCCTCCCAGAAAAAAGGATCGCTTTAAGCGAACAATACTAAGAGAAACTATTAAAACAAACCAAAGAGCGCCAAAAATGACGGGAAGGGTCAAGAGTTTTGAAACAAATAACAGCTCTGCCCAGCGAATTGATCCTGGATACCATCTAAATAGTGATAGAATAACAATCTCAAAGGCAACAAAGGAGAGTGTGATACGCCTGGTTATTCGATATTTTACGTAGGAAGGAAGCAAAAGGAACACCAGAATATTAGCAAAATTGAGAAGCGCTAACCCACGAATCGCCAGTTCATAGGACTCTTGATTTTTATAGAGAAGAAAAAAGGCGCATCCTGTAATGCCTGTTAGGTATCCAGCCAAATACACCTTGAGATTATGCACCCGTGGATAGGAGAAGTGACCAATAAAAAAGGAGAGAATTGAAAGAATTGCTCCAATGACTGGAATAGTTTTTTCGTAAAAGGCTGTAAAGGATTTTGGAGGAAAGGCTGTAATAATATAGTAACAAAGCCCAGCAAATAAGATAGAAATCGAAAAGAGTATGATGCCCCAGCTATGCTTCTGTTTAATCATATTTGAAAATATATTTTGCATTTTTTTATATAGGCTATCATGAGTAGAGAGGACTTTTTTTATCTCTTTTTGAACCACTATGTAGATTCAAAAAACAGTAACCACGTTTATCTATTGCGATTACTGTGAAAGAGAAGTATTTTATGGACGCTTTTTAGCCGGAGGACTAGGATAATTGGTAATCCAGCGGTCTTGAAAACCGCCGCCGGTGACGGCTTGGGGGTTCGAGTCCCTCGTCCTCCGCCACTTTTTTATTCTTCAATCTCCTTTATTTCCATGTCAGCTTCATCAATAATCTCTGCGGCAAGTTTCTTACTAGTTTTAGCACCCAGGTGCCGTAGCTTCTCAATCCTTGTAATGATATTGCCCTTGCCCCCGGAAAGCTTGTTAAAGGCACTGGCATAACTTTTTTGAGTGTTATTGATATTTTTTTCAATGTCTTTAAGATCATCCACCAAACCAACAAACTTATCATAGAGACCACCACTTTGACGGGCAATCTCTAAAACATTCTTGTTTTGATACTCCTGCCGCCAAATTGTTGCAATCATACGAAGCGTGGCAAGTAATGTTGTGGGACTAATGATAGCCACATTTTTTTCAACAGCATAATTAAAGAGTCCCGGTTCATGTAAAACCGCAAGGCCAAAGGCTGGCTCTATCGGCACAAAGAGAAGAACAAAATCCGGGCTGTGTATGCCATACAAATCCTGATACTTTTTCTGGCTGAGCTCGTCAATATGTTTCTTTAGGGAAGCAATGTGCTGTTTGAGAGCAGCTTCTTTTTCAGGTTCCTCTTCGGTGCCGTAATATCGCTCGTAGGCAGTGAGGGAAACCTTTGAGTCAATGATCATATTTTTATCTTCAGGAAGATGGATTACCACATCAGGTTGTAGTCGTTTTCCTTCCTCTGTGGTAACACTCTTTTGCACCTCAAAGTGGGTGTTTTTAATGAGACCAGACTTTTCTAAGAGTGTCTCTAAAATCATTTCACCCCAGTTTCCCTGGGTTTTAGACTCGCCCTTAAGAGCATTGGTCAGATTATTAGCTTCTTTGCTCATCTGTTCATTAAGTTCAAAGAGACGTTTGAGCTCTTTCTCTAAAGAGAAGCGTTGTTTAGATTCACGATCATAGGTCTGTTCAACGCGAACCTGAAAATCCTTGAGCCGCTCCTGTAAGGGCTTTAGGATAGCTGAAATATTGGTTTGATTCTGTTCGGTGAATTTGGTACTTTTCTCATCTAGAATCTTTCCTGCTAAATTTTCAAATTGAGCAGTAAATGTTTTCTGAAGTTCCTCAACGTCACTTTTTTCCTTTGCCAACTTCTCTTTCAAATGGCTATTCTCAGTTTGAGCGGTTGACAATTCCTTTTGTGTAACACCACCTTTTTCTCGCTCTTCGGATAATTCAGATTTGATCTCCGAAAGAGAGGACTCAAGATTTTTTGTACGCTCCTCCAACCTGCTTTTCTGGGCTAGAAAGCTTTTACCTCGGACAAACCAAATTATAGTACCACCAATAACAACACCAACAATCAAAGAAATAACATGTAGTTCCATATTTGCTCAATCTAAATCAAAGATGGGTATATCAATTTCAAATGAAAATAATCTTTTCCGCCTCAGCTGTTTAACAAAATCTCTCTAGAGGTGATGAAAACTGATGCTAATTGGGCCATTAAAATGGATTATGACGAGTCCTTTGAAAAAGCTAGTGCGTCCTGTTCAACGCCAACCAGCAAGCTGTCTCCATCGCCAAGTTCACCACTAATGAGCATGCGAGAGATTGGTGTCTCCAAGGATTTCTGAATAGCTCGCTTGAGAGGACGTGCTCCATACACCGGATCAAACCCTAACTCTGCTAAAAGCTTTTTAGCATCCTCATGTACCTGAAGTTTTATATGCTTATCCTTAAAACGTTGAGCAAAAAGTGCTAACTGAATAGATACAATATCAACCAAATGCTCCTTTGTCAAAGTTTGAAACTGTATTACTTCGTCAACACGATTGAGAAATTCCGGCCTAAAATGCTGGCGCACCTTAGCAAGCACTGTATCCTCTAGAGAGGTATGTGAGTTCTGAATCTCTTCGGTAATCAGCTCACTGCCAATATTAGAGGTCATTATAATGATTGTGTTTTTAAAATTCACCACATGCCCCTGGGAATCAGTCACTCTCCCATCATCGAGTATCTGCAATAGTACATTAAACACATCTGCATGGGCCTTCTCGATCTCGTCAAAAAGAATGACCGAATAGGGTTTTCTCCGTATTGCCTCGGTTAACTGCCCGCCTTCATCATAGCCAACATAGCCAGGAGGTGCGCCAATCAAACGGGAGACAGAATGCTTCTCCATATATTCCGACATGTCAAAGCGTACCATGGCTCGCTCATCATCAAACAACTCAAAGGCCAATGAGCGGGCAAGCTCAGTCTTGCCAACTCCAGTGGGACCTAAAAAGATAAAGCTACCAATGGGCCTATTGGGATCCTTAAGACCGGCACGAGCACGAAGTACGGCATCGGCCACTGCATCAACCGCGATATCCTGACCAACAACCCGTTTGTGCAAGTGATCAGAGAGTACTAAGAGCTTCTCCTTTTCACCTTGGACTAATTTACTCACCGGTATGTGTGTCCACCTGCTGATTATCAGTGCAATATCCTCTTCGTCTACCTCCTCCTTAAGCAATCGACTCGATGAATCCTGCTCCCGCAAGGTCTCTTCTGCTCGCTTCAATTGTTCCTCCAAGCGAGGGATCTCACCATGCTGTAATTGCGCTGCCTCTGATAATAAATAATCCCGCTGAGCCCGTTCAAGATCAACCCGCTTCTGCTCCAAATCCTTTCGAAGAATTTGAAGCTTCTGTACCTTTTCCTTTTCCATGTCCCACCGAGTTTGTAGTTCTGCTGCTTTACTTTTAATATCACCCAATTGAGATTTCAAACAAATCAGACGCTCCTTTGAAGCACTATCCTTTTCCTTTTTTAGTCCTTCGATCTCGATCTCCATTTGCATCTGTTTTCTATGCACCTCGTCAAGTTCTGTTGGACTGCTATCGATCTCTGTTCGTAACTTAGCTGCTGCCTCATCAACAAGATCAATGGCCTTATCAGGAAGAAAACGCTCAGAGATGTACCGGTCCGACAAAACCGCAGCAGAAACAATGGCACTATCACGAATCTTAACCCCATGATGCACCTCATATCTCTCCCGTAAACCTCGTAAAATCGAAATTGTATCTTCCACTGATGGTTGATCAACCATCACTGTCTGAAAGCGTCGCTCTAAGGCTTTGTCCTTCTCCACATGCTTACGGTATTCATCTAATGTTGTGGCACCAATGCAGTGTAACTCTCCTCGTGCAAGCATTGGCTTGAGTAAATTGCCCGCATCCATGGCACCCTCAGCCGCTCCAGCACCAACAACGGTATGCAACTCATCAATAAAAAGGATAATCGCGCCATCCGCATCGGTCACCTCCTTGAGCACCGCTTTAAGTCGTTCTTCAAACTCACCACGAAATTTTGCCCCGGCAATCAATGCTCCCATGTCAAGGGATACTAGCTTTCTATTTTTCAACCCTTCCGGCACATCTCCGCGCACAATACGAAGTGCTAACCCTTCAGCAATGGCAGTTTTTCCCACACCAGGATCACCAATTAAAACAGGATTGTTTTTTGTTCTCCGCGATAAAATTTGTATAATACGACGGATCTCGTCATCCCTACCAATGACCGGATCAAGTTTCCCTTGCAAGGCCATATCAGTAAGATCCCGAGCATACTTTTCCAATGCTTGAAAGGTTGACTCTGGGTTATTACTGGTGACACGCTGTTTTCCGCGCACTTCCTTAAAGGCAGCTAAAACAGCAGAGGGATTTATACCATTCTGCTGCAACATCTCTTTGCACTCATTGCTCTTTTCTAAAAGAGCCAATAATAAGTGGTCAACGCTAACATAGTCATCCTTCATTCTTTTTGCGATTTTAAGTGCCTCATTCAATACCAAGGAGGAGTCCTTGGATAAAAGGGCCTGTTGAGCTCCAGAGCCTGAAACAGAGGGCATCTTTTGTAGTTTTTCTATAAGTTCATTCTGCAGTTGCGATGGTGATCCACCGGCCTTGGTTACAATTGTTGTTGCCAATCCCTCTTCCTGATTAAAGAGGGCATTTAGAAGATGTATCGGGGTAATTTCCTGATGATTCAATTCAAAAGCACTATTGTGTGCCTGTTGAATTGCCTCTTGTGCTTTCTGGGTAAATTTCTGTAAATCCATATTCTTTTCCTCCAATGTATCAATTTTCTACCCAAGTCAAACGCAACCAGAATGCCAATTAAGTGAGACACTATAACTCCCTATTATAGAATGAGATGTGCTTAAACAAACAATTGTAGATCGAAAAAGGGACTCATTTCAATTCACAAAATCAAAACATCTGTTTCAAAATGAAACAAACACTGTTTTAAAAATCATTACCCGTTTTTATAGACCCGGGCAACACGATTACCCAAAGAGCAGATCACATCATAGGGATGGGACTGTTTATTCTTTGCCCAATCTTCAACCGTAATCTCCCGATCCTTTGAGCGCCCGATAATGGTCACAATATCTCCCCGTTTTGCCTGAGGATGCTGTGAAAGATCAATGGTAGTATAATCCATAGAAACCTGACCAATAATAGGACATTCCTTACCAGCAATTAGAACCAGTGCAGAATTTCCCGCTGAAGTTGGGATTCCATCGGCATAACCAGCTGGAATCGTCCCAACCAGTGTCTCCTTAAAAAGGGTGTGTGTACACCCATATCCTATGGTAGTGCCAGCCGGAAGAAGACGTTTGGCAATGAGTTTAGTTTTCAACGCCAGAGTCGGTTTTAAATTATAGGTTCGCCTTCCCAACAAATCAAACACACCGTATAGGTTGATACCGGTCCTTACCATATTGAAATAGGTATCTTTAAAATTATTAATTGCATCGGAATTGGCTAGATGAATAAGTGGAAAAGTTTCCGGTTTTAGCTTTCTAAGCAAATCCTTAAAGAGTTGAACCTGCTCTTTCGTTTTAGGATGGTGGGGGTTGTTTGCATTGGCAAAATGTGAGTAGACCCCTTCAACCTGTAGGTGAGGACTGGCCATGCATTTTTTTATTTCAATCTCTGAACCATCGTAAGGAATACCCAATCGACCCATGCCCGTATCAATTAAAAGATGTACGATTGCTTTTTTACCCTGCTTTGCAGCCTCCTTAGAAATGGCCTGGGCCATATTTATATCAGTAACGGGGCAAATAATGTTGTATTTGATTGCCTCAGGTATTTCCGATGAAACCATGCTCCCTAAAATCTGGATTTGGATGTGATTTTTTTTCGCAAGAGGAAGCGCTTCTTCCAAAGAAGCAACGCCAATGCGACATACACCAGCATCGATCAATGTCTTTGCAATCGGTTCGATGCCAAGCCCGTAGGCATTGGCTTTAAGCACTGCCATCACCGTAGCTGGCTTGACTGATTGCGCAATACGTCGGTAATTCTGACGTATTGCCCTCAGATCAATTTCAATCCAAACTCGGGAGTGTGTTGATTTTTGCATAGAATTTTTTTCTATTATCATGTACAATTATAGATACATCATAGGCCATGAATGAGTAAGCCCTTACTTGCCTCTAAATATAGGTGTAAGTTAACAAGAGAGCAAGTATGGTACCGCTTGATACCAATCACGACCATGGCCACTACCTTCATTGTTATGGCACCTATTCGTGGGATATCGGCACGCTCCACTGGGATGTAGCACTATGCTTGTATTGGATCAGGGTATAACATCATGAAAAAAGAGACCTTAGGATTACTCATCATACTAGTGATTCTGCTGGTTCCAACACACAGTTTTGCCCGAAAAAAAATGAAGATCATTGTCCATATGATCGACCAACAGTATGAGTACTTCAGCAAAGAGGTCATACCGCAGTTTGAGAAAGAGAATCGAGTCAAGATTGATGTGGTCCGTGTTGCGCACATTGACAACATCGAAGCTGCCTTTACCGAGAGTAAACGGCGAGTAAGTCTGTTAAAGATTCCCTTTGGTAAATGCTGGTCTCTGGCTAACAAAGGACATATAATGCCGCTTAACACCTTTCTTACCGAGACTGACATAAAAATTTTTGAGGATGACTATATCCTTACCTGGTTTGGTCAAAAACAGGGAAAGCAATATTTTCTTCCTCGAAAATATGAAACACGGGTCATGGTCTATCGCAAAAGCAAGGTGGAGGACGTCCTGAACATATGGTCCCAGTATCGCAATGAAATAAATATGAAGCTAAAAGAGCTTAACGGCTATGGCCTTCCCCGTAATTACATCTTAGAAGAGGACCCTTCTGAGTGGGATTTTTTTGACATCTTTGTGGTAGGTATGGTCTGGTCTTTGCGCGCCTATAACGGAGAAAAAAAAGCACGCATTGGTCATCGTGGTGCAAAATACCTGGGTACAGCCCTGCGCATTGTTGATCGCGTATTTCAATGCAAAGGTGACCTTAACTCCATGCTCTATCTCAAGCACAACTCTGTTGTTGATGCCTTCCAGTGGGAAGCTACCTATGCCTATGCAGGGATTTATCATCCTGCTATGTGGGAGCAACAATGGAAAGGCGAAAATCTTTGGAATGGCTTTTACTCGGAAGACGTTTTCCTCTCCTTTATGACTCAGCTCGACTGCATGTTTCTTCATGGAACAGGGCGAGACGACCTCTCCGGTTTTGTGCAAGACCCGGAGGATCTTGGTGTTGCACTCATGCCCACTGGATGCTCCTTAGAAATCCATGAGGATGGTGCCCCACTTCGCTCAGGCACCAAATCAATCACCACAGGAGGATGGCTTTGGGCAATTCCTAAAAAGTGCCCCTTTCCACTTTTAGCCTACAAACTCTTCCTCTTTATTACCAGCAAAAATAAACAGCTTGAGGAGTGTCGACGCTTTGGCATGATTCCTGTGCGAAGGGACATTCTCAAGGACAAGTCTATCCTCTATGAGTATGGATGGACCTCTACCATGTTTCGCAAATCCTACAAACAAATTCAACATAACGGGAACAACTTTGTCTCCAGCCACGATCGCTTCTCTGAGATCGTTGCGCTCTATCTTGATGCCTGGTATGATATTGTGGTTGGGAAGAATTGGGCCCCAGCTAAGGAAGAAGAGGAGAGTCCGACCACAGAGGCGCCCTCAAGAGATCACATCGAAAACATCCTGTGGAAAAACTATAGCACCAAGGCAGTAAAGATTATTGGTCGATAGAATCAGCTAATGTATGACTACTCTTTGTCAACAGCAATGCAACGAATGTGGCTTGCTGTTTCGGAAAACTGTATATAGCGAGCATGCTCTGGCATGACCTCGGGAAACATGTCTGCCCACTCAATAAGGCAAAGAGCCTGAGGATCTGCTAAATACTCATCAAAGCCAATCTCAAACAGTTCATCTGCCCGGGAGAGCCGATAAAAATCAAAGTGATGGACAGAAAACTGGGACGTCTGATAGGTGTTGACTAAGGAAAAGCTGGGACTTCTCACCACCGCATCCTGTGACAACTGAGACACAAAGCCCCGGACAAATTCGGTTTTACCACTTCCTAACTCACCAATCAACCCATATACCATTCCCGCTTCACTTTTATCTGCAATCTGGGAACCAAATGCACGGGTCTCTTGGGTGCTGGCACTCTGTATCTCCATGGCGCGATCCTTACTGATCCTTGGGTCGCATAATAGCAAGGGGAACGATCATCTCATACATAGAGACACCACCCTGTTGAAAACTATTTTGGTACTGATCAGTATAGTCTGCGTAGGTGTCACGATTGACAAAGTAGTAGTTCTCCCGAAGGGCAATGCAACTGGTCTCCTCGGTGCCTTTGGGTAAATTGAACAATTCCGGCTCGTGCATATAAAAAGCATACCGCTCATCACAGGTAATCTTTTCGCCATAGGAGTATCGTAGTGTTTTCATTGATTCCTGATCACCGTAGTACTCGGCACCCCGGGTGCAGAGATTGCTGCCATTACTTGATGTAAAAACAACGGTCACATCCTGGGATGCAAGCTCAGAAAAGATTTGGCTCACACGAGAATTATCAAACCACTGTTCAGTAAGGTCTCTAAAGCCGACCTCATCAGGAGCAATATCACGGAGTATTTTTGTGGTCATCTGTTCGCGAATAAAGAGATCAAAAAAGTCTACCACAATGGTGACCAACTTTTTATCACTGTATTTCTCTTTGTTTTTCAAAAAGGTTTGGGCGTTTTTCTCATCAGCAAACCGAAGGTATTCAACCATATCACTCTTAATATCACTCTTGGCCAGCTTTTTCTTATGAAGAGATGCTTCCTGTTTATCACCAAGGGCAAACTCCTTGTCAAACTCAGCCCAAATCTTAGGATACTCCTGAGCGATCTCTTTAGGATACAGCCCAGAAAGAAGCGCAGGACGAGAAAACTCTGCGGAACTTGGCAAAATGGAAAAGAAGAAGTGGTCCTCAATCGTATAATACTCACGTAACTTTGGTTGGATCATATAGTATTGGTCCAAGCGCATTGAGTCAAGTATAATAAAAACAACTCGCTCATCCTTCTTTACCAGGGGTACAACAAATTGATCCAGAACTTGCGGTGAAAAGAGTGGCACCTTACCCTTTCCCTGCATCCACTGCATATAGTGAGCACTAACAAAATTCGAAAAGGTCTTATCAGCATCGGACTTCTGACCCAAGTGGGCCTGTCTTATTCCCTCATCCTTGACACCCTTTAGCCTAAGATCCCACTTGGTAAGTTTCTTATAAAGTGACACCCACTCTGCAATGTCCATCTTGTTTTGAATGGCTGCTCGATTGGAAGAGTAACTCCGCACAAAATCGTGCTTGATCTGTGAGGACATAATCTCTTTGGAGTGAAGGAGCTGTTTGCAGACCTGCAAAATTTGCGAAGGGTTAACCGGCTTGGTAAGGTAGCCATCAATATTTAGGCCCATGGCAGATTCCATGACCTGCTCCTCTTCACTCTTGGTCACCATAACCACCGGAAGGTCCGGTGCAATATCTTTGAGTACCACCAGAGTATCCAAGCCATTACGCCCGGGCATCTGTTCATCTAAGAGAACAATATCAAACTCACCGGGCTTTTCAGAAATAATATGGATGGCATCATCCCCGTTAAACACCGGAATTACACTATAGCCGCGGGTCTCTAAAAACATGATGTGCGATCGAAGAAATTCAATCTCATCATCAACCCAGAGGACCTTTTTTCTTGACATTGACATATTCAAACACCCCGTTTAAAGTACCTGTAGCGCTTCTATCCTACGTCATGATTACAGGCAGATCAATTTGAAAGGCTGTGCCCTTATTGCTCTGTGACCAAGCAACATAGATCCGTCCCTTATGGTAATCTTCAATAATTCTCTTGGCCAATGTTAGGCCAAGCCCCCAGCCTCGTGTCTTTGTAGTGAATCCAGGAGAAAATATATTCTTTTGGTTGTCCCAGGAAATACCTCTCCCATTATCAATGTGTTGAATCCGTACAATATCATCCACCTCTATATACTCAGTTTTAATCTCTATCAAGCCTTCACTCTTGTCGATCGCATCAACAGCGTTCTTAAAGAGGTTCTCCAAGACCCATTCAATAAGGTCTCGATTGAGCGGGATCTTTGGTGCTTTTGCATAGGAGCATTTAATCTCGATCCGCTTACCCACCATGGGAAGCCGGGTTTGGAAATACTTAACACTCTCCTCGATAATCTCTTGAATATTACCCCGTTTCAGTGTAGGTTTCGATCCGATCTGGCTAAAACGATTGCTAATTTTCTTCAGCCGAAAAAGATCCTTTTGCATATCATCGCAGATACCCTGCACCTGCCCGATAAAGATCTCCGGATCGATCTCTTCATCTGCCTCATCAATGGTCCGCATGTATTCCACCCAACCCATGAGCGAAGAAATGGGCGTGCCCAACTGGTGGGCAGTCTCCTTTGCAAGCCCAACCCAGAGGTTGCTTCGCTCAGTCACCATGATATTTTGCAGAGCAAAATAGACAAAGGCCGAGAAAAATATGATAAATATCCCCTCTAAAAAGGGCATCCAAGCAAGGCCTGTGATAAGACTTGAATATTCAAAGAGCAGATAGCCGACCTTGGTCCGTCTATCACTAGTATAAAGAACCCGCGGCTCAATTTTGTTCCGCAGCTTGCGGATCTTTTTGCGGATTACCTCTTTAGTTTCAGGACGATAATCATACTGTCGAATTTTTTTTCGTCCAAAGAAGGTACCCGTGGATATATTCTTCCACACCACCGGTTCCCAAGAGGTATTGGTAATAATAATGGGTATGTCAAACTGCTTGATCACATCCTGTAAAAGGACCTTCTCATACTCCACACCCATGTTTTTAAAGAGCGCCGCATTAATCAAATCCGCATAGATACCTATAGAATTGGTTATATCGTCCTGAAGACGGTTTATCACATAATTGGTGTAGACCGCATGCCACATGATCCCCAGAATACAGACAATAAGAAAGAGATACTTTAAAATAAATGGGCGAAGCTTTAAAAACAGCAAATACCACTGGGGGGGTATGCTCAGTATGCGCTGTATTCGTATCTTTAACGAGGACATAGCTCCTTGACACCATGCATATACGGCTGGAGAACTTCCGGAACCGCAACCCTGCCATCACCGGTTTGATAGGTTTCCAAAATCGCCACCAGTATTCTGGCTGTTGCCACACCTGAGCCATTCAAGGTATGCACCAGTCGCACTTTGCCACTGGCCGGACGATACTTAATATTCATACGGCGTGCTTGAAAATCCTCAAAATTACTGCAAGAGGAGACCTCTAAAAACTTTTTCTCTCCCGGCGCCCACACCTCTAAGTCGTAACACTTAGCAGCGGCAAAGGAGAGGTCCACATCACAGAGAGAAAGCACCCTATACTTCAGTCCTAAAGATTTCAGAATCCCCTCTGCATCAGCGCGCAAACTTTCAAGTTCCTCATAGGATTTTTCCGGTTCCACAAACTTGACTAGTTCTACTTTGTTAAATTGGTGCACCCGCAAGAATCCCTTAGTATCCTTACCATAGGAGCCAGCCTCCCTGCGAAAGCAGGCGCTATAAGCGCAATATTTTTTAGGCAACTCCTCATCGGTCAATATCTCATCACGATGCAAATTGGTCACCGGCACCTCAGCTGTGGGAATTGCATAGAGCTCATCTAAGCCAACATGGTACATCTGCTCCTGCGATTTAGGCAACTGTCCGGTACCAAAGGCACTAGTACTATTGACCAAAAAGGGCGGCGATACTTCGTGATAGCCATTTTTCGTATGGGTATCGAGCATAAAATTGATCAAGGCCCGATCCAAAAGAGCGCCATAGCCCTTGTACACCGGAAAACCCGACCCAGAGACCTTGGCGCCCCGCTTAAAATCAAATATATCTAAGGCTGTGCCAAGCTCCATATGATCCTTCGGCTCAAAATCAAAGGTCGGAGCCTCACCCCACTCTGCAACAACCTGATTGTCCTCTTCACTCTCACCGTGGGCAACACTTTCGTGGGGCACATTAGGCACATAATGGCACAGCTCGGCAACCTTCTGCTCGATCTCACGGAGTGACCCATCCATCTCTTTAATTTGTGCAGACACGGTTCTCATTGTGGCAATCACATCACTGGCATCTTTCTTTTCCCGTTTCAGCGCATTTATCGTGTTTGAGGCCTGATTCCGCTCATGCTTAAGCTTCTCCACCTGGCTGATTATTTTCCTGCGCTCCTCATCAAGCGCTAAAATCTGATCAATGTCGGCCTTCTCTTTTTTATTAACACAGGCCTGCTTCACAAGCTCTGCATTTTCCCGAATAAACTGCATGTCGAGCATAAACGATGTTCCTTACCTACAATGTTGATTGATAATATGCACTGTGCAATGTAGTGCTCTGTAACTATCAAATATACATAATGCAGTAAATTGTTTTTGATTATACATTATATAATCAGAGAGGGTTTATTTTTAGTAAGATTTTTAAAAGCTTTTTATGGTAGGGCCTCTCCGGCTCTTCATATTTAAAATTATTGGGCGTGTCTTCCGCTGCGCTCCAGACCGGGCTGCTCCGGGTTCCGCGTTCGCTCCAGTAATTTTTGCTATGCAAAAATCACCGGCTTCGCCGCCCTATACATCCCTCACGCAAAAGAAAATTTACTAGTTTAGCATCTGGACTCTGGATTCTGTTCACTCATTAAAAATTACTTATATAGTGTACTTAACGTTTCAGCCAACAGGTAATGTTTTCACAAAATGGCATCCCTTGACGTTTTGTTTGTGTGGCTTGGTTTCAAGATTTTCTATTGGCTTTGAGTTACATTTTCTTTTCTAACCTTAAACCCGAAAGCCTTCCCCAAACTTAACATTTCATCAGCAATTTCTTTTGACACAAAATCATTATATTTAACGTTAAATAAATATTTGTCCTTAACAGTATCACCTATTTTTTCAGGTGATAAAGTTATCAAACCATTATTACCGGTAACGTCTATATCTTCTTTGAAGAAAATAAACTTTAATAGCAAATAGTATAAATAGTCATATACACTTATTTGATCATATTGTATTTCATTTTTATTTAGATACATATTTTCCAATGAAAATGGATCTAACACTTTCCTGGATTTAGATTTTTTATTTTTAAGAATTAATGGCCCTGTGGTAGTATAATTATGAGCATAAACAGAATCATTTTCTTGAAAATTCCCCATAAATTTTCCATTTAAATCAGATAAAAATCCAATATTATCTATGTATGCTGCTTTCAATAAATTTCCATAATTATTTATTGGCATAAATACCAGAATTTGTTTTCTTTCATTAAGTTTCATATCCTTACCGGTCACGGGATGGGTTGGCAATTTTGAATCATATTTATATTTAACAGTAAAATCAATTTTATTATCATCAGCTGCCACATATCGATGAAATTCACAATATTTTTGATTAAATAACGTGTCACTGTTGTCAATTGTAACTGTAATGAATGAATCAATAATATTTATTGAAATAACACTATCGTCTCTCTCTTTATTTTTAAATACAGAGTTGTCAGAATAGAGCCTTTCTAATAATCTATCCAAATCCTTCTTTTGCATTTCTACTTTTTTGTTACAATTCATACTTATTGACAATAGAAACAACACAGTAAATGCAATAAACTTGTAAATGTCACTCTTAATAATCTTTTTCATGTTATTATTTTCATCCTGCGGCTTTTCTACACTGTTTTTAACAAGGTTTTGTTTTTCATCATTGGGTAGTTTTTTCATTTTGTAATGTTTTAAGCACACTTGAATAATCGAAATAATCACCATTAAGTCGTTTTGATTGGAATATGTCAAATTCATTCAAATAATGACCTGAAAATATTTCCGAAAACATCTCCTTTTGTTTTTCTGTCTAGGTTCAGCGTGAACAGGAATTCTCCATAATGTAACTTAATATACACTTATTGGAGGATTTTATGAGGAAAAAACGAATCAATTACTCAGCAG
>JANQEN010000052.1 GCA_028278335.1 Chitinivibrionales bacterium | reverse complement strand
ATTAACAGAACTCACCTCAAAAACCATGCTGTCCGTTTTAGGCTGAGCAACTTCACGGAGTTTTACTGAATAGGTATTGTTGTTTGACCGCGCTAAGAAATAGAAGGGTTCCTCTGCGGACACCTTCTTTATTGCCTCGGAAAACTTCACTCCCAGAGTATCCTTTTTACCAGAAACTTTATAATCAGCAAGAAGGGCACTTTTCTTATTCCAGTGAATGATCGGCGCCACCTTATCCTGGATAGCAATGCTCTTTGCTTCAACCTGCCCACCAGCGGAGAGGACAACACTTTTGACCGTAAGTTTATCATCGTTAGTCACAAAAGTCTGGGGATCACGGGATTGATCCTCACGCACCTTAAGAAAAAGGCCATTACCTGCGACACCGGAGTTTTGAATAGAAAAGCCCCTAAAGCCAGGTAGTTCAAGGGCCTTTTGCACCATCTCTTGTATATGAGCATTAGTCAAGCCACCGGATATATTCGTTGTTGCCTCAACATAGATACTGTCAACATACCCTTCTGCATTATTATCAAAGTAGTATGCCTTTTTCACCTCAATCGTACCGCCAAAATCAAAGGGGATCTGGATCTTCAGTGTGTCAAGAAGCAGCTTTGGATCCTCATCGTTGCGAAATACACCAGTGAGGTTATCAATTGCATAGTGCTGGAGGGTATTATCATTCTGTGTGGGGGAAGCAGCATCATCTATAACAGCCAGATCAAAGGTGCCTGTAAAGGTATTACCGTTTTTTGTTAAGGTGATAGTTTCAAGATCTCGGCCATTTGCAGACGTATTTCCCACTTCGATTGACGCTTTAGTGTAGTTGTATCGGGCGTCACCCGGCTCAAAGGTAAAACGGACCTCCAAAGGTGTCATAGTTTCGTCTACGGTGGTCACCTGAGTGCCGTTGTAATAAAAACCGAGTTCCCTGTTCCAGCACTTGACATCCCACAAAGAATCGGGTAGCTGCCCTTGGTTGGGGTCAACCTCCACACCAAAGGCGATGTTGTGGGTTGTATCCGTGTCAATGGTATCAATCTGCCCGGTGTTCTGATCAACGTATATCCGCCTTTTATGGTACTGGAGTGCAAAGGTGAAATCCGTATGCCTGCCCCGAAGTGGAAAAAGTTGCGGGAAGAGAAATCCTGTGGAATCATTATTCCAGTTGTTTACATTTTGTCCACCGTTAACACTCATTTCAAAGGGGATCTCATATCCGTCAAGAAGAATGTTGTTCAGGACATTTTTAGTAATAAAATTGTATAAAGTATCAATTCCGACGTTTAAAATTGACCACATGTCGCTTTTGGGATTAAGGGCAGAATAGCCGTTTGTCTGCACATTTTCTGTAAAGGTGTTCAGAATAGCCGGGGCAGACGTTGCGCCAAAAAATATCGTAAAGGTAGTTGCCACTTTTTCTGCTTCAGCAAAAATATTGGGATTAGGCCTTGGGTCTGATGGCGCGCCGTCGGAGAAAAAGATATTAAAATGTTTCTCTTTCACCCGTTCTGTATTAGTAAAGGCATGCTTTGAAGCCTGAAAACCTGTATAAATATTAGTCCCATTTAGGCTATATCCACCTTGAAAATAGGAGATATAATTGCCATTATCCTGGAGGTACCATTTTAATATTTCATAACCGGTTTTATTATCCGGAGGATAGGTTTTATTTAACTGAAGCAGTGGGCAATAACCACCCTTTTCCCCGGGACATTCAACCTTGTAAGGGTCATCGTCTCTGTTGAATTTCAATTCACCTGCCCACAGAGAGATCCCAACTTCAGCCAGTGGTGCTTCTTTGTAGAGCGTATCCAATAGTTTTGATGGCACCCGCGTCCGTGCCTGTTCAGGATCATTCCCATCATTACCCATCATACTTCCTGAATAATCGATAACAAACATGATGGCCGGCTGATAGAGGGTATCATTAGCCAGATCAGTTGACGGTGGAGCGTAAAGATACTCTGACATGGCAACCATCTCATCGGGAACCACCATGGTATCATTATGAAATCGTTCTGGTTTCCCCTTGTAAGCGAACTTACACACCTCTTCTGCATTTAGACAAATGCTCCCCAAGAGCACAATGAGTAGGGTCATGACCGTGCACAGTATCCCCTTCTGAAAAAAAGTTGTCCTCATACTATTCTCCTTTTGCCCCACAATTAATTGGTTTTTCAGTTTCCCCTAAACCTTTCACACTCTACCGAACACCAAGAAGAACCTTCTTAGTCTCCTTAAGTCCTGTATTC
>JANQEN010000272.1 GCA_028278335.1 Chitinivibrionales bacterium | reverse complement strand
AGTAGATGCAGAAGTGCAAGATTATGATTTAGTAAAATTTGAAGGTTTTGAAGGGCATATCTACAAGGTGATATGGCCAAAAAGCCTGAAAGTCTTAATGGGCATAGGGTTGTGCTTCTGCGCTGCTTCCTATTGCATAATCTGGGTTATAGAGTAATTGCTATAGAGTTCCCACAGGAGAGACAATTGCCAGCAGTGCTTTGTTCACTTGCAAGATTATCCATGATTTGAGTTGAATACCCTTTTCGTTCAATGAGAAGAGTATTACACGTTGGACAATAGGTATTTGCCTTATCGGAGGTCATCATATTACCAACATAGACATAGTCTAAAGAGTCTCGAGCAATTTCCCAAGCACGCAACATGAACTCTTCCTCTGTGGGGTCACTCTTCAATTTATAGCGCGGGAAATACCGAGAAAGGTGAAGCGGTGTATCTTTACCTAAATTGGATGCGATATACTTGGCAAGTTTTTCAATCGCCTCATCAGAATCATTCTCGCCCGTTACCAAAAGGTTGGTAATTTCCAAATGAATCTTCTTTTTAACGGTTTCACAGGTGCGCAAAACCGGCGCAAGCGTTCCTTTACAGAGTCGCTTATAAAAGTCGTCATCCATTGCCTTGATATCTATATTCATGGCATCAACAACCTCTAAAAGCTCTGCCAATGGTTGGGGTTCCATATAACCGTTGCTGATCATCACATTGACCAAATCAAGATTTCGAATACTCTCGCCAATGGCCATGATTGTTTCGAACCAGATATAGGGCTCGGTGTAGGTATAGGCAATACCAATGGTATTACTCCTTTGAACCTTTTTAACCAACTCCTTGGGAGTAAATTCACGAAGAGAGAGTACACTTTGAGAAATTTCATAGTTTTGACAAAAGGAGCACTTTAAGTTACATCCATTTGGTCCCGTCGAAAAGATAGCCGAGCCTGGATGAAAATGATAGAGCGGTTTCTTCTCAATAGGATCAATTGCAGTAGACACCGGCCGACAGTAATTATCTGCATAGAGAACACCACTGCGATTTACCCGAGTAAGACAGAGTCCCTGACGACAATCGTTAATAATACACTGGTGTGGACAAAGGGTACACTGTACTCTGTTGTTGTCTAATGTCGTTACATAGGCGGCTTTTTTCATAGTGACAAATAATACTCTTAAGTTGGAAAATACTTTGAATGTACGTCAATTCTATTACACCATGTAATGATTGGGCATTGATCACAACGTGGATTAATGGGAAAACAGAGATGCTGTCCATAGGAAACAAGATAGGAATTAAAGGTAATCCAATATTTATTTGGTAATATTTTTCGTAAAGCCATCTCAGTGTCCAAGGGTGTCTTTGTTTTTACATATCCCAATCGATTACAGATTCGATGTACATGCACATCCACACAGATGGCCGGTTTATTAAAGGCAACAGCAACCACTAAATTAGCTGTTTTTCTTCCAACGCCCGGTAATTTTACCAGCTCATCAACCGAATCGGGAATTACTCCATTATATAATTGATCAATGGCATCTGGCAACTCTTTGAGGTGTTTTGCCTTGTTTCTATAAAACCCTACAGGGAAAATCAGCTTTTCAAGACTCTTTATCGATTGCCTTTTCAATTCCTCCAGGGAGGAAACCTTTTCAAACAATCGCTTTGCCGATTCTGTAGTTGTTGAGTCTTTGGTGCGCGCACTAAGGATGGTGGTCACCAATACCTTAAAGGGATCCTTTGTCTGCATCTGAATAAGGTCAACCACGGGCACTTTATTCTTGGCAAATTCCCTTTTGACAATTTTGTAGATAGCATCAATCGCCACATTTTTTTTAGCCATCGATCAATTCTGCTTTCTCCGTCTTTTTTGTGGGAGGCTGGGTGCGTGCGGTGAAGTCTTTGTTGTTGTCTGTGTGCGATACTTTTTGTTTCCCATAAGGAGGTTAACATAAAATGAAAATCGATGGGAGAGCCATTGGAGTTTTGCTCCCTGCGAAGAGGGTGCACCGGTGATATAGTTCTCGGAAATTGAATTACCCTTATCACGAAACTGCCCCATCCAACTTCCGGAGTAAATTATCCCCACATCCAAGCCAGTCTTATTGGAGAGCCTTTTGATTGTCGAAAGTCCCGCATACCACCCACCACCAAAGCCAAAATTGTAATCCTTTGTTTGTGGTATAAAGGAGAGGTTTTTCCATTGGCTTACCATAGAGAGTGGGTAGCCGGATAGGCCGATAACCAAGAACGATTCTCGAACGTTTTCCACATTGAAATAGAGTTTATTTATCCGTATATGATACTTAATATCAAAGCCTAAATTAACATGAGCTAACCGCTGTTCCATTGTACCCAGAGAATCATTATAGGCTATTGTCCCTAAGGAGTCCAATTCAAAGGAGACCTTTGAATATTTTCGTATCCAAGAGAAATTAACTCCCAGAGAGAGAAACCCTTTTTCAGAAACAAAGGGCGTTATTGCGCCATAGAATGGAAAGGTGACATAATAAAAGCTAGGCTCTTCAATAGTCCGGATCGCCTTTGTCGTGTCCAGGGGGAGCTGGGCTCTAATTGAGCTTGTCAATCGAGTGTTTTCTAAACGCTCCTCCCATAAATCAAAGAGCGCCATTGACCCAATCTCCCACCCCGCACCTATACGCCAAAAGGGATAATGCCACATACAGAAGGAGGTATCTTCCACTTCTGACTCTTGATTTGTAATGGTATCCTTTTGTTGCCCCAAGGAGTCTTGCTTGACGAATGTTTTAATCAGTGATTGTAAGGAATCACGGAGCACGTTTCTTTTAAATGGTTTTTGAAGGGGTGTAAGAGTTGAATCGTTTAGCGTTGAGTCAATCGGAGAGGTAATTGTTTCAGAATATACAAGTGTCCCGAAAAGGATTAAAAGAAGGGGTAATATTGTTAGTCTATCCATATTCATCAATAAGGGCCCTACTATTTTTTACAGCGTCTCTCTGCATAGGATAGCTGCATATAATTGGGTAGCACATCACTGGATTGTTTCCATAACTTTTTTTCTTCAAGCACACCACTGGCTAAACGTGCGCACGCTGTTCCCCGTTGGAGTGTTAAGGTGTCAACTGTCTTTACCCGTCCGGTTGCACTGAGAAGCTTTGGAAGTGTGCTCCGAGCATACCCCAAGGTATCCACAAGGAGGACACTCTTTTTATCATCATAAGCGTCAAACTGGTCAAATTCAATAAGAGCATCCTCTTCAAGTCGTTTAAAACCTTTCTGGGATGCGCTGAATTTTCCCAAAAACATTCGATTCTGCCGGGCATCCATAAGAGATAGTATGGATCGATCGTCACCGTGTAAGGAGGCTGCAAGGCTTTGCAAAGAGGAGATCGGTAACAAGGGTATCGCTCTATCAAAGAGCAATCCCTTCAAGAATGATATTCCGATACGTAAGCCAGTAAATGAGCCGGGACCCACAGCAATGGCAGCATGGGTCACCTCTTCAATGGTACACTGGGCAGAGGAAAGGACAAATTGAATGATCGCGGCAATATGTTCGGCATGGGAATTTTTTACATAGCGGGAGCAGGAAACAATTGTCTCTCCATCGCGCAAAAGGCCAACACTTAATTCTGAAGAAGAGGTATCAACACCCAATATGCAACTCATAGGCTTCGGTCCTTTAGGGCATTGTCGATAAGGATATCCAATAATGACGAAAAGGTTCCACCCATGGCAGCAAAGGACTTTGGTACCAAAGAGGCTGGAGTAAATCCAGGAAGCGTATTGATTTCCAAGGTATATATCTCCTCCCCTTGCACAATCATATCGGTCCGAGATACACCGCTACATTTAAGAGCTTTGTGCGTTGTGAGGGCAATCTTTTGCATACGTTTGGCTAGGTCCTCACTGATTGGCGCAGGAACAATCTCCTCACTCCCTCCTTTGGCATACTTTGCAGTGTAGTCAAAAAAGTCAGCAGAGACTGGACGAATCAGAACCGGCAAAAGCGGCTGTGCTGTGTTGTCAGGCATGGCAAGTACCGGACAGGAGTACTCTTCACCATTGATAGCTGTTTCAATAAGAATGGTCGAGCTGTGAGCTGAAAAGTCATTGAGCAACTGTTCAAGTTCCTCTCGTGATTGCGCCCGTCCCATCAAACGACTTGAGCCCGATTGCGGACACTTGACAAAGCAGGGATATCCATGGTTCTTTTCTAATTGACTTATGGTTGGACTTTTTGTCTCCGTACAATACACTGAATAAGGTGGTGTTTTAATTCCCTGCTCTTCAAAAATGATCTTTGCGGTTATCTTTTCCATGCCCACGGCACTAGCATAGACTCCTGATCCAGTGTAGGGAATATCCAGGGTATCAAAAAAACCTTGGATCTTTCCATCCTCACCAAATTCACCATGGAGGGCTAAAAGTGCACAATCACAGGAGTCCCATATAGAATTTGAATCTGCAAAGGTAAAGGGACCGGCAAAATGTTTAGAGCTTTGGGGATTGCTAAAATCCTGCTCTTTAAGTAAAGAGGGATCAGCAGTACTGGTAAAGAGTTCTTTCTTTTGTGAAATAACCAAGGCCTTGGGAATATACTTCTTTGTGTCAAGATTCTGAAGCATCTCCTTGCCGGTGCCCAATGAGATCTCATGCTCTGCAGAGGGACCACCCATGACCACGACTATTCGTTTCACTAAAGGGAACCTCCGACTTTTTCAAAGAGGAATTGTTTTACTGCATCTAAAGCAATGCGCTCTTGATTCATGGTATCACGATCTCGAACAGTAACGGTTTGATCCGAGAGCGTTTCTGAATCAATGGTAATGCAGAAGGGTGTACCAATCTCATCTTGTCTACGGTAGCGACGACCAATTGCTCCGGTTGTATCGTAGAACACACGATAGTGTTTCTGTAAATCCTTGGTAAGGCTCTGGGCAATCTCGGGCATACCATCACGATTAACCAATGGCAAAATGGCCGCTTTTTGTGGAGCCAAGGCAGGATGAAATTTCATGACCGTTCTTTTCTCTTCACCACCATCTGCAGTGGGAGCCATCTCTTCACAATGACTGGCACAGAGAAAGGCCATCAAGGAACGGCTGGCACCAATAGAGGTCTCGATTACATAGGGTACATACTTCTCCTTAGTTTGATCATCAAAGTACTTAAGTCCCTTACCGGAGAACTTCTCATGATTGCCAAGGTCAAAGTCAGTTCGGCTATGAATGCCTTCAACTTCTCCCCAACCAAAGGGGAATTTAAATTCAATATCATAGGCATCTTTTGCATAGTGAGCCAATTTATCATGTTTATGCCATTGCAATTGATCCTTGCTCATACCTAAATCAATAAACCACTGCATGCGCTGCTCACGCCAGTATTCAAACCACTCATCCTCTTTTCCGGGACGCACAAAGTATTGCATCTCCATTTGCTCGAACTCACGGGTTCTAAAGAGAAAGTTTTTTGTATTTATCTCATTACGAAAGGCCTTACCAATTTGTGCTATACCAAAGGGGACCTTTTGTCGGGTTGAATTTTGAACATTGAGAAAGTTGACAAAAATACCCTGGGCTGTTTCGGGACGGAGATAGACCACAGCACTGGAATCCTCAACCGGACCAACAAAGGTCTTAAACATGAGATTAAATTGTTTCGCATCGGTAAAGGTTCCATTGTTGCCACACTGTGGACAGGATACTAAGGTAGTAACAACCGACTCCATCTGTTCCTCAGTTGACACTCGTTTGTCAAACTCTTCAATCACCTGTTCATCCCGCACCTGCCCCTGCAAGGCCGTTTCATCCAGGGCACGTACAATCTTTTTTTTCTTTTTTATAGATAGATCCTCAATAAGCACATCAATGCGAAAGCGAGACTTACATTGCTTACAGTCAACCATGGGATCAGTAAAATTTGCCACATGACCCGAAGCTTCCCATACCTTGGGGTGCATGAGAATGGAAGCATCAACCCCTTCCACATCTTCTCGAAGTGTCATTGCCCGCCACCAGGCCTGTTTTAAATTATTAAGCAGCTCTACACCCAAGGGGCCATAGTCCCAGCAGCCATTTAATCCACCATAAATTTCACTTGATTGAAAGATAAACCCCCGACGTTTACAGAGACTTACCAATGACGCCATCGCATCCTGTTGCTTATTAGCCATACTTGTATTCCTTCTTATAGCAAAAAAATGTGCTTTGACCACAGAGTGGTCAAAGCATAGTATCAATTATTCAAATTAATTATTAACAATATTCTTTACAATTTTCCTGCAGTCGTTCCTTGATTGACGTATCAGAATCAACAACAAACTCCTTACCGGTGATCATCTCATAGAGTTTAATATATCGGGAGGAAAGTTCAACAACAAGATCGTCCGGTGCTGCTGGAAGTTCAGGATCATTATAGGGATCGCAGTTGTCCTTAAACCAAAGACGGAGAAACTCTTTGTCGATATTTTCTGGCTCTTTGCCTTGAGCAAAGCGCTCTTCGTAGGAATCAACAAGCCAATAGCGGGATGAGTCCGGTGTATGAATCTCATCAATAAGGGTTATTTCACCGTTTTCATCGCGACCAATTTCATATTTGGTATCCACAAGAATCAAACCATTCTGAGCAGCAATCTCAGTTCCGCGAGCAAAGAGTTTAAAAGCGATATCAGAAAGCTTTTCCCAGGTCTCTGCATCGATAATACCTTGGTTTACAATTTCCTCTGCAGAGATCGACTCGTCATGGTCTTCTGCTTTAGTGGTGGGAGTAAGGATTGGTTGATCAAACTTCTGATTTTTCACCATACCATCAGGTAGAATGTTGCCACAGATATTGCGGCCACCGTCTTTATATTGTGTCCAGGCAGAGGTGCTTGTTGAGCCAGTTAGATAGCCACGCATGACAAATTCAATAGGAAAAACAGTGCATTTTTTGGCAACGGTTACATTGGGATCAGGAATGCTAATCACATGATTTTTTACAATATCAGTTGTGTTTTCAAACCAGAAAGCGCTCACTTGGTTGAGTACCTGTCCCTTAAAGGGAACTGAAGCCAATACACGATCAAAGGCACTCTGGCGATCAGTGGTAACAAGAACCAGTTTGTCACCGCAATCAAAGCTATCTCGCACTTTGCCCTTTCTTGGATTTGGCAAATCAAGGAAGGATGTTTCAACCAAACAGTTCTGCAAATTTTTATGAATTCTCTCTTTCGCTATCATACTCTCCCCACTTAGGAAAATGTTATAATTACGCTATTGTTCTGTCGCACACAAAAAGACCTTATAAAATAAGTCATGAAAGGGGCAAGTAAAATCCATATAACCAAATTATTGTAAAAAAAAATTATAACAGCCTTTTAAATAATTATTTGGGCGATCCTTCTCTATCAATAAATTAAAAAATCTTAAAAAATATATGGGAGTTGCCCTCATTTCATTCGGGCCGCCGTGGCTCTGGGAACAATTTCCTCCCAATGGGTCGGGTTCTCCTTCCAGTCGGTCCTCGCTATGCTCGGACTGGCCTTCGGCCACCCGCCGCCTGGCTAACTCAAAAGATTAAAAGATTGACGAAGGTCAAACTGCACTGTTCATTGTGAGCATAATTATGATAATGCCATTGCTTTGGAAAATTCTTTTTTACCCCTTCAATCGCACCGTCGAATGGTTCAGATAAACGCGAGATGCTGTCTGAGTCTGCGAAGCAGACGAGTTCAGCGAGCATCTGAACCTGAGGCGAATAGGGCGATTGCGGGGCGGCATTATTCATGTTTGCCATCCTGGCAAACACCCGATGGGCTGCGCCTTCGGCACAGTGCTCTCCAGCCTTCCCTGGCTTTCGAGTGGCTCACCTTCTTTTGCTGCAGACCGGGCAAAAATTACAATAGAAATAATGCCATCAGGCATTGAACCACCTAACCCAGCAGAACGGTAGTGACAAAAAAGGTGAGGCGCCTGCCAGTGCGCGAACTGGCGATCTTAAATGCTTGTTATTGCTTTGACTGTCATTGCGAGCGCAGCTACCCATCGCGAAGCAGTCACTGGTACGACTGCATTTATTGCTGACCAGCGAATCTATAGCTTCATGAGTTCAATATATCTCAGGTTTCAACTTTAGCTCACTTTAGGCACTCAAAACTCCACACTCCTATTAATTGTGACATAATTTTACTTGCAAGAGCTTCCATGCCAGGATATAATTAGAATTATCTAAACTATAGAAATTTTCACCCTGTGACTCCAGTCACAGCGATTTTTCCGTATCAGGGGTACAATTAAGGCGATGCTATTTTTTTAGACCCTTGATAGTGGAGGGACTGTATGGGAACACCCAATCGACCAATTAATAACCTACGAACAAAACTCCTCGTTTTCATCTTACTTTTGGCTCCCTTTCTCTTTGGAAGTGGTATCCTTGCTCAAAATCCGCCAATGGTCAATGGCATTGTAACCGGGGCCAATGGTGTACCAATTCCAAATACACTGGTTATCGTGTATGCCTACGGCACCGATGACACCTTGGGCACTTCACACACTGACTTTCAGGGCTATTTTATTATTGATAACCTTCCCATTATGCATGAATACATGGTCTGGATTGCCCCTACCTCTGACCTGGTCTATCCTGGACAGTTCTGGTATATGCCGCAGAATACAAAAAACACTCCTCATACACCAGTCTACCTCAATGATTTCTCAGTTTTTACCGTTCGGATAACCCTGACCCGAACACCCTCAGAGTTTAGTAATCCCTTAGACCAGTTTATTGGTGCCATTCAGGGACAGTTGTATGACGAGCAAAACAAACCATTGCGAAATGTCCGTGTTGCAGCCAAACATATTGATGACTCTCTCATTTTTGAGGAAACCTACAGTATGGCTGATGGGCAGTTTGTACTGTTCCATGTTCCCTCTGAACGGCCACTCTTTTTAGAGTTTACACCCCCAACTATTTCTGGACTACCAAAGCAATATTGGGCAGACTACAAAACCACCCTGAGGCCAGTTCACGAAATTATGGTACATAGCTTTGACACCTATCATCGAGATCATTTTATTATTGAGCAACACCCAGACACCGGTATTGTTGATACCAATTATGCAGTGCTCAAGTTGAGACTCTATGATGAGCAGCATAATATTCTCATGAATCGTTGCCGACTCTCAATTATGAGTGACTGGGGGACCTTTGAGCATTATCGAGACACCAATTCCTTTGATACAACCATGACCATCCCCCAACTGCGCGAGGGTAACTACTCTATTTTTTGTGAAGTTGAAGGGTTCCCCCCGCAGTATTACAATCCCAGCGGTAACACCGGACATAATAGCCACCACTTTTGGATAAACAAGGGAGAGGTCCGACACGAAGACATCCACATGACCTATGGACTTGGTGAGGGAAGGATTTTTGGCAAAGTAAAAAATGATTTTGGAGCAACCCTCTCAAATGTCAAAGTCTGCGCTTTAGACACTAATCACTTTCATCACGGCCCCTGGATTAATACCTATAATTTTCAAACTGAATATATGACAACCACCAATGCTGAGGGTTTTTATGATCTACAAAACCTTAGACCAGGAACCTATATCGTACTTGCGCTTCCGGAAAAGGAAAATTATATACCGGTTTTTTACCCACGCACCCAGCTCTATCAGCAAGCCAAACAAGTCGATATCAATCCCAACACCTTAGAGTATAAATTGGAATTCCAACTAAGACAGGGTGTCAGCATAGAGGGTCATGTTAAAAATAAAGCTGGAGTTGCACTTCGGGAAATGCGAATTAATCTGTGGGAAGATTGGGAAGACTCTGTTCCTATGCGCAATTTCTTCTACGAGGTAGAGACTAACAAGTATGGAAAATTTCTTTTTCATGGTCTCCCCAGCGGAAAGTGGCATATTAACACCTATGACGACAGTGGGCTCTATCTTCAAATCGATTACCCCTATGACAAAATCATCACTCAGGGACAAAATATAAAGCTCGATACACCCATCGTTATGGTTGCAGGGGGAAGCTTCTATGGCAACTATATCCAATCAAGTAATGACACCAATAATCATCATGATTTGGGAAGAATTTTTCTCTATCCCACAGACACCGCTCTGATAAACAATCAGGAGAATGACTTTTGGCGACACATCTATATTGGCATCCGGCGAACCCACGATCCAAAACAGTATGTCACTGATGCGATTCCTCCTGGTAAATGGAAAATGGTTACCAGTGCTAATCCCGGATATAATCCAAACAATATATGGCAGAACAAAGATTTTATCCCCTTTACACGGTGGACCTTTATTGACAGTGCTTATACCCTAATGAGCACCCGTCCTATTACCATAACACCCCGGAAAAAAATAAACCGAACACTGGGATTTCAAGATGGAGGCTTTCAGGTTAAAGGTAAAATTGTTGGTGAAATGGGAGAGATTTTCGGCCACAATAGTGCAACCGGGGAGCATGGCAAATATTTTCATGTTCGTGTGTTTATAAAAGATGCTGGCCACTTTGTTCAAATTGCTGAAAGTTTTGAGATTGGTGACAATCAATTTAGCCTCCCTGGACTGATTGACGGGCAGGAGTATTATTTCAACTCCTATGGCGAGGAGTATCCAGATCAATGGTGGATCGGCAACATTGACAGCGCTTCCAGTGATTATACTTATGCAAAGCCCTACACCTTTAGCACACAAAACTTTAAAACTCTTCGTATCTTTTTACAAAAGAATCCCCATGGTCATCATCCCCATGATATGCCTCCACCAGTTGAGAATTTTAAGCTTAAACCGGTGGGCTTAAACTCATTTTGTGTGCAGTGGGATAAACTGCCACCAGAAGAGGATATTGACTATTACCTTATTTACCGACTTTCTAAGCCGCGAAAAGAGTACTTTATTCTGAGCCATGGAGGGAAGTATTGGGACATCAATGAAAAAGTCATTAGCGAAGATTCCCTCAATAAGCTTATTGATACCTTCATGGTAGTAAAGCCACCATTAATTGACACAACAGCAAAGCCTCATACTGATTATATGTATATTGTGGCAGCCATCAATCGAAAAGGTCAAGAGGGTGCGTCCATGCCCGGCCATATCCCCTTAGATGTCTACTTTTCTAAGGTTAATCACGCAGCCTTTAATGTTCCTGCACGAATAAATCAAGAGCGATGGCATATGATGGGACTCTGTGGCTTAGAGCCACTCCCCCTCAAAAATGCTGGTAAGGAGACACAAAGTTTTTTCTGGGATGAAAAGGCCGACACCAGTAAACTCTACTCCCACTATATCCCCGTTGAAACCGTAGAACCTGGCCAGGGAGTTTGGGTATATACCTATGCTCCCATTGACCTTAACCTATCAGAAAGCGCCTTTAACAAACTTGCCAACAATTACCAGTCCATTGCTATTCCGTTGCAAAAAGGGTGGAATCAAATATCCTCACCCTTTCCCTACCCAGTGCCTCTCAGGTGGCATGGACACTCCTCAGTAGTCCATGAATTTGTACCCAATATTCAAGGATATCGAGAAACAAAGACCTTAAAACCTTGGCGCGCCTACTGGGTATTCTCCTCAGTAGATACAGCCTTAGCGCTTGCAGCAACGCCATCTATAGCAATAAAACCAGAGCCCACCAAACGATCCGCCTCTGTGGGATGGGAAGTCTCAGTATCACTTACCAGCAAAACTGGTGCAGATCCTGACAATTACATTGGTACTCTTCCGGAAGCAATGAGCAGTTCTCTCTCCAATGTCAGTTTTGAGCCACCTCGGGCCTTTGCAACATCGCAACTCTATTTTGTAAAGGATCAACAACTTCTGTCACGTCAGTATCATTTTTCTCCTGCTATACCAAATAGAAAGCTCGAATGGGTTGTGGCAATCTCTCCCTCCGAAGAAGCGCAAACCATTGCCATCAGTGGATTAGAGCAGATCCCACAGGAAGTCAACCTCTTTTGGATTGACAAAAAGGGTGTTCAAAACCTTCGGCACAATAGTTCGATTACTATTGAAGCTCATGCCACGACCTATAACAGCCTTATTATGGCAACAGACAACACTCTTGACCATGGACTCTATGGTGGATCTTTTATTTTCCGTCAAAATTATCCTAATCCCTTTACCCGAACCACCACGCTGGCCTTTACTATCCCTTATCACTGGGATGCTTCAGGCAAGCTTAACCATGAGGCAGCAGGACTATCCTTACACATTTACACCATTGCCGGTCAACGTGTGGCAACTCTCTATTCTGGACGAGCAAAAGCTGGCCACTACCGCCTCCATTGGAATGGCAAAAACTACAGCGGACGAACACTGCCCAGTGGCATGTACATTGCCCGCTTAGAGAGCGCTCAATTTAGCAAGACCATTCGGATGTTTAAGGTGAAGTGATTAATTGAAACTAATTATCTAAAAGCCTCAATTTGAATGGTCTATGGGTGATTTGCCTAGTTATAGTGTCGTTGTAATATGGCACTATCCTTAGATATAGACACAATGAATTATTTAGTAGGAGCTCCCCGCTCCTAAAACCAGGCAAGGAAAATGCCAGATGCTATTTGCAATATAGCATGTTCCTAAACGATGGGAAAATGGGTAATATCAGCAGAAGCCTATTTCTATAACTTAAATTTATCTTCTTCTTCAGTGTCAACATTTTTCTTACGTTGTTTTTCCTTTTCAATTTCAACCAAATCAAAATATTCTCTAACAACACCTTTAAATTTTATCTTAACCTCTTGACTCTTTAAGAAATTTATTGCCCAAAGGTTTAGGATGATTGAAAGGATTCCATAGCTACCTATAGTCAAAATCATAAAAAACTTATAAGAAAAGATGTTTATAAAATCATTCCAAAAATAAACAAGATAGCAAAAACAAATTATCAGTAAATATAATGATGCCACAACAAATCCAAATCCACTATTATAATTATGAAATTTTAAATTGTTGTGAATTGGGCTGGCTTTATACCCATAAATTTTGAACAATAGCAGATTCATCAAAAAATATAGGAAAAATATAATTAGCGCCCAAATTAGAATTTGTAGTTCTATTGATATTAAACTTGTAGAAAGGATTGTATACAATTTATCCATTTTTATTGCTCCGCCCTATATTCCATATACTGGATAGTAAAACCTGTAATAAAGGCTGCTCTCCCTCCTCCAGTCGTAGGTATTCCTGAATGTTTAGGGACGATGTCAAATATTACACTATATTCAAACTATCCTTCTTAGCAATACTTTCACCCTTTTGTGCTGTATAGCAAAATACCATAAGTGCTTCAGCCTGGCGAGTTCTCTTAGAAGAGATCTGTTCCCTCAAAGGTCTTCCACAAAATATGATGAGTCAATCCAGGATAGTCTATGCGAGCTTTCCTGGTATGTGATTAATATAATATTTGAAACCGTCCCAGGATGCACAATGAGCTTTGTCAGATAGAGCTCACACAGTTTTGCAGGGCCCCCGCGCGCTGTTAAAGGAACACAGAGCTACCATTGACTCTCGAGCTTGCTGAATTAACCTAAATCAAATCTAAAGCATTAGAGGGGTAGCCAGAGATCCAGCTAAATAGCTCACAACATATAGTTGTATCCTGGTGGGTTGGCCGCACAGGGCAAACCAACAGGATACAACTATATGTTGTGAGCTATTTAGCTTAGCTCTGGCGCAGGGGAAACTTCCCCTCCAATCATTTCCCATCAAATCAAAAATTCTCGGGCAAACACCCTAGCCCCATAACAATGTATTTTATATTTTTACTTCACAAAATTAATAGGATATAACAACAACGTTTCGTTTACAGGGGGAATAGATATGGAGGCATCAAAGGCGCTCTTTACAAATGACGCTGTCGTACTGGGTATTTTAATTCTCATTTTAGCAGCCATCTTTAAGACCGAGAAGATGAAGGCCTTTGAGAAGTTTTACAAATTTGTTCCGGCCCTGCTACTCTGCTATTTTGTCCCCTCCTTTTTTAACTCCTTAAACATCATCTCAGGCCAGGAATCCAAACTCTATTTTGTGGTGTCTCGCTACCTGCTCCCTACTGCTTTAGTGCTTCTCACATTGAGTATTGATCTGAAACAAATTGCTCAACTTGGCCCAAAGGCTATTATCATGTTTATGACCGGTACTGTTGGGATTGTTGTAGGTGGTGCCCTGACCATTCTCATCATTGCTCTTTTTAATCCTGCCATGGTTGGTGGTGAAGGACCAGAGGCAATGTGGCGTGGCATGACCACCATTGCAGGTACCTGGATTGGTGGCGGAGCTAATATGACCGCTATGAAAGAGGTCTTTGAGGTATCGGATTACACCTTTTCTGCAATGGTAACGGTTGATGTTTTGGTTGCCAGCGTGTGGATGGCCTTTCTACTCTATGGTGCTGGTATCTCTAACAAAATTGACGCCTGGCTTAAGGCAGACAATTCCGCAATTGAAGAAGTAAAAAAACGGGTTGAACAATTCCAGGCAAAGGTGACCAAGGTTGCCTCCTTTCAAGATCTTATGATGATTGTGGCCGTGGGTTTTGGCATTACTGCCCTCTCCCATCTGTTAGCTGATTTCATAGCTCCCTTTATCAAGACAAACCTTCCCGGTCTTGCCAAGTTTAGTCTTACCAGCAAATTTTTCTGGCTCATTATCTTTGCTACAACAGGCGGACTGATCCTCTCCTTTACAAAGGTTAGAAATTTAGAAGGCGTTGGAGCCAGCAAAATCGGCAGTGTCTTTATCTACATTTTGGTAGCAACGATTGGTATGAAAATGGATATTCGTGCCATCTTTCAAAGACCGGATATCTTTCTTATTGGTTCAATTTGGATTGCTATCCATGCAGCACTCCTATTTATTGTTGCAAAAATCATTAGGGCGCCCTTCTTTTTTCTTGCAGTGGGAAGTCAAGCAAACATTGGCGGTGCAGCCTCGGCCCCCGTTGTAGCCTCTGCATTTCACCCATCCTTGGCACCTGTGGGTGTACTCCTTGCAGTATTTGGTTATGCCTTAGGAACCTATGGCGCCTATTTCTGTGGAATTCTTATGCAGCTTGTTGCACCCTAAACCATTCACAGAGGTATCTATGTGTTCAGACTCATTAGATAAAGTAAACAGAATTTTCTGCATTGGCAGAAATTATGCAGCCCATGCAGCAGAGTTAAAAAATGAAATTCCCTCCTCGCCTGTGGTATTTATGAAGCCCCCTCATTGCTTGGTTGCCCCCAATCAGGCAATAGCCTTTCCAAAACATGGAAGTGAATTACACCATGAGGCTGAACTGGTCATTAAAGTTGGGCAGGCAGGAAGACCTCAAAACATCTCTGAAGCAGATAAATTTATTGAAGCCTTTACCCTAGGATTAGATCTTACCCTTCGTGATGTTCAGCAGGGCCTCAAGCAAAAGGGCCTTCCCTGGGAAAAGGCCAAAGCCTTTGAACAGAGCGCACCGCTTGGTAATTGGGTTGTCTATGACGGCTCGGTCAATCTTAATACTCTTCACTTTACTTGTGAAGTAAATGGCGAAACCAAGCAGCAAGGTGATACCGGACTTATGCTCTTCTCTGTACATACTTTGCTGGTAGAGTTGGGAAAAATCTGGACTCTCAGGAAGAGTGATCTTATTTTCACTGGCACCCCTGCCGGCGTAGGTCCCCTTGCTATTGGCGATACAATAACGATTTCCAGTGAACACATTGGCTCCTTTTCCTGGAGCATTGTGGAATAATAGTCGTTACGATCATAGTTCTTCTCTTACCAAGAATGAGGATTTTGTATGGAAAATCCAATCCAATCACTTATCCAAGCAATTGCATCGTGGATTTGGGGTCCTCCCATGCTTATACTGATATTTGGTGTAGGACTCTATTTTACGCTACGCCTAAAGGGACTGCAATTCTCAAAACTGCTCTTTGCTGGAAAGCTCACCTATAGTAAACGCACTGCCTCAGGTGAGGGAAACATTACCCCACTTCAATCACTTTTTGGTGCTCTTGGTGGATTGATTGGTAATGGTAATTTAGCTGGTGCTGCGACCGCACTCTTTATGGGGGGACCGGGCGCACTCTTTTGGATGTGGATTGGCGCCTTGGTTGGAATGGTTATTGTGTATGTTGAAACTCTTCTGGCCCTTATGTATCGTGAAAAAAGTAGGGACGGTACCTTTTGTGGAGGGCCCATGTTTTATATACAAAAGGTGCTTAAACTAAAATGGCTTGCAATTACCTTTGCCTTTGCCATGGGATTTAAGACCCTGGTTGCCACAACCACCATACAGGCCAATTCTATCTCCTTGGCAGCCTCCTCAGCCTTTGACTCCTCCTGGATACCGACAAACATCCCTGTACAACTTCCCTATTGTCTTATATTGGCTTTGCTTACCTGGGTTGTTATTATTGGTGGCATTAAATCTATTGCTCGGGCCCTAGAAAAAATCACTCCCTTTATGGTTTTACTCTATCTCCTTTTGGGCACTGTTATTATTTTGGCAAACATAGGATCCCTTGTCAAGGTATTTAACTTAGTTCTTTCCCATGCCTTCACTCCAGCAAGCGCAGCAGGAGGGTTTGCCGGAGCCAGTGTTATGATGGCTATTCGCTATGGTGTGGCCCGTGGATTTTACTCAAATGAAGCAGGAACTGGGAGTTCACCAATAATGTATAGCGCTGCTCAAACTGACAATATTTATCATCAAAGTTTGATCAGCATGTTTGGAGTTTTTATAGACACCGTTGTTGCCTCCTTTACCATTGTTGCGATTTTGGCAACTGGCCTTTTGAGTTCCGGTCATACCAGTACAGCTTTAACAACCGTTGCATTTAAGAGCCTCTATGGACCCTTTGGTGGTTATAGTATGGTATTTTGTTCTTTCCTATTTGGTTATTCAACCTTGATTGCCTGGTGCTTTTATGGTGAACAGTGCTTTGCCTATATTTGGGGACCAAAAATAAGAAAAGCCTTTCGCTGGGCCTTTAGCATTGCTATCCTTTTTGGTTTTATGAAAGTGGAACTTCTTTGGAGCGTAGGCGATCTTTTAAATGCCCTTACTATTGTAATAAACCTAGTCGCACTTATTTTTCTGATTTCTTATGTAGTAGCTAAGAAAAAATAAAAATTAATTAAAAAATTTGGGCGCGTCCCTCGCAAGCTCGGGCCGGGCTTGCTCCAGGCTCCGCTATCGCTCCGGTATTTTTGCTTTGCAAAAACACTGCTCCGCACCTTCCTCATCCCTCGCGCAAAAAATTCAAGAACAATCAAAGGGTATAATTTAAAGCCCAATAATATTTTTTATCCCAGATTATACAATAGGAAGCAGCGCAGAAGCACACCACGACTTTGACCGGATGTACGCTTGGGAAGTAGCCTGTAATCCTATGCCCATTAAGACTTTCAGGTTTTTTTTATAGAGAATAACTT
>JANQEN010000271.1 GCA_028278335.1 Chitinivibrionales bacterium | reverse complement strand
CATTAAAACTTTCAGGCTTTTCGGCCATATCACCTTGTAGATATGCCCTTCAAAACCTTCAAGTCTTACTAAATCATAATCTTGCACTTCTGCATCTACTTCTACTGCATAGTCTGGGTTAAAACAAAAACGAGGTGTCTCTCTTCCCCCTTTGAGACACCCCGTTATTTTATCAATAATAACTATTTGCTACTTAAAACTTTCTACCCACAAGCTTTTTAAGTAAGGGAGTGATAAGTATCAGTATAATTGATACAACAACAGCCACCTTTACAATTACCATAAACACACCCTCATATCCAGCATCACCACTGGTAAAGCCGGCTATTATTCCTGCAATTATATTGGCAAAGGACGCCGAAAGTAACCAGGCACCCATAAGAAGTGCAGAGAGTCTTCCCGGTGAAAGTTTTGATACCATGGATAAACCCACAGGCGAGAGACAGAGCTCACCGGTAGTATGAAGAAAATAGGCAAGAACAATAAGCAAAAAGGGAGCCTTGCCTGTGGTTGCTGCAGTCTTTGCAGCAATCACCATTACAAAGAATCCTGCTGCAAGTTGTAAAATGCCCAGGGCCATTTTCAAGGGTGATGTTGGGTTAAAGCGCGTCTTGCCCAAGTAGGTCCAGAGCCAAGAAAAGGGAATACCTAAAGCAAATATAAAGATTGGATTAATTGACTGAAACCAGGTGGTGGGTATGGTAAATTTCCCCACTGTTTTGTCCACAAACCGATCGGTAAAGATATTCATGGAACTACCGGCTTGTTCAAAGCATGCCCAAAAGGTGATGGAAAAAACAGTAAGAATAAGAATGGTAAAAATTCCACCCCGCTCTTTTGGATCACCCCGTAGGGCTTCATAGACTATATAGAGTAAAAAAGCTACACCAAAAACTGGGATAATGACCTTTACCCAATTGGCAACACTAACCAAGAATGCAGCAGCTGGAATACTGAGCACTGTACAAATGATCCATACACTGTTTTTGGAAATCCCAGCAACAAGTGGTTCCTTGAATGCTTCAGGTCGTGGAGCTAATCCGCGATCACCGAGATGCTTTCTAAAGATAGTAAAGAGGATCAATCCCAGAAGCATGCCAACACCGGCAATGGCAAAGCCATAATTCCATCCGTACTTCTCTGCAATAGTTCCACAAAGAATCGGTGCTATAAGTGCACCCAGATTCACTCCCATATAAAAGAGAGTAAAGGCTCCATCACGACGGGGGTCGTCCTTCTCATAGAGCTTGCCCACCACTGTTGACATATTAGCCTTAAAGTAACCGTTTCCGATAATGATAATGCCCAAAGCCGCAAAGAAGAAGAGATTATTGGGAATCATTAACACAAAATTTCCAATGGCCATAAGAAGGCACCCAACTATAATTGCCCGTTGATTTCCCAAAAAGCGATCGGCAATCATGCCACCCAACAGGGGTGTCATATAAATAAGACCTGTTGTTGCCCCATAAATAGAGTAGGCTTCGGAATCAACATACTTTAGCCCCTTTACCATATAGAGAACAAGAATTGCGCGCATACCGTAGTAACTGACTCGCTCCCACATTTCGGTAAAAAAGAGCATGCACATTACACCGGGATGCCCAAAGAACGTTCTCTGTTTAACTGCTTCTGCCATGAAATACTCCTTCAGAAAATACTGAACAACTGACCACTGTTTAGAGTATAAAACAGGTGGTTTTTACCCGTTATTTAAACATCTGTTCTATTAATTCTATGAATTACTACCCACTTGACTGAATTTTTTACAAGCCCTGTTGCTTGTAATGCGAATAACAAATTTATATTTGATATCTTAGGCAAAGCAAATAATAACTGTTAAGGAGGGAATGCATGGACACATTAAAATTAGAGAAAATTTCACAGGCAACAAAAATTTTAGACGAACTCGATATTGACGCTTGGGTACTTGTCGAGAAAGAGTCCGGGGTACTATCCGATCCAGTTGCACGGTTTCTCCTGGATAGAGACGCGACCTGGCTTTCTCTCTTCTTTCTCTTTCGCAATGGAGAAAAAATCGCCCTAATCGGGAGCCTTGACATTGAGAAATTTAAACAACTTGAATTGTTTGATGAGATCATTACCTATAAAGACTCCTGCAAGGAGTCGCTTTTAAAAATATTGCAGGAGAGGCAACCAAATAAAATCGCTCTTAATTACTCGGAAAACTCTCCAGTTGCTGATGGTTTGACCTATGGTAAATTTCTTCAGTTAAACAGCCTTTTAGATGGTACCGACTTTGGATCACGTTTTGTCTCTGCCGAGTCAATTATTTCAAAGATGAATGGGAGAAAATCGCAGGAAGAGGTACGAAGGATTCAAAAAGCCGTTGATATTACCTTAGAGATCTATGATACGGTAGTCAATGTTGCACAGGCAGGTCAAACAGAAAAAGACCTAGCAGCCTTTTTAAAGGATGAACGTAATAAGCGGGGACTTCTACCCTCCTGGGAAGAAGAGCATAATCCTGCAGTGTTTGCCGGTCCACAAGAGACTGGAGCTCACTCTGGACCAACAGACACCACTCTTCAAAAGGGACATGTTTTTAATATCGACTTTGGTGTAAAATATGAGGGATACTGCTCAGACCTCCAAAGGACTTGGTATCTGCTTAAGGATAATGAAACAGTGCCCCCAGAAGAAGTTTTAAAAGGATTTGCTGTTATAAAGGAGTCGATCCAACGAGCCTTTGCAGCACTAAAGCCCGGTGTGAATGGTGTTGATATTGATACAATCGCTCGCAGCTATATTACCTCGCAGGGTTACGATGAATTTCCCCATGCTTTGGGTCACCAAGTGGGTAGAAATGCCCATGATGGCGGAGCGCTTTTAGCACCTGCTTGGGACCGGTATGGCACATTGCCCTTTACCCCCTTGGAAGAGGGTCAAGTTTTTACAATCGAGCCTCGTCTCTACCTAAAAGAGCATGGTGTTGTCACAGTTGAGGAGATGGTATATATCACAGCAACTGGTGCAGAATGGCTTTCAAAACCGCAGGAAGCACTGTATTGTATTCCAGGGTAAAATTAATCATTATTAAAGCAAATTCTTAGTTAAAAAATGGAGAAGCTGCTTCTCCATTTTTTATTTCTTAGTTTACCCTGTTTCCCTCTAAAATAGTATGAAAGCATTACACCCATTATCTGGTTACCTTTGCTACTTTATTATTCAAAAATATTACGATAATTGGGATTAATGGTGGTTGATTTATATTATTTTATTACTATTTAAATTACCTGTTTTAGCTATTTTATAAATTATCATTTAGTCAATTGAAGATTGCAATATCTAAAACAATGGACTATTTACATTTTTGCTGAAGAAACCGTGCTACATCAATAGCACACAATATTTTTGAAAAACACTTAGGACATTAGGGGGATGTCACAATGAAAGCTTTTTATACGAAAGGGAGGATCTATGGATGTTACATAATCAATGCCTGACGATTAGTACTTTACCTAATGTTGCAAAAAACCTTAAAGGAGGATGTATTAGATGAAAAAAATTTTATTGTGCATAATTGTGCTTTCTGCATTCATTACGCACACTTCGGCCTTGGAATTTGAAAATTATATGAAATTTACGACCGGGGCGTGGTGGATGAAAAGCTACCGATTTTATAATGACACTTCATTTTTAGTTAAAGAATATCCCTTTCCTACAAACTCAGGAGACTTTCTTACCTATGGTTCATTTGGTTTAAAAGCAAAGGGCGATAAGTATGAAGCTATCATTGAAATGGGTATTCGTAAAACCATGTATGACTCATACATGTCAATGGATAACAAGGATCATTTTTATAAAAAAGCAAGCTCTGCTCCTTATCTAAAAAAATGGTTCTGCAACATCTTTATAAATGATTACATTTCAGTTCTTGCAGGTCAAGACTATGCTCTCTCCTGTTTTGATGCTAGTAATCAGGCATTTTTGGGTAGAAATAGTTTTAACAATATTGGTTGCCTGTATACAGGTAGATACCCAATGATTAAATTTGACTTCCATCACCCTGACCAGATCTGGAAATTTCAAGCAGCTGTTCTTAAAGTTGACACTGCGAATTTAAGGATTGCCGGGCTCTATAATGAGGATTATAACCATGTAGACACGGTTCGCTATGTTTCAGAGGTAATCATGCCCAAAATTGAGGGTAGCTTTGAACTCAACATTGAAGCTGGAATTTTTGGTTTAACTGAAAAGTTTGTTGCTGGATTTCAACAACATAAACAGGCTGGCTACAATAAAGATTACTTTAAAGATGGCGCGGAAAAACACAAAGTGAACAGTTTTGTTATTGGTAATGACTTTCGATTAAAGCTTTGGATCTTTAATTTTGCTGTTGATGTGTTTTATGGACAAAACTTAGTACAGTATGGTGCCTACATTGGCGATGCCTTTGGATGGTGGTTTACTGATAAATATATGCTCGTATTTACCCCGTACACTAATGATGATACAACCAACAATGATTATTTAAATAGTAAAGTATTTGAGTATGCCGGCATCTTCAACGTCAAACCAACAGATTGGCTTCACTTTGAAGTGGGTGCCGGACAGGTAATTGGTGACCATGACTTTAAGGGATACCAAGAACAATGGAATCCAACCTTTGCTTGGTATTTTCAAGCAGGTTTTAAAATTTTTGATAAAATCGAATTCACCCCGGAAATTGGCCAATATGATTATGGTCCGAAGGACGGATTTGGTAAATATTTTTATTGGGGTATCGATACCTATATCGATTTTTAAAGATTAGTATAAACTGATATAAGCATATATTAAACGGAGGAATTTTAAATGAATAGAAAAATATTAATGAAACTGATACTGCTCTTAGCACTATTCTCCTTTTACCCAAATATGACATCAGCCTTTGATTCGGATATATATGGAGACATTAAAGTAACTGCCTTTCAAAGAATGTTTACCCGATGGGATTATGACTCAATAGGTGAAGATACATTGGGCCAAGGCATGTGGGGCCCGGATAGCTTAGGTGGAACAATTAATACACAGGAATGGCTTCCAACAGGACATCTTGGTTTTATCATTAAAACAGACCAATTTGCTGGATGTATTGAGTTTGGTGTTGGTAAAAATGTGTATGACTCAAAACTTTCTGGTTCTACGACAACCCGTGTCCTTTACAATAAATATAACAATTTTTTTAAAGTTAACAAATGGTTCGCAGAGTGGTATATAAACGACAACTTTACCTTTACAACCGGTCAAGATTACACACCGACCAATTTCCTTAACAATAATAAAGCACTTGCTCCGGATATTGGCTATGGAAATTTTGGAGTGTTTTATACAGGGCCCCGCCCGATGTTCCAAATGAAGTTATCTCTTTTGGATAATATGATGGAACTAAAAGGTGCCTTGGTAAAAGTTGACACTTGCAATATTCCAGTACAAGACCAGGATGCGGGAACGGTAACTAATGAAATCACCTTTCCCAAAATCGAAGGTTCATTCCAATTTGGCATGGATAATGATGACAATCTTTTTGGTGTTCGTACCAAAGTTGCCGGTGGATTTCAGAAATTTTCAACTTTCAAGCAACCACAAGACCAGGCAATGGACACAACCAAAAAATCTGACTGGACTCTACCAATCAACAGTTATGTTGTTGGTGGAGATTTTGCTATTAGAATTTGGCGAATCACCTTGACCGCATCTGCTTTCCTTGGCCAAAACTTGGCCCCCTATGGTATGGTTGCAGGAGAACCCGGAGCCTGGTGGCATGAATATGACCATCAATACATGCGAGTTCTCTATCCCATTCATGCTATTGACACAACAGTCAAAAGAGGTTACACCCTTTACAACAGTTCACAGTTTGAATATTCTGTGGTGTTAACTATAAAACCAGTTACTTTTTTACACTTTGAAGCTGGTTTCGGCGATATAACTGGTGAACATGAGTTAGAAGAACAACTTAGCACCTCCGGCGACCTAAGTGGAATCAACAAAAAATGGGATGATGCCTCAAACTATGGATGGTATTTGCAGGCAATGGGTACTATTTTAGAAAACTTCAGTATTACCGGAGAATTTGGTGAAAATAGATTTGGCAAATACAAAGGATTTGGAAGATTTAAATATGGAGCTCTACGCTTTGGACTCCAGTTTTAATCAAATTCATTTAAGAATTGCAAATAGAAAGGCCTGGGAACTAAGTCCCAGGCCTTTCTTATTTATACCGCTTCTCAAAAATAATGTCCTATGCTGTGTTGCGGCATAACTGTTTCTATAAGAGTTTTGTAAAAATCATGGGACAAAACTTTTGAGAAACA
>JANQEN010000264.1 GCA_028278335.1 Chitinivibrionales bacterium | reverse complement strand
GATTTTTGCTCGTACACCAATGTGATATAAGCCCCAAGTTGGACTAAACTATCAACTAGTGGAACAAAATCAGCATCACCCGCAATAAAAGTCATTTTATTAGAATTCTTATTAATGGTATGCATCAACATATGGACAGCAATCAAAATATCCACTTTCTTTTGTCTTTGTTTTGATAATGAGCCTTTTATATCTCCTGTGTAAACATGGAAACCAGCCATAGATTTTAAAAGAGAAAAAAATTTTTGCTGTTTTTCTCGTTCCTCTTTTTTATCTTCATGAGGTAAGCAGTCGTAATAAAAAACTTTCTGATTACTTGATCGTAAGTTTTTATAATCAATTTTGCATGGTTCTCCAAAAAGCAATTTTAAATCTTGGTTAACAGAATCTACTGCCTTTTTGAAATAACCACCATCGATAAATAAATATTTAATTGGTCTTTGTGGTAACAGGGGTATACTAGACATAGTAGATCTCTAATTAATAATTAATCGAAACCCCTAGTTGAACCGTGCAGGCGGATTTCCCGCACACGGCTCTCCAATAATATGTTCACCAAATATCATACATACTATGTACAAGCACAGGTTTGGGTAAGGGGTATAGTTGTAAATATTTATCGAATTTTGTCCAATTAAAACTTTTCTTGTGACTTCGCCTATTCATCCATTTAAAGAGTAATTTCCTGGTCTGGTAATGAAACGTGTTGATACTTCTTGAATTTGAGCTAATTCCGTAATAATTGTAATGTCCTTGCATCTTACTCTTGAGTATGCACCATAGTTGTTTTGTCTTTAATTTATTCCTGGTCTTTTTCAGCCATAGATTCATTCCTGTTAATGCTTGCCTTTGTCTTTTGGAGCTAGTCTGGACTTTCATTAGGAAATTGCCTTTTCTTGATGTTGAACAGTAGTGAGTGAATCCAAGAAAATCAAATGTGCCTGGTTTTCTTTTACCTCTGTTGATACTATTTTGTTTTGCAAATCTGCCAAATTCAATAATCTTTGTCTTCTCTTCTGAAACCTCTAGCCCAAATTTCTTGAGTCTTGCTTCCACGTCTTTGAGTATCCGGATTGCTTCTTGTTTAGTTTGTGCTCCAATGACAAAATCATCTGCGTATCTAATCATCTCTGTGTATCCTTGTGTATTTTTCTTCTCAACCTTTTCAAACCATAGGTCTAGTACATAGTGTAGATATATATTTGCCAGTACTGGTGATAATATGCCTCCTTGTGGTGTGCCCTTCTTTGTCTTGTGTTGTATCCCTTCTTCTATTACTCCTGCTTTTAAAAACTTAATAACTATACTTTTAAACCTGGGGTCATTTATCTTTTGATTTAGACACTCTATCATCCATGAGTGGTCAACATTATCAAAGAAGCCTTTAATGTCCACATCTACTATCCAGTTTATTGGTTTGGTCATCACCATTGTGTGGACTGCTTTTAAGGCTTGGTGGCAATTCCTGTTTAGTCTAAATCCATAAGAGGTATCTAGAAAATGTGGCTCCCAGATAGCTTCCAGTATCTTCTTTATCCCTAACTGGACTACTTTGTCAATAATTGTTGGTATTCCCAGCGGTCTTTGCTTGCCATTAGCTTTCTTGATGTATACTCGTTTCACTGGCTTGGGTCGATATTTTCTATCTTTCATTTTAGCCACTGTATTTTTGATCTCCTGCTCTATCTCCTCATCTGTATAGCTCTCTTTAGTTCGCCCATCTATACCTGCTGCTTTATGTTTCTTGAGATCTTTGTAGCATCCTTGTAGATATTCTGCATTCAACAGATATGCCAATGATGTAAACCTGTCTTGCGAATGTGTGCTCGACCTTTTGGTGATAAGAGCTAATTTTGTCTCTGTTGTGTTTTCCACTTCTAGGTATGGCATGTTGTTTCTCTTAACTCTTTAATATTATCGACAGCCCCTTCCCCGTGCTTCCCGACGTGAAGTCGGAATCCCGTCTTTAAACGTCCGGGAAAACCCATTACAGGCAAACATTGAGTACTATGGACTGCTCAGACTTCTGGCACGTGTCTTTAGCCTCTCCCTTGTTTCTTCAACTTGTTTGAGGTTATCCCAGACTGAAATGCCCGGGAAACACGAACAGATCTCCCAAGTTCCCTATTAATCTTCC
>JANQEN010000230.1 GCA_028278335.1 Chitinivibrionales bacterium | reverse complement strand
CGTAGCAGCACAATCCTATGCCCACTAAGACTTTTCGGCTTTTCGGCCATATCACCTTGTAGATATGCCCTTCAAAACCTTCAAGCCTTACTAAATCATGATCTTGCACTTCTGCATCTACTCCTACTGCATAATCTGGGTTAAAATGACAGTTTCTATAAGTATCTAAAGATTGAGAAAAACTTTTTTAACCACTTATCTACTTTATTTTCATGGAGTTACAAATTAGCGACACCGTTGTCGTTAATTAATTGTTGACTTGTTATTATATTAATAGGGACATTTTCGTTTCTGGTTATAGAGTGCATTGGACATTTAAGATTTATTAAAACTATAACCAATAACAGAAACTTTAATCTACACATCTAAAGAGGGGGAAACAAGCAAAGACATCCTTGGAATACAACTTCCCTTACTTTCAATAGCGCTGGTGTTTTGCAAAAAACTTTGTCTCAATTATACCTGTGCATGTATAAAATTGCTGGAATTATAAGTGCATTAGCAATAATTAAGATTTCAAGCGCAAAAATCTATTGATGGGTATGCTTCATAAATAAATGGTGCATACCCTTTTTAAATTAATTCTTCCGTTATTACAACTTCTATTGCGATCAATATAGCCAAAATAGGGAATGCATCTTTTCAAAATGTCCTCTTTGGAAGGAGTAGATTAAAAAAGAGACCAGATTCTTAATCTGATCTCCTCATTCTATGTTCATCAAATAATTGATTTACCAAATTTTATACAACTTAGTATTTTTTATTGTATTACCACTTTGAAACCTGAGTAGATAAATCTGGGCTCCCAAATTTCTTCCCTGTTTATCCTTTCCATCCCAGAAGATTTTGTAAGTACCTGGTGCCCGCTTGGTATTTACCAAAGAAACAATTTCTCTACCCTTAAGATCATAGACACCTATGGTAATCTCCTGTTTTGATTCAATTGAATATTCAATGGCAACACTATTCTTAAAGGGATTAGGGTAAACACTGGTTATGCGGGTAATCCCCTGATTGTTGATCATATTAATAGGATTATTAATACTGACCTGTTGGTCTCCCGTCTCATTTACCAGGCATCGTTTAAATGTCATTGCCTCTAAAGAAGTATCATTGGGAATAAATCCACCATCTGGTATAAGCTCAATATCATAAAGAGTTCCATCGGTGATGAAGGGATCGGTACCTGCAAAGGCAATTAGTATACGGTTATCCTTTACATTGCTCATACTAAGGAATCCATTGAGCAATGCCCCCGGTTTGATTTGATGTACGGCATAGCGTTCACTATTAAAAGATAGTTCAAACTCTCCTGCATAGACAGTTGCAGCAATTTCTTTAATAGAGAGGGATGTTTTATACCCTTTGACAGTGCCACTTTCGGTTGTTAAATCACAGGGAACAAAGGGTGCTTTATATACTTTTGCTACCTGTGGTGTTGGTCTATTCTTTGTTTGGGTGCCATCCCAGTCATTCCAATTACCACTCACATCTCCAATCATATAGGCATTGATAATAATATTATGGATCGATTCAGTCACCTTTTTTAGTGTGGTATCCGCAGGTACCATAACCCACTTCCCAATTGAAGTGCCATCGTTGTATTCTACGATAAACCGCAGAATAAGCGCTGCATCGTAAGCGGTGAGCATATCATTGGTATTTACATCAGCGCTTTTATCCTGGTTGCAAAAGGTTGTCAAACTATGAAGCCCTACCACATAACGCAGAATAAGGGAAGCATCATACGCGGTTATAGCATCGCGAATATCACCACTATCCTTCTCAGCATGCACCGTATAAGGAAGACAGGAGCGCGGAACCTTGGTAAAAGCAAAAAAGCCATCTTCTGTTGTTGTATCACGCATTGAAAGTTCTACAAGGTCGACAAAGGCCTGGCCTACACCCATATTGTTTCCACAGTAAAGAATTTTACCATCAATTTGATAACCATCGCCACCGCAGGGCATAAACACCGTTCCATCCTTTGTGGTTGCCACTGGATCACCATCATTAAAAAAGGCCTTAACAATTGGTAGTGTGAGTGCTTTTCCACAGTGTTCATCAAAAATAAGCATCTTAATTCTAAATAAAATGCCACCCCCTGAAAATGGATCTGCTCCAGCAAAGGCAAATTTGATCATGTCATCGGTAATATTTTTTGCATAGGATGCCCCGGCAATAACCGATCCAACTGTATCAACCTCTAATATGACCATCTCTTGATTATTATATCCCAGCTCGATATTGCCGGCAAGTACACCATACTCATCCATAGGAGAGACATATACATTATAATAGAGCGTATCACCCATCTTCACCGTATCATCGACTGTGTAGACCACCAAATTTGTGACATTGAGCTTATATTTTTGCTCGGCAGTTTTGCCCAATTCATCAGTCGCAACAACAGTAATATCATGCACTTTAAGATCTAAAAATTTTGGAAACCAGGTTATCAGCCCTGTAATAGAGTCTATGCGCATATTGAGTGGCTTAATTTTTAAAGAATAGGTTAGGGAGTCTCCGTCTGGATCAACAGCCTTTGCCTGGTAATTATAACGCATACCTGCAATTGCATCTGTTTTGGGAGTGGATACAAACACGGGAGGTCTATTATTGATGTTAGTTCTGGGATAAAGTGCTGTAATTCCACAGCTATCGTCGGAAAAAAGCTTCCGCTTTGTTGTATTATCTGGTCTAAACACTGGCCACATAACTGACTCTTTTACCTCACTGTGATCCATACCCAAGGCATGACCAACCTCATGTAAAGCAACACTGGTAATATCATAGTGACACTTATACTCTTTATTTCGCCACTTCCAATTTTTCCCATTAAATACAATATCAAAATCAGTTATTGTGTTCACCTTGTTTTTCCAAATGTAGGCGACAGCCAAAATATTTCTCCCCAATTTCCAATCGTTACCTTCAGCCCATTTCACTATATTCACGGTATCAGGAGCAACCTTATTGACTGTTGTCATTCCTTTGTATTCACAATCAATAGCTGTGGTTGGTACATCACACCATTGATTGAATGCGCTATGTAATGCTGGCCATTCATTAGTAACATCTTCACAACCCTTTTCATTAAACCAGTATGGTACAACAGGATTTCTACCAGGCCATTTGGGACCTAAGAATTTGTATGCAAAAAGCGAAACAGAGAGAAGGTTGACAATAAGTAAAGCTTGTAATATCCGTTTCATAGCATTCTCCTTTCTCTACTTGTCTGACCCGTTAAGTAAACTCAATACTGTAGCCTTAAATTCATCAAGAGGTAAATCATTTCCCTTTTCCATTGACTCTAATCCACTCTCTTTGAGAAGTTTCACTTGGGAATTCGTCTCTTGGCGCACTCTCCTTACTCCCTCTTGGTCTATATAAATTTCATACCTACCTTGGTACATACCTAAGGTTTGAAAGGCACTTAGGTTATTGGGATCTGTAAAGAGAAAAACAATGTTTTCTTCTCCAACTTTATAATGGCTTACCCCCTCAACAATTAATGTTGTTCCACCAATACTCCCGCCTGGTTGTTTAATGATGATTTCATTATCCTCTTCATTGGTAATGAGGTCATCAATGATATTCATGCGAATATAGGTATAGATGCATGATTTGTCACTGTTCCATTGCTTTACAATTGCTGTTACTTTCGCTTGTACAATCATTTCCGATCCTGTGGCAAGGTCCTGTAAGGACAACTCCATCATTGTTGTGGTATACCCAGAGATGCATAGAATGAATGGTATAGATAAGACGATTATGGCTTTTTGTAGCTTCATAATGCCTCCCTTTGTTAAGAATTGTATTGGTGATGTTGTCTGATGCATTGTATACTCCCAATTGTTAATGCACTCTGATTATACCGAAAATTAGGCTTATTTCATGTGATTTGAGTCACAGAGAGGCTTTACGGGGGGTACTTTTTGAGAAAACGGAACTTAGGTTTCCGGAAAAGTATTTCCATATAGTATTCAAAATTGATTTGATTTATCTGAATGTAATCATTTATTTATAAAAAGAGACGCAGTCAAACTAATCTAACAAAGTGTAAAAATATGAAAACTTTTGTCCTTCTTTTATGTTTATTGATTTTTGCTATTTCGAATAAACCTGTTGGAGCAACTCTCCAGGACTCTACATTACAATATGATATTCTTGGTCCGATGATCTTTCCCTATTTTTCTCTTCTTTATGAGAAGAAAAATATTCAAACGTTTCTATATTTCCCTGGAAGATGCAATAGAAAATGTTTTTCATTTTTTAAAATAGGAAAAAAAGGAGACAAAAGTTCTATAAGGGATCTTTACACCGTTGCACACCATCACGGTGAGAATAATTCAATCGGTGGTTTTATTGATGAAATTGATTTTTTCAATGATTATAAATCAAATAATTATGGCTCAGATATATCTAATTCTGAGATAGCTTTTGAAGGTTATAGAACAGGTATATGGTATTCACAATCGAAGTTTCCGATAATTCCTGGAATCTCAACTACAATTTTTAAAAACAATTCTAGTCGTTCCTATTTTAATTTAACTAATATCGGAAATTCAAATTGGATAAAAAAAAGGGAGAGTTATACTACCAACCATTTCAATTTTGCATTAAACTCTGAACTAAAATTTTCTTTTCCAGGTACGTGTATTTTGGGGTATCGATATATAGACTTTGAATTGGAATATGAAGATGAGAGAATTCAATTAAATAATAATTATTTAGATACTTCCTTTACTTCAGACAATAGAAACTCCAATACGCATGAATTCTTACTAGGTTATCTTAGTCAGTTTAATAGACGCTATTTAACATTTTACTCTGGCTTTAGGTATAAGAATTCTGATGAATATCATTCTCATAAATATGAACTTAAAGATAATATTTTCGAGAATTTAGAATCTTCCAGTATTCTTTTTGAATCTTTTATTTCAAAAAAATATTCAATAGATAGGCTTTCTATTTATTTTGCTGCAGGAGCTACAATTGAAGCAGTTTATTATTTATCAGATCCTGAAGATTTAGCTTTGAGCCCATTTTGGAAATTTCGGAAATTCTCAAAAAATTATAGCGATCTTAATATAAAAATGTATTGCCCAATTTTCTTAGAATACCAAGTACATCCTTGTTTGTCTCTTTTCACAATGTGGAAACCAAGCATTATCTATATAAACTCTAAAAAATTAAACCTCAGTGAAAAAACATCTACTGAAGCAAAAATATCAGAATTTGATCTGGGAATTCATTTTTCTGTCAAGGACAAAATTCAATTTGCAATTGTCCCTAATTTTAAAAACTCCATAAAACTATCAAGCCTCGAAGCTATAATTAATTTCTAAAGTTTACCTTTAAGAACTGACCAAAATAATATTTTAATACCATGAATATTGTGCTTTTCAGTTCGCAAGAAACAGCTACAGGCCCCTTAATTCTTAACAATGTGGACCCACGTTTTGATCATATAATGAATGTGTTGCAACTACAGACCGGTGACACACTTCGGGTTGGTGCTTTGAATGGTAACATTGGAATAGGACGCATTTTAGAATCCAATCATGACAACGTTATTATTGATACTGAATTACCGGAACCTCCTCCCCCACCGTCGTGCATTCAGCTGATCCTTGCAATTCCCCGTCCAAAGGCTCTTGGACGTATTATGAAAACTATTGGTGAGATGGGCGTTAAAAAAGTGTATATGATTCAAGCGTCTCGTGTAGAAAAGGATTATTGGGGGGCACATCAGCTTAAGCAAGACTATTTATTACAAAAAGTGTACGAAGGTCTGGCACAAGCCCGTGACACAATTATTCCTGAAATAGAATTTCGAAAGAGATTCCGCCCCTTTATAGAAGATGAACTTCCTGCATTGAGTAAAGAGACAGATCAATGGGTTGCCCATCCCCACACAGATAATTCTTTACCAAATTCCTTTGATAAACCAACAACAATTGCAATCGGCCCAGAGGGTGGTTGGATTGATTTTGAATTAAACCTTCTTAAATCAATTGGTTTTTCCATTGGTCATATTGGCACTCGAACTCTTAGCACTGTATCAACCATTCCTGCAATCCTTTCACGTGGATTATAGAGTACGCTTTTTGCATTCAAAATACAACTGAGTAGATGAGCTTAAAAGAATCATACAACATTCCAAAAAGTAGTAGCGCTGCCCAAATTGAAATTAAAAAGAGTCTCTTTATTGCCAATATTTATAAGACTACTAGGACCAGTGAAGTTCACGCCAATTTAAAAAAGCTCAAATTACAATATCCCAAGGCTAATCATCACTGTTATGCCTTTATATTAGGGCATCCCAGTGATCACTTGCTTCACGGTATGAGTGATGATGGTGAGCCAAAAAATACCGCTGGTAAACCAATGCTTCATATTCTTAAGCATACTAATTTAGGACAAATACTTACGGTTGTGACTCGCTTTTTTGGCGGGATTAAATTGGGTACAGGAGGACTTGTAAAGGCCTATTCTCAGGCGACACAGGAGGCTCTGGCAAAATTAGAGACAGAAACATTCCACACCATGACAAAAGTTTTATTATCAGGACCTTTTAAAATAGAAAATTGTATGCGCAACCTTATTACAAAGAACTCACTGTCTATACTCGATACTACCTACACTCATGAGGTTGCAATCACTGTTGAAATCCCCTTACATCTTTTAAATCAGTTTGAATATACTGCAACCAATGAATCCAATGGACTCATAACCTGTAACAGACTCTCTTCGTAAGCAACTCCACAATTAGCCATACGACTCCTTTTAGTTTAGGGTGCGCTTAAATAAAAAAGGCCTCACCAATTCTGGTGAGGCCTTAACCCTAAAGTAGATATTACTACGTCTTATTTGACGTGAGAAATATTAATTCTTTTTACAACATCCTTGCACCTAAGCACACAGTGATACATACCACTGGCAAGAGCCTGTTTGCTATCAAAAGAAACAGAGTTGATGCTTGCAGACACCTTTTTGTCAAGAAGTGTTTTTACCATTTTTCCCTGTACTGTGTAGAGAGAGATGGTCACCTTATCATTAAGGTGTGCTTGAGGAATGCTAAAATGGATTCGAGAGTTGTAATAACGAAGTCCAAATTGTCCCGGTATTAAGACATTGGTAATAACGCCAGTTTGAACTTCTGCAATCTTGATATCATCAAGACCGATATCACTTTCCCAACTATCGCCAGTGATACCGCGGAAGCGAAGAAGTACCCGTTCACCCTTAAAGGGAGTGAGATCAAGTTTCTTCTCTTTCCATGCATCACCTTGGTTACCCTTGATTGCAGCAAAGACATCAGTCTTCCAGGTGCCGTCAACACTAATATCAAGGTGTAATTCACCCATGTGATCTTCACCGGCATTGTTACTGAACATATGATAAAAGAAGCTCAACTCAGGATTTTTCATTGCCTTGAAATTAAACTTAGGTGTCAAGAAGTCAAACTTCTTATTTGGATTACCACTGGCTGATGCAGAGGCTTCTGTATAAATGTAGTTGCCACTTTGGCCGGTGGTATGATCAGCTTTTGGTCCAGTTACATCCGGAGGATCATCAACACGGGACGGGGTTGGTCCAGAATACACAGTCCAGTTTTTATCATCTGTTGAAAGCTGTTCGTACTTAAAAGGTAGTATTTCAGTTTTAGCTTCTAAGGTATCAAAGTTCTGGAAATAGGGGCACACAAGAATGTATTCTGGTATGACACTAAAATTCTTTTCACTTTGGTGAGTGACAGAACCGCTACCTAAAGAGGTAATTTTAACTTTATAATCGTCACCGACCGCAAGATCTTTAGCAACTTTCCACTCAAAAGAGCCGTTACTGGCAGTTGAATTGGCAAGAGTTTTCTTAACAGTGCCACCCTTAAGCAGCTCAATCTTGACATTGTCGGAGATATTATCACTCCACTTAACCATAGTGGTTGATCCCTGCTCTACCTTTTCACCACCACCAGGGGTTGTTACAGAGATAAAAGGTTTCATATCACCAATACTTAGTAAGGTCATCACATCACCATAGTTATGTAAATAGGTTCGGGAATGAGATCCACCCTTTTTGTGCGCATAAATATGAGCCATACCAAGTTGTCTGTCTGGAGGGGTACTTGGACCAGGGAACATACCAGCATAGAGACCCATAATGTATTTATCGTTATCACCGGAATAGGTCACTGGTGGTGCTGCCAGTGTTGCGCAGGTACCAATTGTTCCTTTTTGTGTCAGGTAAGCAAAATTGCTTGAGTGCCCACCAACAAAGTTACCGGAAAGACAGTTTACAGAAAGAAAGAAAGGAGAGCACTGAGTTGTCACTTGACTACTCATACGAATACGAGGTGTGCCAGGACCAGATTTTGAACCATGGTCGCGATGCTGAAGCATGAAACAGCCTTCATTCCAGTAACCATAAATTTTATTCAAACAAGTTGAGCCACTGGTGTACCAGGGTTTTTGTGCGTCAACCCAAGATTCCCAAGGAAATGGTCCAGGAATATTAAACTTTCCACCATAACCTCTTGTGGGAATTACACGACACTGGTAGGCACGATTAACTTTGTAGCCATGGCCACCATTAGGTTTATCAAAATTACGGGTCGCATAATGACCGGAGGAGAAACGAGCCATTGGATTTTCGGAACCCTCAGCACCAGCAGTATTCAAGAACGTATTTGTCCATGAACCACCAGCTTCATGCCATTTTTGACGTTGAATAATGCGCTTCAATCCTGACTCATTATTACAAAGGAAAATACCAAGCATGACATCTTCATATTCATCACTACCCTCTAAGCGGGCCCATCCCTTATAGTGATATTTACTACCATTACCATAGGGTGGTTTCATGACTAAGTCATCACCAACAACAAGAACAAAGTCTAATTTGCTGCTGCTGTAAAGACTTTTAAGCTTGCTGGCAACCGATGAAGCACCGCCGCTACCGTCTACAGTTTCAATATGTTTATGACCCTGCGATTCACGATACGCAATATAATCTTTAAGAGCTTGACAATTCTTTAAAGAGCCAGCAGAAACAATTGCAAAATTTCCACCACGGGGAACTTCAACGTATGGGTGATTTGTTTTACCAGTGATACCATCAATTGTTGTTCTGTAGGTCATATTGGTCCAGAGATTTGGTTTCATCTCTACATGGACTGGTGTTTGTGAATAGCTTAAAACAATATCAGCGGTGTTTGTAGCAAGCAATTCTTTGGTCACTGGATTGTATTGTACTGGACAATATTTAACGGTAACAAACTTATAACCATGACAGATAGCAACATCGTACTCAGTCTCATGGGTAAAAAATTGGTTTGTTGTGTAAATGTTCATATCCTTTTGGAATTCACGACTATCCACATGTACATCAGGATAGTATGATTCCCAAAGCGCTTCCTGAATTGGGCTAATCTGAGCATTAGAAGCAACAGGAATGAAATTTGTGTTCTCCACAGCGACACTGAGCTGGTCCATTGTAACGGATGTGGGAATCAAAATCTGCATATGAGCATAGGGCAGATCTGGTTGTCCCAATTTCTCTGGACGTAAAGTACCATTAAAATTGCCACCCACTATTTCTAAGGCTGAGCCATACAGAGATAGTGCTGTGGTTCCTTTAAGCAACCGTTCGTCACGTGCATCTGGTCCTACCTTAAAGGCACCAGGCATACTTACGGTTACCCGACATCCCATCTCAGCTACCTTGACAGCAGAGCATTTTGACTGATCTGCCTCAGTTACTGAGCCTTTTGTTTGACCATTGTCAAAAGAGAGCCACTCAGCAAAACTGAGGGTCACACAAATGACAAGAGCAAAGATTGTGATTTTGGAAAGAAAACTTTTGTTGGAACTGATGGTATTGTGGTTCACAGAGTCCCCCCAATGGTTGTGAATTGAATGTAGTAGTTAATTAGAAAAGAATGAGATTTCTAAAATTCGTTGATTATATATTAATATATCCCTTTTATTTAAATATCGCACAATTTATATAGGAAATTTACATAAAAATATTAATTAAAGTGTTTTATCTTACACACATATAAACGTATTATATTTGTCTATTATAAGTTTTAAATGCTTTAAAAACCATCCATTAACATTAATTAACAGCTATTATTTATTTTTAAATCATATTATCCTAATATTTATTGAACTGACAATCTTCTTATAATTCAATTCAAAGGTATAACATCTTTGTATATTACAGTGAATATTTTTAATATTTACACAATTTGGCAATACAACTAGGGTAAATTATTTTAACCGCATAATTATGACCAATTCCAAGGATAAACGAATTTTAGCCACGGGGATCACTTCAATTCACGGGTGGCCAATTTGGGAAGCTCTAAAAAACACCTTTCCAATAGATAATCTTCGTGGAATTCGCCCTCCCAAAATGTCTGTCCCTAATGATCACAACGTTCAATCTGTTTGTATTAGCGACAAAGGGGAAATTGATAAATTCCTTTACGACTTCCACCCGACCCACGTTATTCATTGCTCTGGAGTTTGCGATTTAGATGTTTGTGAAGAACGTCCTCAATGGGCAAATAATATTAATGTTAAAGGAGCAAAAAACATCTACGAACTCTATGGGAAAAGCGCTTCTATCTTGTTTCTAAGTACTGATCTTGTCTTCTCAGGGAATACTCCCCCAAAAAACGGATATACTGAAACTCACACCCCTGACCCTGTAAGCATTGCTGGCAAAACCTTTGTTGAAGCAGAAGAGACAATTAAGCGTTGTCAAAAGTATTGTATTATCAGACTTGGTTTACCAGTCGGAAAATCTATTACCGGCGACAAAGGTGGCCACGACTGGATTGAATCTCGATTCAAAAAGGGATTACCAGTGACCCTCTTTACAGATGAGTGGCGAAGCTGTGTATCCTGTGATGCGATTGCAGCAATGATCCTCCAATGCTTAGAAAGAGATCTTATTGGTCTTTTTCATTTTGGCGGCCCACATCCATTGAGTCTATTCGAACTTGGAAATTGGATTCGCAAAAAGGGAAATTATCCTAAAAAATTATTATCCGGTATTAGACGATGTGAGGAAATTAATGGCCCACCGCGAATTGGTAATGTCACTTTAAATTCAAAACATCTTTTGAATCAAATTAAACTCCCCATTGAACCAATTACAGATTCTAATATTTTGTAATTATAATTCAGCATATCCCTGATTCTGTCCAACATATCTATCCCTCTCTTTTCACAATAACATTTTTAATCTTCATTTATTGCATCCAAATTTTACTATAACCAACTTCTTTTAAAAGCACATATACAATAGAATAGGTCGAAGCACTTTATATTATTTTATTTACTAAACATATTTACTATATAACTCATTGATATAATTCATTTTTAATTTATTTTATAAATTATTTATTTTATATTAACTAAACATTTTTGTTGACAAAGCCACTTTTTTGTGTTACATTATTCAGTATAGACACAAAGACAATCATCGAATTTCTCTGTGGAGGATGCAATGAGTATAGAAAAGAAGCAATTGATTAAAAAAGCAGTCCAGAAATTTGGTGACATTTACCCTTGCGGCCGCTTTGAACATTTGAGAGATTGTTTTACTCATTATGAAAATGAACTCATCTTTTGGTTTAATACCATTGACGGAAGCACTCACACCGTGCGGTAACACAAGGCATTCTCAATTTTCATCAAGTAATTAGATTCATTTCCAAATAAACCCATACCACACTTTTCTTATAACACTTTCAAAAGGTATAAACTATAGCAATTTGAATTGTTGAAAGACACCATTCTCAATAAGGATGGTTTCGGTGGAAAGAACAGTTATTGTACTCCACATAATAGGGCATTTTGAAGAAAAAAAGAGTGGCCTCTTCGAACTCACGTCAAAACATATAATCACAGTATTTAACTCTGAATCGGTGATTATACACAACTTTGTCCTAAATACCATTGATATTTCTAAAGATGCCCTGTATAATATAAATAGAGAAAATCGCAACTTCTCAGCATTAACTCTCAGTGTATCACAAAAAGACTAAGAAAAACTCAAAAAGCGAGTGGATCGATTTTGCTCGCAACTCATTGAATTTGTTAATAAAGACACTGAGTTTGACCCTGTGTGCCAGGTCAACTTCCAACTCTTCCCATTAACCGATATAGTTAAAAGTGAATAGTATTTTATGATGACGAAAAAATTACTTGTATATTTAATCGCTTTAATAGTCCTGGGGTGCCTAAGTTGTACAACCAATCCTATTTCTTCCAACGGGGGAAGTTCCTCTGAGGTTATTGCTGTTGTGGTGGGCACAATTACCGACTCCAATGGAAACCCTAAACCGAATGTTCAAGTCAGTTTAATTCCTTCGTTGTACAATCCTGTGCTGGATACAACTCTTAGTACTGTCTTATTTGATACGACCAATAATTCTGGATCATATTGCTTTGAGGTCAACCCAAATGATTCTGGTATGTACAATATTCTCGCAACAAGTTTAAGCGCAGCAGAAAAATGCTTTGTAGAAAAAATTGCTGTAAAAAATGATACCACCCATGTGCCAGCAAGCTCTGTTGTTAAAGTTGGTCACCTACAGCTCCTTATACCAGATACCGTGACAACAACTGCAGCCTATATCTATGTTGAGGGTACCCTACTCTTCAAATATCTTGAAAACAATATAACACCCATTAATGACAGTGTTGTTGCTTTGCAATTAGATTCATTACCTTCTGGCACCCTGCCATCCTTAAACTATGATATAATCAACAACCCCGGGCATGGAGCGACCTATGCTGACTCAGTCCATATACTCTCAAATGACACAACGATCATTGATATCACTCCTCCAATGGAAAACAAAATTTCTGGCATTGTTCAACATAAAGACAATGGCGCACCAGCTAATAATGTTCTGGTTAGTGCCTATCCAAAGGACTATGATATAAGAAAAGATGGTACATTACCGGAATGTTTTTCAGATACAACAGACTCAATGGGTGCCTATGAAATTAAAAACATTACTAAAGGGGAATACAACCTCATGATCCATGATGTATCTACAGGTAAACGTTCCTTGGATCATCAATTTACTGTAAATGACACTTCCAATTTAAAATTAAATGCGGATATTAAAAATACCGGCACCTTAAAAATTATCTTTGCAGACACCTTTGATGTAACAAATGGCTACTTTTATATGGCTGGAACCGATTGTTATTTAGACTTATCTAATGCGCAATCAGAAGGAATAAATGCATACTCTGCAATTTTTAACACCTTGCCAGCAACCAACAAGTTGTCACTCTATTATGCAAATACTAAAAATCCATCACGATCAATTTATATAGATATAAATATTAATGTTAATGCAGATGTAACCATTATCATCAAACTAACTGATATTATAAAACGTAGAGTCCAGGGGTTACTATTGGACCATAATAGCTTCCCTGCTGAGAATTGTGAAGTGTTACTAATCCCTTCAGGATATAATCCATTGGTCGATGGACCTCTTGACCAAACATATATTGACACAACTGAGAGTAATGGACTTTTTCGCTTTGATAATACACCGGTGGGGACCTACTCTATTGAAGCATTTAATAGGCAAAATAAAACCAAGGCTTTCCTGCCAGAAGCAGTGGTCAATGGTGATGTTGTCCACAAAATACCGAACATGTATCTTAAAGAAACTGGGGTGCTGAAAGTTTTTATTCCAAAAGAACTGGATCGTTCCAATGGAGCACTTTTTTTTAAGGGAACTACGGGACTTTCCATGCTCTCATCAGCCATTGACTTGGGGAATAATGAGTTTCTCCTTACAATAAAAAATGTAATTGAAGGGACGCACACCTCACTTTTATATGATGTTTCCAATGATGGTGCTTCCCCAAGAATAATAGCCGATACATTTGCCATAATCACCAATGATACAACCGAGATAAATGCTGATATGTTTTGGGCACATTTTTCTATACATAATTCATTGCTTCCCAATGATTCTATTTCAGGTATAATCTTTGATCAAAACGGTGTTGCATGGATTGGTACGGCAGAGCATGGTGTATTATCCTTTGATGGCAAAAACTGGCAAACCTACACTAAAACTAATTCTGGGTTGAGATCGGATCAGATTAAAGAGATTACTCTGGGCCAGGATGGAAAGATGTATGTGGCCAATGTAATTGGCGTAGCTGAATTTGACAATGGCGATTGGACACAATTTGCTAATCTGAGTCACAACACAACCCAATTGAATAATGTAATCGATATCGTGGTTGATAGCGAGGGCACTAAATGGTTCACCTCCTATGGAACAGGAATAGCAAAAATGCTTCGTGGCTCCTTAACAGTGGAAAATGTCTTTACAACTTCAATCACTTCAGATTTGGCTAGTGATACCATCAACAATCTTGATATACAAACAGATGGTGATTTGCTCTATTCTCATGGATATAAAGTTGCAGGATATAATGGTTCATCCTGGTATACACCGGGAATGGAACTTGGAGAATCGCAAATGGACACACAGCATGCATTTATAACTGACCGAAATGACAAGTTTTCCTTTGGTCTGAATCATAGGGGTGATAATAGTGTGTGTCTTGGTGGTGGAATTGGCTCAATTTATGATTCAACTGATTCACCAGTGCTTGCACATAAGGTGACTGCTCTTGCTCATGACGATCAGGATAATTACTGGTGTGGTACGTTAGGTGGCCTTACAAGGTTTGATGGCACCCTGTGGATCGATTATGTTGGAAAACGATTTGAGCACATTCACAACAAATCCATTACCGCACTCGGTATTGATAAAGATAAAAACACGTGGATAGGTACAGCATCCGGTGAAATTATCGTTTTTGGACCAACACCAAAATAGTCTGGATATCTCTTTAGGTATTCAACACCTCTTTGAGTCCCCAAGGCTCTAGCACTTTTTGTAATGAATCAGTACCTTGAATAAAGGATAGAAAAACCCCGTAATTAGTATAGGGAACAGATAGAGAATCCAGGTCTCTTAAGCGTGCAGCAAGCTTCTGCGCACTGATCATACAACCACCACAGTGAATAATCAGCTTATATTTTTTAAGATCCTCATTATTCTCGAATTCTCTTCCAAAATTGTGTTCAATGACTACTCCGGGAAATTTTTCATTGATATAATTGGGAATTTGAACAGTACCAATATCCTCTCCAATACGGGAGTGGTTGCAGGCCTCTGCTATTAATACTCGGTCCCCTTCTTTTAGATTCGATAATGCTTTTACCCCCTCCACAAAGGATTGTAGTTTACCTTTACTGATATAATTAATCATGACAATGGAGAAGGTCGTTAGTAACACCTCTTTTGGACACCACTGGGACATGATATCCATGGCCTGCGAATCAGTGACCATTGCCTTTGGTGGATGTTTGAAATTATTTACAAAAGACAAATACCGAGCATACTCTTCTTCGTGTATTGCTGGATTCTTGCTACGCGCTTTCCCAAGATCAAGCCTAAAGGAGATAGGATAGGCCCAATGGCGGGTAATATACTCTTCTACCATTGCCTGAGGACGGAGGTATCGTCCTGGAGGAGTCTCTTCATCCATGGGAATAATAAGTATGTAATACTCATTTTTTACAAGAAAAGGGAGTAATTCGATCTGGCTATTTTTTGATTGGAAGTTTTCAATGACAAAAGAAATAAGAGAATCTCTGAAGGTTTGATCATTGGCGCTAATCTCAATAGTTTTATAAAATCTGACAAGAGGTATTTTTTGCTCAACCTTGGCAACACAATCCTTTCCCTTCTTTGAAAATAGATTGTAAATAATCAATAGCTGTTTGTCAAGATCACGAGCTTCTGTGATAATCTCCTGTTCTGTTGTAAAGTCCTCTGTTTCTGGGTCAATAATTACAATAACTAAATCACACTCTTTGAGATTATTAAAGACCTTCTTTCTCTTTTTTTCTCCTAAGACATCACTTTCATCCAAACCGGCTGTATCAAAAAGTTTTATCGGCCCAATACCATGAAATTCAATCAAGGCAACTTTTGTATCAGCTGTGGTACCGGGAGTTTTATCGACAATAGAGGTCTCCTGCTGTGTTAAAAGATTCATAACACTACTTTTACCGGAGTTCATCTTCCCAAAGAGACCAATATTATCTCGTTCAACTAAGATAGCCATATTATTTCCTTTGTATAACAGTGTTTTCGGTCATGTTCCAAACTTCTCTGATGTTTTGCCTATACCGAAGTAGATAAAATAATCAAAATTTTATAATAATAACATAGCATTATCAAATATTTCTTGGAGAATTATAGAAGCAAAAGAGTGATATGGACCCAAATGATTTCAATTTTTATACCGCTTCTCAATAATTATGTCCTATGTTGTGTTGCGGCATAACTGTTTCTATAAGAGTTTTGTCAAAAATCATGGGACAAAACTCTTAAGAAACAGTATAAATTAATGCCGAAATAATTCCATACAGATATGAAGCTATTTAAAAAAAGATGATTTACTCTTTTTCAGGCTCCTCAGGAGGTCTATCGGGAATATTAACCTCACCAAAAAACTTGTCTAATATATGAAGAACAAAGCGCATATCCAGGTGATCCTGATTTAAAAACATCATATTGCTATCAACAAAATTTTTCGTTGGTGCCTTTTCAGGATCAATATCAACAATATAGAGCTTTAGCACATTGGATTCTTCGCGCTTCGGCTGGTCATCCTCGTAGAGCATAATGTCAAGGGGAGTCTCAACCTCGGGCATGGAGATGGCCACTCGAATATTATCTTCAAAATCAATAGGCATATGCTTGACAACATGTACAACGTAGCCACTATTTCTCAGCGCCAGCACGATTGGATGAAATTCAGAGTGATTGCCATGGACAAACACCACCTCACCATCTGTTACCGGCCCAGAGGATTGTGACAGGGTCAGTGGTTTCATCCGTATATTGAGGTACTTGGCCAATTGATTTAATATACTAATGACTGATGCCATAAATTGCTCAGAAATACCTTTGGGTATTTGCAAATCCTTAAGCATTTCAACGGGAATTTCTCGAACAATCTCATCACAACTATGCCCCAAGGTCATTGCTTTAGCAACCTGATTGGCCACAAAAACAGATTCTTGCAATATGCGGTCTAAGGCTGGAGTAGTTTCCATAATTTTGAGCGGTTTATGATGATTCAAGATCGCATCAGATATGGATTGCGGGAAATTCCAGATTTGTGCCAAGTAATGACCAAGATCAGCATGGGAAAAACCCATGAGATTCTTTTCGGTCCTAAAAAACATATCAATACCAGAGGTTGTCTCCTCTAACAATTGAGGAAAAACATTCTTAAAATTGTTATCCAGTGGTATCTTTCCCAGGTCATGGAGCAGTCCGGCAACGAATCCCAATTCTGGACGCCTAAAACCACTATCCTCACAGAGTTTTGCCGCAATTATCGCAACTGTTAGAGAATGAAGCCAGAATTCAAAACGGGTAAACCCTGATTCACCATAGGTCTCCGAAGACATATCAATCAAGGCTAAACAGGCCAAGAGGTTTCTGGTCTGCTTAAAACCTAATCGCACCACAGCCTCTTTAATATCCGTTATCCTTTGTCGTCTCTTTGCATAGTGTACGGTATTAGACACCTTCAATATTGCAGCTGAAGCAGAGGGATCAGACTGTATACATTTGGCAAGTTCGTTGCAGCAGCTTGACTCATTGCCAATTATATCCAGTGCCTTTATAACAGTGTATGGAAAGACCCATTGCTTATGCAGTGCCTCAGTGACCTCTCGAAGCTTAGTCTCCTTGGAGATATTGGGATCAAATAGCTTCTTCTCCAAGGCAAAGTTGGCTTGCTCCTCTTCATCGTTTCGTCGCTGTTTTTTTGGTGGTAGCTTACCATATTTCTGTAAAATCACCTCAACTTTTTTTAGCAGGTCTGCAAAATTAAAGGGATATTCTATGAGGTGAAACTGGAGGTACTCGGAATTATTGCTAATACTGCTTCGTTCATTAAGAGCTTTTTCCAGCTTCTCCTTGATGGTATTGGGGACGATTGCAAGGAGTGGTGTATTTCTGGTTCGCTCGGAATGACGGAGTCTATTGAGCATTAAAATGTCTTTGGTGTTGTTTGCCGTGATATCTGCAATAATGATATCAGGAACAAATTGACTTGCCTTGAGACAAGCCACATTTGAGTTGGTCGCCTGAGTTATCCTATATTGGCATTGCAAAAGCCCCACTGCAAAAATATCCCGGATGCGTGGTCTGTTTGAAAAAATTAACACCAGAGGTGAATAGTTACCCTCCGGGGTTGTCTGTTCTTGTGGGGGTGGGGATTTGCTCAAAATACCTTCGCTACCTAATGATGTTAAATTGCCCAGGGGTTTACTCTTAATTCTACCCTAATCAGATTTAATTTGTCAATGGTAATAGCATGGAGGTGGAAAAAAGGTGAGATATTACTCAAAGCTATAAGAATAACTACAACGCTATAGTTAATTTTTTATCGCTATTTCTAATGTAGTAGGTATCTTTTACATATTAAGGTGAGGAATGCTATTGGGAGTTTTGTGCGCCTTCTCGGCATTCGCCTCGAACCAGGCTGCTCCAGGCTTCGCGTTCGCTACGGTGTTTTTGCTCTGCAAAAACACTGCTCCGCACCTTTCACATCCTTGGCGCAAAAGATTAACTGCTTTACTTTTATTTAGACCAAGTATGCCAAATCTTAGTGTGTTCCCGTAACAGAAAATTTATTCACTTGTCATCATTGTAGACACATGGAGCGCTAAACTGGGGGAAACCAGAGATCCAGGTGGATAGGCTGTTATAAAAGTTCAGTTATGGCGGATTGAGCGGGATCTCCCCCGCATAACAATTTATTTTTTACATATCAGAACCACATATTTATTCCAGACAACTACCTACTCATAATCAGTAGGTACAGCACAGATAAACACAAAGGGTTCGTCAGTTGACACATTACGATATTGATGCTTCTCTTCAGGTTGAATCAATGCAAAATCACCTTTGTTAAACGGTTGCTGCTCACCTTTTTCATTTACGATTACCCCTTCACCTTCAATAACATAATTTACATGCTCAAAGGGGTGGGTGTGATAGGGTGTGTGTCCTTCTGGTTCTAAAGTAAACACCCGAAATGCAAAGTGTGGCGCCCCATCCTTGGAGGAGATTGGTGTTTGTCTGAAGGCGTTTTTTACACCCTCCATTTCAACCTCTACCACTTCAAGATTTTCCAAGCTTTTAATTACCATTTCTATTCTCCTTTATTAATATCTCATCACGTTATTCAACTGTTTGCTTGACTAAGCTAAAATAGTTCACGCTCTGAAAAAATGGATGTAAAGCGTCACGACTTCCCTTTTTGATAATATGAGATCAATGGTATAATCTTACAGCGGATAAATATTGGACCTTAATGTAATCAATCAATTTGAGCAAGTATTCGTCTTCAATTGCTTCATTCTTTATGTAAAATTGAATTCTGTTAAGAAATTTAATACTTCGATTAAAGAAGGGCGAATCCAAGGACATCCTAGTTTGCTCTAAGGTTTTGAGTCTTTCTTTCAATTCATTGGCGCACTCATTCCTAACAAGTTTTCCCTTTTTAAACTCGGTTAATGATTTGGTTACATCCTGAAGTATTGAAAAGGTAATTAAATTTGATGCATATTTCTTGTTGTAGCCACAACTTTCTTCATTAACCCGTAAATCAATATAAACAGGAAGGGAACGCTTCTGCATATTGTTAAGCTTAGTATATTGTACTTCCACAGCCAGATCTTTGGATCGAGCTGGCGGATTGAATAATTCAACAATAACCGGTTTCATTTCATTGGATCCCATATCTTTTACAAGAATCGACTGACCAGCTTGCACAGCCCCATAGACCTTACCAATAGTTACACCCTTGGGTAAATCAATGTTTATAGCAATATTCTTATAAAAGGATGCCTTAAACCAACTCACGATGCTGGGAATAACCGAAGCAATATATTCGACATGATATTCATCCAAAACCAAAGCTGTACCACCAGTATTTTTTGCACAGGCAATGAGAAAATCCTCATCAAAATATTTATCATACCCAATGGTACTAAAACTAGCTTGGTATTGTTTCGAAATAGCAACGATCCTTTGCATAAGTGAATCTCTATCCAACACACCTTCTTGGGGATTTCCATTGGTAACAAGAATGACCGATTTCCTGGTATTTTTTCGTGTATTACAAAGCATTAGTTGCTCTTCAATTAAATCTAAGGTGAGAGAAAGGTTTCGAGCCTTTTTAAAGCGAATAAGGTCAATTGAACGGGCAATATCTTTTGTTACTGTTCCTACCAGCTTTTTAATGGGAAATTCGACCCTAGGTTGATCATTGTATGTGATTACTCCCACATAATCATCCTTGGTAAGATAAGAAAGGGATGATTTTACCGAATGCTTCACCAAATTAATTGGCGAACCCTCCATATAGCGAGAAGCATCAACACAAAAAATTATTTGGCAAGGATTTTTATAGGTGCTGGTGTTTTTAGTTGACAATATCTCTAACGCCAATAACTGTGATGAGTCTGATTGTGCCCAAGCATTATGCATGAATCCACCTTGAACAACAATTTCATCCGTTGCGCAGATAGCAATACTCAGCGAGAATATAAGGCACAACACAAACGTTGCTTTCATGAATGGAGTCCTTGATGGTTGATGTAAAATGTGATCATGGGTTATATGCTTTTTAGCACCTATCTTCAAATTGAAAGGCAGACGCTTGATTTGTGATAACTCAATAGTAATATACATAATACTTCTAAAAAGTAAAAAAAGTTTTATAGAGGTTAATTGCAATAATTCTTATAAACATCCTCTGCCATTCTACTTTCTCACCGCGGATAATTGCGTTTTAAATCATTTAAACTGTAAATATTTCATCTTATACACATTATAACCTTAATACATTTGCAACATTTGTAACTTTATGCTATTTTAATAGGTATAGTTTTGAAGTAAATCATACGGTAAAAGGAGTTGAACAATGGCAGATATATCAGTTGATGGAGATGGTTTTTTAGTTGATCCAACAGTTTGGACAGAGGAGATCGCATCGATTCTTGCAAAAGAGGATGGTACTGGTGATCTTTCCGACAATCATTGGAAGGTGATTAATTATATTCGCGAATATTATACAGAAAACAGTATGGCGCCCATGGTAAGAAAGCTTTGCAAAGCCTCTGGATTAAAGCTAAAAGAGATCTATGAGCTTTTTCCTAAGGGACCTGCAAAAGGTGCCTGCAAAATCGCAGGATTACCGAAACCAGATGGTTGTGTATAAACATTTATATATCTTATCGAACAACTTTATTAGTTATTCATAACTTATTACTATTAATTGTATTACAACAATGAGCGACTTTCTTTATCTACTAGAAAACGAAGTACAGATTGTAGCCCTCTCTTTTATGGGAATTGCTTACATCATCAAGCTGATATGGCTTTTCCGTTTTAGTTATCAGAGCGAAAAAACAACCTCTGTGGGAAATCAAACAGCTTCAATTGCCTATTCAATGATGAATGTAGCCATGCCTCATGCCATGGAGAGTACTCGAAAACATCCTCTTTTTTATCTACAATTTGTGATATACCATGTGGGAGTGGTGGCCGGCATTTCTGCTACCTTCATTATTCCCTATTGGCCACAGCTTTTTGAACAGGTAGTAATTGTCCGCCTCTTTCAGGCTACAGTTGCTGCAGCATTTCTTGTGGGGCTTTTTCGCATATTTCGCCGAATAAAAATTCCTTCGGTTCGAATAATTAGCTCTATTGATGACTATTTTGCACTCATCATGATAAACCTATTTTTTGCGTCCGCATTTTTTGCTATGCCCAATAGGTATCAAGATAATGAGCTTCCTCAGATCCTTTTCTTTATCATAACAACCTTTTTTCTGGTCTATGTTCCCTTTTCCAAAATCTGTCATTATCTCTATTATCCCTTTACTCGATTCTTTTTGGGAAGAATCGCTGGCCACCGGGGTGTGTATTTTAAAAGGTAGCAAATAGTATGACTATTAACAAGCAAGAGAGCAAATCAATAGAATCTTTTCCACTGGAAGTTGCATCCCAAAAAGAGGCAGAAAAGAGTGATTTACAAAGCATAAAAAAGGGAAACCTTAGAACCTATTCCAGCCAAAAAGATAATGCCCGAGAATTCACATCCCTTATAAAAAAACGGTCAACCCGATCAATTGTCTCTTCCATGTTGGGCTGTGTTCATTGCGGTCTCTGTGCCTCGTCCTGCCATTATTCACAGACCCACCCCAATGATCCAACAATGACTCCCGCCTACAAGGCAGACCAAATTCGTCGTATTTTCAAGCGCCATATGGATTTTACTGGTCGATTAATCCCTTGGTGGGTTCATGCCAAATCCATTGCCAATGACGAAGATCTCAATCGTCTTAAAAACATTGTTTTTGGCACTTGTAGTGCCTGTAAACGATGCACCTTTAACTGCCCCATGGGTGTGGATACTGCGGCATTGATCCGCTTTGCCCGGGGTATTCTAACTGAGCTTGGCATTGTTCCTGAGGGTGTGTTTGCTGTGAGCAAAGATCAGTGGGAAACCGGCAATCAGATGGCAGTAAGCGAAGAGGATTTTAGAGAGACCTTAGAGTGGATGGAAGAGGAGTTGCAGGATGAGCTTGGAACAGACAAGATTCATATCCCAGTTGATGTTAAGGGTTGTGACTTAATGTACTGCATTAACCCTCGTGAAGTAAAGTTTGACCCACGATCAATTGCCGATGCTGCCAAAATTTTCTTCCTTGCTGGTGAGTCTTGGACTCTCCCCTCTTTTGGCTGGGACCAAACCAACTTTGGACTCTTTTCTGGCGACGATCAGCTTGGTGCCTCTGTAGCAAAAAACGTTTACGAGGCAGCAAAAAAATTGTCAGCTAAACGCATTGTCATTTCCGAGTGTGGTCATGGCTATAGATCAACTCGATGGGAAGGCTATAACTGGGCAAACTATGAACAGGAGCTTCCCACAGAATCAATCATCCACACCTTAAAGCGCTACATCGAGGATAATAAAATCGTTATTGATCCATCAAAGAACTGTGATCCAATCACCTTTCACGACTCCTGTAATCTTGTTCGCTCGGGCGATCTGATTGAGGAACCTCGCTGGTTATTACAGCAGGTATGCACAGATTTTCGTGAAATGTATCCTAATCGTCAGGATAACTATTGTTGCACTGGTGGAAGCGGCCTGCTCTCTATGGTTGAATACAAGCCCTTACGTATGGCTTCAGCTAAAATCAAGGCAGATCAACTTAAAGCAACCGGTGCAAAGCAGGTCTGCACGATTTGCCATAATTGCGTAGACGGATTAACTGATGTTATCGACCATTACAAGCTTGACCTAAAAGTGGTTCAAATGCTTGAGCTTGTATCCTCAGCATTAGTTGTTTAGATTTTTTCTATCGAGGAAGCGATGCAATCTCTTCCACAGCCTCCAGCGCAGCTATAATATCTTTTTCTGTATTAAAGGGCCCAACACTAAACCTAATTGCACCTCTTAATTTATCGGTTCCCAACTGTTGATGCAAAAGTGGTGCACACTGCAACCCGGTTCTACAGGCAATACCATAATCCACATCAAGCATGGTGCCCACGTCCAAAGCTTCCCAACCCTCAACAGTAAAGCTTAACACTGCAATCTTATCATGTCTATCTTGGGCACAGTAGGTGGTCACCTTTTCAATGTTTTGCAGTCCCTGTCTCAAGGTATCCCAAAGATCCATCTCTTGTTTATGAACATTTTCTATACCTTCTTTTGCCAGCCAACGCTGTCCTGCATTGAGGCCAGAAACACCCAGCGTATTAAGGGTACCAGCTTCTAAACGATAGGGATACTCATCCAAATGAGTTCTCACAGCAGAGCGGACACCGGTTCCACCGTAGCGAGTATGTTTAATCTCTATTCCTTCGCTCGTATAAATACCACCAATGCCAGTTGGGCCCATAAGGCATTTATGCCCGGTAAAGGCTATGGCACTGGTCTGCATAGCTTGCACGTCAACAGGCACTGCCCCAGCGGTTTGACTGGCATCCAACACAAAAAGAATTCCCGCCTCTGCACAGATTTTGCCAACCTCTTTTGCCGGTTGCACTGTTCCAATCACATTGGATCCATGATTCATTACAACCATTTTTGTATTTGCTCTAATCGTCTTTTTAACATCCTCCGGATTTATATACCCCCGCTCATCAAAGGGTAAATAGGTTACCTCAATTGTTTTATCCTGTTCATGGTGATAGAGTGGCCGTAAAACAGAGTTATGCTCCAAATTGGTGGAAATTACATGGTCACCCTTCTCAACAAGTCCATTAATAATTATGTTGAGAGAATCAGTCGCATTATAGTTAAAAGTCAATCGGTTAGGGTCGGTGCCGTTAAAAAAGCTAGTTAACATTTTACGGGTGTTGTGAATAATTTCCTCGGTGATCATACACATATCATACCCAGATCGCCCAGGACTTACTCCCTGCTTTTTATAAAAATCGGTCATATAATCATAGACTATTTGCGGTTTGGGATAGCTTGTTGCGGAATTGTCCAAGTATATGAGATCCATGGTGATTATCCTTTGATAAATTGATGATTGTTATAAACAAGCAAAAATTGCATTTACCCTTTGCATTAATACTCAATTGCTACACATATCATAAAATAATTCATTTTTTCTACATATTGACATAAATGTTTAAATAATTATAAAACATTTATAACTTTATGTGTCTTGATCATTGGCACCATGTTCTGAATTACTAAATAGTGCTGAAATTTAAAGAGTTGATTACCTATCTCGACCAAGGGGAATTTGAGAGTCAAAAACCTAATTAATCCTTATAAAAATATCAGACAAAAGCTTTTTCTTTTTGAATTGTTAAAGCCCAAATAGCATTTTAATAGTATGAATTCATCAAATTTTGAGAATGTATAAAGGTTTATAATGGGTAATTTTATAGGTGGCCTAATAGGAAATGTTTTAGATCTCGTTGTCACATGTATTCTTTTATCTTTTGTATTATTCCTTTACTGCAAAAAAAACAACAAATTCTTCAAAAAACCTTGGTTGTTAGTTCTTGCTATTATCTTTTTCTTTAATTTAGTCGGAGGTATTGTTCACCTCATAAATTTTTATCAAGAGGAAAAGTTGCCAAATATTAGGGAGGTACATAATAAATTAAAAAGCGATGAAAATTATGTAACTGAAGACTTTGTTTTTTCCTCTAAGTTCGGTTTTAAGGTACTAATCCCTAAGGGATATAAATATTTAGAAATGAATAAAAAAGCACCCTTATTACTTGTAAATATCGACAGGAAGGATGGAAGCATTGTTTCTTTCGATAAAACTGGTAATTTCCCCTCTGTTGAAACCATTTATAGAGAGATTAAAAAATCATTGGCCAAAAGCGAAAACAACTACGAATTTCAAGCATTAGTAAAACCAGATAATGGTACACCACCTCACTTTGCCTTTTTTTTTACAAGAGAAGGTCGAAAATGTATGGGTGAAATGTTTATCATGAAAGAAAAAAATAAATCTTACGGAATTTCAACGTCCTGTTTAATATTACAATGGGAGAATAATAAGGATGAGTTTCAAAGAATAGTAAAATCTTTTAAATTTATTGATAGTAGTGGAAAAGAACAAAATATTAGTGAAGCTGATGATACTAAAGCCAAAGACAAATTGCATTTAGCAATTATTATTGTTGGAGATGAGGATATCGCTTGTAAAATTCATCAATCATTATTAAGTGGTGAAGCTTTTGATAAACTAGCTGAAAAATATTCTAAGGGACCAAATACTGCAGACGGAGGAGATATCGGATTGATGAGGCCTTCGGAATTACACGAAAAAGTAAGGTTTTCTGTTGAAAATCTACAAAAAAATCAGATAACTGATGTAATTAAAACTGATAATGGATTTTATATTTTAAAGAGATTATAAAAGCTCAAATAGTTTGTACTGCATTGAGACTCCTCCCATTCACAAACAAGCCCTTTTAAATCCCTCACTGATATAATTTATTTTACTCGCAAAATTAAAATGTAAACCATTATTATCAAGTACCATAAACCACAAACTTGGATTAAACATGAAAAACTCTCAGTTCCACTGGATTTTGCTATTCCTAACAATTCCCTTGTTTCACTTAAGTACTCTCTATGCTGGCCCCAATGATGATTGGGACAATCTCTCAGTTATAGGAAGAAACAAAGAGCCTGCCCATGCAACCTTACTCCCCTACCCGAGTGTTCAAAGTGCCTTAAAAAGCAATTCTGCACAAGACTCGGTCTATTACAAGTTATTGAGCGGTTCCTGGAAGTTTAAATGGGCAGCAAAACCCTCTGATAGACCTGTTGGATTTGAGGCACCTTCCTATAATGTTAGTGGTTGGGATAACATTACCGTACCAAGCAGTTGGCAAACTCAGGGGTATGGTATTCCAATCTACTGCAACCATCAGTTTCCCTTTGACCCTCAGGCGATTTCTCATCCTAATCAGGTGCCCGACATTCCTGATAATGATAATCCTGTGGGCTCCTACAGACGTGAATTTACCATTCCAACAGAATGGAGCGATCGGCAGATCTTCTTGCACTTTGAAGGAGTAAAGGCAGCCTGTAATGTGTGGGTCAATGGTAAAAAAGTTGGCTATAGTCAGGGCAGTATGACCCCAGCAGAGTTTGATATTACCAGCCACGTTCAGGGTGGTACCAACACCCTTGCTGTTGAAGTCTACCGCTGGTGCGATGGAAGTTATTTAGAGTGCCAGGATATGTGGCGGCTCAGTGGTATTTTTCGTGATGTATTTCTCTTTTCTACACCCAAGGTACACCTTCGTGATTTCTTTGTGCAAGGTGATCTTACAGGAAACTATACCAATGGGATATGGAAAATAACGGCAAAGCTTAAAAATTATGGAACTCAGACTGCTGGTCAACACACCCTGGTAGCACAACTGCTTGACAATAATAATAGCATTATCAAATCCCTGAATGAAACAATACCCAGTATTACCGCAGGCTCAGAAAAGAAAGTGACCTTCAACAACACCACTATACCAAATCCAAAAAAGTGGAGTGCTGAGAGTCCTAACCTCTATACCACATTGTTTATCCTAAAAAATGCTGACGGTGATACAATCGAGGTTGAAAAGTGTCATACCGGTTTTATCAAGGTGGAAATCAAAAATGTAAGACTCTGCATTAATGGGCAACCAGTAAAAATAAAGGGAGTAAACAGGCATGAACATCACCCAGACCTTGGTCGGGTTGCCACTGATGAATATATGCTAAAAGATATCACGCTAATGAAGCAATTTAATATCAATGCAGTACGGTGTAGTCACTATCCCAATAACACAAAGTGGTATGATCTGTGCAACAAATACGGCCTTTATGTTCAAGATGAGGCCAACATTGAATCCCATGGAATGTATTACCATCCAAGTACAACCTTAGGCAACAATCCCAATTGGCTTGAATCGCACCGGGACCGTATGATCAGCATGCTGGAGCGGGATAAAAATCACCCCTGTATTTGGAGCTGGTCTATGGGCAATGAGGCTGGCCCTGGGAGTAATTTTCAAAACCTTTCGCAATATACCAAGAATTTTGACCCCTCACGACCGCTGCATTACGAGCGAATGAATGATGTCTGCGACATGATTAGCGAAATGTATCAACCAGTAATCTTTTGCCAAAACTTCAATGCTTCAAAACCCTTTTTTCATAATGAGTTTGTCCATTCGATGGGAACCGGGTTGGGCAATTACATGGAATACTGGGAGGCCATGAACAATAACCCCCAAGTGCTTGGCGGATGTATCTGGGATTGGGCTGACCAGGGCCTTAGAAAGCCCAACTCAACAGAGGCTCTTTTTGTGTATGGAGGATTCTTTCCAGGGAGCACCAAGTATCCAAATGACACCAACTTCTGTGCAAACGGAATCGTTTCTCCTGATAGGTCAAGTTACCCTGAATTATGGGAAGTTAAAAAAGCCCATCAATATATCAAAATGACTGCGTCAAACATCTCATCTACTAAAAAAGTTTCGGTTATCAACAACTATTGGTTTACAAACCTTAATTCCTTTACCATAGATTGGTCTATAATTGAAAATGGTATTGAAGTACAAAAGGGCCCCTTGCCTTCGATTTCATTGCCACCAGGAGGCAACATAACATTAGAGATTCCCTTTGATAAAAGTAGCTTTACCAGTGATAATGAATATTTTTGTACCTTAAATTTTAAACGTAAAGAAAAGACGCTCTGGGCCAATACTGGCCATATTGTTGCTTGGGATCAGTTTGAAATCACAGCAGAGAAATCATCAAAAGAGCAACCCACAGTAAGGGTAACAAATTTAGTTGATCTTAAGGTCGTTGAATCAGGCAATGATGTTATTGTTAGTGGTGAATTTAATAGCAGGATTTTTTCAGCCACCTTCAATCGAACAAGTGGTGTAATGACAAAAGTCAACTATAACAACATGAATATTATTGACAATACTAAGGAGTTAGGGAGCGCTCAGATGATGAACTTCTATAGAGCACCAACGGACAATGATATTGGGGGAAACTTTTCATGGTCTAACCTTTACAAATTGGGTAATCATACCGCCTCCGAATTTAATTACAATCAACCCTCTGGCAATAAGGTGATAGTCAATATCACAAACTCCTTTAGTGGGAATAGTAGTCACAAGTGTAAATACACTATTATGAGTGATGGGTCTATCTTGCTTGAAAACCGATTGACCCCTCCCAACACCACCTTGCCAAGAATTGGTATAATGATGAATATTGCTGGTGCCTATAACAGGGTCAAATGGTATGGAAGAGGTCCAGAGGAGAACTATTTTGATAGAAAGGCTGGCTCTCTCATTGGTATTTATCAAAAAACAGTTAAAGAGATGTATGTGCCTCAATTAAAACCACAGGAGAATGGCAGCAGACAGGATGTGCGATGGGTTCGCCTGTTTAATGACAAGGGTATTGGATTTAAAATTTCTGCAAAAAAGCCCTTTGCCATGAACGCATCATATTACTCTCCTAAAAATCTACGTGACGCCAGATACATGCATAGCCTTCCAAACCACGGTGATATCACTCTTTGTATTGATGCGAAGCAGCGTGGTTTGGGTAACCAAAGCTGTGGTCCCGGTGTTTTAAATCAATATACGATTTCAAGCGCACCCTGTGATTTAGATTTCACAATTACCTTAGATTCGATCCAGGCTACAGATATACAAGGTCGCGGTATAATTGACAACAGAGAGACTTTATTTTTCAATTGTCTTAATTCTCCCTACCATCCAGAAGTTCGTTTTGTCATTGAACAACAAGGAGTAACAGCAATAACAGTAGACATATTTGATATTGTTGGAAGAAAGATCAAAACCTTAGTTGACAATAGCAACAATAGAAGCTTGCGCAAGATCCTCTGGGACAAAACAGACCAACACAACAGAAGAATCTCTTCGGGGATCTATTTCTACTCTATTTCATTTGATAATAAACGAACTTCTACAATAAACGGGAAACTTTCAATACTTAAATAGAAGCTGGTTTATACGTTTGCCTATAGGAAGCAGTAAAATGTGACCACACACCTCAAGCATAAGTCACTAGAACTTCTCCTTTGAATGCATGCCTTCACTATATTATTGGTATGAACGTGACGCTCAATCGATTCAATTTTTCTAGGATTTTCATTCATTTCATTTGCTGTCTCTTTATTGTCAATTCGATTGGGGCACTCACCTTAGATCCTTTATTCTTACAAAAAGCTGATAGCATTATTGCGCTCAATTCAGAAGAGCAAATTACCCTCGTAGAGTCGCGTAAAGAAGAGCATACCATTTTTCAATGCCTAACAGTAACCACTTTAGAACATCCCTTTGAACGTGTAGCCCACCTTCTAAGTCAATGGGAGCACCACGCCACCAAGGTTAAATATGTTCGTCGTGTACTACCTATTTTCAAAGGAAAATCTGATACTCTAACAAACACCTACTTTATTGAAATGGGTGCTTGGCTTGCGGTATCCTGGTTTATTGGTGATATGTCAATCGAGATTCCCCATGACTCTTCGATCATGAAAATTACCTTTAAGCAGGATTTAGATTCAAAGGGTTATGAAAAATGGAAAAAGGAGGCAAAGGGCCTTTTTAAAGTAGAATATCATGATTTTATAATGTGGTATCAATTAATTGATTTGGGCAATAATCAAACACGGATAGCCTTACTAGGATTTGTTGAACCAAAAGTATGGATACCACGATGGCTCTTTAAAGTAACTGCAAACAAGATATTTCCAAGAATGGTGAATGTATTTGAAACAGCCTTGCTCCCAAAAAATTAATACAGGAAGATTACCATGCCCTATAACGAGAAAATTGATCAAAGAATTTGTGATGTCATTATTGATTGGAACACGACCAGAAAAAAAATGTTTGGTGGGACCTGTCATCTTGTTAATGGTAATATGTTGTGTGGTGTGTACAAAGATTTTTTGATTTTAAGACTTGGACAAGAAAGCGCGCAAGAAGCTCTTTCGAAAAAGCATGTAACGGTCTTTGATATTACAGGAAAGCCTATGAAGGGTTGGGTTATGGTAAATGAGGAAGGCTTTAAGGGACAGGCTCTAAAAAAGTGGCTTATTCAAGCCCGGGAATTTGCTGAATCATTGCCCCCAAAATAGGCACCTAATTTTCAACGTTCAGATGGCCTCTATGCATGGTTACCATGCATATGTCATCACGAAGCTCTTCACTTTCGGCAAAACCATACATGGCATCAAGAATACCATCAAGAAGTTTTTCTGGCTTCGAGCCAACCTGTTCTTGAATTAAATTAAGAAGACGCTTCTGTCCAAATATCTTCCCCTGAGTATTGTCCACTTCATACACTCCATCAGTAAAGAGAAGAATCGCATCATTTTCAGCTAATTGCCCTTTTTGTACTGTGTAGTTATAGGTTTTTAAAAGGCCAATAGCCGGTTCTGGTACATACCCGTTGCCATACAATTTTTCAACATTATTCTGATCTCGCCGCACAACAATAGGACTTGGATGTCCTGCATTAGTATAGGCAATCTTTCCAGATTTACAATCAACCACCATATAAAAGAGTGTGGCAAACATCCCAGTATCAAATTGGTACATGATGGTATTCAATCCAGTATTCAATTTACTTACAAAAGAGCCCGGATCAGTTGCAATTGGTTTGATCTCCTCAATGAGTCCCTGAATGTATGATGTGAGTAAAGAGGCACGTGCCCCATGGCCCATCACATCACAGATTAAGAGACCGACCTTATGGTTTGATATGGGAAGAATCTTAAAGAAATCACCGGCAAGTGTTGTAGCTGGTTGATATTTATGGTAGAACTGAAGGCTACTTTTTTCCATTGAGGTTGTTGTAGGAAAATGGGAGGGTTGCTTTTCCAAAAAGGCCAATTGCACTTTATGTGCCATATTGAGGTCTCTTTGCATCTCCTGATTGACTTTCTCCAAATTTTGCTCGGCAAGTTTACGATCAGTAATATCAAAAAGAATACCCAATACAATGTGTCTTCGTTTTTTCTGATCAAAGAGAGCAGTGGTTATATCCCGCGCCCACCGAATGGTTCCATCCTTAGCGCGGAGCTTAAAATCCAGGACAAAATTATTAAGTTTCCCCTGACGCAATTGTTCAAAGGCGTCTTTAAGAGGCACACCGGAAAGTTCGCCAACCAATTCCTGAGATAGAGCTATCTCGTAAAATAGCTTTAGGGTAAATTCCTCGGGAGTGTATCCGGTAATGTCCTGAATACCCTGCCCAATATATTCATACTTTTCTGAATCAAGTTCCCTTCTATACACCGTTGCTCGTCCGTATTCTAATATATGTCCGATGTCGGCAATCACCTTTTCACGGGCTTCCTGCTCCTTTTTAGATTTAATCTTGTTTATCTGTATAATAGCGATTATGCCACCCACACATAGTATTGTTAAAATGACCAAGAGTGTGAACCACCAGGTCTCCCAAAATGGCGGGACAACTATGACCTGAACCGAGGTCCCCTCCTCATTCCACACACCATCATTATTAGCACCCTTTACTTTAAAGACATACTTACCTGGAACAAGGTTAGAGTAAGTAACAAAGCGTCTATCACTGCCAACAAAGTTCCACTCTTTGTCAAGGCCTTCCATTTTATAGGCATATTGGTTTTTTTCCGGGACCGCAAAATGAAGAGCTGCAAATTCAAAGGAAATGACCTTATCACTATAGGAGAGAATGATCTCTTTAGCATGAGATATTGACTGTTTTAGAACAGTCCTCCCCTGCCCCAAAGGTCCTATGGGAACTGGCTTATTGGATATTTTTAAGTTGGTGATTGCCAGTGCTGGTGGAAAGGGGTTCACGGTAATTTTTTCTGGGATAAAAGAGTTGAAACCATTAATACCACCAAAATACATGGTACCGTCTGATCCTTTACAAGCAGAGAATAGGTTAAACTCATTACTCTGAAGACCATCTTTCTTAAGATAGTGATTAAACACCTCTGATTTCGGGTTAAACTTGGTGATACCGTTGTTGGTGCTTATCCAGATATGACCCATGCTATCTTCGAGGATACGATACACTTCATCGTTAGGGAGTCCGTTTTTCTCAGTATAATGGGTGAAGGAGTTGGTTGCATAATCAAATTTGTTCAAACCACCACCAGCAGTTCCGATCCAAAGAGTGCCGTCTTTACTTTCAAGAATTGCCGAGACATAGGACCCGCTAATGCTTTTTCTATTCTGGGGATCGGGAACATAACGAATACATCGTCCACTGGTACGATCAAACTTATTCAACCCACCACCAAAGGTACCGACCCAAAAATTGTTCCGACTATCTTCATACAAACTATAGACCTGGTCATTACTAAGGCTGGTACTATCCGCAGGGTCATGTTTGTACCGAACACACTCACCTGTTTTTCGATCGAACTTATTGAGACCTCCCCCTCGAGTTCCTACCCAAAAATTCCCCTCTCTGTCTTCATACAATGCCCGAATTTTATTGTTACTAATACTCTTTGGATTAAAAGGATCATGAGTATGATGAATAAAGGATTGTTTAATAGGATCAAATTTCTCTAAACCTTTATTGGTACCAATCCATAGAATCCCTGCCCTATCTTCTTTGATTCGGATAACAAAATTTGATATAAGACTATTTGTATCTTTCTTATTTTGCGTAAAATGGGTATAGATATTTTTCTTCCTGTCATACCGGTTAAGCCCACCATTATGGGTACCAATCCATAGAAAGCCCTTTTTGTCTTCATGAATTTCCCAAACAATATTGTCATTAAGTCCCTTTGGATTATCAGGCCTCTTATGATGATGCTGAAAGATCTCACCAGATTGATTGCATATGTCAATGCCCAGGTCTGCATTGCCTATCCACATCAAATTAGTACGATCCTCAAAAAAAGCTAAAATCCGATTACTGATTAAACTATTTGGGTTTGATGGATCATTGCGGAAATTATAAAACATCTCATTTGAAGGATTAAATATTGAAACACCCTTTGTTTGTGTGGCAATCCAAATCTTTCCTAAGTGGTCCTCATAAATGTCATTGATTGTTATTCCTTTAAAATCAGACCCACTCTCTGTTCTTGAATGAAATTGAGCGAATCCATTTTTCTCATTTTTATAAATACAAAGACCACTCCGTTCTGTTCCAACCCACAAACGACCTTGCGTGTCTTCATGAAGAGATAAAATGTAATTGCCACAGATTGAGTTAGGGTCTTGGGGGTCATGTTGATACTTTATACAATTTCCCGTTGCTGGATCAAATTTATTGAGCCCCCCTCCATAAGTACCAACCCACATGCTGCCATCCTTACTGGCACATAAAGATCTGATCTCATTATTACTCATAGAAATTTGAGTTTGGGGATCATGACAAATCCGCTCAAAACGTTTTGTTAATGCAATAAACTTGTTAAGCCCCTCTGTTGTCCCTATCCAAAAAACACCCTTTATATCCTTAACAATTGCGTGTACCTTATTACTACTTAGAGAGGTAGAATCCGAAGGGTTGTGTAAAAAACGTTTAAAGGTCTCTTTTAGTGGATTAAAACAGTTTAATCCATATTCCGTACCAATCCAGATTTGGCCATTCTCTCCATTACAAAGTGAAAGGACATGATTTTCACTGATACTCGTTGAATCAAAAATATCCACTTTGTAAATAGTTACTGAATAGCCATCAATTTTGTTTAGACCTGCCTGTGTTCCTACCCAGATAAACCCCAGATCATCCTGTATAATAGAGGAGATTGTATTTTGTGAGAGCCCCTGTTCACTGGACATATTCCGAAACCTAAGACTTTCAACTTGGCCGCTGTTGTAAGAGATGAGAAACAACAACCAAAGGACTAAGGAAAAATACTTGCGCTGTCTCTTTTTTACCATGATCCTATCTGATCCTTTAGGAGTGTTGTAGCTTATATAGCTGATTACTATTATACATCAGTTTCAAGAAATAAACAATTAATCCCGCTTTATACAGGTAATAAAGTCTTTATGAGAATAAACAAAGAAAAATCCCATAAAATGTATCTGATCATATTTACATTGTTTCCTCAAGTTTGTTTCCAATTTTTATGTTCTAAGCAACACCGTACCTTTATTTCCACCACTGCCAAATGAGCCATATTGCCTTTTTAAGCCTTTTTTAAGGGGTTTTTTGCTGTTTCCATTTTTTTTGTATTTTTTTTACCACTTCCATTTTTTTTTGATTATATTATGAATTATGGAGCAAAGAACTATTGATATTTTCAACTATTTTGATTACCGTGAATACCTACGTGATCTTTTTAAAATATATAAGGAGAATCACCCTGGCTTCACCTTTCGCTCCTTTGCTCGCGATGCCAATATCCAGAGCCAAACATACTTAAACAGAGTTCTTACAGGTTCTCGAAATCTCTCCAATAAATATATAGAAAACATCTGCTCTTTTTTCAAACTCACCCCTTCACAAACTCGCTACTTTGAACTGTTGGTTGCCTTCAATAATGAAAAGGATCCCAGCCACAAAGAAGAGCTTCTAAGAAAGATTTTAGCACAGCGCTATTCCAAAGCATCCTATAGAATTGAAGATAAAAAGCTGACCTTTTATCAGCGGTGGTACTATCCAGTAATCCGTGAACTGGTGATCATGGTAGATTTTCAAGAAGACTACAATTTGCTCGCCCGTTTATGCAAACCTCGCATTACAGCAGCACAGGCCCGTGGCGCTGTCACCTATTTGATTAACAACAATTTTATCAAAAAAAATCGTGACGGGTCCTATGGTCAAACCCATCAAGTTATTTCAACCGGAGCAGAGGTAAACTCGACTATATTACGTAAATACTATCAGCAAATTATGAAACACTTTGCCGAGGCAATCGACACAGAGCAACGAACCAATCGTGATATCTCCTCTCTTACCTTAAGTGTATCAGAAGAGACATTTCAAACAATTAAAAAGGAAATACAGGATTTTCGTAAACGAATTATGACCATAGCAAATAACGAGACAAAAAAGCCGGAACGTGTCTGCCTCGTTGGTTTTCAGCTGATTCCCCGTTCAGAACAAGTTCCGAATGAAAAGGGGGATACACAATGAGACTTATCAAATTCCTTGTTTTTCTCATGTGTGCTCTTTTGCCTCTCTGCCTCTGGCAATGTGCATCTCCGTCCACTGCTGGCGGTGTTTCAGAGAGTGGTAATCCTGTTGTAACCGGTTACATTAAGCAGAAAAATAACAGCCCTGCACCAAATACTGTAGTTCGACTCATCCCTGCTGATTACAATCCAGTAAACGATTCAGCGCTCTCTGATTCTTTGATTGACACAACAGATTCTCAGGGAAGATTTGCGATTACATCCAGTAAAAAAGGTCTTTTTAACATTGAGGCAACTCATATCGCAAGTCGGGAACGAGCCTTTACAAGAGGGTTGCGTGTTATTAAAGATACTATCCCCGTAGAAGCTTTAACCATTTTAGAACCAGGTGCGATACAAATATTTTTACCTGACACTGTCGATATAGCCAATGGCTACCTTTACATACAGGGATCAACGATTTATTCAAACCTCTCGTCGGCCCACTATTTACCGAGTAGAGAGTATTTGATGACCATCGATTCTGTGCCCTCCTCCAATAGTATCCAGGTGTACTATTCAGAAGACGAGTCGCTTTTTGTCCCGACTCCTATAAGTGATACGATCGAAGTTATGTCTAAAGACACTACTACGATAAATGGCTTTGTCTTCTGGAAAAATTACACCAAGGAAAATTTTTCTCTCCGAAACAACCGTGTAACAGGAATATTCATCGCCCCCCATGATGATTTCTGGTTTTCTACCTTGGCAGGAGTGGCACATTATGATGGTAAGTCTTGGGATCTTCAATTTATAACCGATAACACCGGTATTCCGTCAAATACAATCCATGCTTTAAACCGTGACCAAAAGAATAATTTCTGGTTTGCCACTGATCGTGGAATCGCCCAATATAATGGAAAAGATCCAGCACAGACTGAGAACTGGAAAATATACAACGAATTCTTATCACTCATACCCAGTAATTTTGTTTCCACCATCCAAGTTACTAATGATGGTTATGTGTGGGTCGGTATGCATGATGGTATTGGAAGATTTAAAGATTCACAGTGGAAGTTTTATGACCGTTCCAACTCCAATCTTGTCTCCTATCAAATTCACGAAATTGCCTTTGACAGTCTTGATAAGAGTGTTTGGTTTGCAACCGATAACAATATCGCTAACTTACGGGATGACAGTATTTGGACAGTTTTTAACACCAGTAACTCCTCTATACTCACTGATGTAGTCTTATCTGTAGCAGTCGACAAGTCAAACATTAAATGGTTTGGTTATGAGGGTGGTGTGTCTCGCTTTAATAGCACCGACTCCTCCTGGATCAGCTATGATGAGAGTCATTCACCGCTCCTTAAGCATCGTGTCGAAACGATCTTTGTAGGTGATGAATCTAACATTTGGTTTGGAACCACCCATGGTGTAACACGTTTCAATGGAACGCATTGGATCGACTATGCCGGTGAAAAATATCAATTCCTAGAAGGAAAAGGCATCCTTGATATTGCTAAGGATAGTAAAGGTAATATTTGGATAGCCACTAATAATAATGGAATAATAGTTTTTGGACCTAATATAACAAGTTACAAATAAGTGCAGAGACAGAAAATAGGTATGATGAAAGGAGGATGTATCGAGTAATTCATTGAAGGTTTATTGGGCTCTGAAGAAAAGACTACAGAGTTGAATATATAAATTCCGCCCGACGCCAATCATTAGGAAGATATATATGTCAGAGCCCCATAGCCTTTTTATTATTCTAAAATACAACAATATTTAGAATAATACATGAATTTTCATACCTTACCATCTTTTCACTAAAACCAATGTTTTTCGTTAACACTAACTTGTTTTACACATTCTGCCAATGAAGGGAATGGTATGAAGAATACAATAGTAACAGTTTTGAGCCTCTTACTGCTAGCAGTATCTCTGAATGGACAACCCACAGATCCGCCATATTCAACAGAGAAGATGGGACATGTTCGTCTTCCTGTGAGCCCGCAAAGACTTACTGATAACATTAAACTACCCGTTGTAACACACAGTTGGAATGTTAACCTCTATTACAATGGTACTGATTGGGCTGATCAAGAGTATCCTCAATTAATCAGCCTTATTGCAGATCCACTCTGTATTCATGTAAATAAGCAAGGGCGTGGTGAGCCTTCTATTACCAATATGGAGTTACAATATGTGTACAATTATGGTATGGGTAACCCTCATGCCAGAATACCCCATGAGCTTTCCGACGCAATTAAGGTGTATCCCAAAAGTGGTACTGTCGGTGAACCTAAAATGGATTTCATCTCCGATTGGGGCATGAAGATGTCCTGGGACAACGGCGCTTTAGAACTTTTTTCCTCGAATGGCTGTCCCTATGTCTTTTTTCAATCTAATGATGGTGGCATCACCGTTAAAACTGATGATTCAACTAACATCTGGTATGAAGAGGGAAATGCTTTAGGCGTAGAGGTTTGGATAAACCACTTTGACAATGCAACTCAAACATGGGCCTGTTTTGGCACAAACAACTACGTTATCTATGCACCCTCAGGAGCTACTTGGGAAAAGAAAGCCGAAGCTAAAGGTGTTTACACCTTTACGTCAACCTTAGCGGGTAAGAATTATGCCTCTGTTGCCAGTGTTCCCAATGATAAAGAGATTACCAAGCGTATAGAAAATCTTAAGTATCTCCAGAAATATGCCTTCAATTTTATTACTGACACCAAAGTTTCCTGGAAATACAATGAGGAAAAATCAACCATAACAACAACTTTTAAAGCAACCGTTGATTCCAAAGAGGGCGCTAAGGGTGTTCCCTATGCTCTATATCCTCACCAATGGTTGCACTATAAAGGATCATCTTTCAATAAAAATATCTCCTATCGCTCGGTTCGTGGCCCAATGAAATTGATCGAAACTGATGCTGGTGAGTTTTCAATTACTCAACGCTTTTATGGTATACTCCCCCACTTTCCCTTGGTTGCCGGTTCAGGAAGCGGCTACAGTAAAGCGCAGTTAACATCTTTTGTACAGGAGATGGTTGCATCCGGTGAGGGTAACAACATCTTTCAAGGCAATGAGGTGTATGCCACTGGTGTGACCTTGGGAAGAACAGCACAGGTAGTAAGAATCGCTGACCAGTGTGGACTTACTGCAGAGAGAGACACCATCATACAGTGGGTTAAAAATTCTTTGGAAAACTGGCTCTCCTGCTCTGAAGATGGTGATAATGCGTGGCTTGTTTATGATCCCAATTATGGAGCACTTATTGGGAACCCGCCTAACCAAGGTATGTTTACTGACAAACACCTTAATGATGCCCATTTCCAATTTGGATACATGATTAAGGCCGCTGCAATTGTTGCAACCTATGATAAAAAATGGGCACAAGATTGGGGTGAACGTATTGAAATGCTTATCAAATACATTAACAACTGGAAACGGGATGAACCAAAATTCCCCTTTCTCCGTTTTATGGATCCCTATCAAGGACATTCATGGGCAACTGGTGATGCTGATTTCCGTGATGGTAACAACCAAGAATCAAGCTCGGAAGCACTCAACTGTTATTCTGGCATAGCCCTGTGGGGAATGATAACTGGTAATAAAGAGATACGTGATCTTGGTATCTACTTATATACAACAGAATCAGAATCAGTTAACCACTATTGGTGGGATATTAACGGAATCTGTTACCCCAATGGCCCAGATCATGGGACTCAACAGAATGCAATTTGGGAACCTGCTCTGTATCACTATCCCATGTCAGGATGGCTCTGGGGTGATAAGGTAGGATTCTCCACCTGGTTTGGTAGTGAACAGACTGGTTATCAAGAGTACCCAGTGGGTATCAATTTATTACCCATGACCGCAGCCTCACTCTATCTTGGGCGCAACCCAGCCTATGTCAAAGACAATTTGATTGGATGGTTTTTAAAGAAGTATGGTAAAGTTAATCGCTGGAACGAGCTTTTTTGGGAATACTATGCCCTGGCCGATCCAGATAAAGCATTAGAGTTCTACAAAACCCAACCCCACGGAGAGTCCCAACCTTCGCCTCCAAGTGAGACTGACGCCCATTACTATCACTGGATGCACAACCTTTGTGCCCTCGGCCCGTACAATCCCGCAATATCAGCAAACACCCCCTCCTACGCTGTGTTTGGCGAGTACTATGTAGCTTTTAATCCTGGTGCCGAGGACATAACCGCGACCTTTTCCAGCGGGGTATCTTTTAAAGTTCCCGCTGGAGAGTTGGTCGCCTATCAAAAAGCCAATAATATTACTGTTGACAAAATGACTTGGAAAAACAACTCCTGTTCCATGGCTTTTAAGAAGAGTGGCACGGGACTTCAAATTTCGCTTACACTCAAGGAGAATAGTCATATATCTCTTTACTCCATGATGGGAAGAAAAATTGCCTCCTTTAATGCACGGAAAGGGCATTCGATGCATACCATCAATGGCGTTACTCCATCAGCAGGTGTGTATCTCATTGATGTGCACTCTGGAACCAATAACCATGTAAGAAGAAAGCTTATTCTCCGGTAAGGATATAAAAACGGGCTTTTCAAACCATTGACCAATGGTAAAAATCATTGGAAAGCCCATTCTGTACCCATAACGCATAAAAACACTCCCAAACTAACACCTTCAATGAGACAAAGGTAAAGAACTTATGCGTACAACAATTTTTGCAATCATCATTAGTGTCCTTAGCTTTACTTTCAACTCCTGGGCTGCAAAATTTTTACCCCGGGATAATAAGATTTTATTAATTCTCGGTCAGGATCTGGGAGCCATTGGTGGTTTTGATGCTCCAAACAATGATGGCTACCATGAAAATGTTGGTATCACAGCCGGTGGTATCACGACCTATACGGGTATTCCAAAGCTCGGTGGTTTAAAAACTCTTGACAACTGGGGAGCCGGTGACGTTTGTGCTCAGTATATTATTGACAGCCCCATCTATAAGAAAACTGCCTTAGCTATTGGTCTTAGCATGAAAAATCATATCACCAATATAAAAAATGGTGATCATGACGATAAGATCATCGAGTTAGGTCATTGGATCCGGGACGCCAAACGTCCAGTCTATGTAAGAATAGGTTATGAGTTTAATGGCGGTTGGAACAATTATAACCCGCAACAGGACTTTATCGCAGCCTTTAAACGGGTTGTTGATATATGGCGTCGAGAGAATGTGACTAACTTTGCCACCGTATGGCAATCATCGGGGTATGAAAGTTCAGATCCGGCAACACTTATGAACTGGTATCCTGGAGATGATTATGTTGATTGGCTGGGATACTCCCACTTTCATTCCTTTAGTAATGGTGCGGCCATGCTCTCGCTGGCAAAATCAAAAAATAAACCCATCATGATTGCCGAGGTAACTCCAAAGGGGTTTCGTATTTCCGATCCAAATACCAGCGCATGGAATGATTGGTTTAGACCTTTTTTTTCCCATGTACATAATAATAAAGAGCACATTCGTGCAATCGCCTATATAAATGTCAATTGGGATTCGCAACCAATGTGGGCTGGCCAAGGATGGGGAGATACCCGTGTCGAAGCAAATGAAACTGTATTAGCTAATTGGAAACAGGAAATTAACAAAGATATATGGCTCAATAGCAGCAATGACCTTTTTTATCAGTTGGGCTTTACCTCCTCTATTCGCACTCCCAATTCAGGTAGAGGATTTAAAGAGACAATTCAGTGCATTCCTTCATCAAGGGGTAGCATAACCATTTCCGGATTAAACGCTCCTTCCACCGAGGTGACTCTGTTAAACCTACAGGGGAAATCGATTGATTGTACTCTCTGCGATAATGTTCTAACACCAAATACCGCAATTGCTTCAGGGCTTTACTTTTTAGCAATTACGCGTTCAAATGGTGTGACGAATCGAATAAAATTCTTATATAGTCAGCCTTAATTTACAATCTGGAAAATGCGAAAATAAACCCTAAGGATAATACAATGCGTAATACACTATCAGCTAGCTTTACAACTCGGATCAACTATCTATGCATGCTTGCTTTTGTTTGCATTTTTCAAAGCACTGTTTCACTCCTGGCAGTGGAACTTAAAGATTCAACCTATACCTTTCGTTGCTATAAATATGAAACCAATGAAGGTCAATGGTTTGTATCTGGCCCAACCAATGAAATTGTCTCTACCAACTATCCAGTGAAAGTAATTGAAAATGAATATCTACGTTTGGTTCTCTTACCGGATTATGGTGGCCGATTGATTTCCTGCTATAACAAGTTGACAAAACATGAGGAGCTTTATCAAGCAAACCCAGCAACGCCCTATTGTGGACCTGGGGGTAGAACATTTTATTACAACTATTTAGTCGTCCCCGGTGGGATTTATCCAACCTTTCCCGAACCGGAGCATGGCAAAGCGTGGAACCTAAAATGGGATCTCACTGTTGTTAAGAACACTGCTGATGAAGTATCGGTGGCAATGTCATATCTGGATGATAAATACAACTATGTCAGCGAAAAATGGCGACATGGCATAACCCTTATACGCTGTACCGTCACCATTACCCTCAAGAAAAATCAATCTGCCTTTACCTACAATGTAAAGCTTGAAAATACCAATCCTAATGATCGCCAGTATGAATATTGGACTTGTGTAACCCTTACCCCCGGCTCGAACCCAGACAATACTGTATCTCCTTTAAACACAGAAATGATAGTCCCAGTAGAGCGTGCCCAGTACAAATCGGATTGGTGGGGTTGGATGGGTCAAGCTGATGAACATCGGCAACCAGAACCCAATGTACCTTGGTCCGGTGGGTCAGTCCATTCATTTACCAATTTAAAGAAGTTTGAAAACTGGCAATATGAGGGTATTGCCTACGGGTATCCCTATGTTACGGCCAACTTCTGGGGAGCAATCAACCACGATAAAAAAGAGGGTATGCTCAGAATCGCAAATAACCAGCAACATACTCCTGGATTAAAAATATGGACCTGGGGTAAAAACAGTGTAAATGCAAACCTAGGTGATCCTAATGATTGTCGACGCGCACATATGGAGATGTGGGCCGGTAATTCGCGGGAATTTTTTATTGCTGACAACATCAAAGCCAATGCAATTCGTCAGTGGGATGAGGTGTATTATCCAACGGTTGGACTTAGTAGAGTTGACACTGCAAACAATGATTGCGCTTTACAAGTAGATTATACCTCCTTTAGTTCTACAGATGAAGCCAGCGCATTCTTTACCGCTAAAGTTTCATCAATCTATCCGGGCCAGGCTCTCTCCTTGCGGTTTACGGCCACCAATAGCTATGACCATGTATATGAGTTGTACAACAGTAAAAAAGTGTTTACCGGCAAAGAGGCAATCACCCTCTCGATAAATCAGCGCGACAAGCAGGTACCAAAGGGTGAATACACCCTGCTTTTAGAAATAAAAAACGAATCTGGACAGATGGTCATGCGCTATTCAAAGCCAGTGTCGGTTACCTTTGATCTCAATCCAATAAAAAACAGCTATACAAAGAATATCAACTCATTTAAAGACCTACTTGGATTGAATATAGCTGGACAATTTCTCTATGTCACAAAAAAGTCTCATGAACCAATTAGCATTCAAATATTTGACCTGATGGGAAAAAAACTGATTGACCGTAGTAACATTCAAAAAAACTCGGCAATCAGATTGCCTGCACAGAAATGTTACATCCTGAAGGTTGACAATATACACGCAACATATCAGACACTTATTACCCCAGAACAGTAAGGACCTGTTATGAACCGGAAAAGCAAAATGATGAATTCTCTTGTCCAGAGCATTATGGTTTCTGTTATTTGTTTGACATCAATTTCATTTAGTCAACCCACGGATCCTCCTTGGACAGAAACTGACTTTGGTACTGTCAGAAGCCCGGTCAAACCAGAACGGATGACCGAAAATATCACGCTCCCCGTCAATACCCATACCTGGTATGTCAACCTCTACTTCAATGGCAACAATTGGTGTGACCCTGAATACCCTCAGATGATTAATCTTATTGCCGATCCCTTTTGTGTACATGTCAATAGACAATCTAAGCATGAACCCTACTTTACCAACATGGAATTGCAATATGTGTATAACTACGGCCAGGGAAATCCTCATGCTCGCATAGCCCATGAGCTTTCCGATGCTATTGTTGTGTATCCAAAATGTGGCACCTTTAGTGGTGGTGCCATGATGGATGACTATTCTGACTGGGGAATAAAACTATCCTGGGATGATGGTAAACTTGAAGCTTTTATGTCTACAGGATGTCCCTTTGTCTACTTTCATTCAAATGATGGTGGCATTACCGTAAAAACCGATGACTCTACCCATGTCTGGTATAAAGAAGAGAACGCCATTGGCGTACAAGTATGGATAAATCACTTTGATAATAAAACACAGACATGGCACTGCTTTGGTGTTAACAATTACCTCATCTTTGGACCCACCGAATCTACTTGGGAAGAAAAGGTTGAACCTACAGGCAACATCACCTTCACTTCCGATCTAGCCGGTAAAAACTATGCATCCATAGCAACCATTCCCAATTATACCAATGATGAACAGAAAATAAAAACGCTGAAGTACTTCAAGAATTATGCCTTCAATTTTATCACCGACACCAAAGTTGATTGGAAGTATGATGAGAAGAAAGCTCTTTTAAAAACAACATTTACTGCCACCTATGAGAAAAAAGAGGAAAGTGCCAAGGATGCTCTGCTGTATGCAATCTATCCTCACCAGTGGCAAAGCTACAAAGGAAAATATGCACCAGTAGATAGCACCTATAATTCTGCTCGGGGCCCTATGAAAGTTATTGAAGCAGCCAATGGAACCTTTGAGACCGAATTACCCTACTATGGTATCCTTCCCCACTTTCCGCTTACTGCAACACCAGCCAGTGGTTATTCTTTGGATGAGCTTAAAAGTAAACTTGCTGAAGATATGGGTGGTCTTAAAACAGAAGACAGCCGCATTCGAGAGGTCTATTCACAAGCGGTAATACTTGGTAGAACCGCTCAGATGATTCGTATCGCTGATCAAGCCGGCCAGATTGCTGAGAGAGACGCTCTCCTTCAGTCAACTAAGGAATCCTTAGAAAACTGGCTCTCCTATTCTTCTGGTGGAGATAATCTTTGGCTTGTCTATGATAAAAATTATGGAGCTCTTATTGCCAACCCTCCCTGTCAAGGCATGTTTACTGATTTACACCTCAATGATGCCCACTTTCAGTTTGGCTATATGATTAAAGCTGCTGCAATTGTTGCTAACTACGACAAGGAGTGGATGAAGAACTGGGGTGAGCGCGTTGAGCTGCTTATTAGATACGTGAGTAACTGGAAAAGAGATGATCCGGAATTTCCCTTTTTGCGTTTTATGGAGCCCTACAAGGGACATTCCTGGGCTACTGGAGACGCAGATTTCAGAGACGGTAATAATCAGGAGTCAAGTTCGGAAGCGCTCAACTACGCCTCTGCTGTGGCGCTATGGGGAATGATCACCGGTAACAAAGAGATTCGTGATTTAGGAATCTATCTATATACTACCGAATCTGACGGCGTGCTCAACTACTGGTGGGACATTAACAATGTCTGTTTTCCCAATGGCCCTGACCATGGCGACCGAATGGATGCAATCTGGGAACCTGCCCTTTTTCATTATCCCTGCCTTGGATGGATTTGGGGTGATAAAATTGGTTTTGCCACCTGGTTTGGCAGTGAACAAACCGGGTATCAGGAGTATCCCATTGGGATAAATCTTCTCCCTATGACCGCGGCTTCGGTGTACCTTGGCAGAAACCATGCCTATGTAAAGGACAGTCTTGTGGGATGGTTTATTAACAAATATGGAAAAGTAAACCGATGGAATGAGTTGTTCTGGGAATATCTTGCACTGGCAGATCCCGCCAAAGCCCTGGAATACTATAAAACTGTACCCCATGGTGCAAGTGAACCAAGTCCCCCAAGTGAAACTGAGAGTCATTACTATCATTGGATGCATAACCTTGCTGCAATGGGGCCCTATAATCCTGAAATACGGGCAAACACTGCGTCATTTGCCGTCTTTGGTAAGGAAAAAAAGACCTATGTAGCATACAATCCTACTGATAAGGAAATTGAAGTTGTCTACACCAATGGTGCGGTGATTACTGTCCCACCGGGTAAATTAATCGCTGAGGATAATCCCCACATTAGTATCAAGCAGAGCATAAGAAAAAGTGATCTCTACCATTCACTTCATATTACCCAGAATGGTGGCGCTCTTTATGTTCATGCTGACTTTCCAGAAAAATGTAACCTTGCTCTTTATGACATGAAGGGAAGGAACATCACCTCCTTTACAATCAAAAAAGGTAAGGGAACTTATCCAGTTTTAAATCGCAAAATCTCCTCTGGCCTGTATCTGCTAAAGGTCACTAACAGAGCTCAAAAAAGCTTTCAGAGAAGAGTTGTGGTGTATTAATAAAACTTTACACAAAGAACAAAACCAATTAACCAAGCATATTACTACTATGACATTACTTGCTAAAAGAAACTATCGAAAACGAAACCGAATCTCCAGGGACTGTTTCTTATCTCTAACGGGAATAATGCTCATATTTGCATCCTTAACCTTTGCAAGCAATCCTATTATTTCCCACAAGTATACAGCAGACCCACATATGGTTGTCTTTGATGGACGAATTTATATGTACTGCTCCCATGATCTTGACAACTCGACATGGTATGATATGGTCGACTACACAGTGATTTCTTCGGATGATTTAGTAAACTGGACAGATCATGGTGAGGTGTTTCGAGTAAAAGATCATGCTCCCTGGGCAACCAAGGCCTATGCGCCAGCCTGTATAGAGCGAAATGGTAAATATTATCTCTACTTTCCTGACGGCGACAAAGGAATTGGGGTTGTTGTAGGTGACACACCACTGGGTCCCTTTAAAGATCCCCTTGGTAAACCACTGATAAACCGTTCAACACCAAATTCAAATGTGCAGTGGTGCTTTGACCCCGCAGTGTTTATCGACGATGATGGACAGGCTTACTGCTATTTCGGTGGTGGAGATCAGGGATACAATGCTCGAGTTATTAAGCTCAACGAAGACATGATCAGTGTGAGCGGTCAAGCTGAAATCATTCATGCTCCTGGCTACATAGAGGCACCCTTCATGCATAAACACAAGGGTACCTATTATTACAGCTACTCCGCCCGAAGGAATGGCGGTGATGTGATTGAGTATATGATCAGTGATGATCCAATGAAGAATTTCCAGTATAAAGGTGCAATCTTTTACAACCCGCCTGACAACCTCAACAATAATAATCATGCCTCAATGGTTGAGTATAAGGGCAAATGGTACTTCGCTTATCACAATCGTAAAATCAGTGGCGCCCATTATGAGCGAAGTGTCAACATCGACCTGATGAGTTATAATGATGATGGCACTATAGAACAAATCACCCCTACCTGGGAAAGTGTCCCACAACTAAAGCATTTAGATCCCAATGCTCGTATTGAAGCAGAAGCTATGGATGAACAATTTGGCATAGAGACCGCCTTCTGTTTAGAGGGGGGATGCTTGGTGGATAGTATTGACAATGAGGATTGGATTCGTTATACCGGTTTCAACTTTAACAAAGAATTTAAAAAGTTTAAAGCACGAGTCTCCAGTGGAACCAAAGGTGGCTCAATTGAAATTCATGTTGATTCCCTAAAGGGGACTCTTATTGGCACCTGTTCGGTTCCCTATTCTAACATAGAGGAGAGTTGGTCTGATGTTGAGTGTTCCATTAAAAATATTTCAGGTATCCGTGATATCTATTTGAAATTTATTGGTACATCAAGTAATCTCTTCAGCTTGAACTGGTTTACCTTTGGTGAAGGCACTTCAATTAAAGAGCATAAACCCTTCTCAGATGTATATAACCGTGGTCCCCAGATGCACCATGCACCTCCCTTTTTGCACGTAGACTTCAATGATAGGGAAAGGAAACCTATTAATTTACAGTTGGCAATACACGATCTCAAAGGAAGAGAGCTCTACCGCACAACAAAACAATATAAAAACAGACTCTCTTTTCCAATTCATTTCGCTTCAGGCACCTATCTGATTACTATTAGATACAATACAAAGGTATTCAGTAAAGTAATGTTACTCAAAAATTGAGGTAACAGGCTTTTTTAAAAACAACAATTCCTAGGGGGTAGGAAGGATACACCAACCATGAATATACTCAACAAAAAACAACTATTGACATGGTGTGATAGAAAACAGAGCAAAGGTATTGCTGTTCTGTTTTTGATTATTGGGTATTGCCTCGTTGCAACAGTTTCAACTGTTAAGGCAGCTGGCTATGATCCAGGTCCTGGCAAAACTCTCGTATTAATTGGCCAAACTTTTAAAGATGAATTTACCGGCTATGTTAACGGTATTAAAGTTCCAGCAGGCTCCTCCCATTATGGAACCTTCTTTTGGGGAACCATAGAACAGGGCGATGATGGTCCGAACAATCAATTTTTATCCTACGTTCATAATACCTATAATGGGGCCTTTGCCTTAGTTGCCTTTAGTATTAAAGATAACTGGATGGCCAGTGGCTGTGGAAGTGTTGAAGCTGCCTGCCAGGCAATTGCCAATGGTCAATTTGATAGCCAAATTGATAAATATTGCGCTATCATGAAATCTCATGCGAATATGAAGTTTCTCATTCGCATCGGCTATGAAGTTAGTCTTTATCAATTCGGTAATGCTCAGCATTTTATAAATGCCTATAATCATACAGCCAAAAGAATACGTAACACCAATGGTGTGACCAATGTTGAATTTGTCTATCATCCTGTTCGTGGTTATAATGATGCCACAGGAATGTATCCGGGTGACGAATATGTTGACTGGATTGCAGTATCAATCTTTAACAACGATGTCTGCCTTGCCTGTGACGACGTTATCAACTGCCCCAATGATCGACTCGATCCTAATCTAAAACTTGTTTTTGAATGGGGTAAAGAAAAGGGTAAGCCTCTGATGATCGCCGAATCTGCAGTGCAATCTCCAGCAGGCAATACCGCAGAAGGATTTTCCGACTATCTCGACCGTGTTACCGAGGCCATTGAGGCCTATGATATCCGCTGTTGGACCTATATAAACTCAAACTGGCCTGCCCATCATTGGCCAGCAAATATCTGGTCAGACTCCCGGGTTGAAGCACGGGGTGATGTCGTTAAAAAGAAGTGGAACGACATTGTTAATCAGCCGCGCTATGTTCATTACATGAATCCAAACCCTATTGGTAATCCCTTTATATCACCAGAGGCACTGAGCACTGTATTGAATGCACATGATGCTCGTCTTGACCTGTATGCAATGAATGGAAAGTTAGTATCCTCATTAGATGCTCGTGAATTACGAAACATAAGTCGAGCTGATTTATTACGAAAAAATGGAACTATGTATAAAAATCTATCCCACGGTACCTACTTGATAAGAATACAATCACAGGGTGCTGTTCACTTTAAGAAATTTTTACACATTCCCTAAAATCGAATTAAATAACACCAAACTTAAAGGAGTAGTTATGAGAAATAGAGTTATAACCTTTCTGATGGTAGCAGTAGCACTGCTAGTTACATCACAGGCAAATAGTACTGTGAAGGAAAGAAACAACAAGGGTGCTATGTTAGAGCTTAATGGCAAAATGTGGCATGGAGCAGGACAGGCCGGTACCACTGGTTTTGATGGTTTTGAAAATTATTGGAATATAGCTCCAGCAGATCAGAAGCCCAATTTATTCATGGACTACTATGATACCTGGAACATGAATGAGCACTGGTATATAGAAATGAAACAGGAAATCCTCAAATACCATCGCCAGGGATACTATGTGGTTCCCCAAATCGGTGTTAACATCTATTACCTCTGGCATCAGTACATTGAGGGCACCACTCAGGACGATGAAATTGACAACTTAGTAAAAGGCCTTCGCCATTTAGCAATCCCCTGTTTTATTCGAGTCGGTTATGAGTGGAATAACTATCCTGGAGATCCATGGCTTCAACCCCCTTACACGCCAGAGCAATTAAAGAAGGTGTTCGAGAAGATTTGTGGCAAAATTAAGGCGGCCAATTTAGAGATGGCCACAGTGTGGAATATTGGTCTCTCTGGAGGATTGGCAAATGATAAAAATATGATGCAATATTGGCCTGGTAAAGAATATATGGATTGGATGGGGTATAATGCTTTTGCCTCTGATATTTGTAATGGTGAACACGCCTGTGCCTTAGCTATGATCCGTTACGCCGATTCCCTGGGCCTTCCAGTAATGATTGGTGAAGCCTCCCCCAATAGAGTTAATAGTCCCAATGGTTTCTCAAATTGGAATGATTTCTTTGGACCCTACATTAAAATGTTGGGCGAACAACCATCGATCAAACAGATGTGTTATATCAATTGGGATTGGGAAGCACAGGACATGATCGGTGGCAATGGCCTATTCCCCTGGGGTGATTCACGACTTCAAAATCCCGGTTCTGTAAAGGATCAATGGTTTGCAGAACTTAAAAAACTTAACATCCTCAGTGCCTGTAGTGAAAAAGAGACACGCTCCTATTTTGGGTATAATGATAGTGAGGCACCGGACAAGGTCACTATTAGAAGAGATGGTAAATTTTTAGTATGGAACGATGTTAAGGACAAGGGAACTGCTGGATTAGCGCATTACACCATTTATAAAGATGGAAACCTGTGGGATTATACCATTGATCCAAAATTTCCGGTTAAGGATCTATACAATGGAAAAACAGCAAATATTCAGGTAACTGCTATGGATAGAGCTGGAAATGAGAGTAGTAAGTCCAATACGCTCAATGTAAAGCTTGACAAAGCCTATGAATTGATTTGGGATGGTGGCTTTGACTATCCTGCAACCAGTGTTGCCGTTGATTGGAAATGGATGGGTACTATGGATGCCGGTGCAAAAACTCCTCCCGATGATATTTACATCGATACCACCGGAAAAATTACTGGAAAAGGTTCTTGCTGGTTTCCTAACAAGCAGGAGTTGGTTGGTGGTAACTATAATTGGTGGAGAAGTTTACCTAAGGATAATCCTCAGGACTGGAAAGTACAATTGTTCCAGTGTTTTCAGGTACAAAAGGGTGAAAAATACACCATCACCTTTAAAGCGGTCGCAGATGAAGCACGGACCATCAAAGTCTACTTCATGGACCACCATATCGAGCCAGACCACACCTTTATCCCCTCCAATGGCACAGCTGATCCTAAGTGGGAAAGTAATGGTGAATGGCAATATTACAATTCTTGGAGTGCAGAGATCGGGACTGAGGTAAAATCTTTTAAATTCGAAGCAACAGCCCCAGAAACGGAGTGTGCCCGTCTCTCCTTTATGTTTGGTAAAGTAGAGCCTACACAGATGTGGATTGATGATGTTTCTGTTTTGGCTGGTGACCCCAGCGATGCGATCAGCCATCACGTGTATGACTTCAACAGTAATTACTTAGACTTGGCCGTATTGCATGGAAAAACGCAACGGTCTGCCAAGATTTCCTATAATATCCCCCAAAAAAGCCATGTAAATATTTCTGTGTACAATAGTAAAGGCGCATTAGTAAATAAAATAACCAATGAGTTAAAAAACAAAGGTAATTACACCCACACATGGAATACTTCTCATCTTTCTTCAGGTGTATACTTTGTTAAGATTAAGGCCTGCAATAGAGTTGGTGTTTCAGAAGTGGTTATAACTCGATAGGAGATACACTATGGTAAAAAGGGCTCAAAACACAGTAATCACACTTCTCTGCTTGATGATTAGTTTCATTGCAGCGGAGGAGATGGCTCAGAGAACAAACACCGGTGCCATATTGGAGCTTAAAGACAAAATATGGCATGGTGCAGGTCAAGCTGGTATTACCGGTTTTGATGGCTTTGAGAATTACTGGAATATTGCTCCGGATAATCAAAAGCCAAACCTTTTTACCGATTACTATGACACCTGGAATATGAATGAGCGATGGTCTTTGGAACTTAAACGAGAGTTACTTAAGTACCATCGCCAAGGATATTATGTCATTCCTCAATTTGGTGTTAATATCTTTTACATTTGGCAACAGTACCTTGACGGCTCCCAGGACGATGAGCTTGACAATCTCATTAAAGGGTTGAAATATCTTGCTATACCGGTTTTTATTCGAATTGGCTATGAGTTCAACAACTTTCCCGGAGAGCCTTGGCTTACCCCCTTTACCCCTGAGCAATACCAAGAAGTATTTCGTGTTTTCGCAAAAAAGCTAAAGGAATCAGGTTTAGAAGTTGCCTGTGTTTTTAATGCCAGCTTATCCGGTAACCTTGGTGTGATGGGCTACTATCCTGGTGATGAATGGGTAGATTGGCTTGGTTATAATACTTTCTCCGATATCTCCGGTGGGGCCCACCCATTGATTGGTATAATGAATGGTGAAGCTGCTGCACGAAAAAAACCAGTTATGATTGGTGAAGCCTCCCCCATGGTCGTTAATGGTGTGACCTATGGTGATTGGGGTTGGTTTAATACTTACTTTGGTATGATTAAAGGGAACCCTCCCATTAAACAGATGTGTTACATCAACTGGGATTGGGATGTTCAAGACATGGTTGGCGGAAATGGTATGTTTCCCTGGGGTGATGCCCGTTTACAAATGCCAGGATCAGTTAAGGATCAGTATTTCCAAACGCTTTCTGACCCTGCTTATCTCCATGCATGCAGCGAAAAGGAGACACGCTCCTACTTCTTCTACAATGATTCCGAAGCGCCCCCCACTGTCACTAATGTCAAACGGGATGGCGAGTTTCTTACTTGGAACAAAGTTGAAGATAAGGGAGAATCAGGTCTCGCTCATTATACAATTTATAAGAATGGAAAATTATGGGACTATATTATTGGTGAAAAATATCCAGTCCATGACCTTCATCAGGGGTATGATGCTAATGTACAAGTCTCAGCAATGGACCGTGCTGGCAATGAGAGCGGTAAGTCTGCTTCTCTAAAAGTGGAACTTGTCAAAAAATATGAGCTCCTCTGGGATGGGGAATTCGATTATCCTGCAACCAGTGCTGCTGTTGATTGGAAATGGATGGGCTCTCAGGATGGCAATGGCAAATCACCTCCCGATGATGTCATAATTGACACAACCGGAAAGCTTTCCGGTAAATACTCATGTATTTTGCCGGACTATCAAATTAAACCAGAAATGAACAACTGGTGGCGTTCGTTACCTAAGGAATATCCAAAGGATTGGAAAGTACAGCTCTTTCAATCATTCAATGTTGAAAAAGATCAGGAATATACAATCTCCTTTCAAGCGGTTGCAAAGGAAGCAAGAACTATAAAACTCTATTTCATGGATCATCATGTCAATCCTGACCACACCCACTTTCCAGCAGGACGGGATCCCCTCTTTGATGAGGAGTGGGAATTTTATAAGATTTGGGATGTGGAAATTGGTACAACACCCCGTTCGTACAAATATAAATGGGCAGCACCTCACTCGGAATGCGCCCGCCTCTCCTTTATGATGGGAAAAGTTGAGCCAACCACCATTTGGATCGATGCGATATCAGTTAGAGCCGAGGTTGATTTAAAAGCTCCTGTTGCAGTGGCTGGTGAAGATAGAGTTGTCATGGATAATGATAATAATGGTGTTGAAAAAGTTGACCTTGACGGATCAAAAAGTAGTGATGAGGATGGGACCATTGTCAGTTATTCCTGGCAAGAGCAGGGTAAAGAGATTGCCAAAGGCGCTAAGGTTAATGTCACCTTAGATCTTGGCATTCATCCCATCGTACTTGTAGTCACAGATAATCATGGGGTTATTGGTAAAGATTCTGTTGAAATTGTTGTTACCAATGGAAGCCCAATTGCTCGTATTGATGGGAGTGTTGATAAACTTGTTGATTTTGATGCCAATGGCAAGGAAGATATTACTCTTGATGGCTCTTCCAGTCGTGATTTTAATGGTTCTATCGCCAGTTACAAATGGACTCTAAACGGAACACAAGTTGGAACTGACAAAAAGGTTTCTCTTTCCTTAGAGTCAGGAAAAACACATCAAATAGCTCTCATTGTTACAGACAATGAGAATAATACAGGAAAGATGGACAAAGCTATAATGGTCTGTCCTGAAATTGCTCGTAATGCAACAGTCACTGTTTCTTCAACGAGTGATGGCAAAGCCGAGCATATTATCGATGCCGACGCCAATTCCTTCTGGTTAAGCAACTATAGTAAAACGCCAGAATGGGCACTCTTTGACCTTAAAGGTCAGCATGATGTGGGAATGGCCTGCATTAACTGGACTGACGAACACGCAGCTAATTATGAGCTTCAAGGCTCTAACTCAAAGGACTTCACCGATTTCACAGTAATTTCATCAGTAAAAGATGGCCAGGGTGGCATTGACACGGTACGAGCCAAGAAACCAGTCAAATGTCAATATGTTCGCTTGCATACAACATCAGGCAACCCCTATCGTGAAGTCTTTAAGGATTCCTCAGGATACTTTAAAGCAATAGTCATGAATACCAGTAGCCCAACCATCACCTTTGTCCCAAAGGATACAGCTGAGCATATCTATCTTGCCATTTGTCAGGACAATTACTATCTCTGTGAAGCCAATACTCCCTATCGGGTTTCAGAACAGGTCTCAAATATTCAGGTTGGCAATGACATCACCTTTAAGTACAAATACCTTGATAAAACGGGCACCCTTAAGTTCAGCGAGGTGTTTACCTTTAAAGTGGGTTCTCCTCCTGATGGTTTTTATTATGGTATCAAGGATTTAAAGCTCTTCTCCGGTGATCATTCAGTATCGATCATACCGACTAATCATATCCAAAGTACGCTTCCTAAGAGCATGAACTTTTCAGCGATACCCAATCGCGCTAATAAAACTATTAAACTTCAATACTCCCTCCCAGAAAAGACTCATGTCAAGATTTCTCTCTATTCCTTAAATGGTAAATTGGTTAATCAGATTATTAACGCTCCTCTGAGAGCTGGCGCACATCAAATGCAATGGAATAGTTCTCATTTACCCTCTGGTATATATCTCTTTCGCATTGAGGCAGGAAAACGAATAAAAGTGCACAATTGTGCAATTTTAAAATAAACAGTTAACAACACACACCCTTTATAATGAGGTTTACATGATGAATCTACCTGTTGGATTAAAAAAATACTGGAAAATACACGCTGTGTTGCTTTCCTTTGCTTGTTTGTTATTGGTCACTATTTCCAGTGTTGGGCAACCAACAGATCCTCCCTATTCTGAAACTGATTGTGGTCAAGTGCGAAAACCAGTGGCACCGGTACGCATTACCGGAAATATGAAGCTGCCCCTAAACACGCACAGTTGGAATGTAAACCTCTATTACAATGGCGATGACTGGTCCAATGGCGCCTTTCCTGGTATGATTAGCCTTGTGGCTGATCCCATGTGTATTCATGTCAATAATCATGGAAATGGTGCGCCAGTTATTACCAACATGGAACTCAAATATGTATATCATGAGGGTGGTGGCAATCCCCATTTCCGTGTTCCCCATGAACTATCGGAAGCATTAATTGTTTTCCCCAAGAGTGGCAAAGTTGGTGAGCCGAAATTGGATGCCTACTCAGATTGGGGCATTAAAATGCAATGGGACAATGGCGCCTTAGAAGCCTATGTAGCCAATGGTAGTCCCTTTGTCTATTTCCATGCCAATGATGGTGGTATTACCATTAATACGCTTGACAAAGCAAAGGTATGGTATAACGAAGCAAATGTCATTGGTGTTGCTGTGGAGATCAATGTTCAAGACGAAACTGGTCAGTGGCACTATTATGGCGATAACAATTATGTTCTCTATGCCCCCACTGGTGCAACCTGGCAAGCAACAAAAGATACCGATGGTAACACGTCGTTTACCTCAACTTTAGCAGGAAAAAAGTACGCCTCTATTGCAACGATACCCAATGACAAAGAGGAGAGTAAACGAATTGCTAACCTCAACTTTTTTAAGAAGTATGCCTTTAATTTTATGGTTGATACTAAAGTGGCCTGGAAATACGATGAAAAGAAGTCCCTGGTTACCACGACGTTTACAGGAACAATTGATAAAAAAGAGGGCAACACTGATGGTTTAGTGTATGCACTCTATCCTCATCAATGGCAAAACTATAAGGGCGCCACTACTGATATTGTGTTGAACTGCGCCAAAGGTCCCATGAAGGTTATCGAAACCAAGGGGAATTTTAAAACGGAGATGAAATACCATGGGGTTCTCCCCCACTTTCCCTTAGTTGCTAATGAACAAAGTGGCTTTACTAAAGACAAACAGATCGAATACGTTAAGGCCATTGTCGAATCCGGTGAAGGCAATGAAATTTTCCAAGGTAATGAAGTGTATGCAACTGCGGTGACTGTGGGTAGAACAGCGCAGGTGATCCCTCTTGCTGATCAAATTGGCCTGTCAGAAGAGCGGGATACAATCTCTCGTTGGGTAAAGAGCGCCTTAGAGAATTGGCTCTCCTACTCCGGTGATGGTGATAATGCCTGGTTTGTCTATGATAAAAATTATGGCGTTCTTATTGGTAATCCACCGAACAGAGGTATGTTCACTGATCTCCATCTTAATGATGCTCATTTTCAGTTTGGCTACTTTATAAAAGCTGCTGCAATTATTGCCCAGTTTGACAAAAAGTGGATGGCTGATTGGGGTGAGCGCGTTGAAATGATGATTAAAAATGTGGCAAACTGGAAACGGGGTGAACCGGATTATCCCTTTTTGCGCTTTTTAGATCCCTATCAAGGCCACTCCTGGGCTACTGGAGATGCAGACTTTTTAGATGGTAACAATCAAGAATCAAGCTCGGAAGCGCTCAATTGTTACTCAGGAATTGTCCTGTGGGGGTTAATAACTGGTAACAAAACAATACGTGACCTTGGAATATATCTCTTTACAACCGAGTGTGAAGGCGTTTTAAACTACTGGTGGGACATACATCATGTGTGTTACCCTAAAGGACCTGATGTGGGCAATCAACAGGGTTGCATTTTTGAACCAGCGCAATATCAGATCCCTATGGCTGGATGGGTTTGGGGAGATAAAATTGGTTTTGGTACTTGGTTTGGCAGTTCACCGGTCAATTGTCAAGAGTACCCGGTAGGTATAAACATCCTTCCTCTCACTGCTTCATCACTCTATCTTGCACGCGATGTGGAGTATGTAAAGAAAGATCTAATTGATTGGTTTCTAGGCAAATTTGGTGGTGTGCGCATGTGGAATGAGATTTTCTGGAACTATCTTGCCATGGCAGATGCTCCCAGAGCGTTAGAGTTTTATAAAACTCAACCCCATGGAGACGATCAACCGCGACCAGCCAGTGAAACAGAAGCACACTACTATCATTGGATACATTCGATGTGTGCTATGGGTGCTTATAACTCAAAAATTACCGCTGACATTCCAGCCTTTGCAGCCTTTGATAAAAACGGTGTGCGCACCTATGTTGCCTATAATCCATCAGATGCAGAAATCAAACCGACCTTTTCCGACAGAACCTCATTTCCGGTGCCTGCAGGAAAGGTAATTGCCTATACAAAACCGATTGCAATCAACTCAACAGTAAAACCGCATAATAAAGTTAATTTTAATGCAACTGTTCAATCTATTAATAATACTCTCTATTTAGTTTCACACTTCTCTGATAACTGTAAGGTCTCTCTCTTTTCCCTCAATGGCAAAAAGTTTGGGGATTTACACATAGTAAAGGGAAAACAGAAGACCGCACTACCCTTTAAATCTACAGCATCTACAATTGCATTATTAAGAATTACAACAAACGATAATCGTCATATTTGTAAAAGAGTATTACTTCCGTAATGGTTAGGAGATTACATGAAGGCATTTAAGACAAACACTATTTTATTGATTATCATATTGATAACATGTTCTATCACAAGTATGGATAAGCGAACCAATTCAGGCAAAATACTTGAATTAAGGGATCGTATTTGGCATGCTGCAGGTCAAGCTGGAACCACCGGATTTGATGGTTTTGAAAACTACTGGGCCATAGCACCGGACGATCAAAAGCCTAATGTCTTTATGGATTATTATGATACCTGGAACATGAACGAGCGTTGGTCAATTGAGTTAAAACAAGAGTTACTTAAATTCCATAGAAAAGGGTACTATGTCCTTCCCCAATTCGGTATCAATGTCTTTTACATATGGCAACAGTATTTAGACGGCTCACAGGATGACGAACTGGACAATTTGGTAGAGGGATTGAAATATTTAGCAATTCCCTGTTTTATACGGATTGGTTATGAATTTAATAACTTTCCCGGTGATCCCTGGCTTACCCCCTATACACCACAACAGTTTGCCCAAGTGTTCACGGTGATTGCAAAAAAGATAAAAGATGCCAACTTAGAAGTTGCCTGCACCTTTGATATTAGCCTCTCTGGCCATGGCTGTATGGAATTTTATCCCGGTGATGAATGGGTTGACTGGATGGGTTTTAACACCTTTAGTGATATTGCCGGTGGACAACATGGGCTTATGCTTGAAATGTGTCGTGAAGCTGCTGCTCGCAAAATCCCCGTTATGGTTGGTGAAGCATCACCAATGAAAATTAACCAAGTCACTTACAATGACTGGAGTTGGTATGGCGTTTATTTTAAAATGATAGCTGATCAGCCAACTATTAAACAGATGTGCTACATCAATTGGGACTGGGATGTCCAGGATATGGTTGGTGGCAATGGTATGTTCCCTTGGGGTGATTCCCGTTTACAAATGCCCGGCTCCGTGAAGGACAAGTTTTTTAAAGAACTTTCAGATCCGCTTTACTTCCACGCCTCCTCAGAGAGTGCTACCCGAAAATTATTCTTTTACAATGATGATGCAGCACCACCGCCGGTTACCAATGTCAAAAGAGAGGGCGAGTTTCTTACCTGGGATCCAGTCACTGATGTTGGTGAATCTGGATTGGCCCATTACACTATCTACAAAGATGGTAAATTGTGGGATTATATTATTGGTAACAAATACCCCATGCAAGACTTTTACCAAGGTATTCGTGCAGATGTTCAAGTTTCAGCAATGGACCGTGCAGGAAATGAAAGCCCAAAATCACGGACTGTTGAAGTTGCTTTAGATAAATCCTACGAACTATTATGGGATGGTGAGTTTAACTATCCAGCAACGAGTGTCGCGGTTGATTGGAAGTGGATGGGTTCACAGGATGGTAACGCAAAATCACCACCCGATGATATTATTATTGATTCCACCAGCCAAATAACAGGAAAATATTCCTGTTACTTGGTGGATGAACAATTAAAGCCAGAAATGAATAACTGGTGGCGTTCCTTGCCCAAAGAGTATCCTAAGGATTGGAAAGTACAACTTTTCCAATGCTTTCAGGTGCAAGAGGGTCAAGAATACAAAATCTCTTTTAAAGCAAAGGCCGCAGAAGAGCGAAGCTTTAAACTGTATTTTATGGATCATCATGTCAATTCAGATCATACTCATTTCCCTGCAGGGCGGGATCCAAATTTTGATACGGAATGGGAATTCTATGACATTTTTGACGTAACGGTTGGACCGGAAGTTAAAAGTTATGAGTTTAAATCAAAAGCACCTCACACAGAAACAGCTCGCCTTTCCTTTATGATGGGGAAAACAGAACCAACCAAAATTTGGATTGACGATGTATCTGTTCGTGCAGAAGTTAATCCACTCCATCCTGTTGCCCATGCAGGGCGTGACACAATAGTGCTTGATTTAGATGATAACGGCAGTGAGAAGGTTGTCCTTGATGCTTCAAAATCAAGTGACAATGGCTCAATTGTTTCTTATACCTGGAAAGAGAAGGGAAATAAAATAGCCGAGGGAGTAAAACCAACAATTACCCTTAACAGTGGTATACATTTCATCGAATTGGAAATAAAGGATAATGATGATAACATTGCCAAGGACAAGGCTAGAGTGGTTGTCACCAATGGTAGCCCTGTGGCAATCATATCAGATCCCATTGCGCCAAAGCACGTGGTGGACTATAATGCTGATGACAAAGAAACGATTGCCCTTGATGGATCTCTGAGTGAGGATTTCAATGGAACAATCACCAGTCATGTTTGGACATCAGGTGGTGTTGAACTTGCCAAGGGAAAACGAGCAGAGGTAACACTAACTGCTGGAAAAAAACATGCCATAACATTAACGGTAACCGATAATGAAGGCAAAAAAGGCACCAGCACTATTGATGTGACGGTCTTTGCAGAAATCGGTCGCAAAGGAACGGCTAGTGTCTCCTCAACCCGAAGTGGTGCAGCAAAGAACATTAATGACAACAATGACTCTACCTATTGGGCCAGCAAATTTAATAAAGAATCAGAGTGGGCAGCAATTGACCTTGGGGGAAAACAGAAAATTAATCTGGTCTATCTCTCCTGGAAAGAGGAATTTGGCAAAGATTACCAGATTCAAGTTTCCAACAGTGCTGATTTTGCTCAATTTGATGTGCTTGCTGATGTAAAAGCGGGCAATGGAAAGAAGGATACACTCTTTGCCACAAAACCAATAAATGGACAACATGTACGAGTCATTACCTCAAAGGGAAACAACCTCAGCGGCGAATTTAAGGATGGTTCCGGTAATTTTGTTGCCCGTGTTTCCACGGATAGTCTTGATCCTACAATCACCTTTGTGCCGACCACGCTTGATCGTAAAGCTGATATATTCATCGCTATTAACAGTGATAACTATTACACCTGTCAGCCGAATCAGCCCTATGCTGTTAAAGCACAAGTACCCGATGTAAAGCCTGGTATGGAGTTGTCCTTTAAGTATAAATACGTCGATGCAAATAATAACCAACAATTTAGTGATGTTTTTACCTTTACTGTGGGCGCTATTGGCGAAGGCTACACGTATCAACTTAAGGAATTCAAAATCTTTGCGGGAGATCAGGTTATTGCCATACAGGAGAAACCTACCCCCCTCTTACACGGTAATCACACTCTTCAGTTTAGGGTTAATTCCCTCTTTCAAACAAAAAAAGCTTTTGTGCAGTATGCTTTACCCAAAAAGGGACGGGTCTCCATTGACCTCTATTCAGTAAATGGTAAGCTCATTGATAGAGTATTGAATACAACAGAGAATCATGGAAATCATTCTCTAATCTATGATATGTCACCCTATTCTTCGGGAATCTATTTCTTTAAGTTCACCAATGGGAATCAAAGAAAATTTCAGAAATTTATAGCATTACAATAAAGGAGAGTACCCTATGTTGTCAAAAAGAAGGAAATGCGAACTGCTAATCTTAATACTCTGTTTTCTCTTGTCCACACTGTCTGCTCAGGAGTTTGAAAAGAGAAGAGACTCCCCAGCCCTTTTGGATCCCAAGGGTGTCTGTTTAAGTGGTGCTGGACAGGATGGTGTTGTATGCTACAATTCCTTTGATAATTACTGGCGAACAGCTCCCGAGGGCCAAAAACCGGTACTCTATATGGATTACATGGATATTTGGAACATGCGCCCCGATTGGTCCAATGATTTAAAATCAAAACTGCTACGGTACCATCGACAGGGCTTTTATGTCATTCCTCAAATGGGCTTAAATATTGAACATCAATATAAAGATATTGGTGCTGGTAATATGGAAAAGGAGATCGATAACTTTATTGCCGGATTAAAATATCTTGGTATTCCCATGTATTTGCGGATTGGTTACGAGTTCAATAATGGTGGCAAGCTTTATGGTGGAAATAACCGTGATCCCGAGGGGTATATAAAATGTTTTCAGGTTCTTGCCAGTAAAATTAAAGAGGCAGGAATCGAAGTTGCCACAGTTTGGGATGCCAGTCTCTCTGGAGAAACCAATCTCATTGAGGAGTGGTACCCCGGAGATGAATATGTTGACTGGTATGGCTTTAATACCTTTAGTGATATCTATGGTGGTCAGCATGCGATAACCATTGAAATGGTAACAGCCGCGGTTGAACGAAACAAACCGGTGTTAATTGGTGAATCTTCACCCCAATGGCTTAATGGATCAAACACCGGGTCGCTTGACTGGTTTGAAACCCTTTACAAAATGGTCGGTGAACAACCAACCATTAAAGCATTGGGCTACATCAACTGGGATTGGGATGTTGAGGATATGATTGCTGGAAACATGGGATTTGGCTGGGGTGATGCCCGATTAGAAGCCTTCCCTAAAATCAAGGACTACTTTTTTGAACAGTTAGAGAATCCCGGATATTTTCATGCATCAAGTGAAAAAGAGTTCAGAGCATTGCTTGATTATGACGACAAGGTTCCACCAGCAGCTGTCACCGGTTTAAAACGTGAAGGTGACAGCCTCGTGTGGAATGATGTCAATGATAATGAAGGTTCCAAACTCGCCCATTACACAATATATAAGGACAAAAAGTTATGGGATTACATTGTCGGAACCAAGTATCCAGTGCGAGACTTGGGACTTGGTGATGGCGTCGCTGTTCAAGTTCTTGCTGTTGACCGTGCAGGAAATGAAGGGGCAAAGTCTAATTCACTCAATGTTAAGCAATTAAATAAAATTAATTTGATTGAAAATGGTAATTTTGACTTTCCCATGACCAGTATTGGCTTTGACTGGACCTTTCGCACAGCCAATGATGGTGGCGTTTCCGATGATAAGTTTGTTATCAACGACTCAGGTATGATCACTGGCCCCTATGCTGGTGAGGTTGACTGGGACAAGCTACCAACAAACCCAAAGGTTTGGAAGATTCAATTTTATCAAGAGTTTCCCGTTGAGAATGGCGATAAAATAGACTTCTCCTTTAAATTACGTGCCAAAGACCCCATATCGGCAACGGTTGGTTTTATTGCCAATTCAATTGACTTTATGAACACCCATTACATGTGGGGTAATGACCTTGACTTTGAAAACGAGTGGCATAAATTCAACATGTGGGAGATTGAAATTGGCACTGATGCAAAGGAGTATAAATTCAGTGGTACCGCAGACAGACAGGACATAGCACGACTCACTTTTATGTTTGGTAATTCTGAAACACCAACCACCGTTTGGGTTGATGATGTTACGGCAATTATTCGGGGCTCTTCGCGTATTCAAAGCAATCCAGTTTCTTCTATGCATGGCTACCAGCTACATCAAAATGTCCCTAACCCAATTTCAAAAACAACTGCAATAACCTATGTAGTACCTAATAAATCCTTTGTGACACTTTCCATACACCGTTTAAACGGCCGAAAGGTAACCACTTTGATGAGCAAACAGCAATCTGCCGGTACCTATACAAAACAATGGAACACAGAGGGATTGCCCTCTGGTATCTATCTCTATCGATTACAGACAAAGACACATTCCCTAACCAAAAAATGTTTAATCAAGAGGTAATCACATGGTGTTAGCCGAAAGTAATGGGAAAGCAACAATTGGTAACTTTTTACCAAGCAGAGTAAGAAAAGCAATACTTCTACTTATCGCTTTTATCATCTCTCTCTATGCACAGAACTTCGAAGAGAGGGCTAACTCGAAGACCATATTGGATCCCAAAGGAGTTACTCTCAGTGGCGCAGGTCAAGATGGTTGTGCCTGTGCTAACTCCTTTGATAATTACTGGAAAACTGCTCCGGAAGGCCAAAAACCGGTCATCTTCATGGATTATGTTGACCCCTGGCATATGCGACCAAACTGGTCTAATGACCTTAAAGAGAAGATCATGCGCTACCATAGACAGGGATACTATGTACTGCCACAAATTGGATTTAAAATTGAACATGATTACAAGCAGATTAACGCGGGAACCATGGAAAAGGAGTTGGATAACTTCATCAAAGGTTTCGAGTATCTTGCAATCCCTTGCTATGTGAGAATCGGCTACGAATTTAACAACATCTATAAAAAATATGGCGGTAACAATCGAGATACAGCCGGTTATATAGCTTGCTTTCAGCGAGTGGCAAAAAAGATTAAGGAATCAAACCTTGAGATAGCCACTGTCTGGTGTGCTGGCCTTTCAGGAGAATCCCCGGTGATGCAGAGTTGGTATCCCGGTGATGAGTATGTTGACTGGTTTGGTATTGACTGTTTTGCCGATATTTATAACGGTGTCCATGCGGTTACTATTGAGATGTGTACCAATGCAGCAGAAAAAAACAAACCACTCCTTATTGGCGAATCCTCACCCATGTGGATGAATGGATCAAACACTGGCTCCTTGGACTGGTATAAATCGCTTTATAAAATGGTAGGAGAACAACCAACCATCAAAGCTCTTGGTTATATCAATTGGGATTGGGATATTGAGGATATGAATGCCGGCAACCTTGGTTTTGGTTGGGGTGACGCTCGATTAGAGGCATTTCCTAATGTTAAGGAGTATTTCTTTGAGCAACTGGAGAACCCTGGCTACTTTCACGCGTCCAGCGAGCAAGAGTTTAGAGCTCTCCTTGATTACAATGACAACACTCCCCCATCAGCAGTTACTGGATTAAAGAAGGATGGGAACCGTTTGGTTTGGAACCCAGTTGAAGACAATACAGGCTCTAAATTTGCCCACTACACTATCTATAAGGATGGCAAACTCTGGGACTACATGATTAACCCCTACTACGATATCATTGATTTGGGTGTGGGTAAATCTGCTTCCGTGCATGTTGTAGCAGTTGATCGAGCTGGTAATATTGGGGGGAAATCATCCTCCTTGACAGTGGAACAGGTTAATTCAATCAACCTCATTGAAAACGGTACCTTTGACCTTCCTAGAACAACCTTTGAAAATGACTGGACCTTTCGAGCAGCAAACGACGGTAAAGTTGCGGAAGATGATTTTGAAACCGATTCCACAGGCAAACTTACTGGCCCCTATTCTGCCAAGGTAACCTGGACAGCCACACCAAAGGACCCTGCTATTTGGAAGCTGCAACTGTTCCAGGAGTTTCTTGTTAAAAAGGACCATAAATATAGGGTATCCTTTCGAGCTGTCGCAGACAAAGAGATAAAGGCTACTGTTGGTTTTATGGCAAATGCCATTCAGTATATGAATACCCATGTGCAATGGGGCAATGATATGGACTTTGAAAATGAATGGCACAAATTCAACATGTGGGAAGTTGATATTGGTACCGAGGCAAAGACCTACAACTTTACCGGCACAGCAGACAGAGATGAGATAGCACGCCTCTCTTTTATGTTTGGTACCTGTCCTGGTGCAACTGTCTGGGTTGATGATGTCTCGCTTATTAATGATTATCAAAATGCTATCCATATTAATCAACCACAGCTATCCCACAACTACATTCTCAACCAAAACATTCCCAACCCTATTTCCACCACCACAACGATTGCCTACACAATCCCCAAAAAAACATCGGTAACACTCTCTATACATACACTCAATGGTAAAAAGATTAAAACGTTAGTTAATACTGTTCAAAATTCTGGAACGCATCAGGCAAACTGGGATGCCACAAATATGCCCTCAGGCGTATATCTCTTCCGGTTCAAGTCAGATGCCTTTACTGCTGTTAGGAGATGTGTAGTAAAAAGATAGCTTACATCTTTACTATCACAGCTTTTTACACACAGAACATAAAGAAGGAACCTAGTTCTAAAAATGTATTTGCTGAAGGGAGGGAAATGCATTTATGAAGGACAAAAATCCTTATTCAAAACTCTTTTTGCAGGCATCAACAGGGATATTGTTGCTCTCGTGTATCATTTTTTCCTTTGTCACACTGTATGGTGAGTGGCATGATCCTATTGATTCCAACTTAAAACTATCCTCTGCTGTTCCAAACACACCGGAAATTTGTATCAAGGATATTTCAAATCTTCACTCTTCAAACACCATCCTCATTGGGTATCATCTCCAAAGGGAAATGGATATCAAGATAAACCTCTACACAGTCAATGGACGGTTTATAGATTCATTGTGGAATGGACAAAAGGAGAAGGGTGATCACTCGGTCTTGTGGAATGGAATTAATAGCAGAGGCAACATTGTATTACTTAAGCAACTTATTGTTCGCTTTGAATCGGATTCAGAAATTGCTACAAAGCTTTTTTTAACCTCTTAAAATTTATGCGGCGTCTGGTGGGGCTGGTGTTTTTTGTGCTAATATACTAACACCTCTACGCAGAAATAATTCAGTCCCATCGTCGCATATTATCTTTATTAAAATTGTTTTTATTTTAAATAATTTGAGCAATTCTCAAAAATAATTATAAAGAATTTGGATCGGGTGGAGGGCGGGCTTCTTACCGCCCCCTCCCACACCACCGGACATGCGGTTTTCCGCATCCGGCGGTTGAGTTCGGCACCGTTATGGT
>JANQEN010000229.1 GCA_028278335.1 Chitinivibrionales bacterium | reverse complement strand
GCCTGTGATACAGCTTCTACTGATGCAGTTATACGACATGCATTGGAATATTTAAAAGAACATGAAAAATATGAATGTAAATGGGTGATGGTGCTAGAGCCTACAAGCCCTAGTAGGCGGATCATACACATAAAGGAAAGCCATTATATGTTGGTGCATAGTGGCGCAGATACCATAGCTAGTATTAGTAAGGTGCCTCATCATTTTCTACCAGAAAAATTATTGTCATTAGGAATAGATGGTGAAATAAGTGGAATGAATGGTACTCATCCAAATCAAATGAAACATAGAAGACAAGATTTGATAGCTTGTTGGGCATTTAACGGATTAATTTTTGGCTGTAAGACAAAATGTCTATTAAAACCACCTCACAAATTATGGGGAGAAAAGGTTATTGGCTATAAGATAAATGAGAGATATTGCATAGATCTAGATCTTCCCAGCGATTGGAAACCTGCTGAAGCTAGGTTCCGTAATATATTAGATGAGGACACTAAGTGAATTATGCAAAACTTATTTGAAATAGATAACAGTTACAGCCAAAAAAGGGATTATAAACATAAAAAAGTATGTCTAATCGCAGCTCCATGGATTTATGATGATGTGACTGAATTTCGATCACAGCAGTTGGGTTTAGGATATATAGGAGCTTACGCAGAAAAATTCGGACATGATATTGTATCTTTCATAGATCCAATGTTAGATGGTGGAGAATATATAAAAAAGCCAATTAGGGTAAGAGGCAGAATTGCTTACCGTTTTGGTTATTCTGATGAACATATTGTAAAAAAGATTCCAAAAAATGTAGATGTGATTGGCATAAATGCACCATTTACTGATAGCAGACTAGTAGTTTATCCCTTGATCTATAAATTGAAAGAGACATTGCCTAAAGTAAAGATCGTGGTTGGGGGCGTACTAGCGACTACTCTGCCGGAACAAATATTAAATGATACGCCCGCTGACATTGTCGTTAGAGGTGAAGGAGAAATAGCATTTTCAAGAATACTTAATGATGAACCCATAGAAAAGATACCAGGTTTAGTATATCGAAACAATGATGGTTCTATCTCAAGAACAGAAGGATTTGCGCAACAATTCCGTAATATAGATATATTGCCATCACCTGGCTACAATTTAAGAAAAATTGATAAATATATTAATTGGTCACCAAGGGGTGATAAAAGTAGACGAACTTTATCTTTAGTGTCATCACGCGGTTGCCCTTTTTCGTGTCAATTTTGCTCTATACCTGAGAAGGGTCAACAATGGAGACCGTTTTCCTCCGAACGAATGATTAAGGAGATAGATTGGGCAATTGAGAGGTTTGGCGTAAACCATTTTGAATTCGAAGACGATAATTTTGGCCTAAACCAAGGTAGAGCAATAAAGATTTTGAAGCATATATCACGGTTACGCAAAAGAGGAATGAAAATCGAGTGTTCTTTCCCTAACGGATTAATGATATACAGCCTAAATAAGGATATTGTGTTCTTATTAAAAGAAGCAGGAGTTGATATAGCCTATTTGCCATTGGAAAGTGGAGATCAACATATACTAGTGTCAATGAATAAATACCAAGCAGATACACATCTGCAAAAAACTAAAGAAGTCGCAGGTTATTGCGCGGAGGCTGGTCTCTTTGTAAGTTGTTTTGTAATAATAGCATATCCTGGAGGAAATATAAAAGGATATAGATCATTAAAAAGTGAGTGGGAGCCCTATGTTTTTGAAAGTGAAGGCGAAATATATTTGAAAGGCGAGGATGAGGCAAGTTTTGAACGTACAATGTCCTATTGTAAATCGTTAAAAAAGATTGGTGTAAATGGAATCACACCACTGATTGCAACACCTTATCCTGGTACTGAGCTATATAAAATATGCAAAAAGTTTCAATGGCTAGTTTATGAGGATGATTGCGACGTCTTGACAACAACATCTTATGCACACATGAAACCCGAATATGTACTCATAAATACCCCATGGTGTTCTAGAAAAGAGGCATTTCAACGTTGGAATTACGCTGCGGATATCTTCTCAACATACCATAACATTAGAAGATATCGTGGAGATAAAGGATTTATTGATACTCGTTATGTAAGTAGAAAAGAGAGTAGCTAAATGGCGATAGATACGTTGAAGCTAGGATCTGTAGAAGTTCATGCTAAAAGCCCGGTTGCTATTGTTGCGGAAGTAGCATGTGAACATCAGGGCGATTTATTAATGGCTAAAAAGTTGGCAAAGTTAGCATTGGAATCAGGAGCAGATATTGTTAAGTTTCAATTACATTTACCGTTACATGAAATGATTCCAGGTAGTATATCTTTTTGGGCAGGAAAAATGGATGATATTCTTAACAAAGTCAATTTAACAGTAGAAGCACATATTGATTTGATGGATTACTGTGAAAAAATTGGCATACAATATTTATGCACTCCTTTCTGTTCAGAAGCAGCAAAAAAGTTGAAAGATATTGGTGTGCCAGCTTTTAAGATAGGGTCAGGAGAATTGACTAACTTACCAATGATAGAAGAAGTGGTTAGTTATGGTTTACCGATAATACTTTCAACAGGTATGGCGACTGTAGATGAAATAGATATTACAGTTTCTTTGTTGAAGCAATATGATGCAAATTTCATGTTGGCTCACTGTACATCTGTATATCCGCCTAAAATGTATCAAATAAACTTAGGATTAATACCTTTTTTGGCTAATCGTTATAAAGTATTAATAGGACATTCTGACCACACACCAAATGGATTAACCGCTATAGGAGCAGTATCTGTTGGTGCCAAACTCATAGAAAAACACTTCACCATCGATAGATCTTTTGGTGGGCCTGATGCGCATGTATCCCTCGAACCAAAAGAGTTTAGTCAAATGGTTAAGGATATTCGTAATATTGAGCCTGCTTTGGGAGATAAAAAGATGATTTATCCTGAGGAAATGAAAGTGCGGTCATGGGCACATCATTCAATTGTAACTTTATCTAAAATAGAAAAAGGCGAAAAATTAACTTCTTTTAATCTCGGAGTAAAACGGCCAGGGACCGGGATACCAGCACGACACTACAGAAAATTGATTGGGAGGAAAGCCACAAGGGACCTACCTGTAAATACTTTAATAGATTGGAAAGATATATTATGAATCTGACCTAACCCTTTAAACATGATCTGTATGATTCACAGAGATCGTTTTACTTTTGTCAACTGAAGATCAAGGAAATAGTTGCCCCCTCTGAGACGCTCTTTGGAATGGTCATACATGGCCTCGACTTCTTCAGTGTATGGAGCTTTGGCGTTTCGTTCGGTGACCCGATCAATGGGGGCCTTCCCGCCTAAGCGCTCATGGCCGTGCAGCCAATTGAAGTGGACGCCCCATTCGTCAAGACGGTCCTACAACTCAGGGTCACTAAGTTCAGTTAAGGCATAGAACTCGTAGAGGGTCGTTTTCTGGACTTGCTCCACTTTGCAGTTTAGATTAAGAGAAAAGGGCTTAACCGGCCTAAATTATATTGTCCAGTCCGTCAGCTTCTACTGGACCTTGTAAGCGAAAAACTCCTTGTGAAACCTTCTCCTAAAATAGGTCCATTGCTAACTAAGTAGAGACTTCTGGCAGACTGAAGACTGCAATGAGAGTTTTGTCTATGCGCAGGAGCAAGT
>JANQEN010000118.1 GCA_028278335.1 Chitinivibrionales bacterium | reverse complement strand
TGCTAGCTACAAGGGCAGTAATATATTCGCTTGGCAACTTTGAATTACTTACTGAATAGATTTCCCAATTTGTTCCTCCCGAGTATAGTGCCAGAGAAGCATGGGAACCCCAAAAATCATTATAACCGGTACCAACCCATACACGATTCTTTGCATCAATCGCCACATGATTAATTGTATTGTACAGAAGGGGAGTGGTATTGGTATCAAAGACCTTCCATATTGTCCCATCATAGGATATCAGACCTTTAACTTCAGCACCAATCCATAAAATCCCCGCACTATCCACTGCCAATGCATTGATTTGATTGTCCGGAAGGTCAGAATTTGCTCGGTTAAAAAAAATGGTGTTCTCCGTGGATCTGTCATACTTTACCAGTCCGCCATGAGTACCAATCCAGAGAATGTTTTTATACTCAGCAAATGCTCTTAAATGCTTTCCCGAGGTATAATTCTTCCAAAGAATCTTTTGTGAAGAGCCAAAAATTGAAAGACAAAGGGAAATAAGAACTATGATGAGATAGGAGTGCCTGTGTGTCATTATATCGTTCCTTTTAAGGTGAGTGTGATTATATTCAAATAGCAGTAGAGCAAGGTAGTATTTATTACTTAATAAAAGCAATAGCAACAAGAATCAGAATTTGATTTATAAACAAAGATGGTTTGACAGCTGCTAAAATGAGTCGTGGTAATAATATGCTTTTTTGTGCGGTTATGAGGCAAAGGTTAATGAGATTTGCATTATTAATTAAATATTTGGGCCCCAGAATTATAAATAATAATAATTTAAAATCTCATACATTGACTTGATTATCAAGGATTAATGTTGATTCTTCTGGTCTAATTCAAAATCAATATTTTAAAACCCTTCTTTAACTCCTATCATCCTTTTAAACATCTCAATCTTTCCATTTTTGCCAAAGGCTTTGAAAATAACAAGATAACTCCCGCAGCCAACTTTCTTACCATATTTATTTGTCAAATCCCAACTGTCAAATTGTAATAGTTCTTGGGAAGATTGTATTGAATAATCATTTTCATAAACTGTATTACCAATAGCATCGAATATTACTAATGAAGCATTCATTTTATCCTTTGTAAAAAAGTAAAATCTAACGTTGTTATATTTATTGCTGACAATAGACGGGTGAAATGAAAATATGGACGATTTTTTTACAGGCTCAACAACGTTTGTATCCAAGATTTCAGTTGCAATTACGGTGAAATTCCATGTTTTAGACCATGCACTTGTTCCACCTGCATTTATAGCATTTACACGCCAGAAATATTGGATATTATTTAAAAGTCCGGTGATAGAATATGAAGTTGCGGCAATATCACTCTGGTTTGTCACCAGGAAGGTAAAACCAGAATCTGTAGCAACCTGCACACCATAGGCCGATGCTCCGGGAAAGGCGCTCCAGGTCAGAGTGGGATCAACAGCAATCCCTACAGCACCATTTGCTGGAGAAACTAGTAAAGGAGCAGCAATAATCGTTCGGAAATTCCATGTGTTTGACCATGTGCTTGTACCACCAGTATTTGTAGCATTTACACGCCAGAAATATCGAGTATTATTCAGTAGGTTGATAACATTATGTGAAGTTGTAGTTATATTTTTCTGGTCCACGACAAGGTTGGTAAAAATGGAATCTGTAGCAACCTGCACACTATAGGTTGCTGCCCCTGTAGAGCTATTCCAGGACAAAGTCGGATTAGTAACAATTCCTGCAGAATTATTAGGAGGAGAGACAAGCATTGGAGCTGCAACAATTGATAGGAAATTCCAAATATTCGACCATGGACTTGTACCACCGGCATTAGTGGCATTGATACGCCAATAGTATTGTGTATTATTCAAAAGGCCAGTAACAGCATGTGAAGTTGCTGCAATCCCACTCTGGTTTACCACAAGATTAATAAAGTCGATATCTGTGGCGACTTGCACACTGTAGGTTACGGCTCCTGGAGAGGTATTCCAAGATAGTGTTGGAGTAATATCGATCCCAGCAGAATTGTTTGCTGGTTCAAAAGGTACAGGAGCCGCAACAATTGTAAGGAAATTCCATGTACTAGACCATGGACTTGTACCGCCGGTATTTGAAGCATTTATACGCCAGAAATATTGTGTGTTATTCAAAAGGCCAGTAACAGCATGTGAAGTTGCAGCAATCCCACTCTGGTCTACTACAAGATTGGAAAAGCTGGTATCTGTTGCAACCTGTACACTATAAGATGTCGCCCCCAGCAAAGGACTCCAAGTCAGAGTCGTAGAGATAGCAATTCCCTTTGCATTGTTTGCTGGGGCAATAAGCTCAGGGGCGGAATTAATTGTATTGAAATTCCATGTGTTTGACCATGTACTTGTGCCACCAGTATTTGTAGCATTTACACGCCAGAAATATTGTGTATTATTCAAAAGGCCGACAACATTATGCGAAGTTGTGGCAATAGTATCTTGGTCCACTACCAGATTGATAAAACCAACATCTGTCGCAACTTGCACATTGTAGGCTATTGTGCCAGAAGAGTGATTCCAGGACAAAGTCGCATTAGTATCGATTTCTCCTGCGCCATTAGTAGGAGAAACAAGCACAGGAGCAGTCGGTACTTGAACCGGTGTTTGTGTTTCTACCCAATCTGGGTCCTCGCTATCTAACCATCTACACATTTCGGTAGAAAGATTAAACGGGTCTAAATGGTTGTATCCTATTTCCAAACGCACATTCAATTTCACTATTGAATCAGGAAGAGTTATCAAGTTGTTATTATTGAGCAAAAGTACACGTAATGGTGCGATAAATCCAAGTTCTGGTGGAACACTACTTATTCGATTGTTATCAACTTCAAGAAATCGTAATGAACTAGAATTTTCTAATCCTGCAGGCAACGTTGTCAATTCATTCTCACTAAGATTGAGTCGATCCAATGAACTCATATTTCCAATTTCACCAGGTATGCTTGTTAGCTTATTATTTGTTACATTGAGGATTGTTAAGGAATTGCAATTACCTATTTCTGCTGGCAAACTGGTTAGATCGTTTGCATGTAAGTCGATCTCTTCCAATGAACTGCAGTTACCTATTTCATTCGGTAAACTTGTTAAGTTGTTTGCAATTAAATTGAGATTCTCCAATAAACTCAGGTTACCAATTTCCGCTGGTAAACTTGTGAGTTTGTTAGAGTCTGCTATGATTGATACCATCGAATTTAGATTTCCAATTTCAGCAGGTAAACTTGTTAAGTCGTTTGACCTTAGTCTTAGATTTGATAACAAACTGCAATTACCAATTTCAGCAGGTAAGCTTTTTAGGTTGTTGTTATTAATGAAAAGAGATGTCAACGAACTGCAATTACCAATTTCAGCAGGTATACTTGTTAACATGTTATCAGAAATGTGAAGAGTTACCAACGAACTCATGTTTCCAATTTCAGCAGGTAAACTTATCAAGTTATTTTTCCATAACCTGAGCTCTGTCAGAGAATTCAGATTCCCAATTTCAGCAGGTAAACTCGTTAAGTTGTTTGACCATGCTCTTAAATATTTTAATGAGCTTAGGTTACCTATTTCTGCAGGTAGACTCTCAAGTTCGTTTTCTTGTAAATACAGAAATTCTAACAAGCTTAGGTTTCCTATTCCAGGTGGTAAGCTCTCTAATTTGTTGTCCTGTAGATCCACATATTTTAATAACGTAAGAGCACTTATATTTGCTGAAAAAAATTTTAAATCACAGGAATGAATTATAAGAGTGTCAAGCTTGTTAAGTTGTTTGATAATTGGAGGGATTTTAATTAAATGAATCTCCCAGAGCCTCAATTGAACAATTCGATCGTTTCTTTTAGTAGTAACGGATTCAACGGTAGTGCTTGGGTGTAGGTTTGTATCAAGAATTGCCCTGACCGCTAAAGAGTCATGATAGTAATCTTGTGCAAAAGATTTGTTAAAAAAAACAGAGAAAACCAAAAAGAGAAAAAGGAATGTATTGAACTTCTGAAAAATTTTGGATGGCATAAAAGACTCCTGAGATTATGATGTGATTTTTATAAATAGTAATTTACATCAATAAATTTTATTAACTATGTCCGATGGATGTTAATTACGTTCTCTATTAAAAATCTCTTAAATGTCAACATTATCTAAATTGCATCAATTCTATGTAACCTAAGATTTTTATAGAGTATTGGTTTTAATAGTGTGAGTTACTCATTTGATAAATCCACTTTCAATATATAATTTACTTTTTTTCAGATAGGATAGCAATAAAGATTCGAACATCACATTAATTATTGGATTTTTGAAATTGATAATATGCTCTATGAAATCTTATTAATTAAACAAATGGGATTATAGCATTAGTTAACGTAAGCAGATGAAAAAATGGGATACAAAAACCTTAATTGCTACCTCACACGTGCTTCATACTCCTCATATGGTAACGAATTGATTCGAATATCAGATATCATGGTTAAGGCTTCATATAGTCTCGCACGCTTTCCTAATGGTGCCCTCGCCCTATACCCACCAGGGAAGGGGTAGCGGAAAAGAATCCCAATGTTTTCAGGATTCTTTGGAGCTAGGGGAAAGCACTTCCCCTCCCAAATAAATTTCTTACTGTTGTTTAATCAATCAAAACTTAAAGGAATATTATGATTTATCTAATTATTAATATACTATATTGCTCACCTCAATCATACTTCTATTAAGTAAGATGATGTGGTATAAGGAAATTACGATAGCTGCCCTCCCCCTTATCCATCTAAGAAGAGGGTGATCTCGATAAAATCACCATTGTTATATAAACCAAGTTGTGGTATAATTAGTGAGTGCTTAGAAAGCTATTATATATAGACATCCTATGGCAATAGACTCTCTCAATTTTTTGTTGTCCTTTTTTTCGATGACAATACATCGATTATCCCATCAATTCTGTAGAAAACTGTGTTATATCCTCGCTTGTGTAACGTTCTTTAGGAAACAATCGAAATAATGAAACTGCTAGAATCAAAGCATTACATTAGGTACATTTTTTTAATAATTATACTTATTACTCTGGCGCCTATCTCCGCCCAACATAAGGAGTTGCGCTTTAGTCACCTCACCGTGGATGACGGCCTCTCACAAACCAGTGTTCTGAGTATGCTGAAAGATACCAGAGGGTTTATTTGGATTGGAACCATTGATGGCCTTAATAGATATGACGGCTATATTTTTAAAACTTTTGTATATGATAAAGACAATCCCTATGGAATAAGTAGTAACAATATTCAAGTACTCCGCATGGATAGCAGTGGAATAATTTGGATTGGAACCTACAAAGGATTAAATCGATTCGATCCGAAAACAGAGCAGTTTACCGCATACCTAAATGATTCTGATAATCCAAACAGCTTAAGCAACAATGTGATCAATGACATTTTAATTGATCACAAAGGGGAGATTTGGTTAGGTACTGAATATGGATTAAATACTTTTTCTCCAAAAAGGCAGACATTCACCCGGTTTTTAAAGAAACCGAATGATCCAAACAGTATAAGCAATAACAATGTCACCTCTCTCTGTCAGGATTCAAAGGGTATACTTTGGATCGGGACAAATGGGGGAGGATTTAGCAGATTTGATCGAGAAAAAAAGCAGTTTATCTGTTTTCAGAATAACCCAAAAATTGCAAACAGCCTAAGCAACGACCATGTCACCTCTCTATGTGAGGATAAAGAGGGTTACCTTTGGATCGGGACCTATGGTGGTGGCGTAAATCGTTTTGATCCAAAGAATGATCAGTTTACACGCTATAAAAAAATCCCCGGAGATACAACCAGCATCAGTGATAACTTTATTAACACTATATTTGAAGACTGCAAAGGGGTTCTTTGGATTGGAACAGAGAATGAAGGTATCCTTACCTTTGATAGAGATAAGGAAAACTTTTATTCATATAAAAACATTCCTGGTATTTCCTATAGTTTAAGCAATTATAACGTGATGTCCATTTATGAAATTAATCCCGATGAATTGTGGATCGGCACTTATGATGGTGGTGTAAACATCTATAACAAACAAGCACTGAATTTCACCCATTACAATGATAAACCCCATGAGAGTATCTACCTCAGCAATAATATGGTCTGGGGTATGTATGAAGATAGCCAAGGATTTTTATGGGTTGGATCAAACGGTGGTTTGGACAGGTTTAATCGTAGACAAAATAGGGTAAAGCGTTTTCACCATGATCCCAATGATCCCAACAGTTTGAGTCATAATAGGGTATATTTGGTTCACGAAGATCGGCTAGGAAATTTTTGGGTAGGCACATTAAAGGGTCTCAACAAGCTTAACCGAAAAACTGGAAAGTGCCTGCGTTATTTGCACAATCCCAAAGATCCCTTTACTATAAGTAATGATGCGGTTATTTCAATGTGTCAAGATTACACTGGTACTTTTTGGATCGGTACTAAATCTGGGGGGCTCAATACATTTGACTATAAAACAGAGCGGTTTACCCGCTATGTTTATGACCGAGATGATCCCAACAGCTTGCCCCATAACCGGGTGAATACTCTCTATGAAGATAGAATGAAAAACTTTTGGATTGGGACCAATGGGGGAATGAGTCGGTTTGAGAAAAAAGAGAACCATTTTATTCACTATCAGTCAGATCCTGGAAATCCCCAAAGTATAAGTAACAATAGTGTCTATGCAATTCATGAAGATCGGGAAGGAAACTTTTGGATTGGCACAAAAGATGGGGGGCTCAATAAGTTTGATCGTACTGCAGAAACCTTTAAACATTACACTAAGAAAAATGGATTGGTGGATAATACCATTTATGGCATACTTGAGGATAACAAGGGTAATCTTTGGCTCACCACCAATAGAGGGGTTTCCTGTTTTCATCCAAAGACAGAGGAATGTACAAATTATGATGCACGAAATGGATTGCAAAATAATGAGTTTAATCAGCTATCTCATCATAAAAGTAAAAAGGGCGAGATTTTCTTTGGTGGTATTAATGGATTCAATGCTTTCTTTCCTGACAGTATAAAAAAGAACCCCTTTATTCCACCGATTGTTATTACCGACTTTCAGCTCTTTAATAAATCTGTTCCCCTTGGTAAAATGGATGACGGTCGAACCCTTTTGGCGCAATCTATAACCGAGACTAAGGAATTATCACTCTCTTACAAAGACAATGTCTTTTCCTTTGCCTTTGCTGCCCTTAATTACATTACACCAAAAAAGAACCAATATTCCTATATGATGGAAGGCTTTGATAAAGAGTGGAATCATATAGGCAATAGACGTTTTGTCACCTATACCGCTATAAAACCTGGCAATTATACCTTTAAGGTTATGGGTTCAAACAACGATGGCCTTTGGAATGAACAGAGTGCACAATTAAACATTACCATTACACCGCCCTTTTGGCAGACCTGGTGGTTTAGAGTCTTTATCACTCTTTTCATGGTGAGTGTTGTTTTCTTTATCTTTAAGGCATCAATAACCTATGTCAAGGAAGTATCCGAAAAGAAGATGCTCAGTGAGGAGTTGAAGTTAAAAGCCAATTTTACTGCAATGTTGGTGCACGACCTGCGCAGTCCCCTTAGTGGTATCCTGGGGTATTCAGAGATTCTCATGGAGGATCATATAAATGAAAAGACTAGAACAGCCTATACAACAATATATTCCTCTACTGAGGCAATGATTAAGACGATCAATGATATGCTGGATGTCTATAAATTTGAAGCCAATAAAATTATTCTCGAAAAAGAGGAATTTCTGTTAGGAGATGTTATAACGGAAATTGAGATGCTCATGACCCCTCTTTGTAAGCAAGCCGCTGTAAGCATTGCAAAGAATATCGCCGTGTCAGTTCCCATTCAAGCAGATATAAATCGGATACGTCGAGTAGTTAATAACCTAATTGCAAACGCCCTTAAATTCTCTCCTAAAGAGGGTACCATTACAGCTAGGGTAAAAAGGGTGAAAATTAAAAATGAATGGTATCAAGAGCTTTCCATTCTGGATGACGGCCCAGGAATACCCGATGAAAAACAACAGCACCTCTTTAATGCTTATACCCAATTGGAAGATAAACACGGAAAACTTCCTGTGGGCACTGGATTAGGTCTTGCTGTGTCAAAGCTTATTATCGAAACTCATGGCGGCACTATTGCCTACAGACCAGGAGAAAAGGGTGGGAGTGAGTTTTATTTTCGTTTGCCCGAAGTGTAGCCTGATTATTCATTTGTTAAGATTTGACTCCTTTAAGAATTGAAATAAAAAACGATGTGCTCTATTGTGTTTTGGTGATTTCCCTCATTACATTCGATTGCCACGTCCCTTCGCTCCTTGCAATGACATTTTTATTTCAATGGCGCCGATTGGTAAAAAAAGTAATAGCCCGACTATTGATTATGCCGGAATGCATTTAAGAGAGACCGTTATTGATGGAGTATATCCACAGACCGGAGAATTGTGTGCCCTTCAAATGCCGTGGTGTAACACTGATATATTTCAGGTTTTTTTTAGATACACTCGCAGAAAAGATAACAGGTCGCAAAGTTTTGCTTATTTGTGATAATGCTACAATGGCATCAAGCCAAACGATTAAATTGGCATGGTATGAGACATGAGTTCCTACCACACTATAAACCCGATTTCAATCCGATAGAACGTTTATGGTTAATTATGGAAGCCATTTTTTTTACTGATTGGGTCGCAACCGATCCCAAGCAACTGACAGATAGAATAACTGAAGCTCTAAATGACCTAATAAACGCGAAAGATAAAGTTACATCAATATGCAAAACATGGGACATTTATTATGCGAATCAGTATACATAAGATTACAAGTGAATTAGGAACAAAAAGTAAAGAGAATAAACAGTTATAAAAGTAATACTGTTGATAGAGTTAGTTTACTAAAGGAAATAGAGAGCGTTTGTGAAAATGAAATAACTGAGAGTCATAATACTCCTGATAATCTATAGTACTGGGATTATAAAAACAGTATCAGTAATTCATTCCTAAGTTATTGAAATTTAATATAAAATCATAATGTAAAATAGAATTAAACTATAAATATCAATAAGTTAACTATTCACCACTCTGTTTATTTTGCCCCTATTTATGTAAAGGATAATTCTTCTTACTGTTTACATCCGTAAACGATTTTTAATCGTAATTTTACTAATAAAATACATTTTTAAAAATTCTTGGTATATTAAAGAGTGCATTAAATTTAATTGCCTGTTAATAAAAGTTGACTTTTAAGAAGACTTGAAATTTTATCCTTTTCTTAAGAAAAATAAAATTAAGGGTAAATATATGGGGATGTATTAATTGAATTATTAGAATGTTACACATAGTCAAATAGTAATAATATTACAACTCTGTTTGTAGATGCACAGAAAGGACATCATATGAATAATATAATCCAAATTCTAAAAACTGATAACCAGAAACAGAAAGGATCTCATATGAAAGAAAAAATACACAGTATAAGTTTTATCATTTTTATTGCGATATATTTTATAACTGCCCAAACTCCTGTAACCACAGATGCTCCATCAGAAGTACTAACAGCTGCCAAAACGGATTTTATCAATTACTTAACAAAGCGTATCCCAAACAACACAAAAGAGATGATTGGGCTCAGTGCTGATGATAATTTAGGGGAAGCAGCCTTAGGAACACCCATACAACTACACTATCTTTCAGCAGAATCAATCACTTACAAAAGGGGAGCAAAATCTGCGCAATCCTATTTGTCTGCAACAACGATGTGGTATTTCCCTATTATTCTTTCAGGTAAAATGAAACTAATGTTGTATGTTGACAAGATGAATGGTTCTTGGAAAAAGGTAGGATTAGGTTCCGCTGGACTCGCCACTGAACTTGACGATTTTTGCAAACAATGGATTGACAATGGCAAAAATGAAGTTATCCTAGCGCAACAACAAAACCTCGGTGTGTACCTTTTTCATGTACCGCAACTAGGGCCGAATAATTTAACCGTATCACAAAGTGAAAAAAGAAATGATCCTAACAGATATAAACATTTAAATTCACTTTCAACAACCATACAGGTCCTTAAAGACAAGATCAAATAACCATAGAAAAAGGGAGAAAACAAAATGTCATTTTCTAATAAAACTATTATTTTGATTTTTTGCATGCTTTTAACTTTTCTTGAGGCACCATATGCCCAAAGGCTTCTAAAATACAGGCGAGTACAACAGAAACAGGACCAATGGTGTTGGGCTGCCTGTTCCCAATGGATTTTGGCCTATCATAATATTTTTCCTGATGGATACAAAGATGACTTTAAGGCTCAGGAACGAATAGCCAAATATGGATGGGTTGATGGAAGACCACATAACATGTGGAATTGGATATATACCAGTTCAGAAAATGGTCGTAATGTTAATGGCAATGTTGGCAATGGAAGAGGAATAAACTGGATATTACCGCATTTTGGTGTACCGGTAATCAATAAACAGGGATGCCATTATACATTTAGCGAGTCACATTATAAAAAGAGTATAGAAGAGGGACACCCCTTTGTAGTTCGTTGGCAATGGTCAAATGGTGGTGGGCACTTTGTCGTGGCAATGGCTTATCTTGAAGGTGGCGTTACCTGGATTATGAACCCATGGAAAGATGACGGCATTCAGATACATGATTATGATTGGGTCAAAAGAGCAGGTAGACATACCTGGGACTATACACTGGAAACTAAAAAAATTGATACGTTACCTGAATTAACAGCGGAATTCCCTGCAAAAGTTGAAGCTGGAAAGGAATATTCAGTAAAACTTACTGCCAAAACCCAAGCCAATGAAGATGTTAGTTCATTAGTATATTTTAATAAAGTAACACAATCTGTAACAATTGGTGATTCATCAGCAACGGGCTGGACACTGAAATGGACTCCAAAGGAAGGTGATAAATTTATTGAATTTGAAATGAATTACGGTAATGCTCGTGATACAATTAAGAAAGAATTTGATATCACTGGTATTCATAATCCCAATGCACCAACAGTAAATGCTTATAAAAACGTTGTTCACAAGCTTGGAAATACCTATGTCATTGAGATTAATATTCCGGAAAAAAATAACAGTAAAAATAGCTTGGTTTCCCTTTTCACTCTTAGTGGGAAAAAAGTGTTATCACGAAGTCTACAAGGTAGAGGAACACATACCATCCACCTTAATAGCAAGGTTATCACCTCAGGTATGTATATTCTCTCAATTACCAATAATCAATTGAAAACCAATTCAAGACTTATTTTCTAAGTTTGTATAATAAAAGAGGATTTTGAGCTATTTCAGCTCAAAATCCTCTTGCCGTACGCTTGATTTGGTAAAAATGAGAAGGTTTTAATCCTTCTAATTTGAGACCTGGATCAGAGCATCCAGGCCACAAAACTTGTTTTTAAGCTCACTTTTATAAAATAGCGGGGGAATCTGCAAGATCCCGTGAGTACCTATGTTATCTACTTGCCCATACTAACTGGTCCACCGGTTAGGTGGAACAGATGGTATGGATGCAAATAGTTAATGGGCACGAGCGTAACTTGCAGTGGTGGGGCGGCAGCAAGCCCCCCGGCAAAGATTTCAAAAACATTTACAATAGAAAAAGTTATAATTTATCAATTCTTCTTTACAACACCTTTATATTGCCGAAATTGAACAAACCCCACATAAATAGCAAAGAGCAAAAAGAGGATTGAGCAGAGTAAGGTTACCTTACGCCATCGTTGGGCAATGATTGAATTATAAGTAAACTCAACCGACGAGGTGCCCTTGGGAACCACAATACCCTTGGCATAATGGTTCACGGAAAAGATATCGGTTTGTTTTCCATTGAGGCTGGCTGTCCATCCATTGGTATGATTCTCTGAGACCACAAGGATCTGCTCGCTATTACTTGTTACTGACAGGATATGATTACCGTTCCGCGGGTCATATTGTTTCACGATTACCTTGTTTGTAATAGCGCTATCTACTGAAGACTCCAAGGTGCGATTTTGCCACTCCTCTTTATCAACAATCACGTTATTCTGACTAAAAAGATAGGAGTCCAGGTTTTTAAAGAGCGCCTCTCCGGTGTTAGACTCCTTTGTAAATTCATTTACCAAGTAAAACCGGGGGAACACACGCTCATTCTTGTAAATGCGTAAACCACCGGAATTGATCATTTCCGAGAGTCCTGTAATGGGAAGCTTTGAAAGGGAAATAATGTATTTCGCATTGAGTAAACTGAGTATGTTTCTGAAACTATTATGGAGTGTGGGATTATTGGCATATTGCGGTTGTGATAGGGCATAGGCTGTTGGTCGCAGCCGTTCGATGATATCATTGTACCGTTGATTGGTAAAATCATCAAAGATATAGGTCATTTCCAATCCTGGGATATACATCTTCATGTCACCCATAAGGTGATGTACCCTAAAGATTGATTTATCACGGTTGCGCAAAAACTTTTCTATAGACAGTTCTACCTCTTCTTGCCGTTTAAAATAGTTGGCCGGCTTTAACGCCTTTGTTAAGAAGGGGTAGGAGAGTCGCAATAGGTCAATAGAAATAATTATGATTAGAATGGTAAGGAAAGTCTGTTTAGAGATTTTACCACTCAATTTTAAATAACTTATGGTAAAAAAGGTACTCACAAAAAGAAATATGAGGAGTGCACCGGTTTTGATATGCTTAAAATTGCGTTGCAGAGCATCGAGCTTATTTTGATTTTGCATTTCTACGGGAAAGAGAGAGTTGTACCAAAAGGTGCAAAAGGATTCGCTGGCAAAAAGGTAGATTAAGCTAAACCCAGCTACAATCCCAGCAAATATATAGAGTCGTTTACAGGTTGGCGATTGCTTATCCCAGGTGAGATTAAAGAATTGATCCAGTGCGTATCCCGCTAGTATGATTCCGGTGAGGAAAAACCAGATATACATCATACTGGGACCTCGAAATGACTTTATCCCCGGAATTAGGTGGTAGGCAATTTTATGGATCGGCGTGTGTGCTCCCAGAGAAAAAAGGATTGCCAGCATAAAAAAGCCTGCAAAGAGATACTGTTTAAAGCCTTGCTTTCTAAAGAGGAAGAGCATTATCGCTAGTAATAAAAAACAGACACCAAAATACTCATTGTTAAGCTTTAGGGGATTCTGTCCCCAATAGAATTCTCGCCAACCAATAAAGTCTGGTTGGTAGAGATTAAACATCTCCTCTGGATGTAAAGCAAAGGAGGCTGCATAGTCATAATCAACACCACCAGCACGCTTTGAGGTGACATTGGTATGGTGCATGGAGGGGAAGATACTCATGGCAGTAAGTAGTGCCCCAATTACTAAGGAAATAGCAAAAAAGGAGGTTCGCTTTGTCCCCTCTAATAGTTGTAACTCCTTTGCGATAAATACCATCCAAATCATCCTACAGGCAAAGTAGATGCCCATACCAAGAAAGGCAAAAAAGGCCAGCTGTAAATGGTCCGAATAGACAGCCAAGGCCATGGTAATGGGTAATCCAATCAGGTCAAGTAAAGAGACCTTTGCAAGGATTCTTTCGGTAAAGAACATAAGTGCTGGAAGAAGTGCAATAACCTCCATGCGAGCAAAGTGTCCACCGTAGATATAGGATAAAAAGGCTGGGGAGAGCATATACCCCAGAGCGCATACGCTGGAAACCCCCTTTGAAATCCCTAAAAGATTAAGTAATAGGAAGGTAAAATATCCCGCAATAAAGGTCCAAAAGAGATATTCAAAGACCCGAGCTTGATATTTGGGAAGCACCATATGAAAAAGATGGGTCGGATTGATAAAACGACCATATCGTCGCTCCATCATGGCTGTTCCACCATTAAGGGGGCTCCATTTATCAGAAAAGCTTTCTAAAGCATGACCATAATTATTTTTTGTGTGCCAACCTCGAGGGCCATCATCAGTGCCCATAATAATTTTATTAAGACCCAAAGCTGGTAAATAAAAAATCATTGCACAAATAAGAAACAGAAAAGGGAAAAACCATTTTTTGTTGGATAGCTTTTTGATCATACTTGTTTTAGTTGAGGATTGCTCCTTAACATCTTTCTTTTCACTATCTTTTTTGGAGGTGTCATTTTTTGTCATAATTAGGTGACCTTTTTTGAAAAGAGTTTTTTCCAGGCGCCTCTATCAAAGCAGAGTAAAATACCTGCAGTTGCAACTTCGTTGATAATAGTAAAAATACGAAGAAGTACAGCACAAAGCACAGCAATTGAAACGGGTACAAAAGATTTTAGGGCAAAGACAAATACACCTTCTTTTACTCCAATTCCACCTGGTGCTATGATGCTCAAATAGCCTATAACCCAACTTCCTGAATTAATGCCAATAAACTCTGGAATAATTTTAGGGTCGAGTGGATAAAATGAGTGAATAAAAATAAAAAATTGTAGACCCATTAGAATCCAGTGGAGTGCATACAAAATAGAAAGAGTGATCATTTGTCTGTAATTAAACTTTAAATTAAAGGTGCTTTTTCTTTTTAGCCTGAGGTAAAAATTAATTGGTAATTCAATGATTTTTGGATGAATAATAATTAGAAGTACAAAAAGAGATCCAGCGAAATAAAAATATGAGAGATTGGGAATGAATATTTTTAACGAGTAGATGGAGGTTATCAAAGCACCTATCATAATAAACAAAAGCTCAAGAATAGAACTAAAGAGTATCTTTTTTTCTGAAATGCCACTTTTACTAACCCAATGAATTTTGCCAAGATAGTTCCAAATTTTTCCTGGAATATACCTCATTATCGTAGCATACATGTTGGCGCGCCAAACTGTGATAAATTTTGGTTTTTCATTAAGAAGAATGATAATTTGATACCATAACCAAGAATTTAGAAAAGTTGAAAAGGGTGAGATTAAAAATGCGAGAATTAAAAATGGATAATTAAATGAAATGCTGCTTGGAGGTATTTTTGAGATGCTTGTGACAAAAATGATTGAAATAAAAACTATTGCAGCAAATCCAAAAATTATTGAGAGTGATCTTCTTATAGTATGTTGCATTGCCATTTTTTGACTTAATTTTCCTTTTGCCTTCCTAATAGGGGCCAAAAAGCAAAATATCCCTGCCAAAGTCCAATAACCTCAGGGAATTCTCTTTTTAAAGTATACTTAAATGAATGGATTGACATACGAATAAATGTAAAATAGATGATGAAAAGGAAAAATGAGAGTTTGCTATTATGCTTGTATACCAAATACATAATGTTTCTTGTACTTAAATATTTTCTAAATCGATTTCCTTTATTTTTACGGGTGACACCTTCTTTATGCCAAACTTTAGCGTTTGGAACGTAATAACCTTTAAATCCTAATTTGGATGCTCGTAGATACCAGTCTGCGTCTTCTCCATACACAAAAAAAGTTTCATCCATTTTTTTAAGCGATTCAATAACGGATCGTCTATTTAGCATTGCTGTGCTGGGTATGTACCCAACTTGTTTTGCTTTTGAATGCTGAATAGTCTCTCTCTTCTTGAATCCATCATGAATTGGTACACCCCTAAATTGGCTCAACCTCCCACCAGCATACCATATTTTGCTTTCCATTCCATAGAAATAGATCATTGGTGCAAATATTGAATAATTCTTCTTTGATTCTGCTGCTGAAATTAGCTCTGTTAAAAAACTTGCAGAAACCTCGGTATCGTTATCAAGGAATAGAAAATAATCGAAGGAGTCGTTCATTGCTTTAGCCAACCCTAAGTTCCTTCCTGCAGCTGCTCCTGGATTTCTATCACATTCAATTAAAGTTATCCAAGGAAAACAATTCAATAAATGTTTCTGTGAATTGTCATTCGAACCGCAATCTACAACGAATACAGAGAACTTTCTAAAGTCCATTTTATTCAATGAGGCTAAACATTGTTCAGTATATTCCTTAGAATTCCAATTTAAAATGATGATTGCTACTGATGGAGATCTATATTTCAATCAGATAATCCTTATTGAGATTAAAAATTAGTCAATGTACCGATCTTGTTGTTTCATAAAGAAATCAATCTCTTTGATTAGCTCGCCATCATAAGGTGATAATTCATTATCACCATATCGTTGAAGGTATTGGTTAGTTAAGCCATCACAGATTTTATTTAGGGCACATTTATTACATTTTTGAGTATGTTTACAATGATTTTTTCTTGCAATAAAGCTTTGTTTTATAAGAGATTGTTCTTGGTCTTTATGTGATTTTTTTAAGAAATGTTTGTTAAAAATGAAACTAACAAAATACCACGGATTTTTTCGTTTAGACGAAGATGCATAATCCCATTCGTGAGAATCATATATAACTTGAGAAAAATTTTGTTGATACTTTTCATATTTTTTAATTTGGCAAAATGGAAAATATCGAACATTTGTCTCAATTCCCTTGGAACTCAAATGGTCTATTGCATCTTTCAAATAAGGAGCAATGGTTGAATGCTTCTCTTGGAAATCTATTTCTGAGATCTCTTTCCAATCGCTGAAAGGATTAAAAGAGATAAAATTTACAACTTTAGCTCCGATATTGATGCAATACTTTGCAATATCCACTAATTGTTTATAGTTGAGCTTTGTAATGGTAACATTTGCGCGAAAAGGGATTTTTAGGTCATTAAGGTTATTTATTGCTTTAGCTTGTACGGCAAAGGCATTTTTAATATCTACCGTATAGTTATACACTTCATCTAACCCATGTATTGAGATTAAAAAATCAAATAGACCAGCATTTTTTAATGATTCTACTTTTTTCCGACTTCCTAATGCAATTCCATTGGTAATTATTGTAGGTCGTAGTCCGATAAGCTTACAAAATTTTACTAATCTAATTATATGCGGGTATACAGTTGGCTCCCCACCAGTAATGTCAACTTTCGTGTCTCCAAATACAAATCTAAAAATCAATGCTTGTAGTATGAGATAGAAGAGTTTTCTCCATCCAGTATGGTTCTTATAATAACAAAACTTACATTTAATATTACATTCAAAACCCACATATATAACTGCACGTGTCGACGGGTTCATAGGTGCTTTATTCTCCAATTCATAAACTTTTTCTTAACAACCATTCCTATCTCAGGATATCTAAATATAACTCATGTTGAATCTGGGCAACCTTTTCCCAGGTGAAGTTTTGTGACCAGGTGTAGCCATTCTCACTAAGAATGGTCCTCAGTCGTACATTATTAATGAGTAATTTCATATTCTGTGCTAAGGCATTGATATCCTCGGAGGGTACTAAAATACCGGTTTCATTGTTTTTTATCGAGTCTCGTAAACCATCAATCTCTGTTCCCAGGGTTGCTTTCATAGATGCTGCAGCCTCTATGGCGACTATACACCATCCCTCAAACCGAGAGGGTATACAAACAAAGGTTGCCTCTGCAAGGAGTTTCATTTTGGTCTCCTTTGCAATGTCAAGCTTAAGGGATATCTGCTGTGAAACTTCTGACTCTTGGATTCGTTTCTTACACCAGGTCATATCCTTTTCAGCACCTCTTCCAGCGATAATCAGCTTGTAGTCTGGATAGTCTTGGGCAATTTTTTCAAAGGCTGGAATAAGAATATCTAAACCCTTCATGAAAATATCAATACGGCCGAGAGAGAGTATAAATTTGCCGTCTTCTCTATTGCGTTTTAAAAGGGATTGATCAAATCCATTATAACCGGCCCGAATTCTTTTGTCCTCACCAAACTTATCTTTTATCCGTTGTGCTGTACTATCGGCGGGAGTAATAATGTTTTTTGCAAACCACAAAGTCATGTTTTCGGTTAACAGGGGTAAAAGACCAACTAATCCATATTTTTTAAGTGCCTGTTTTCCCTGGAAATGGTGAAATTGGACAACACATTTTCTTCGACGAATCAAAGGGGTTAAGACAGGAGAGTACGCTGAGAATTCAACGACGATAATATCAGCGTTAACAAAAAGAGAGTGAATTGTTGCTACAATTGAAAAAATGAGTCTATCTATGAGATAATTAATAGCACTCCCTAAAAAGAGGAAATTACTATTTCCCTCATTATATGCTTTTGCACCTTTATAATTACCTGAATAAAAGGTAATGGTGTATTCGGGATTTTTTGCAGCTAGTATTGAATGCACCGATAACGATCGATAGGCACCACCCCCGGCACAGTAGGGATTTTTTGTGCTATCATAGGAGTAGTGTACAATTTTCATAGATAAGGTATGTATGGGTGTTGTAAATCAAGCTATTAAATATTAATTTAAATCATGTAAGGATAAAATATTTTCTGCTATGACAGAGAGAAAAAAAATCCCAACATCTTAAAAGCATACTGTGTAACAAAGACACAATCAACTCAATTTGAAAGAAGTTGGCATATGAAAAAGGCAGTATTTTTAGATAGAGATGGCGTGATCATCGTTGACAAGGGCTATATTTATAAGAAGGAAGATGTAGAATTTGTTGATGGCATATTTGATTTTTGCAAAAATATTCAGGACAAAGAGTACCTTATTATAGTAATTACTAATCAATCCGGTGTGGCGCGAGGCTACTACACAGAACAAAATGTTCAGGAACTCCATGAGTGGATGAGTGATATCTTTTTAGAAAAGGGTATTGCCATTGCTGGATTCTATTACTGCCCCTTCCATACCGAAGCGACTGTGGAAAAGTATAAAGAGGATTCAGAAATGCGAAAACCAAACCCCGGTATGATACTTAAGGCTGCCGATGATTTTAATATTGCCATAGAGCAATCCTTTATGATTGGTGACCAACCAAGTGATAGAATTAAATTAGATGACCTAAAAAGCATTATTTTAAAAAGTAAATATTCCAAGGAGTCCTTTGATGCAAATGATTTTAATGAGGCACTTTCATTGATTTTCACCTGTTAAGAACTTTCAACCTAAAATGAGCGATTTTATTTTTCATTTCATTCAGCTGGGTAATGTAAAAGCAGCCAAGGCTGCAGTTTAACTGTGTATGCCCGGTGGAAAATCTCACATTATCCACACTACTCCTGGGATTCTTTAAAATACTCACTTAACCTTCCAGGTTAAGCTCCGTTTTTAGCGAACCCATTAGTAGCACGTCTAAGGCAATATTTTCTCAAAAAAATCACTCAATTAAGGTATAATTAATTTTCAATCAATGCTTAGTTGAACTTACTAACTGAATGTATATTAAAAAGAAGCATTATATTTACCATAGAAAAGAACATGTAACTGTTTTAATCCTATAAAATTAAGGGAGGTCTAGGCCATGTTACAAAGAAGGAACAAATCTACAGTACCTGTAGTTATTGGTCTTATCTGTATCACAGCGCTCACGATATTTGGAGACGAAAAATTTGAGAGTCTCTTTAAGGGAAGTAAATATAAAGAAGCAATTGAATATGCTGAGGCAAATATACCTGCCCCAAAAAGAACCTTAGAGGTTTGGCTTAAACTCGCCGAAGCTTACGAAAAGAGCAAAGGTGCTCACGAAAGAATTCTCTACTGTTACCAAAGTGCACAAAAAGTAAATCCCAGTGAACCTCGCATATATTTAGGATTGGGACGAGCCAATTTTAAGATAAAAAAATATCCTGAGGCCTTAAAGTTTTATCAACGTAGTTACATTCTCAACCGCACTGCCGAAGCTGCCGAGGGTATCGCAACCAGTGCTGTTAAAATGGAGAATTGGGACAAGGCTCGTGATGCAGCGGAGTCTGCAATAAATCTCGATAAAAATCTCTATGAATCGCGTATTATACTCAAAGAGATCTATCGTAAGGAAAAGGATTTCAAAGGTGCTGCTGAGCAGCTTGAGGCAATTGTCAAGAAGAAACCTACCTCCTTAAAGTTTTGGCTTCAATTGGCCATGTGCTATGAAAAATTGGGAGACAAACAGGCCCTTACCCATGTTGATCCAGAGATTATTAAACTTGACAAAAAAAATATGAAATCTCGTCAACGACATGCAGCCTATTTAATGGAAGCAAAAAAGGAGAATAGTGCCTTTCCTATATATAAAGAGCTTGCTATTCTTACCCCCGACGATCCAAAGGTGTTTAAGAATCTCTACCAGATTGCCTTAAAGAAGAAGATTAAAAAAGATGCGGTTCTTTATTTGAAAAACTACCTAGCCTTAGACTCAACCGATGCGGAATCACACCAAACCTTAGCTGATTTAATGTATTCAGAGAAGGATTTTGATGGTGCCTTAGGTTCATATAGAAAAGCAATAAAATTGAAAAGAAAAATCAAGGGTTCCTATCATAAATATATCGAAATTGTTCTTAAGAAAAGTCTTAAAAAAGAGGCGATTCGAGCAATTAAAGGTGCGATCAGTGTTGGTGAGGCCAATGCAAAGCTCTATGTGGCCTTGGCCGATATTTACAAAGAAAACAAGCAGTATGTTGAAGCTGCTAAGATGTATAACGAGGCACTTAAAACTGAGACTAAGAATATTGCAATTTTGGCCTCCTATGGAGAGTGTCAAGCAAAGAGCAATAATGTCACCGGAGCAATTCTTACCTATGAACAGGTGGTATTATTAAATCCCAAAGCTATTACAGAGTATAAGACATTGGGTGATCTTAAAATCAAGTCGAACAAGCAAAAAGAGGGAATGGCGTCTTATAAGAAGTATTTGGAAAAGAAGCCCGATGATTATGCCATTGCAAAAAAGATTGGATTATATGAGTTTGACAAAAAGGAGTATGCCGAGGCAATCAAATATTTAGAAAAGGTTAAATCCTCTAAATTACAAGATGAAAAGTATCTCTTCTCCTTAGGACTTTCTTACTATAGAATCAAAAATTACAATAAATCGGCGGAAGTATTCAGCCGGGCTCGAGCTGCAAAAGTCTCTGTAACGACACGAAGAAAGTTTTTAAAGCCTCTTGGTGAGAGCTATGAAAAGATTGGTAATAAAAAGAAAGCTGCCGAGGCCTATGAAGCATATACAAAGCTCTCCGGGGTAAAAGATGCAGATGCTTCCTACATGGGGGCATATCTTCGTGAAGATTCGGATGTTAAAACAGCCATTACCATGTACACGGCAAACACGAAAGCATTTCCTAAGGATCATCGTAATTTTCTCCAACTGGGTCTTATTTACTCAAAGGACAAAGCTACCACTGCGAAGGCTGTTTCAATGCTCAATAAGGCCTCTGTGCTCGGTGCGAATAATCCAGTCATATGGAAAAAACTTGGAGAAGCTTATGGGCAGCTCAAGAACGAAACAAAAGAGCTCGCCGCTTATAAAAAGCTGTTGAGTGTTGAACCGCAAAACTTGCAAGCAAACAGGCGAGTTGGTGTTATCCTTTTAAAGCAGAAGAAGTACACAGAGGCAATCACCAATTTGGAGATGGTTTCTACTATGAAACCAAATGATGTGGAGGTGATGGAACTCCTTGCTGAGGGATACATGAAAACAAAGAGGCCAGCAAAAACAGTTGATTTGCTGACAAAAGCTAAAAAATTGAAGCCCAACAAAGTTGAGATACGGACCAATCTTATTAAAGCTTGTGAAGTCGCTGGCAAAAAAGAACTTATTGGCAAAGAGATGGCAGAATTGATCGAACTTGACAAAAAAATCGTAGTCAAGGACAAAAAGAACATTGAATCGCGAGTCCGGTTGGCCAACTATCTCTATGACAAAAAAGATTTGGCCGGAGCCTATCCCTACTATAAAGAGTTGTCAATCCTAACGCCAAAGGATAAGAGCGTCTTTAAAAAGTTATACGAGATAGCTATTAAGACTAATAAGAAAAATGAAGGAATCACCTATCTCAAGAAATATTTGGCCTTAGATCCGAAAAATGCAAAGGCCCATATTACCCTGGGTAAATTATTATATGAAAATAAAAAGGTTGATGATGCCTTACTCTCCTTTAGAAAAGCCTTTCAAATCAATTCAAAGATTAAAGGCGCCTACAAAGAATATGGTGCAATTGTTGTTAGTAAAAAACTTAATAACGAAGCTGTCAAGGTGCTGAATGCATTGATAATCTTAGGTGAGGCTGATGTGAAAACCTATATCTCATTGGGTAAGATTTATCAAGCTAAAAAGCAGTATTCCGGTGCAGTAAAAATGTTTCAAAAAGCTTCGGATATCGATCCAAAGAACAGTGCGGTATTGGCTTCTCTCGGTGAATGTCAGGCAAAAAGTGGAAATCATAGTGCTGCCATATTGACCTATGAGCAGGTTATTCTTATTAATCCCAATGCTAAAAAGGAGTATAAGGCTCTTGGTGATCTTCAGATGAAGATTAAAAAGAAACCTGAGGCTATTAAAACCTATGTCAAATACTTAGAAAAGGAGCCCACTGACAATGGTGTAGCAAAAACTGTGGGTCTTGACAAATACAGCAAGAAAGATTACGATGGGACTATAAAGTATTTGGAAATGGTTAAGGATGCAAAACTTCAAAATACCATCTATCTAAAATCTCTTGGAAATGCCTACTATCAAAAGAAAAAGTATGCCAAGGCATCCGAGTATTTTGCACGGGCGCAAAAGAGAAAAATTTCAGTAGATGTGAAAAAGAAGATTCTAAAACCCCTTGCAATTTCCTATGAAAAAACAGGAAAGAAACTGCTTGCTGCAAATGCCTATAAGGCCTATGCAAAACTGCCTGGGATCAAGGATGCTGATGCTTCCTATAAAATGGCTTTTCTCAGAGAGGAATCCAGCAAAAAGAGCGCCATAACCATGTACGAGAGTAATATCAAACTCTTTCCCAAAGATCCGCGAAACTTTTTACGGTTGGGTATGATATATTCGAAGGATAAGTCTTTGCGCTCTAAGGCTGCATCAATGCTTGCTAAAGCGGCAAATCTTAAATCCAATGATCCGGCAATTCTTGAGGATTTAGGTAAGATTTACTTTACGCTCAAGCGAAAGACTCAGGAACTGTCAACCTATAAAAAGTTGCTCAAATTACAACCACAGCATCTTGAGGCAAATCGACGAGTTGGACAACTCTTGGTTGGCAAAAAGCAGTTCTCTCAAGCAGTGATCAATCTTGAAATCGTCTCAGCCATTGAACCGAACAATCTTGAAATCATGCTTCTTCTTGCTGAATGTTACATTGAAACAAAACGGCATGACAATGCAATTGGATTGCTGTCAAAGGCAAAGAAGATCAAGAAGAATGATGTAGAGATAGGAAGGCTTTTATACAAGCTCTATAAGGAGACCGGTAAGAAACGTCAAGCTGAGTCTGAAATCAAGGAACTTATTGCTTTGACAAAGGATAATAAACTGAGATTGATCTATGCCAAAGATCTCTATGAAGACAAACGGTATGATGAATCAGTTGCCATTATCAAGGCAGTTAAGGCCAATGACCCAACCAATGTTGACTGCCTCATGCTTTTAGGTAAGGTTCAGCAAGCACAAAACAAGCTTTCTGCTGCAACAGAAACCTATAAGTTAATCTCCTACATTAAAGAGGACTATGTACCAGCACTCTATGAAAGAGGTATTATTTATCTCAAGGAATCAAAGATTCCCCGGGCAACCTCTCAGTTTAAACGTATTGTCGAATCGAAGCCAAAGTCACCCTATGGCTATCTTGGGCTTGCTAAGGTGGCAAAGGTGCAAAAGAAAACAGCTCTCTACACAAAGCAGCTTAATAAGGCTAAGGCCCTTGGTCCTAAAAATGAGGATGTATTGAGGGAGCTTAAAAAGAAATAACGTAATTTAGATTGTAATTATTATTTTTAAAAGGGAAAGATAATAGCTTTCCCTTTTTTCATTATGATTTAGCAGCTATGAATGTACTCAAAAATAAAATCCTTTGGAAAGGTCCTAAATCAGCAGAATCGGTTGCCATAACCTTTGATGATGGACCCCATAGCTCTAACACACCACTATTACTGGAAATCCTTGCAGAGAAAAGTGCCAAGGCAACATTTTTTTATACGGGTAAAAATATCTGCAAACATAAAAACCTGGCCCAACAGGCACATAATCAGGGACACCTACTCGCTAATCACACGTTCTCACATCAACGGGCTATTTTTGTTCGGAAAAAGGATCTCTACACTGAAATCAGAAAAACAAAGGAGCTCATTGAGGATATAACTGGAGAGCCAAATCGTTATTTCCGTCCTCCCTTTGGTATAATAACACCAGCATTGCTATCTGTTTGTAAAGAGCTTTCTCTTACTGTCACCTTATGGAGTATCAACAGTTATGATTTTTTGCGACCCTCCTCCGAAAGAATAACCGCTCGGATTGATAAAAAGATTTGTCCTGGTTCGATAGTTCTTTTTCATGAATGCCATTTTAAGGATAGCTACAAGAAATACGCAAATACTGCCCTTGCCTTAGAAACATTGTTGACAAACTTAAATGCTCAAAAGATCCCGGCCTTAACTGTAAAAGAGTTTACACCCTAGCCACTATGATGCTACTTATCATACTTTTTTCTGTACTCACTCTCTATTATTGTATTTCGTTACTCTATCTATTCTCTGGACTCTTACGATTGCCAAAATCGAGCAATACCACGGAAAACTTTCTCTCTGTTGTCATTGCAGCACACAATGAGGAGAAGTCCATTCAAAGATGCCTGGATTCTTTAGATGCACAGGACTATCCCCGTGATAAGTATGAGATTATCATTGCCAATGATCGCTCAACCGACGACACTGAGTGCATCGTATCTGAATTTTGTAACAACCGAAGTAATGCGAACATTGTTTCTGTACATTCCAATGAATCATTTATACCAAAAAAAACAGCCTTAGCAAAGGCCTTTGCAAAGGCAAAGGGTGATGTCATTGTCAGCACTGATGCAGACTGTATGCTGCCCAAAACGTGGCTTTCATCAATGAACAAATCTATGAGTGATAACATTGGTATGGCCGTAGGTCATACATCCTATGGTGTTCCAACTAACATCTGGCAGGGGATTGACGGGTTAGACTATTTCTCACACCGTGCCATGGGAATTGCCTTTATTGGTGCTGATTCTGCCTATACTTGCACTGCCTCAAACTATGCTATCAGAACAGAAATATATAAACAGAACCAAGAGGAGTTTTCTCAGCTAAAAGTCCGGCCTGCTGAGGATAACTACTTTTTGCACTGTGTGCATAAACATCCTTCCTACTCTTTTTCTGTACCCACTGAAACTGGCTCTATAGTCACCACAAAAGGAGCACAAAGCTTTATTGAATTTTGGCAACAGCGATTTCGTTGGGGCGCCTATGGTGGAAATATTACCACCATAGGGATGAAACTCTTTTTTATACCCATGCTACTTTATTATGCCTCCCTTTGGCTTATTCTGGTTCTCGCCTGCATATTTCCCGTGCTTTGGTTGCTTCTTGGGATATCTCTTGCCTGTAAATGTGTTTGCGATCTCCTTTTTATGGCAAAGGCTGCAGCACTCTATCACAGTACATTTTTAATGAAGTATTTTATACCGCTTTTTTTGCTCCATTTTATTATGGTGCCCTTAATTGTTATCAAAGGAAATCTTTTTTCCTTTACCTGGAAGGATATACAGTATACTAAAGACAAGGCTCTTTAAGAAAGCAACACACCATGGATACTAAACAGAATGGCATAAGAAAAAAGTTTTTCAACTCAGAAGTGGGAACCATTTTCATAGTAGGGATTCTTCTTCTGCTTATGTGGCTTAGTGTCATTATCCTGCTTTTTAAATTGGGTAACTCTCTTTGGCTCACGATTCTTACCATGGGTTTTACGCAAGTCCTTGGTGGAAGAGCTGCATCCATTGCCCAAGCTACACAAGCAGAGCTTCACCCCTTACTTATCGTATTATTGGCAACCTATGTTGATATGCTGGTTGTATTTATCCTTTATCCCATGATGGTCTTTTCCTACGATCATTTTTTCGAACGTCGCTTTTTCCAAAAGCACATGAAACCACTCTTTGAGTCGGTACAAAAAAGCGTGACCCGATTTCGGTCGCATAAAATTATTGGAGTGTTTTTATTTGTCTGGTTTCCCTTTTGGATGACCGGTGTTATTATTGGCTCTCTTTTAGGATTTTTGTTGGGCCTTCGTCCCTGGGTCAATATGGTCACGGTAACGATGGGTACACTTTCAGCAGTATTCTGTTGGGTTTTTGCCTATGACCTACTCTTTAGTTGGCTTGGACAAATCAATAAACAGATTCCCTTGGGCATAACGGTTTTAATTATTGCAGGACTTATTATCAACAGATTTTTCCACTCAAAAAAGATGCACAAGGATAATAAAAAATAAACCTAAATAAACATATTACTTCAGCGAGAATATAAAGAGATTAAGAGTATGCAAAACGTAGGATCACTTGACAAAAAGATTAGAATTGCAATTGGACTCATTTTAATTTTGATTGGGATATTTAAAAAGAAGTGGGTATTGGTGTTAGGAGTTCTGTTTCTGTTGTCTGCTTTGTTACGGTTTTGTGTGCTTTATATTCCCTTGAAGATTAATACAATGGATTAGTTTTTATTAAATTTTTTGGGGGTTCTCCTCGCTTTGCTCAGGTCGGGCTGGTCCAGGCTCCGCTATCGCTCCGGTATTTCTGCTGCGCAAAAACACTGCTGTGCACCTTTCACATCCCTAACCCAAAAGATTAAAGATTGTCTTCAGTCGTAATGATGTCTCCAATTGTAAATATAGATTTTGTTAAGATGCATTAGAATACGATGACTGAATCAATATGGCCTGGATCTGTGGAGGCTGTGTCATAACTCTTAAATTGGCTTATGTCATTACGAGCGAAGCGCGGGACTTGGTGAGCCCCTGCGAATAATCTCGCTTTTTGAGCCAATTTAAGGGGTTGCCACGTCGCTATGCTCCTCGCAATGACATCTTTTTGCAATTGTGACACAGTCTCAAGAGGGAGGCGGGAAATTCAAGGCACATAGTGCAAAAGACACACCTTCTGACCATCTTATATGGAGTAGACATTTTCCTTTTTCCTCAATCGTGCTGTTATTACACAATCTAGAGAGCCATTTTTTCCATTATTGCTGAGTTCGTACAAAATTAGTTTGATTTTATCCAACCTATGCTGATTTGTATAGAAGTTAGTATTCCATTCAACTCAAATCACTGATTTGAGCCACAATTAATTTCTTGTTTACCCAAAATCATTAATTTGAACAAAATATCATTTCATCTTTAGTTTAACTCGCTGATTTAAGTTGAAAGTAGTTTTATTTTCAGTATAAACCAGTGATTTGAATAGAATTCAATTTTTATTTATCCTCCCTCCACTGATTTATGCAAAAATGAAGTTCATTTTCATGCACATTCGCTGATTTGAGGAAAAATCATTTTTACATCCATCTCAAACCAATGGCTCGGGTGAAAACCATATTGCATGTAACCCCAAATCGCTGATTTGGGCAGAAACAAATTTTTATTTAGCTCAAGTCGCTGATTTGAACACAAATTAAATTTTGTTTATCTCAAATCAGTGATTCTGACAAACAGAAGATTTCCATTTCCTATAATAGCCAAGATTGTATCTAATTTGAGTTTTTAATAACCCTATTCATCAAATAATCATAAAATGGTCCTTTGTATTTAGTGATAATTTAACGGTATCCATTAATATGGCTTTGGATTGCCAAAGGGCCATTAAAATTATCTCAAAAAAAATAAAAAAAATTACAATAAGATAAATAACTCACCCGTATACCTATTGAGAACGTTCAGTACGCGTAAAATTTTTAAGATGCATCTAATCCCAGAATATGCAATAGGAAGTAGCGCAGAAGCAAAATCCTATGCCCATTAAGACTTTCAGGTTTTTAGGCCATATTACCTTGTAGATATGCCCTTCAAAACCTTCAAGCCTTACTAAATCATAATCTTGCACTTCTGCATCTACTCCTACCACATAGTCTGGGCTAACACAACTGGTTGTATAAGGTTTTTGTTGTCTAATTGTAATTTTTCAATTAATCGAAAGGATTATACCATGAATGCTTTAGTGATGGTATTGCGTACCAGTATACTCAGTATACAGGAGTTGTATACCGGTACAAAACGGATAGTGTCCATCCTTATGGATGGAATAACAGAAGACACCCACATGAGCAGTATTATTGCTGCTATAAACCCTTTATTTGAGGAGGTTGAGGATGCTTTAGCGCGCCAGCGGGGAAGCTCCTTTACAGAATTGATTCAATCTAAGGACGCCAATCGGGATGCCCGCTTTATGCTGTTGCGGAATTTCGTTTATGGGTGGACTAAGGTTGAAGAGGAGAAAGAGAAAAGAGCGGCTGCGAAATTATTGTATCGCATTATGACTGATGTTGGATTGACCCTTTACAAACTGGGATACGCACGGGAAACAGCCCAATTGAATGCACTCATCAACAGACTGGGCGAAGCTGATGCTCAACAGGCAATTGTAACGCTTGAGGCTTTAGAAATGTATACTGCCTTAAAAGCATCGCAGGTTGCCTTTGAAGAGCTCTATGAAAGTAAGGTAGCACAAGAGGCATCCAAGGAATATCCTTTGATAGTTGAGTTGAAAAGCTCTCTTTCCCAGTATGTCAAACTACTCTTAATGAATGTCAATTTCCTTGCAGAGCAAGATAAAGAGGCCTATGCAACGGTTGTGGAAGAACTCAACATGATTATTTCAGAGCTAAACGCCAATGCTCAAGCCAGATTGACCCGTGAGGAAAATGAGGAGAATGGAAACAGTGTAGAGGAGAATTCCGAGAATACTGATGAGTAATTGTTGTACCTTACAGTTACAATTCGGGTAAACGTGCTGTCCTTTGGGGCAGCACGTTTTTTATTGCATAAATAAATAATATTACCCATTGTCCCGCGCCTGTGTCATGCACAAGAAACCTAAATCCCATCGCATTGTCCTCTGAACAAAAAAAACTGTCTAGAGCACTATTCCATTTTATCAATTATACCCACGTCACCCTTTGTTGAAGTAGGGGTTTAATATTGATTCTGGAAAAGAAAATACCCATACCTTTGTTTACAAACGTAAACGGAAATTTGGCTGTAATGGAAATATACCCTATCAAGTTTTCCATATGGGTCTATATTATTTAACAGAATAGAGCAAAAAAATATCAAAAATTATTACTCTTTGTTTAATGAATTAAACAGAGAATATAGAAGGAAACTTATTTAAAAAAAGGATTGGTTATGAAGCTGACGAAAATATTTCTTGCCATACTGATTCTATTCGCAATTTTTACCCTTTCATATTCTGCGGATTTAAGAGAATACTTGAAAGCAGAGGATTACCTTAAGAACAGTGGTGAAGTCTATTTCAGGTTTACCGTTGATTCAAAAGATCAAATCAATAATATGCTGGATTATTTGTTTTTAGAACATATAGATGGTTTGGATGTATATACCTATGCCAACAGGAAAGGATTTGAGAGATTTTTAGAAAAAGGACTCTCTTTTGAGATACTTACTCCCGCGGGAATGGAAGGACCAAAGCCAAAGATGTCTGATTACTCTCGTGTTGATATGGAGAATCTTACAATAGACCGATATCCTACCTATCATGGTTTTCTTGAACTTATGAATAAGTTTCAGTCCACCTATCCTGATAAATGTAAGTTAGATACAATAGGACAATCAGTACGAAATAGACTTCTGGTATTTGCCAAGATTTCTGACAATGTCAATGAGAGAGAAAATGAACCAAAGTTTTTTCACTCCTCAACAATTCATGGTAACGAAACAGCCGGCTTTATGCTTACCCTTCGATTGATGGATCTATTATTAAGACAATATAGAAAAGATGAACAGATCACAAGAATTGTAGACAATATGGAAATTTGGTTTGCGCCTTTGATGAATCCTGATGGGACCTATAACGGTGGTAATAATACCGTATTTAATTCCAAAAGAACCAATGCAAATAATCAGGACCTAAACAGAGACTATCCATGGGTTCCAACTAATGATGGTACGGTTATGCCAAGGGTTAAGGCACAAAAAGAGACTGTAGCATGTATGGCATTTGAGAAAAAACACAATTTTGTTTTGTCAATTGATAATCATGGCTATTTTGAAGCCTGCTATTATCCATGGGCGATTAAAGGGACTCCAACTGTTGATCAAGATTGGTTTAAATATGTATCAAATCAGTATGCCGCTAAAGTTCATTCTCTTGCACCAAATAATCACTTTACCTATGCAAATAATGGTGTTGGTAACTGGAACAGGGATATGTATTATTCCGCAGGTACTCGTCCTGATTGGCAATATCGATATCGTCATTGCAGGCAGGTAACAATTGAATTGTCCAGAACAAAGATCCTGCCGGAAAATGATTTTGATGATTGGTGGGAATATCATCGTCAGGCAACACTCGACTTTTATGAAGAGATTTTTAATGGTATAAACGGAACAGTAGTTGATTCAATTACAGGAAAAGGGTTATCTGCAAAAGTATACATTGAAAATGTTGATGATGATAGTAGCCACGTATACGCTGATATGCCTCATGGTAATTTTTACCGTCCTATTATTAAGGGTACTTATTCAGTAACATTTAGTTGTAAAGATTATTATGATAAGACAATTAAAAATGTGAAAGTGGAAAATGGGAAGGGTACAAAACTGGAAGTAAAATTATTAAACAAGAATGTTAGCATTAACACACGTTTAAATATGGTTTGTAATACTATTAGATGCATTCCATTTGGTAAAGGAATAGCGATTAAAACTTCCTATCTAAAAAACGGTTTAAAAATGAGAATAATTGATTTGAATGGGAAGATAATTTACAGACAAGATATTAATAATTGCAAAAATAAAATTATTTGGAATGGTAAGAATAGTAGCAATATAGCTGTTGGTGCAGGATGTTATATAATTGAAATATTGACGAAATCAGAAAGTTTAAAGAAAGCATTTGTTTTATCAAGATAAAAATGGATAGCATTACATCAAATCAAATAAGGCTAAGTAGTTTTATTCAAGAACGGTTAATTATCAGCATTGCTAGGCAAACAATATTATAGGGAGGGGTTTAGAATGAGATGCATTAAAACTTATTTTCTATTTAATCTACTGTTTATTTTAATAGTTAGTATCAATGGAGAGCAACTATCAAAAAATAGATCGTTTATTTTTGAAGCAAGTGAAACTAAGGTTTACTCTATTGATAAAAGATATTCAAATAAAGAGGAACAGAAGGGGTACTATTTCAAATTAGATAACATAGGGCCAATATATGGAATTGGTATTTCAGCTGATGTAAAACTGTATACTGAAGCTTCTCTTGTACGAGTAATACTTATTGATGAATACTTTGAAGAGTATCTGTTATATGAAACATATTCATTATTAGAAGATGATAAAAAGATTACCATTCAAAGTGCTGCATATGAAACCGGGCTTCTTAATAGAGTAAATGCTCAATCTTTAAGAATTGAACTGGTAGCTGCAGAAATAGCAATACATGAGTTACAGTATACTAATGTCCCTCCTCATTTAATTGATGAGATTGAAAATTATAGAGATCATTTGAATAAAATTCAACATAATACACGTATTGATTTGCTTAATGATCAGATTAAGAAGAAAGGGTTACATTGGATTGCAGGAGAAACATCCCTTTCTAAAAAGAGGTATATGGAGAAGAAATGCCTTTTTCTTTCAAGGAATGATATGTTAGGTAATTTGCAGGGAGTTGAATATTACATTGATGGGACCTTTGAATTAAAATCCATAATCGAAGAAAACAGCAGCGAGAAAACTAAAGAGGGCTCAATTCCGATGGTAAGTAAGTTTGACTGGAGAAATCGACATGGGGCAAATGATCCAAAATCTCCCTATTATGATGGCGATAAAAATGGTGGAGGATGGGCAACATCCCTAAAAAACCAGTCCTATCCGCGTTCATGCGGTTCCTGTTGGACCCATTCAACAAATGCCACTGCTGAGATAATGGCAAATCTTTATTATAATCAACATATAGATTTAGATTTGGCAGAACAGTATATGATGTCTTGCAGTTGTAAAGAGTGTTGCGAAAATCATCCGGAAAGACCATGCAGTGGAGGTTATTCCACCTGTGCTGCTAAATGGTTGGTTAAGAATGGTGTTACAGAGGAGGCAAATTTTCCCTATGAAGCATCAGATAGGCCAGTATGTGCTGACTCAGGAAATAGCCCAAAGGAACATTTCTATTTTGGTGATGGAATATATTCTCAACATATTCCATCAGAGGATAGTTTAAAAAGGTTTTTGGTCCACCATGGACCGTTGAATGTAGAAATAAAGAGCATGTGGCATTGCATGTGTCTTGTAGGATATGAACAAAGTAATTCCGGGAAGACAACCTGGATATATAAAAATAGTTATGGTTTAAATTCAGGGAAAAAAGGGTATCTCTATTCAAATCATAAAGTAAATGATATAAAAAGTGCGGATGCATTTATTGCACCTGCTATTAGTAAAGTGTATACTGATGATGATATACAGTGTCGGGATGAAGATGGGGATGGGTATTATAATTGGGGTTTTGGACCAAAACCGGAAAATTGTCCTGATGGATGCCCTGATGAATGCGATTGTGATGATTCCCGTCCTGATCTGGGTCCAATGCTTGAAGACGGTTCATGTAAGGAGATACCTAATAGTATTAAGATTAGAAATATTGGGAATGCTGGAATACAATTCAGTTGTTTTCCTAATCCAATAAAGCATACTGCTTCAATAAATTTCTGGTTACCAAAAAATGCTAAAGCAAAGGTATATATTTGTGATTTACAGGGAAATACAATCAATACATTGAATTTAAAATCAGAAATGAGTGGATTAAACAAGGCAGTTTGGAATACAACCAATTATAATAGTGATAGGATTCCAAATGGGATTTATATTTGCAGAATTGTGACAAATGTTAATAGGATTAAACAATCAAATTCATTCAAATTGATTGTTTCTCGATAAGTTAGAAAACATGCATTAGGATATACCCCTTTAACAAATAAATAAATTTTATTCGTTCAGACGCCTTATTAGGGCGTCTCCTTCCTCGAACAAAATTAAGGGGCGCTGTTCAGTTAATATTAAAGAGTACCGTCATAATTTTTAGTTTTTTTTATTATGAATTTAGATAATATTACTCATTGTTTAAGTCTATATTGTTGTATTTTGTTGTAGAATATACGTGATATTAGCATATTATCATCATGTAACACTAATTATTTGTTTTTAGGAGGGTTTTTATGAAAAAGTGGTTAATTGCATTGCTTGCTTTGGTGCTTCTTGGTCTTTCTTGTGACGAAGGGGACGATCCTGTTACACCAACAGTAAACCCCTATGCAGGAGAGTGGACTCTTACTATTGCCGGTGGAGTCAATTATGTGGGAACCTTGGTCATTGCTGATGACGGAACCTTTGCTGATACCATGGTTATTACCTCCGGTGGTACACCCACAACATTGATTCATTCAGGCACTGTAACAGAAGCTGGTGTTGCCACTGGTCAGTTGCTTATGAATGGTTTGCTTGCAGGCACAACAACAGGAAACTTTGCTGGTGCACAGGGAAGTGGCACCTGGGACATAACGGCACCAACGCCGATGACTGGCACCTGGACTGCAACCAAGGGAGCAACTCATCCTTTTATGGGCAAATGGGCCATAGTACTAGCCGGTGATATAACCGGTGGTGGTGATATTAACATTGCTAACAATGGGGCCTTTGCTGATAACTGGACACTGACCGTTGGTGGAACTGCGGTACCGGTCACCTTTGCCGGATCAGTTGCCAATGATGGTGCCTTGTCTGGTTCGATCAGCTCAGGAGGCGTTCCTGCAGGAACTTCTACAGGAACCCTATCGGGCAATTCGGGGAATGGCGATTGGCAAATAACTGTTCCCACTGCTGCCACCGGCACCTGGACTGCAACGAAGCAATAAAAAAATTAAAAGTGATCTAAAGTGCCTAAAGTTAAAAATTAGCTTTGGGCATTTTTATTTCATTTGATGCTTTTCCCCTTTTGTGTCCATTAACCTGTACTTAGTCCTCAAACATATTTTCGCTTTACCCAAATATCTATACGGTGCGATTTAAGGGGATAAAACTCGCTTTTAAAGTGTACTAACATATAAATAGAAATGTACTCTCAATCTTTTTATATTTCTCCCATAGGGATATGCCAAAGGCATATAGGGGATATAAAAAGTATTTTCCTTACCGGGTTTTAGGCTGAAGCCGACCAAGGGAGGCTGCTCTCAGTGAGAGCCCCTACCTTAATAATTATTTAGAGATAATAGACTTTAAGTTCTCATTGACTGAATACCCTGAATAACCCCTAGGGTAAAGATGTAACCAAAGGCTACCGTATAGAAGGCCAGAAAGGGGATGATCAAAAAGATCTTGATATGAACTGCATAGACAATTGTACTAATTAAATAAAGTACCAAAAGGAGCTCAATAGCCATGAGCAGGGAAAAGGGCATACTATACTTTTTGCCGGTCCACTTCTCCTTTTTCTTCTCAATGCCAAGCTTGGGTGTGCGGATAAATTCCGAGGGTTTTCTTATCACAGCCTCAAAAAAGGCCTTTGAATTGTTTACGGCAATTCCAGTACCGGCAAGCATGAGCGCTGGAATCCACTTGAGCCTTCTTTTCCAATCAGGATAGAGTTTTATTTGCGAGTAAGCGCAGATAAAAGGCGTAATAAGCATAAGACACATGGTCACTAAAAATGCATTGATCGAAAAGGTGTAGTTTTCCCAAATCTTTCGCGCAATTACTAAGGCTGGAAGGATAAATAAAACATTAAGCACTAAAAGAGGGTGCACTGAATAGTAGGTCATGTGCATAATAGCCTGAAACTTCTGTTTTAATGAGGCCTTGGAACTGAGCACCTGTTTGCTAATTTTGATCGCTGTTTGCAAAGATCCCTTGGCCCAGCGAAACTGTTGGGATTTATAGGCATTGACCTGCACAGGAAGCTCTGCTGGGTTTTCAATATCTTTAACATAGTGGAACTTCCAACCCTTGAGTTTAGCTCGATAGCTAAGGTCCATATCCTCGGTAAGGGTGTCATCCTGCCAATTACCGGCGTCATAGATACACTCTTTACGCCAAACACCGGCTGTGCCGTTAAAATTGAAGAAAAGCCCCTCACCGTAGCGTGCAATTTGGTCTACCATAAAGTGGGTATCAATTGCCACAGCTTGGGCGCGGGTTAAAATTGAATAGGTCGAATTAATGTGGCCCCAACGGGTTTGGACCATACCAGTTTTTGAATCATTGAGGAAATAAGGGAGGGTATCCCGGACAATATTTTTTGCAGGGATAAAATCGGAGTCGTAAATGACAATAAAATCACCTTCTGCTTTGTCCAAGGCTTCACGGAGGGCGCCGCCCTTTTGTCCTGTCCGTTTGGTGCGATGGATCAGTTTAATGTTGTATCCGGCTTTCCTATATTCATCAACACATTTTTGTGATATGGTCAAGGTTTCGTCTGTTGAGTCATCTAAAACTTGTATTTCAAGTTTGTCTTTAGGGTAATCTATATCAATAGCGCCCTTGATAATACGTTCTGCAACGTATTGTTCATTAAAAAGGGGTAGTTGAACGGTAAAAACAGGATAGGTTTTTGGCTCGCTAACGTCTGGCAATGCTGACTTGTGAAAGTGCTTTGAAGAGAGAATCATCAAATAGATGATATTCATTGCAAAGAGGAAAAGCAGTAATATATCAACGACGTAAATACTCAATAAGCTGAGAAGTAAGGCTGTTACAAACACAGAAAATCCTTTAACAAATAAGAAACCTTGGTTTAAATCGTGTATAAAATAGTTTTTTTATTGTGAATTTATATACTTTTTTATTTGTTTGTTTTTTGTTTGCTTTCCAAGTCCAAAAGCATAGCTATATCACCATCAGGAAGGCCGCTGGCCCACCCCGGTGTGAGTGGTGTTTTTTTCTCTTTATGCAGTGTGTTGTCCAGGTCAATTGAATCGACACTACCAAAGGTAAGAACCTGCATGGGGCAATGTACCACACAGGCGCTGCACCGTACACACTCTACATCATTCATGGGAATCCCTTTATTGGCATAATTCATAACATCGATTCCCATGTGGCATACTTTTGTACAGATGTTACAGGAAATGCACCGTTTTTTATTGGAAAATATTCGATATACTGAGAATTTGGTGTAGATATGCATAAGTGCAGCCAAGGGGCAGAAGAAGCGGCACCATACTCTTCCGGAAAGGAAAAAATAGACCCCAACCCCCAAAACTCCAGCTAAAATGATATCAACGATAATAGAGTATGAGTACTGGAGTGTTTTTGTACTCGGGATATAGAATTTAAACCAGGTGTTGATAATAATTAGTAATGAAACGATTGCCGCAAACCAGAGCACGATCTGTCCTGCATTGTCCCACTGCTTTGCAATTGGACCATGGGGTGCTTTGGTGCGATATTCATCGCCTAATGTTTCTGCTAAGGCGCCGCAGGAGCATATCCATCCACAATAGGCACCCTTTCCCCAACGATAATTTATATAGGGGATGATAACAAAGGATTGGACAACACTGAGGATCAACCAGAACATCACCGGCTGTCCTGCGGCTAGATTATGAATAAAAAGCGGCCATGCTAAAATAAGACCATAGGATCGATAATAGGAGTTTCCCGGAAATACATGCTCCATTACCCAGTCACCCAATAGTCCAGTATTACCCATCCAGGGGAGTACAAAAACTGGCAGTATACAGAGTGGAATGACCTGAATCGCCATAAGCAGATAGGTCTGTCGTTTTATATAACCTGTGGGGTTAACATGGATACGGCGAAAACCGAAAATGACAATTGTAACTGAGTACATTAAGGTGTACCACACACCGGTATCAAAACCAAGAAGTTTGCTCCCTTGCAGATTAAATCCGATATAGAGGTAAGAAAAAAGCAGGAGCATTACTATATAATAGGAATGCTTAAAGGAGTTCCAGGAGGAGTTAAAATAGCGAATGCTATTTTTAGCAACATGGCCAATAAGGTAGAAAGAACAGAGGATAATTGCCCAGAAGCTTAGCCAGGAGAATGAGCTTTTAATGAGCTCAGGCCACTGCATTGTAAAGAATCGGGTGGGCAAGCTTAAAAATTCAAAAAAAGAGTTGATCGTTGTAATGGGGGAGGATTTTCCAAAGTAAAGGATCGAGGAGAAGAGAAGCAGGGTCGCACACTTTACATAATCGGGAAGCCGTTTCTCCCCCTCCATACGAATACCAGCTCGTTTAAAGAATTGAAGGGGCATCTCCGTACCAATAAGACCATATACGGCATCATTGGGAATAGTTTTGTCGCCCTCCTCTGTAGCTAGGGTGACTTCATCCTCTTTAATCTCTTTTACCGTACTTTTAAATAATGGAGTAATGGAACCTTTCTCAACCAGTTGATTAAAAAGCGATGTGTTTTGCTCCTTTGGACGGGAAAAGGAGTCCCTGCGATAGGAGAGAGTGACTCGGTTGCCGGTCTGAGCAAGGGCGTTGGCTGCCTCTAAAGCGCTGTCACCACCACCAACTACTAAAATGTCCTTTTCATTATACTCTCCAGGATCAATAAGACGGGTAAATACCTTGGACAATTTTTCACCGGGAACACTTAAGGTTCTTGCATTGCCAGTCTTTCCAATAGCAACAATAACCCGCAGAGCTTTGTAACTTCCCTTTTTTGAGGTGATTGTAAATCCGGTACTCTCCTTACTGATTTGAGAGACCATCTCATTTTCATGGATCGGTAACTGTTTTGGGGAAATAGTATCGTTTAGTTCATCCAGCAGCGTCTCCTTTGTGCCATCGGAGAATTTCAATGCTGAATTGAAGGGTGTGTCAACTGGAGTGACATAAATTGGTTTACCCTTCGGGAAATTTACAATGGTGTTGAGTTTTTGCGATGATTCTATAATAAGGAATCGGTATCCCAATTCCTGTGCACGGATTCCAGCTGCAACTCCTGAAGGTCCAGCACCAACAATAACAAAATCCAGCATAGCCTCATTATCATTATCTTTTCGAAGCTTTTGAAAGGTGGTATCACCATGAAACTTTTCTATTAAGTCAAAACCTGATTCAGCAGCAAGTTTTATGAGAGGAATGCCAGTCAGATCGCCAACACAAAAGAGTCCAGGTACCGATGTTTCAAATTTATCTTTTAATTCCGGGAAGGTGTCGACAGTGCCAGTGGGATTGTCCTTTTGGAGCCAATTAAAATAGAACATAATTAGAAACCTGAGCTATTAGGGTGTGTTGTAGTTTTTAAGAAGCGAAAATAAAAAATAGTTAAATATTATACGGAGAAGTTAAGAGAATAGTGTGAAATATTTTACATATGGCGAGTTACAACCTTAATGACATTTTTATTCATAGATTGCATATATGAGCAGATTTTAGCATAGTGTTTACAAAATCATAGGTAGAAATTGTACCGTTCCCCATTGGGGAACGATAATTTAGTTGTCCATGCTTTTTTAGTAGGTTTTTGATTTATAGACAATTATATTATTTCTATCACAGAAAAGAAGCTATCCTTCTTTTGACAGAGGGAAGCAAATATAATGTTACTATACCAAAATCCTAATCACATTGCCTCATGGAAAAGAAAACAACACAATTAAAGAAAAAAGCAAATAGAACCAGTGTTAACGACAATTCTATTTGCTTTGCCGAAGTCCTGGGTGCAAAACCCAACCTAAACAAATTTGAAACCGTTAGCCAAGACAGTGCTTTACATAAGGCTGCACCTGAGCTACTGCAGGTTGCAACAAACCTTCTATTTTGGGCAAAAACCGCCATACCAAAATTCGGCAACCGATCTTACTCTCAAGATATTAAAAAGGGAGAGCTATTAATCAACAGACTTCTGAAGGAAGGTCAATAATGGCACCTAATAGAAGCCTTCAAATTGACAAATCCGGTAGTTCCATTACGATAAAACTCCCCAACGCGATCAGAGTCAAGGGGCTTGTCGCTATTGAACAGCAGATTGTCTCGGCCCTCACTTCGGACATCAAGCAGGTTCTTCTGGATTTTTCCGATATCCAAAATGTGTATAGTATCTTGCTCACTCTATTGGTTCGCTTTCAGCGTAAAGTAAAAATGATGGGTGGTACTATGGAGCTGATAAACATGCCTTCTGAGTGCGCTCGTCAATTTGTTGAACTGAATCTTGATAAAGTTTTTACGATCACCCTGTGTGACGAGGAAGATGAGGATGACTAAGTCCTAAACCATTCCTACCCCTTTGACTATGGTGAATAGACAAAGGGTAGCGTTTCTGCACCGCTGGAAAAAGAAAAGCGTGCAATATAGAGTCCAGACAAGACAGATTTAGCATTGGTGGTAATGCCATTCCAGAAAAATCGATTTGTTTCATTTTTGTGTTGATTGAGGGAGTGGTAAATCTTTTTTCCCTGACAATTAAAAATGGTGCATTCAAAGGGTGCAATGAATCGATCGGATATGAAAAGCGCGCCCTGATTTTTGGGTAAAAAAGTAATTGCTCTAGTGGAGGCAGTGCTGGATCCCTGAATGTCAACGGAACCGCCACAATAAAGCTTGACATCTACCACCGTGGCTTGTCCATTCCTAGCGACAATGTTTTTAATCGTTTTAGTTGTACATCCGGGATGGGAAAAGGTCACATCATAGGTGCCTGCATAAATGGGACGATAGTAGTTCCCATGACCTCCAGAGGAGTCCGCGTAAATAAAGGAGCTATCTTCATCATGGTTTTTAACAAAAACCTTGGCGCGTAATCCAGCACCGGTAATAGAATCAGTGACGGTTCCTCTAATACCATTGCGTATCTCAAGGAGATAGGCAAAGAGAGCATCCTTGGAGTAGTTCCAATAGTTATTTAATTGTCTTGCGGGGAGTAATTTTGTTTTAGTTGCCTCTAAGGCTATGCCCCGTGTATGCATGTAATAGTAGAAATAGTCCTTGGTGGTACCCTTTGAGACATACCCAAGGTCACTGTACCCATGACAGATACCATCGTCAATATCGTCAAAAAAACCATTTGGCCCATTTCGTTGTGCAATGTCAGCATATTTTCGACAGACATATTTCCACCATACATGGTCCGGAGTCCTTCGCGCTTTAGAATTATAGGGGTAAATTGCACACTCTATACCACCGTGCCAGTCAATGTTCATGACAAAGTTATGCTTCTTTCCAAAGGCCATCATGATTTTTGTTTCCGGCTCTGGTCGCTGGGATGAACCCACGCCAGGGAGGCGGGTATAGTTACGATTTAAATCGGCTCCATTAGCATTGGTTCTCTTTGCTCCAGAAATAGAGTTATTGCCACCCCGATAGGTTGCATCGGGATTGATCATTGGTGCAATCCATGTCTCCATGCTGTCCAGCATTGTTTTTACTCGTTTGTCATTGTTGTGTTCAGTACAGAGATGTTCGATCAAACGGAGCATCCATACAATGCCTGCTGTTTCGTCACCGTGTATTCCGCCACAAAGAAGCCATTCCGGTTCACTCTCTTTCCTATTCACATTGTCGGAAACCTTTGCTATAAGGATATCTCTACCCCGGACACTTTTTCCCAAGTTGTAAATCTTTACAAATTGTGGATAATCCTCCTCAAATTTTTTCATCAAATTGAGATATCCAGAATAGGTTGGATAGGTATCCCAATTATAAGGGCCCTTGCCAGAATAATCTGACATGACTATGCCTTTTGCTGCAAGTCCCGGCGGAATGAGTACGGTATAGATTATTTGTTGTGATTCAAAGGTTGTAAAGGTTTGCCTATTTGCATAGGCATAGACTTGTTCATTTACGATCTTGTCAATGGATAACAGTTCTGCAAGGTTTGCAAGCTTCGTTGGGCTGGGTTTCTTAAAGGTGAAATAAACCTCTCCTCTTTCCTGCAAATAACTCCATGCACTTTTATGCGATAATTGCGTTTGTGAAAAAAGAGTTCCAACAGTAAAAAATAGAATTAAAAAAAGATGGATGTTTTTCGTAGACATCTATCCCCCCCAGGTATAGATTTATCCCAGATTATGCAGTAGGAGTAGATACAGAAGTGCAAGATTATAATTTAGTAAGACTTGAAGGTTTTGAAGGGCATATCTACAAGGTGATATGGCCGAAAAGCCTGAAAGTCTTAATGAGCATAGGATTGTATTTCTGTGCTAATTCCTATTGCATAATCTGGATTTATAGTTTCTTTGCTAGTTACTACTCTTTAATATATAACAGGATGACTCCTTTAGCATAGAATGCACAAAAAAAGGCCCATGTGAAAATGGGCCTTTATGAATCCAAAACATTGTATCGCTTTGTTATTTTTTAATCACAAACTTTCTACTGAGCGATGATTGTGTATTTTTCACTTTACAGAGGTACACACCGTTTGACAAACCCTTTAACGAGCAATTAATCACGCTCTGAGCTTTGTCATTAATGGCAATACTTTGTACCTTCTGGCCAGAAAGCGTATAAATCGATACGGTCGCATGGGCAAGAGGTTGGGCCATGTTGACCCGAAGCATGGAGCTACTCTTGTTTACAAAGAGATTCATACCGGAGGTTTTGGTAATCTTTGCTGGTTTGTTAATCTCTACAGCACCTTCACCAAGCTTAATCCAATCAAAGATAACATCACCAAGATAGAAGTTGTTATAGGCAACCCCATTAATGGTGTCAGGATAACTATACCAACCTGAATTAACCTGGAACTTGATACCCATTAAGTTTCTTTCATCCAGAGGGCCAAATCCTACGTAGGAAGAACCATAAATATTAACGAGTTTCCCTGAGAAGTCAAAGGTGAATTCCTGAAATTCTTCGGTCAATGGGAATTTGTTAGGCATTAAAGAGTCTGTTGCAATGTTAGCCTTGTCTATCATATCAATACGAAGCAGGGCCAAATGGTTAATGGAAGGATTAAAGGGCTTCTTTTTAACACGAACTGTAACAACTGGCTTTACCATAGAATGATTGAAGTTGGCAGGATGTTCTACACCTGCACGGTTGACCTTATAGTGAAAACCTTCCCATTCATCATGACCATCAGCACAGTTTACAGAAAGGTAACCAGCTTGATCAAAGCTACTAACCCAGGCACTGGAATCCAAATATTTATCACTGGTAAACTTTATGGCATTTTCAGTTTTAAAAGGTTCCCACATGACAACAGAGTTGGTCGGTACATCTTCAATAAGAACAAATTCTTTTTTCTCTTCCTTATGTTCATTCTCTGGGCCCTTAACAGTGAGGGAAACAGTTTTCTTGCCAGCTTTTTTGTATTCTACAGTATGAGGACCTTTTCCAGTAGCTGTAGCGGGTTGTGCATCAGCACCAAAGTTCCATGTCCAGGATTGGACTTTTCCCATGGACTTATTTTCAAAGGTGAGCTTTTGACCTAAAAAACAGCGTTGATGAACTGCAGCAAACTCTGCAACAACGCGATTACCAGGATTACGCAAGGTGTCAAAAAGACCCGCACTGGCGTGCATCCACATGGGTTTCTTGATCTCATTAATCCAAATAGCCTTGAGATCAGAATTGATTTGAATACGAGAGTCAGTTGTACCGAAAATGGTGTTGTTCCAAAGACTCTGTTTGCGCCAATCTTGATTGATATACACAATTGCCTGAATAACATCTTTATTATCGGCAATTTTTTTCATAACCATGGCATGCCAACCATCCCATTGCTGTTGGGCGGTAAACTCTGGATCGTCCATTCTACGTTCTCTTGGTGTTGCTTCGGCAATCATACAGGGTTTCTTGTGTTGTCTGGCAAATTCAATCATGGTGTCATCGCCTTTACCACCATGGACCTGTGTAAAATAGGAGAACCCACACCAGTCAACATATTGGTCACCAGGATAAAATAGATTTATATCTAACCATTGATCTGCCTTATCACAACCCTGCCATACAAAGGCACAGTTGGTAACACCCTCTTGCTTAAAGACCTCATGCATTCTCTTCCAGGCACTCTTAAATTTTCCAGCATCATAGTTATTACCACCGCGATTAAATTCATAACCGGGTCTAATGAAAAAGGGTCTGTTGCCGTTTTTCTTCATCCAACCGGCCAATGATTTCATGTTCTGCAAAAGTCTTCCATCAAGGATACCATCAAGCTGTCCAACAAGATCCAATCCTATTACGATGGCGGTGTTTTTAAAATCCTGGTCCATGGTAAAAACGTCGGCAAACATTGGGCCTGCACCGTAATCAGCGGGTTCCCAAACACCGGAAAGATTCCATAAACTCGTATAGTTTGCAACACCAGCAGGAAAGATAGATTTGTCAGTTCCTACGACACCTTCTACATAACCATTTTTGTAATTGTCTAGCCCACCAATAGCATCACAATCTTGTCCAATCATCATAAGGACACGACCGGGAGGTGGGGTAAAACGATTTTGAGCTGAGGCTGTTACAAAACAACCAAAAAGGATAGCAAAAAATGCAATCCCTGCGGCAATAGAGGACATCTTTGAGAAACGTGGTTTTTGCCTGTTCATTGTTACTCCTTGTGTCATATAAATTAAAGTTAATAATAATAATTAGTATCGAATAAGAAATTCTTCTGGAATCTTTAATACCCTGCCAATCAATTTTTTTGGGAGTGTTATTCTATATTATAATGCTAATCTAACATCCAGTAAAAAAGATAACCCCAAACAAATTTGAAATCAACACAGATATATATATTAAATTTATTGAAATGATATATTAATATATTAATTTGTCTTGTTTTTGAGATATATTACGCTTTTAGCTCAAAATCACATAATTTCTTGAAGTTATTTTTCCCTACTTTTTAACGCATTAATCTACATGTATACTAAAAAAATACTACTAAAAAGACAGTGTTGTCTAGAATTAAACAAATCTTATGTGATTTGAGCATTTATTGAAATGTTTTACTTGTGACATATGTGAAGCAATTTAAACATTTTTGTTCAAATTAAACATATCGTGCTATTTGTATATCAAAATTGAATAACATCTTCTATTTCTAAATCCAAAAATCCCAATTGATTATTCTGGAATATCATTTGCTGTAAATAAACAGTACTGGATATTTGTTTTTATATTCTGACATTTTTTCGAGGGACTATAATGCGTGCATTAAGAAAGATTGTTTATACATTTACAGCTATATTGTTGCCCTGTTGGGTAATTGCGCAAAATTACTCCACTGATTCTTTAGCAGTTCGAGCCATACTTGATGCGAATGATTTATATCAAATAGAGGTGGATTGGGTAACAGAACAAACCAATGGCAGAATTGACGTTTTGGTGCTTAATGTAAATCAATGGCACGGTACCATACCCTATCCAATGACGGTACTGCCCAAAGATATTGGGGCTCTTACAGAGCTAATCTTTCTTGATTTAGGAGAAAATAGTCTTACCATACTTCCCCAAGAGATTGGTGCATGCACAAAATTAGAGGGACTATTGCTTCACGTTAATAAACTCCGGGAGTTACCCTCATCAATTGGAAATCTTAGAAAGCTGGTTCATCTCATTGCCAATCAAAATCATTTAAAAGGTGTGCCCAAAGAGATTGGCAATCTTACTAAATTACACAACCTAAATCTGAATTATAATAGGATAGAGGCGCTCCCTAAGGAAATTGGAAATTGCTATAGTTTGGAAAATGTCTACTTGGCAAATAACCTATTAAAAGCAGTGCCAGAACAATTCTTTACTATTTCTGGATTGCGTATTCTTGATCTCGCCTTTAACAATTTAGTGGCGTTACCACAAGAATTAGGGAATGTTACACTCTTAGATTCATTGTATCTTTATGGTAACAAATTGAATGCTATTCCAAATACTATTGGTAATTTAGTTACTCTAAAAAACCTCTCTGTAGCAGAGAACAATCTGTCTGAAGTGCCACATTCAATAGGAAACCTTACCAGTTTAGAAAATGTCAGTATCGCCTTTAATAAGCTTTCTGTGGTTCCTGCTGAGATCGGCCTGCTACAAAAATTAAAGCGGTTATCCCTCTCAGATAATTTACTAAAGACAATTCCCCATGAAATCTCTCAATTATCTAATCTTGTAAAGCTTGAACTTCATGGCAACAGACTCACCACACTTCCTAAAACAATTGGCACCCTAGCAAAATTAGAGACAATAACCTTACATAAGAACAGTTTAACCGTGATTCCCAAAGGTATCAGTAACTTGAGAGAATTAAAGACTTTAGATATCAGCGCCAATAGATTGAGAACAATCCCGGAAGAGATTGGGTCAATGAAAAATTTAGAGCAGCTCTTACTGAATCATAATGCCTTAGAGACAATCCCTCCCTCCTTAGGTGGCCTCTCTTCTTGTAAAGGAATCAATCTAGCTTTTAACCATATCGCTACAATACCAAAGGAGATTGGTCACATTACTTCTTTAGAGTGGTGTGACTTTAGACATAACAAACTAAACACTGTACCCCAGGAACTTGGTGCCTGCGAGAATCTTTTTATGGTAAAACTAAGTCATAACAGTCTAACCACACTCCCTGAAGAGTTAGGGGGACTTTCTTCGTTGCAGTGGCTCTATATAAATAATAATGCTTTACAAACATTACCCGATGATTTTGGGAAAATGGAAAAACTAAAGGGGCTTTATCTTCAAGAGAATCAACTAACCCAGTTACCCTTATCGATTGTATCGCTTTCACCTGATTATGAGTGCGATTTTTCTTTTAACGGATTATCACAATCAACCCTTGACGACTCTATTGTTTCTTGGCTTAATCGATATGATCCCAATTGGTACGAAACACAGACCACACCAATCCATGAAAAGGTCACGACCTTTGTGAACAACTCCCTCACTCTATCTGTTGTTCCATACAATCGTACCATACATTTCTTTCTTCCGGTAAAAGCTGATGTTTCTGTTGCACTCTATAATAGTAAAGGGCGTACAGTTTTTCAGAAGAGCCTTACGGATTTACCTCAGGGAAACCATCGAGTAAATTTTAAAAACAAAGCTGTGGGTTCTGGGTTCTATGTGCTTTCTCTGAAAACTGATTCCAAGCAAATCACCCAGGGATTTCTTTTAAAAAGATAGAATGCCAGATTCTTCTGATAGGGATAAGAGCCATCCTCCTTATTGCTATGATTTTAATTAAGATAGTAATTGTATTGAATTATAAATAGTTTGACATCAACCTCATAAAATGCTACAATTTCCATATATTATAAACCTATATAAACCTAATTCTATAAATACGTGTAGATAGATATGCCCGCAAAAAAACGGATTTGTGAAAAGCTTGATAAAATAGAAAACTTACCAACGCTTTCTATTGTGGCTAGGCAATTACAACATTTAATGAATCAACCAAAGGTCAATATGGCATCTATTGCCGTGGTTGTTGCACGGGATCAAGCCATTGCCACACAGGTTTTAAAACTAGCCAATTCAGCCTTTTATGGCTACCCAAATAAGTTCAAGTCTTTACTTCAAGCTATTGTTGTGTTAGGATTAAACGTAATAAAAAATATTGTAACCGGTTTATCAATTATTCGCGTTTTTCAGGATTCCCTGGACACCTTCTCCTTTGATCGTCGGCAATTTTGGCTCCATTCCATTGGTTGTGCCTTAGGAGCAAAACTGTTAGCTCAGGAACTCAAGTATGAAAATGATGAGGACTACTTCTTGGCAGGGCTCGTCCATGATATTGGCATTTTAATTATTGATCAATTTATGCATCCAGAATTTGCCAAGCTTTTGGATTATAAACAGGACGCAAAAGAGTATTGCGATGCAGAGAAAACAGTTTTGGGAGGCATGTGTCACTGTGATGTTGGCGCTTACATTGCCAAAAAGTGGGGATTAGGTGAAAACATCGTTGATGTAATTCAGTATCACCATGAGCCAGAGCAATGCCCCCGAGAAGAATCTAAAGACTTGGTTCGCGTTATTTCTGCAGCAAATATCCTCTCAGTCAAGATACGAGTTGGAAATTATATCGAAAACTTTAATTCTCCCACACCCCGTATGAAAGATACCGGTGAATTGGTTGATCCGAAAAAGCTTGAAGAGATTTTTTTAGAAGTAGAACGGGAGGTAAAGACCTTGGCAATGGAATGGGGGATATACGACTAGGTTATTTCATAAGGGAAAGCAGTAAAATTCTTAACATCAAACACATCAAACTAATCGGACAGATGGCATGTCTACTCAGTATACAAACACTCACCCAATACAGTTAGAATCGTCACATGACACAAAAGATTCCTGAAAATCAATCTATTCCTATTATTGTTGCTGAGAATAATAGCAGCTTTAATCATATGATAACAAAAATCCTCACACGGCTGGGATATGCTGTGATCCAAGCCTTTAATGGAAAAGAGGCTATTGAAAAGGTCTTGGAGTATCGAGCAAACGTCATTCTTCTTTTAGATTGCATGCTTACCGATATAACGCCAGAAATGGTCATTAAAACGGTCTTAGAGAGGAACAAACGGTTACCCATACTTATTATGACCAGTTATGGGGATGAAAAGATTATTGTTGACTTAATGAAAATAGGGGTTAAAGATTATATTCAAAAAGATAAAAACTTTAATAAAACAATTGGCACGATTATTAAGCGAGTCTATGAGGAGTGTGATAAAGAGTTCACTTTAGTAGAAACAACAAAGGCCTTAGAGGAAGCTGAACTACAGTGGCAGATGACCTTTGATGGAATCTCGGATCCGGTATGGATGATGACCCCCGATTTAACCGTCGCACAATGCAATAAGGCTCTCTGTTCCTTTTTGAACCTCAAGAAGTATGAAATTATAGGTAGAAAATGTTATGAATTAATTCATGGCTTAGAAGTGCCTGTTGATGGTTGCCCCTGTGAATCTATGATTCAGTCTAAAAAACGGACAACCAAGTATGTAACCTGCAACGGCAAGATGCTTGAGTCAACGGTGTACCCCATAGTTGACGACAAGGGAGAAATAAACAGTATCATCCATGTGGCGGTGGATAGAACAGAAAAGATCCAATGGGAGCAGGCCCTTAAAGAGACTGTTGCAAAATTAAAAGAGTCCCAACAAATCGGAAAGATTGGTAATTGGCGTGTCTCTCTACCGGAGATGAAGGTTGAATGGTCAGAAGAGGTTTTTCGGATTTTTGGTAGGAATGTAGAAAAGAAAGAGCCCAGTTTTGAAGAGTTCTGGAACTATGTTCATCCTGATGATATTGGCCATGTCCAAAAACAAGCTGAGATTCAGTTACATCAACCCGTTGATGATCTTTCCTATGAATACCGAATTGTACTTCCTTCGGGAGAGATAAAGTTTTTAGAGCACGTTGGCAAAAAGGAATATGATGGACAAGGAACGGTGATTGCCGTTTATGGAACCATCCAGGATATTACCGAAAAGAAACAGACCAGGAAGGAGCTTCAAGAATCAGAAGAGAAATATCGAAACCTTGTTGAGAATGTGAGTGATATTATCTGTTCTTTGGATGCCAAAGGCAACATTACATTTATCAGCCACAATGTTGAGCAAATGTTTGGTTATACTGCTGAGGAGCTACTTGGTTCTTCCTATAATTGTTTAGTGCATGAGGATGACAAAGAGAGAATTGTCAATGAGTTTGCCGAGCTACTTACTGGCGCTGGGGTTCATGGGGAGTATCGCCTTTGTACAAAAGATAATAAAGTCCTTTGGATCAGGACTTCAAGCAAAGTGGTTAGGGATAAAAATGATACGGTGATTGAGATTCATACCATTCTGACTGACATTACCGAACTTAAGAAGAGCCAGGAAAAACTCTACGAATCGGAGAAACGGTTCAGACAATTAGCGGAAAATATGCCGGGGGTCATTTACCAATACGTGTTAGATCCAAAAACTGGTAAGGACAGATTTACTTATGTTAGTCCCGGGGTTAAACATATTTATGCTATTGAACCGGAGGAGCTTGTTAAAGACAGTAATAACGCCTGGAATCTGATCCATGAAGAGGATCTTGGGAAACTGAGAGCCTCGATCATTGAGGCTGCTCAGGGAATGGTTAATTGGTGTCATGAGTGGCGTATAAAAACTAGTCGCAATACAATCAAATGGGTTAGGGGAGAAGCCCGTCCGGAAATGCAAAAGGATGGAACTATTATATGGGATGGTATTTTTATAGATATAACCCAACTTAAAGAGATGGAGCTGAAACTACAACGGGAGCATGATCGAGCCCAACAGTATCTTGACATTGCCGGTGTTATGTTTGTTGCGCTTGATGTCACCGGGAGAGTTATTCTGGCAAATAAAAAGGCCGCTGAAATCATAAAAAGTAAAGAGCACACAATCATTGGGAAAAATTGGTTTGATACATTTATTCCAAAAGAGATTCGAAAGAATGTTAAAAAGGTATTTGATCAAATAATCAAAGGAGATGTTGAGCCTGTCGAGTATTATGAAAATCCAATTCTGCGGTATGATGGCGAAGAGCGCCTCATTGCCTGGCATAATGCTATAATCCGAGATGCCCAGGGAGAGGTCATTGGCGTAATAAGCTCTGGTGAAGATGTAACTGAGAGGAAAAAAGCAGAATCTGAGTTGCGAAGCACCAAAGAGTTCACCGAACGAGCTCTTAACGCTCAGAAGGATACCTTTTTTGTCTTTGATCCAAAAACCGGCGAAGCTATTCGATGGAACAGAGCATTTACTGAAGTAAGCGGCTACTCCGATCAAGAAATAGCCAAGCTTAAAGCACCGGATACCTATTATCGAAAAGAAGAGTTAAACCAAGCCGCCGAAAGCATTTCAGAAGTTTTAGAGAAAGGCTATACCAAGGTCATTTTAAATTTGATTTGTAAGGATGGCACGGAAGTGCCAACTGAATACTACGCATCACTTTTAAAAGGCCAAAACGGTAATCCAAAATATATCATCTCAATTGGTCGCGATATATCAGAGCGCCTCCTTTCCGAAACCATCATTGCAGAAAGTGAAGAGCGCTTTAGGCAGTTCTTTAATAATGCACCGGAATATTGTTTTATGATCTCCACTGATCGAAAAATACTCAATGTCAATAGAACAGCCTTAGAAATTTTTGGCTATACAAAAGAAGATCTTGTGGGGCAGCCAATTTTAAAACTTATAAAAAAGGAGTGGCACAAACCAGTCAAGGAGTACTTTCAAGAATGGCTTAAAACAGGTAAGATTATTAATAAAGAGCTAGAGGTTGTCACACAAAAAGGAGCTGTGCGAAAGGTCCTTCTCAGTGCCACTGCAGTGAAAGATAAAAAGGGAAAAATTATCCATTCCGTTTCAATTCAAAAGGACATTACCGACTACGAACAGACGGTTCGTGATAAGGAAGCTCTCCAGGAGCAGCTCCATCAATCACAGAAAATGGAGTCCATTGGCCAACTTGCCGGTGGAATTGCCCATGATTTTAATAATATCCTTGGCGGTATAATGGGGTATGCCGAAGTACTGGACATGAAGGAGTCTGCTAATCCAACAGTCGTAAAATATTCGGAAAAAATTAAAAGATCTGCTTTAAACGCCTCTGAGCTAGTGCGAAAGCTATTAACCTTTGCGCGTCGTGCTGTTACGGAAATGAAACCAATAGATCTCCATGAAAGCTTAAATCAGGCAGTTAGTATGTTGGAGCATACTCTTGATAGAAAGATTGCTATTCAAACCGAGTTCAAGGCAACCAAATCCACTATCGAGGGAGATCAAAGCCAGATTGATAATATGTTTCTCAATATTGCAATCAATGCTCGAGATGCTATGCCTAAAGGGGGCACGCTCACGATTTCATCTGAGTCAATTGATTTCTCTATTGATACCAAGCTACCAAATCTTCCTGCAGATGTATCCATAACAAAGGGGGAGTATATCTGTGTGTCTGTTAAAGATACCGGAACCGGCATGAGTGAAAAAACAATATCTAAGATATTCGATCCCTTCTTTACTACTAAGGAAATTGGAAAAGGAACCGGGCTTGGGCTTGCCAGTGTTTTTGGCTCTATCAAACAGCACAATGGTTTTGTTGGTGTAGAAAGTGAACAAAAAAAGGGAACCACCTTCAGTCTCTACTTCCCACTTCTTTCCGAGACCGAACTCTCGCAAGAAAAACAGACAGAAGAACCTACAGAGGCAGTGCTTAAGGGAACTGGATCACTACTCATTATAGATGACGAATCGGCTATTTGTGAGGCACTCAGTGATTTTTTGATCTACAGTGGTTATTCCGTGACTGCCTTTCAGGATGGCAATAAGGGTTTAGAATTTTACCGGCAACACTTTAAAGAGGTTGATACGATTATTCTAGATCTGGTCATGCCAGAGATCTCTGGGACCAAATGTTTTGAGGAGTTACGCAATATTAATCCGGAAGCAAAGGTGATTGTTGTCTCCGGTTATTTTGAGGATGACAAGTTGCCACCACAGATTAAAGATGAGGCAATGGCTTTTGTGCAAAAGCCCTATAGGATTAATGAGTTACTAAAGGTCCTATCAGAAATTACTGCTTGATTACCTAGAATATAATGATATAATAAGGAATAAAGTCAAAGTGATGAGTAAAGTTGTTTACTCCTGGTAAGGGAGTTGGAGTGACAGAATTTCACTTTGATAAAGAAAATCTCCTTTTACAGAGGAACAATGGCACATGGACAACAGAAAACTCATTCATGTTGTTGATGATTCACAGGATAACCGCGATGGGCTTACCTGCCTATTACGTGAGATGGGATACAATGTTGAGGGGTATGCAAATTGTGACGAAGCCTTAGAGCGCCTTAAAGCTATGCCACCCCACCTTTACATTATCGATGTCAAGATGCCCGGTATGAGTGGGTTAGAGATGCTCCAAAAGCTTGATACGAAAAACAACATTTATGAAGCGATAATACTCACCGCCTACGAAAGTTTAGAAGATGCGAAAAAGGCCATGGATTTAGGGGCAGTCAGCTACCTAGGAAAACCCATTGTCAAGGAGCAACTTCAGGAGCAGGTAGCTAAAGCTTTGGGGCTGGTTGCTTTAAAGATAGACCGTCTTAATTATCTTACCAAACTTGAAATTGACATAAACGGTCGTAAAAAAGAGGTCGAGGAGACCTTAAAGATTCTTGAAAATCGTGATGTCATGATGGACAACATTTTTAACAGTCTAGGCGAAGGTGTGTTGGTTATTGACAATGAAGATTCGATTATCTACATGAATGCGCAGGCCCAGGATGTGACTGGCTTAAGTTTTAGTGAATGTGCCGGTAATAACATTGCCTATGCTCTTAAGGACGAAAGTCTCTTGCGTATACTCTTTGGATTTTTAGAAAAAGAGTATGGCCAACTTATGCAGTTGGGAAACGTCTATGTAAAAACCAATGAATCCAATGAAAACGAGTATTATGCGATTTCGGTCTCCGATTATACCAATACTGACAATAAGATAATTGGCAAAGTGCTCAACTTTAAAAACGAAACCGGGAAGATGCATTTCGAGCGATTGCGCAACTCTTTACTTACGATTATATCGCATGAGTTACGAACCCCGCTCAATATAATCATGAACTATGTATCATTGCTGAAGGTTACGCTCAATAAAACAACTGATATTAGCGAAGTCTTAGAGGATATGCATATTATCGGTAACCGCCTAAAGTATCAAATAAATAATGTGATGTCCATTGCCCATTTATCCGATACCAGCATGGTCCCCACCAATGAAGAGACTGATATTATTGAGTTGATTGAAACTCAGATTAAAAAATTAAAGATCGAAGCTGAAGAACGGAGTGTAAAGACTGTCATTCGCAATAAACTGAAGAATGCTAAAGTTATCACCGATACAAAGATACTGGGAATTGCCCTTGCCAGCCTTTTAAGTAATGCCATAAAATTTAATAAACTTAAGGGACTTGTTGAGATCACCATTGATAATATAAATGTCGATGGTGACACCCGTCTCTGTATTGCCATATCGGATCAGGGGATTGGCATTGAGCCGGATCAACAGAAAACACTCTTTGAGAGTTTTGTTCAGGTTGAAGATCACATGACCCGCCAATATGAGGGCATTGGTATTGGTCTCTTTTTAGTAAAGAGAACCATGGACATTCTTAATGGTGAAGTAACCGTCTCCTCTTCCAAAGGAGGGGGAAGTACCTTCACTCTAAAGATACCCGATCAGAGAAGTTATATGCATGATGAGTTAGAGGAATAGACAAATAGGAATGAATATTACATCATAGAATAATATAAACAGTATATATACCACACAGGAGGACTGTATGTCACAAACCAAAGTGTTGATTATTGATGATGAGAAATTGTTGGTCAAATCTACCTGTATGGCCTTGAAATGTTACAACTTTCAAGTTGAAGGGGCACTTGACGGAGGAGATGGTGTGAACAAGGCTAAAGACTATATGCCCGACATCATTCTCTTAGACATTATGATGCCCGGTATGGATGGATGGGAAACATTGCAGCTTATTAAAAACACTCAGGAGATTAAAGAAATTCCGGTCATTGTTTTCTCAGCCAAGGAATACTCCGATGGTAGATCGATTGCCCAGGAAAATGGGGCTGTTGATTTTATTCCCAAACCCTTTGAGCTTGATGAACTGGTTGAACTTTTGAACAAGTACGTTTCAAATTAAGGATAACACTATGGATAACAAAAATGAATTCTGTGAACAGGTGATCGAGGCGTTACCCGTTGGTATCCTTCTTCTTGACGAGAAGCTTGCCTTAAAAATGGGTAATAACAAAGCCTTTGATCTACTCGGCATATCGGTGGAAGATTTACTGGTCGACTCCTTTGATTCAGTGGTAACCGATGATGAACTTAAGGTTACACTGTTTCAAGTATTACAGGAGTGCAAAGATGCTCAAGAGATCTTTATTCAAAAGGAAGAACGATCGATCAAGTGTCATGTAAGCTTGGTGCCCTTTGAAGGAGAACCAGGAAAGACAGTGCTGGTCTTTTTAGAAGATATTACCCGATACAAACAGTTGGACAGTATAAAGTTTGATTTTATCAACTCCATACTCCATCGACTAAGAAGCCCTCTGTCAACATTAAAGACTTCTCTCTCAATTGTAAAAACAAACGAGGCAGTAAAATCTGATGACGATTTGAGTGAGGTCATTGATATTAGCTACCATGAGGCAAATAGGATCAATAACTTTTTGGCCGATATTCGTAACCTCTTTTATATCGACACAGGCCTAAGCGAAAAGGAACTCTTCTTTGAAGTCTTTGAAATTGGTAAAGCCATCAAAAGAGCGGTAGAAATGACAGCAAAAAGTTTAGGGGAAAAATTCGCCTCTGTTGATCAAGTGACCATAAGTGGTGATATTACTGCCCAGGTTAATGGTGATTTTGATAAAATGAAGCACATCTTTTCTGTGCTTATAAAAAATGCCTTTCAATTTTCTCCAAAGAAAACCCCTATTGAAATATCCGTTGTTAAGGAAAATAAACAGTTAAAGATCACCATTAAGGATCAGGGTGTTGGCATAGCACCGGAGAGTATGAAATACCTCTTTACCAAATTTTTTAGGGAAGATAATGAGGTCACCCGCGAACACGTTGGTAATGGTTTGGGACTCTTTGTGATCCGTGCCTTTTTAGAGTACATGCATGGTACCCTCTATTGTGAAAGCGTCTATGGCGAAGGTACAACAATGCTAATTAACCTTCCAGAAGCTGAGTAGGAGAATTATATGAGCACTACCGATGTCATCTCTGTTTTAGAGAGTATTGAAAATCTGCCAACCCTCCCAGTAGTGGCACAGCAGATATTAAAGTTGGTTACCAATAAAAACTCCAACATGAGTCAAATTGCCACAGTTATTACTAAGGACCAGGCAATTGCTGCACGAATCATTCGACTGACTAACTCAGCTTTTTATGGTTTACGCAATAGGATTACCTCGATTCAGCATGCTATTGTCATTTTGGGGTTAAATACCGTAAAGAACCTTGTGCTTGGTGTGTCCGTAGTAAAGGCCTTTGAAGATACTGCGCGTATGTCGGTGTTCGACCGTGAAAAGTTTTGGCTCCACTCCTTTAGTACAGCCCAGGCTTCAAAGCTTATGGCCAAAAAGATGGGCATACGGGATGATGAGGATTTCTTTCTCTCCGGATTGTTGCATGATATTGGTATCCTTATTGTTGATCAATTTCTCCACGATGACTTTATGGAGATCATGAAAAATGTGGTGGAACATAAAAGTGATTATATGGAGACAGAGAAAGCTGTCTTAGGAATGAACCACGGTGATATTGGTGCTTATATCGGAGAGAAGTGGAAGATTCACACTTTTTTAATTCATGCTGTTCGTTATCATCATAGACCTAAATCAATCCCACCAGAAGCGCAAATTGAAAAGGATAAGGTTAATGTGGTCCATGTTGCCGAGAGTATGATGCGAGAGAATGGTGTCGGTGATTTTATGGATAATTTCTCCACAAAAGTTGATGAAGAGATAAAACAGGGACTCAAGATTTCCAGCGAAGATTTAAAGGGCATCGTTGATCAGGTTAGAGAGGATTCCAAGTCGCTGATGCGTGAATGGGGAATGTAGGTAGGAGTGCTCCACTGTGGCTGATCAAGATAAACACTCTCAAGATCAATCATCTCAAAACGAGCAAGATCCAAAAATGGATCGCCTGGAGGAAGAGCTCGAGAAGATGGAGATTGATGAGATGATGCTTGGGTTTACTCAGGAGGAACTCGAGGAAAAGGGTATACTGGGTGACAAGCAAATCGAAATAAAACGCAAGCGTTTTAGTGAGACCACAGAGAAGGAAAAACTCACCATACGACCGGGTATAGAATACAAAAGACTTCCTGACAATGCTCGTTTTGCAGCCCTCACAATAGAGTCGCTTCTTTTAGTCAAGGATGTGGAACCGGCCACTTGCATTGCCACCCGTGGTCCCAATGAGACAGTGCCCTTTCATGCTGGCAATAATGTCCACAAAGAAGAGAATGAAGCCGGTGAGATCTACACTGCCGAAGTAAAGGGCAAAGTTGTTATTATTAAAGACACCATGCATGTGTTCTCCTCTGACATTGACTGCACGTTAGACCTCTGTGTCAATGGCAATAAGATGAAGGTCTACATGGATTGTACCCCGGAGCATGGCAATGGTGAAGAGCTGACGCTCAATCTCGTATTAGGACGACTGGCTCGAGAAAAGGTGGTCCATGGTATCAATAAAGATGTCATTGAAAAAAATATTGCCGAAGCTAAGACGCAAGGTATTCCCCTCAAGGATGTCATTGTAGCTGAGGGAACACCACCCATTCCGGGCGACAATGCCACGGTAGAGTACAACTTTGATATGAGCGGTGAGAAGCACAGCTTTACGATTCAAGCCGATGGTAAAGTTGACTACAAGGGCAGCGCCAATATACTCACGGCAAAAAAAGATCAACTCCTGGCGACTATTCGTGATGCTCAGCGTGGTATTGATGGTGTCAATGTGCTTGGTGAAACAGTTGCTTCCGATGTGGGAAAAAACACTAAACTCATTGCAGGCCGTGGTGTGCGCGCTGATGAGGAGGGTAAACAGTTTTTTGCAGAATCAAGCGGCTATATTGTTCTTAACTTTCCTCTTATAGAAGTATTGGAGCTTTACGAAGTAAGCGGTGATGTGGATTACTCAACCGGAAGCATTGACTTTAAGGGAAATGTGTTAGTCCATGGTAATGTCCGTGAAGGATTTGAGGTTAAAGCCGAGGGTGACGTGATCATCATGAAGTGTGTTGAATCGGCCAAGGTTGAGGCTGGGCGGGACGTGCGCATTGCCGGTGGCATCATTGGCCAAGGAAAGGGATTGGTCTCAGCAGGCCGTGATGTCTATGCCGAATATGTGCAAAACGGTCGAATCGAGGCGCAAGCCAATGTCTATCTTAATGATTTCTCCGTAAACAGTTATGTCTTTTGCAATTATTTAAATATGCAACAGAAGCATGGCTCGGTTGTAGGTGGTGAAGTATATGCCCAGCGTGGAATTGACGTTCTTAACATTGGATCTGCCAGTGGTACTAAAACCTATGTACACATTGGCATTGACTTTTTAGTAAAAAGAAAAATCGGAGAGATTGACAAAACCATAGAGTTCTACGAGGGTATGCAGAAAAAGATCGATGGAGTTCTCAAACCAATTCTAGCCAAACTTTCTAAACCAGAGGAGGCTGCCAAGGTAAATAAGTCAGTTATAAAGAAAACCATGGGTAAGAGAAAACAGATCGTTGATTCTTTAAAAGTTATGCAGTCTAAAAAATCACAGTTAGAATCGCAATTAGAGGTTGAGGGAATCTGCTTTACCAAGGTGAAAGCCATATGCTTTTCCGATGTGTTTATTACAATTAAGAATTTAAAAGTAACCAATATTAAAAAACGTCAGAACATTCGCTTCTACGAGGATGAGCAAGCAGGAGAGATAAAAACCGGCGCTTATTAAGCACCGTAAATGCAAGCAATTGGATATAAAGATTATGACCACAAAGATGAAACAGCAGCTTATATCTGCAGCCTGGGTTTTAGGAACCGCTATACTATATAGTATAGTATATCTCAATTTTTACGATGACTTTGGTGGCTCTTTAGCCGCCTTTAGTATTGTCCCAGTGATAGTTGGCGCCTATCAACGGGGTGTAAGGTGCGGTGTTGTTATCTCTATTGTCATGATACTTGTAAACACCCTTCTTATGAATGCAGTAAAACCCTCTGATTTTCGGTGGGATATTTTGTTGGTCCACGGTGGGATACCAGCTAATCTTGCTCAAGTTGTGATTGCCGTCATGGTCGGTATGCATCATGACCGAAAACAGTTACTCATGAAGATTTTAACAGAAAAAAACACCGCACTTGTGGAGAAAGGTAAAAAAGAGAAAAGCCTCAATGAATCAGTCCGCTACATTGAATCAATACTCAATACTGCACCCACAGGAATTTTTACCGTTGATCAGCAACAGCGGATAAAATCGTGGAACAGCATGGCAGAGAAGATAACTGGCCTTAAGGAAGAAGAGGTGCTTAATAAGCGTTGTTTAGATGTTTGGGAATGCCCAACCTGTAAAAAGGGCTGTGGTCTTTTTTCAGATAAAGTGGAAAAACCTCTCTTTGGTCGGGAGTGCGAAATTGTCCTCCCTGATAGAAAGCTCCTTATCACTAAGAATTTAAACTTGCTTCATGATTCTGAGGGAAATACCATTGGTGGTGTTGAGATCTTTATGGATATTACTCAACAGAGAAAACAGGAAAAGACGATTCTTGACTCTGAGCGGAGTTTTAAAAGTATCTTTGAAAACTCCAGTGAAGGTCTCCATCTGATTAGTTTGGAATCAGGTAAATTCATTTCAGTAAATAAAGCAATGAGTGATATATTTGGCTATTCTGAAAAGGAGTTCTTGGATATAAAACCACAGGATATCTCCCATCCCGATGATAAGGATAAGCAGGACAAAGCCTTTGCTGTGCTACGCAGTGGTATGAAGATTGAGAATATTGAGGGAAGGCGTCTTCGCAAAGATGGGAGTGTGTTCTGGGCATTGATCTCTGCGGCTCAAATAAAATGGAAGGGGCAACGGGTTATTTATGGAACGATCCGTGACATCA
>JANQEN010000188.1 GCA_028278335.1 Chitinivibrionales bacterium | reverse complement strand
CGTATCTCTTCTGAGTAAGTTAAGATAGTCATCCATGGTAAGAAGTTGTTTTTGTTGACGGGTGATATATCCGTACCCTTTTACATCAAAGGAGCCTCGGTCGTACTTGAATTCAGTTACCCAGTAGTTTTCTGGTAGATGTTTTGCCATAGAGGCGAGTTTTTTTGACCAGAATATTCTGGTGTGTTGCAGCTTGTCTAGTAATTCAATGTCTGCTTTGTCAACAATCATTTTTGTTGCTTTATAGGTTCGATATTCGTTCTCGACCCGCTGTAAATTATTTCTTAGGAGTGAAACTTTGCTTTGCATGTCTAAAACAAGAAAAATAGAGTAAAAAATCGACATGGCCAAAATACTAAAACAGACTATGCAAAATGTAAAGACTGTGACCCGCCTTTTTTCTGCCTTTTCCTCATCCTGCCTCAGTTTTTTTATCAGATTAATATTATAATGCATAAATTTCCTTATCGTGGTTCAGATAGTGTTTTGTTTATAGCTTGTATTATCGCATACCCAGTGCTATGGCAACATCAAATTTACCTTTTTTCGCTCTATTTTTCTTTTCAGCAATGAGTGCCAATTCGGTATGTTTGGTTTCTAACTGTAATTTCTCACGAATAAAATTAAAGACTTCATCAGAATAAATATATTCTCCTAACACATAACAGGCTGCAAAATTTGAAACACTATGGGCTTTCTCATAAAAAGAGAGGGACCGTTTTAACTCTTCGCCAAAGGCGACAAGCCGTCGTTCCCGCTCATTTTCGCCTATTTTTTTATCATCCTCGGTTTTCTCACCAAATATTTCTTCCGAGGAGAAGTAGATACTTCGCGTGTAAAAGGGTACTGCTCTTCCGTCAATCACAACTGTGCATACACCAGGTCCCAAGTGAATCATAACATAGGCACTGCCGTCATCCTTTGGGGTTCGCTCGCGCCAGAAGACATTGGCCACCGTCACTGGAAGAACATCGACAATCATCGGTTTAATTCCAGATTTTTGCAATACATCCACATGTTTATTTAAAAGAATATTGGCGACTGTGGTGACAAGGAGCTGGGAGTCTTGATCCTTGCGATCGGCCTTTCTCATGACTTGATAATCGATAGTTGATCCGGTGGCCTCAAAGGGAAGACTTTTTCGCACTTCAAAACGTAAAGCGCTTTCCATCTCGTTTTCGGGGAGTAGTTTAAAGGGCATTTGGGTAACATGCATCTGCTTGCCAGAGACACAGGTGGTCACATAGTCGTTTTGACCGATACTAAAAGAGCTTCGAATCTTTTTCAATCCCTCAACAAGATCATTTTTACCCTCAAAGGTTCCCCGCTCCTCTACCAATTTGTCAATATTGTAGTGAATAAGTTTACCCTTTTTAATAGCCGTGACCTTAGCTGCGCGGATTCCTAAATTATCGTACTCTATTCCAATTGAAACTCTTTTTACCTTTGCCATTGGCGTTGCTCCAAAAGTAAATTTAATGTCAAATATGTGGCATTTTTACTATTTGTCCGTAATACCTAATAGTATAGTATATAATAACATAAGGACTCTTTGATTGCAAGAGGGAAAGTGGGCAATTTCTTTATAAATATTATTTCAACTAGATTATATTAGCTATTGAAGCGTATTACTCCACGAAGTGCGGGTGATGGGAAAGCTTTTGGCCAATGCGACACTCCAGTGATCGCGCATTTCATGATCATCTTCGCGAATGTCCGGCAAACCGGGTGGTGCTGCCACACCTTTCATAAATCGTGGGTCACCGTGATTTTCCATGACAAATCCTTTGGACGTTCCTGAGAAGGTACCACCTTGACGATCAACAAGACCACTGCCCACAAACATGACATCATTTCTTCCATCAGAATTCCATGTTGCTGAGTTGTAGTCTCCATCGTAACCTTCTGGTCTAATTTGGCCATCACGCGCAAAAAGTGCGCCATACACATACCGATTATCATTATCATCTAAAAATTTCTTAGTTAAAATAATATCATCTCCACTGACCAAACCTAGCATATCGGGATCTGAAAGGCTGGGCATATTACCCTTGCTCACACCATCAACCGTTAAATCACCATCTATATAAATATCATCATCCGATACGACAGTAAGCTGGTTTTCAATTTCACCTTTGATATAGAGTGGTTTAGAGGTTTTTATTATACCCTTAGAACTATGATTAATGTCATTAACATATTGTGTGCCACGGAAACTCCAGGAAGAGGAGGAGCTGGTCCGTCCCCAAATTCGAGCTCGACCACTACCCTCATCGTCAAGTACAATGTAATACTGTGCATAACCGGGGTAGGCTACATCAATATTAAATCCGCCATCAAATGCGGTTGAGCAAGGTGTGAGACTTCCTGTTGGGATGGGATCCACCCGTCGGTATCGAGGCATCCTTCGCTGAAACCAATTGTAATCTTTAGCAACTGGGGAGCTGTACGAGCCAACCCTAATTCCCAAACCATATTCTCCTGGGTACAGGTGACTCCCATCAAAAGTCCCTGCACTGGTTGCTTCTCCAGTAACATGGATCTCATCTGTCATGTCCGAGTGTAGCATAAACGATTCATTAGCGTGATAGTTTCCATAGACCACCTGTCCCCGCCAACGCGTTTTAGGGTTTCCACTGGAATAGCGTTCAGGGCCTGTTTCAAACCAAGAAAATCGCGTGAAATTATCAAAGGTGATACCATTTGCACTGTTTCTTTGGGTAATTGAACCAACTTGGGTTGTCACAGTAATATCGTAGTTTGAGGCACCATTATCCTGGATTCGTACACTTGGTGTAACGCCATTGAGAGAAAACGAACTCCCCCCCACAGTGACACCAAAGCTTTCAATGGTGGTTGGTGGAATTGGTGCACGGGTAAGATAGCGCAATGCGATTCGGCGCATACCCTCGTTTGCCCAGTAGGATTCAACTATTTGAACATCTCTTGTATGAAGTTGATTACCCCGGGAAATGAGTGAAATTGTACCAATTCCTGTAATGGAAAAGACAACTGAAAGCACTAAAGCGGTTATAAGAGCACTTCCCCTTTTGTTAAGGACCTTATTCAATTTTGACATCGTACTCCTCCCAAGGTTGTGGTATAGCTATGGGCTGTACCATCAATGGTGTGTTCGAGAGTGAGCTGTAATTGTGCGCGCATTCCTGCAGAGACAATATTAAAATTGCTGGGGTTCTCAGCTATACAGAGCCTTGTAGATATGGGACGAAATGAACCATTTGCACTATCAGAGATTTCTAAAACATTATTTCGAATACGAAAATCTGTATGAGAAAAGAGACCCTGCTGATCTTTTACTCGAATATGTGTTGCCCCAATTATATCAATCGTGTCAGCTCTGATTTCAGTGCCACCAGATCCAATAGCTACGATATGATTTCTATTCCGCACTGTGCGAAAAAAAAGCTCTGAAATCATTGAGCTTTCCTGTTGCAGCACCTGTAAAGCATTAATTTGATCGGTGGCTCTCCCAGAAAAAGTGATAAAGGAAACCGTAGCTCCCATAATTATAACAGAAATTATTCCTGTTACTAACACTTCAACTAAAGTTAAGCCTCTATTGTTTGTAAGCATTTTCTATCCCAGTTTGAAAACAATTAAATATTCTTACTTTACTTTAGTAACAACAGTTTCTAGCGATCCCAACATTTGTCCGTCGGAGTTATCGATTATTTGGGCAATAACACGAACACCGGGAATTTGAACACCACTAAACTCATATAATTGCTTTTGCAATTGTATCTGTCTTCGGGCTGTAATAGATCCCACTGTGGCAAGGGTAACTGTATCTAAAATCATGGAAGCATTTAAATTGCCTGTGCCAATAAAGTTAAGAAGTTGCTGATATTGATTTGCCGAGAATTGATTCATTTCTAAGATAGTTTCTAACTCTTGGTACACCCGTCTTTGAATCATGTCCTGTTGACTCATACCAGAGCCACGGGAAATAATCGCAGTAATAGTTGAAATAGCTATTACCAGGATTGTTCCTGCAATAAGCAACTCTACCAGAGAAAAACCTCTGTTGTTTTTTGTATTTGTAAACATATACTTCCTATATGTTGTTGACGGGGTGCTAATTAAAGCAGGTTAAATCACCGGTAAACCGGCTACCTGCAGCGGCATTGGGTAAATAGTTACCGCTTTTTCCATTACAGCTTCCTCTGCCTGTAGCTGTGATAGACACATTGGCAATAGTGCCATTAGGTGCTAATGCGTTGAATGTGTAGGTCCAATTGTTGTCACTGGGATCAGTAATACCAATTGCTGCCCAGTCACTGGCGGAGATGTCAATTCCACGATTGTGAGTTTGCATGACTGCTGCGCCCACTAATTCTAAATTTGAGCGAGCATTGTTCATGCGACTGCTATTGAGATAGCCATTATATAACGGGATGCCTGTTGCAGCAAGTATTGCGATGATTACTGCAACGACGATTGCTTCGATTAACGAAAATCCTTTTAAATTATTCATAATTTTATTAAGATTAACTAGCTAAATTATTAATTTCAGGAGTATATTTAATTAATATACTCCTGAAAAATATTAAACTTATTAATATTAATGCTCCTGTGAAATTAACTTTTTATTCTGTAAATGCAAAAAGTGTTGACTGCAAATTCTTCCCTCCTGGGTCATACGTACACTGAGCCGTTGTTGCAGTAATTATTACTTCAAAATCATCGGGAACCTGAATGTTGTTAGTTTCACCAGTCACACTTGGAAAGGCGATAGCCGTTGGCCCAGTATGCGTTCCTTCTGGAACTACCAAGTTTTGTTGAACTGTCGCACCACATGCACTTGCGACTGAACCACCAATATTTTCTGCAACATTTAATCTTGAATCATTGATATAACCGTTGTACAATGGGATGGCTACAGCAGCTAATACTGCAACAATTACAGCTACTACAATTACTTCTACCAGCGTAAAACCTTTATTATTCATCTTCATTTTAATCTCCGTTTGTAAATGACTAATTCCTGTTTTATACTTTTTCTGAATCTTTAAAATCATAGAGTGTTTTTACTGTGTGCCTCCTTTCAAATGCTTAAAAATTTAAAGGATTTGTGCATTGAGAAAATTTTGCAGCTCCTCCTTTCACAATTTGAACAGTTCATAAAATTGCTCACCCCAATAAAAATGTGATTATATTAACTTGATAACAACTTTCCGATCGTAAATATCGGTAGATATAGGGCAAATAAAATTGATCCCACAACAGAACCTAAAATGATGATTAAAAATGGTTCAATAATTGAAGCTAGAGAATCAACAGTTACTCTGATTTCACGTTCATAAAATTCAGCAGCCTTCCGTAATAGGTCGTCTACTTTTCCGGCCTCTTCACCAGTGGCTGTAAGTTGTGTAACAAGAACAGGGAAAACTCCACTCTCTTTAAGTGATTGACTAAGCATTGCTCCTGTTCTTAGCTGGTTGTAAACAATTTCTAGACTATCTGAGTACATTTTATTGCCAACAATGGCTCCTGAAATTTCAATTGCCTGCAATATGGGAGTACCACTATCCATTAAAAGGGACATAGTACGACAAAAAGTGGCCCAAATGTTCTTTTTTAAAATTGACCCAAAAACAGGAATGTAAAGAATATATTTGTGAACTACAGTTTTAAATTTGATGTTTGTCATTCCTGCTTTAAATGAAATAATAATTAGTAAAACTATGCTTACTACCATGAACAAATGATTTTGAATAATATGGGAAAGACTAATGAGCATTTGTGTTGGACCAGGAAGAGCTTTATTGAAAGATCCATACATATTCTCAAAAACTGGTACCAACTTCCAAAGTATTCCCACAACCATAACAGTCACAAACCCAGCAATAAAGGTAGGGTATCGCATAGCACCTTTTACCTTTTGTCGCATGGCTTCCACATTTTCCATATAGGTTGCCATCTGGTCAAGAACTTTTTCCAAAGCACCAGAAATCTCACCAGAAAGGATTACTGAGACATACATGTTACTAAAAGCGCCGGGATGTTTAGCAATAGCATCAGAGAAGGTGCTTCCCATGGAAATGTCATCAGCGACTCTTCGAATTATTCTTTTAAATATTACTTTTTCTGATTCAGAGAGTTGATATAGGGCTTGTGCAAGGGGGACACCCGCCTCAACCATGGTTGCCAATTGGCGTGTAAAAAAGACAACGTCCTTATAGGGAACCTTGTTCTGCATTTTAACTATGCCATTATTGAGCTTCTCCCAAAAGGTTTCGCCCTTTTTGGTGCCGTCGAAGTTGAGTTCGTCAACAGTGATTGGGGTAAGGCGCTTTTCTGTAATGATATCGACAATTTCATCGACATTGGAACCATCAGCTGTGCCGGTAATGGTCCGTCCCTCTTCATCGCGTGCTTTGTAAGTATACTTTGGCATAATCTCTTTTGTAAATTAGTGTTGTTGTGTGCTGGAACACTCTTCTACGGTTTGTGTGTGTGAGATTAAATAGTAGTCTGTACACATAGTCGTATTACATTCAGCTACTTAACCCTCGGTTTCCCTCTCCCCCGGACCGCAGTGTCAAGTTGTTCCGTTTAAACCCATTCTTTGTGACAAGTTTTAAATTTTAAGTTCTTATTATACCAACCTTGTCCAATATTTTAAAGTGCAAAAACACAAAGCGTATTAAGCGCTTAAATTTTAGTGTTCAATTAATACATTTTTAATTATACCGTTATATACAATGGATGTCTATACTTTTTTAACCTAAAATTAGGGTAAAAATGGACGACTAATGATTGGTATAACTAATTAAATAAAAAAGGGTTATACAAATTGTAGTGAATTCTGTTTTTTTGTACACTAACAAGAATTACAGACCGTGATTGCTTTTTAAGAACATTAGACCAAAATTTACCTTATTGTCGTTTTAGCGAAGTTTAGCTGTTAAAAGCGCTATGTCTTCCTTTAAGGGAGCATTTATGCGAAAAGAAAAGGCCCTATTTACAATACTCTTACATAGTTCCTTAGAAGATAAGGTGTTACCTTCCTGGCAGGTATTCACTAGGCGCGCTTTACCAAATTGTTCATCCCACTTATTCGTACAATGGGTTAAACCAGTAGTATATCCTATTATAGTGTCTCCAGATTCTAAAGCGAGTTTTTGTTCTTGGTACGTGTTCAGAGCCGAGTCTCCTAATCGAGGACCGCTCGAGGTTAATACCTGTGGGGTTGTACTTTCGTTTTTAATAAGAATTGGGATTTCGTGCCCAGCATTGGCAAAGGTAATTGTTTGCTCTTTAAGATTAATTGTTGCTGCAAAGAGGGTCATGAACTGCTTGCCAGCACCATTCTCGAATAGTAATTGGTTTAACATAGCCAATAAATATGCAGGACTATAAAGCAGTCCCATGACAGAGTCTTTTGATGATATATTTTGGAGTACTTCCGCTCTTGTATCATTATGTAAACTAATGTTTTTAACTGTTTGAACAAAACTTTGAATCATAGAAACAGTGAGCAGTGCATCAAGTCCAAAACCTGCTGCATCACCAATGAAAAGAGAGAGAAGCTCTTTTTCTTCGTCCTCTACAAACCAATACCAGTTTCCACTGATGTTTTCGGCTGGTTTATAAAAGCCACACACCTCGATACCTTTTAGCTTGACCGGTGCTTGAGGAAGTAATCGGCTTCTTACAATAGCAGCACTATAGGATTCGGTGCTCGTTAGCTTTCTCTTTTTAAATGTTTCCGATAATTCAATGTCAAAGAGAGATAGCGCTGTTGCCAAGGCAATGATATCTAAGGATTGTAAATCAGCATCATTAAATAAAGATGCATCCTTTTTACCCATTAACACAAAAATACCCTTTGAGTTTTTCTGATGAGTAATTGGGGCAAGCACAACCTCATTGGTTAAAAACTGCTGTGGGAGGTCACAATCATCAAAGGTAGGGGCTAATACTTCAAAGGTGTATCTTCGTGCTGTTTTACCCTGAAAGAGTGATTGAAACTCCTCATTGTCAAGAATCAATTGACGATCCACAAGATTATATTCAGAGTCAAAGCCAGATACTGCAGTAATTGTTGGTACATGATCCTTAACCAGTGCAATAAGGCAGTGTGACGGACCAATTACGGAATCAATAAGGTTGAATAGGTGAGACTGTAATGCTTCGTGTTCCCGCTTGTTTCCCAATGATTGGGTAGAGCGATACAATGACATAAAATGATTATTACGAATTTGTAAAGAGGTGTTGAGTGCGTTAAAAAGCTGCTTTAATGTATTAATTTCTCCCTGGTAATTCTGCAAAATCCTATGGTAAAAATTTCCCGAAGAGGTTCTCATCATACCGTTGGCAACTCTTTTTAATGGTCTAACTACCATAAAAGAAACTATAGAGAAAGTAATAATAAAAAATAAGGTTGCCAGACAGAATAATAACAAGACATAGGTAATGCGATATTGGGAAAGTTGTTGTTTGATTTCTCGATCAGACATCTTAACAACCGCCATACCTGTGTTTGCTTGATTAGATAGGTGTAATGAAATTATAGGGGGGAGTGATGCTTTGTATACATTACGTTGAGTAGAAATCTTGTGAAGGTCATAGTTTTTGAAGTTAATAGAACCTTTTAATCGTTTTCCAACTAGTGCTGAGTTGTGGTGTGCGATAACTAATTTCTCTCTGTCAATAATCATTACAGAGGATAGGTGAGAGTTTAATCTTTTTAAACTTTGACAAAGTAGAATGAGAGAGCTCGTGTCCGAGTCCGTCATAAGCAATGACGCTTTTACAGAAAAGGTCTCAAGATCCTTTTCTGTCTTGGTCAAGGCTGCTGAATAGAGTTGCTCCACTTGGTCACGATAAAAGAGTGAGACCAGAACAGTACTTCCTACAGTAAACAACAGGGTACAGATCAGTGGGATTGAAAATCGGAGACTAATAGTTTTTAAAAACATACAAGCACATTATAATATTTAAACTAAGTGGGTGCATCTACCACTTCACGATAATTTCTATTAATATAGTACTATATTATAAAGAGATGGACAAATTTTGCCGTGAGAATAGGGCTATTAATGTGAGTTGAGTGAAAACTTCATAACAAAAACAGTCAGGTACATATATATCAAATAGAGCGAAAGCAACACCACTCCCTTTAAACGAGTGAGTGTGTATTTATAACGGATCAACAAAAGCATTGCCCCAACAATAACAAACATTGCGGGAAACATAAAAAAGGTCTCTTTACGAGTAAGAGTAAGCGGATTGGCAATAGCCGATGCACCAGCAACCCAACAAATATTCATGATGTCCGCACCAATGATGTTGCCCACAGCTAAGGCACCTTCCTTTTTACGAGCAGCAACGATACAGGTGGCTACCTCGGGAATGGAGGTGCCAAAGGCAACGATTGTAAGTGCGATTATTGTTTCAGGGATTCTAAAGGAGTGGGCAATATGTGTAGCCGATACAATGATATATTTACTTGATATGATAATACCTAAAAGACTTATTGCAAAGATGAAGATAATCTTTATGAGTGGTGCATGTGGCTTCGGATGTAAGTCATCCTCAGAGTGCTCTTCTAAAGTGCCACGGTTTTGTTGAATAAAGAGAAAAACCATATAGGAGACAAACAAAACCACCAAGATGATGCCTTCCCAGCGGTCAAGGGTGTAGTCAAAAAGAATAAACAGGAAAGCCAATACTTCAATAAATATTAAAAATATGCCGGATGTTTTTAAAACGCGGGGAATCACCACTATTGGTGCTGTGGCAACCAACCCTGCAAAGGCAAGGGCAAGACCATCATCACAGATGACTGATCCAATTGCGTTTCCTAAGGCCATTTGAGGCTGCCCGCTTAAAGCGGACATCATGGAAACAGCCAGCTCCGGTGCTGTTGTTGCAAGGGAAACCAGAATAATCCCAATGACGAGTTTGGGAATGCGAAATTTTTCTGCTACGTGAACAGAGGAGTCAACAAACACGTCGGCACACTTGGCTAAAAGAGCAAAGGCTGCAATTAACACAATCCAGGCAGCGAGGAGATTTGATTGTGCAAAGGCTATACTGGCATTGAAGGCGCTGATTAATTCCATGCATTAAAATTAATTGATTTATGAGCAGCGCGGAATACCAGAAGAAAACATTTCTCTGAAAAAAGGGTAACATGGTTTGAATCAGCTCACAAAAACCAGTCTTGAGGGTACCCTAAATATAAAGGGCATTGTATATTTATTGACTCAAATTGATATAAATGATTATCCAATAGATGAGGTGTTCTATGAATTTTGTTGAGGAACTGAAGTGGCGGGGTATGATCCATGATAGCATGCCAGGGACAGAAGAGCTTTTAAATAAAGAGACAACCACCGCCTATGTTGGGATCGATCCAACAGCCGATTCTTTACATATTGGGCATTTGGTGTCGATTATGATGCTGAAGATGCTGCAAAATTTCGGGCATCGTCCTGTAGCCCTAGTTGGTGGTGCAACAGGCATGATTGGAGACCCTTCGGGTAAATCAGAAGAGCGAAATCTTCTTGATGAAGAGGTACTCCGTCATAATCAAGAGTGCCTTAAAAAGCAATTAACCAAGTTCTTGGATTTTGACACCACCCGAGAAAATGGCGCTCTGATGGTGAATAATTACGATTGGATGAAGGAATTTTCCTTTTTAAGCTTCCTCCGTGATGTAGGGAAACATATCACAGTCAATTACATGATGGCCAAGGACTCTGTAAAAAAACGGTTGGAAACCGGTCTCTCCTTTACTGAATTTACTTATCAGTTAGTTCAGGGATATGACTTTTTACATCTCTACAAGAATTACAATTGTAAATTGCAGATGGGTGGTTCTGATCAATGGGGAAATATTGTGACCGGGACCGAGCTAATCCGACGAATGGCCGGTGGTGAGGCCTTTGCCTTAACGTGCCCTTTGATCACCAAAGCTGATGGCGGGAAGTTTGGTAAAACGGAACAGGGAAATATTTGGTTGGATCCTCGGTATACGTCACCCTATAAATTCTATCAATTCTGGCTCAACGCCTCTGATGTAGATGCTGAAAAATATATCAAAATATTTACGCTGCTGCCTAAGGATGAAGTGGAGTCATTGATTCAAGAGCATACTCAAGAACCACACAAACGGGTATTACAGAAGCGATTGGCCAAAGAGATTACCGTTATGGTGCATTCTGAGGAAGACTATCATGCGTCGGTAGAGGCTTCCCAAATTCTGTTTGGTAAGGGCACCTTAGCAACACTGCAAAAGCTTTCAGAGCAGGAGTTTTTAGATATTTTTGATGGCGTGCCTGTCTATGATGTGGCAATATCGCATTTTGAAAAGGGCATTGATATTGTTTCATTGGTAAGTGGAGAAACAGAGATATTTGCTTCTAAAGGAGAAGCCCGTCGGTTGATAAAGAGCAATGGTCTTAGTGTCAATAAGGAGAAGGTCTCCTCCGCAGAGACAACGATCTCAGATTCTATGCTTTTAAACAGCAAATATCTTTTAGTGCAAAAGGGAAAGAAATCCTATTTCATAGTTCAGTGCGTTTAAGCCTGATTATGATTTTAGTTTGTTCTGCTCATAATGCAGAATGGGATCGCATTTTCCAGGAAACTTTTCAGTAACCTTGTCTTCGCACCCAGAGGCGCTTAGCTTGTCGCAGGTTTTGCAGACATGCTTATACCACTCGTCAGTAATACCCATCGGCTTGCCACCACCTTTTCCCCCTGCATCCAAGGTTTCAATCTTCTTTATAGCTCCCTCAGCAATTTGTACAATTTTTTGCACATGCGCTTGGGGCATTTGGCGAGATACTATCTGTAAATAGACCTGAATTGCTTCCTGAACCAGTGATTTTTCTTCCTGACTTAAACCTGCCATGGTAGATCTCCTTCTAAAATTATTTGTATAACCGATGAAAAATAATATTTTTGTATCTTGTATAGGATGTTGATTTATACGATAATTAATAAATACTAATTGGTTTGGAAATCTTTTATGAAGCGTGTTGTCTTTATTTGCACTGGAAATATTTGTAGAAGTCCCATGGCTGAGGGTATTTTGCGATACCGATGGCAACAAATGGGAAATGATGGACTTGTTGTGTCATCCATGGGAATTTATGGTTTAGATCACCAAGCTGCATCAAAATATTCGATCCAGATATGTCAAGAGCATGGCATTGATATTTCAGGACATCGCTCAAGAAAACTTGAATTTGAAGAGTTAGATGAGGCCTGTTTAATTCTTTCAATGGAATGGATGCAGAGAGATTTTCTAAACACCTTTTTTCCCCGAGTCCAGGATAGAAACTATATCTTGGGAGCTTGGCCCGATATTGAACGGACAAAAAAGAGTAAAAAGGACAATGTGAAGGATCCCTATGGTGGCTCTTTTAAGCATTATAAGGAGACTTTTAAGGTTATTGATAGGCATATTGAACGAATAATCCCTGCTATTGAGGAACTCTATTTTTAGACAACATTAGGTTTTTCTTGCACCCAGTAATCCCTTCCTTTGAGTATGAGTGGTGTCCAATGATTAAAGTAACTTCTCTCTTAACCAAAGATACTCAAAAAAAGATACAGGGGAAATCTTTGGCAACACTTCTAAAGGCACAGAAGTGTGATCATCTCTGGAGTGATCGAAAGAAAGTAGAGATAGATACTATTGTTTTTCATTACATCAGTGCCATTGAATTTTACCCCCGGGACCCTTTTTCTGTAGATTCGATTATCGAAGTGCTCTGTCATTTTGGTGTAAGTAGTCATTATTTGATTGATAGAAGTGGCGCATGCATTCAGTTAGTTCCTGAAGAGAATAAGGCCTGGCACTGCGGAGGAAGCATCATGCCTCCACCAGATTTGCGGGAGTCAGTGAACGAGTTTTCTCTGGGTGTTGAACTTGCTGCCACCAAGGACTCTGGGTTTACAAATGAGCAATATCAAACACTGGCCCAGCTTGCTGTGGAATTAGAGTCTCGATGGGCTATTAAAACCTATACTGGCCACGAAAATATTGCAGGAGAAGAGGCTGTCAAAAGAGGGTTACGTAAGGATATTAAAGTTGATCCTGGACCTCTGTTCGACTGGGAACGATTCTATACCCTTAAAAAAGCTGTCTGATCAGCAACTATTTATAAATTAAACAGTTATCATGATTGAAGATGTGTACGTACAGCAAGTAAAAAATGAGTCGAATTTCTCATTTTATGGCATTGAAGGTGTTAAATGGAAGGTTAATGTATTAATTGATTAATTAATGGAATAGTAGCCTCTATCATGCTGATGTTGTGCCCAAATTTCTTTTACTAAGGGCAATCTTTTTTCAGCTCCCGGTAATATGCCCTTGCAACTTAAATAGACAATTACCATATTATATAACTATTTATTTATCTCTAAAGATGTATAAAAAGCAAAATATTTGTGAAAATTTTCGTACAACGCTTATCTATATATAGGATTGGAGGAATTATGGCGAGGTTACCCCTACTTATTGGTGCAGGATTGCTCATAGGAATGATAGCAACCGCTTCTGGGGATGAGACTTTTAATAAACTTTTCAGTGCTGGCAAATTCAAGGAAGCAATTGAATATGCAGACCAAAAAATCCCCCCGCAATCCCGAACTGCTGATGTGTGGGTGAAAATCGCTCAGGCACATGAGAAAACTGGGCTTATTGAAAAAGCCTTAGCATCTTATATGGTTTCATGGCGCATGAATCCTCGCGATTATGGATCGCTCTTGGGTGCTGCCCGAATTTATAACAAATTGAAGCAATATGATAGTGCCATCAATATGGCAAAGAAGGCCTTGGAGCAGAAATTTACTGGTGACGCAAGTTGGGAATATGCCCGTGCCTGTATTGCCCTAAAAAAACCAGCTGAAGCGAAAAAGGCATTGGAAAAGGTTATACAGACTGACCCTTCCAATAATGTTGCCAACCGTGAATTAGGAATAATCTATTACAACGATAAGCAATATAAACAGGCAATTCCACTTTTAAAGAAAGCCTTTGCTGTTAAGGCAGATGCAAAGGTTGCCTTTCAAATTGGAAAGTCCTATCTAAAAGTGGATGACGTGGCCTCTGCTGTTGAGTATCTAAAAAAAGCCACAACCATGCAGAAGACCCTTTGGGATGCCGGTCTTCAATTGGCCCGTGCAAATTTCAAACTGAAAAAGTATAGTGAAGCTTCAGCTGAATATGCACGGATTCAGGCTAAAGCAAAATTGGAAGACGAGGATTTTTATAATCTTGCTCAATGTTATGAGAATTTAGGAAAGAAAAGCGAAGCAATTAGCGCCTATAGAAAGGCTATCACAAAGTTTGGTAGTAACAAAAGTAAAAAGGCGATCACTGCTCGTTATAAAGTAGGTGTTGTTGATCTGGAAAAGAAGAAATATAGCAACGCGCTCACCCAGTTCAAGTTCATTGCTTCGGCCGATCCTAAGGCTTCCCAAATCAAGGATGTCTTCTTTTTACTTGCCGATGCCAATATGGGCCTTAAAAAAACAAGCGCTGCTATTGGTAATTTAGAAAAAGCAGTTGCCTTGGATAAATCAAACATTGAAGCCTATGCACGATTAGCTGACCTTTACACTAAGAGCAAAATGGCTACCAAGGCAAAAGCTACTTACGAGAAAATGATGTCTCTTAGTCCCAATGATCCCAATGTCTACCTTGTGTTGGGACAGTATAATTTCAAGGCCAAAAACTACGAAAAAGCACTGAAACTGTTTGTGCAGAGTAACAGTCTTAAAGAGAACGTAGAGGCTTTAGAAGGGATTGCCCTTTCTGCTGCCAAACTGAATCAATGGGACAAAGCGCTGGATGCTGCAGAATCAGTTGTAAAGATGGATGCCAATCGTTTAGAATCGCGTATCGTTCTTGCTGAGGCACTCATGCGCAATCGTGCTTACCAAGAGGCAAAGGTCCATTTAGAGAATCTTACAACAAAGAAACCAGCAAAAATTAAATACTGGAAAGATCTTTCTACCTGCTACAGTAATCTTGGTGATAAGACTAATCTTTTGCGGGTCGACAAAAAGCTCATTCAGCTTGACAAAAAGAATGTGAAATCCCGTTTACGCTATGCAAAACATCTTATGGGTACTGGTGATAAAACAGGAGCCTATAAGCTCTATAAAGAATTGGCACTTCTTAAGCCAAGTGATCCGGTGATCTTTAAGAATCTTTTTCAAATCTCACTTGATAAAAAAGACAAGCTTAATGCGGTTTCATACCTTAAACAGTACCTCAAGTTGAATCCTAAAGATGCTGAGTCAGAGAAAAAGCTTGGTGACCTTCTCTATGAGAAGAAAAATCTTGATGGCGCTTTGGCAGCCTATAGAAGAGCACTAAAAATCGATCCCGGCATTAAAGGCTTTTACAAACGCTATGCAGAGATCGTTATTGCTAAGGGACAACAGGAAGAGGTCATTAAGGCACTTACTGGTGTGATCAAATCCGGTGAAGCTGAGGTTGGAACCTATACAACCCTTGGTATGATTTATATGAAGCGGAAGTCCTATACCAAAGCCAAGGAGATGTATCAGCAAGCTCTTATGATGGAGCCACAAAATTTTGATGCCCTTGCTGCACTTGGTGAGTGCCAGGCAAAATTGGGTGATGTCAGTGGTGCGGTCATAACCTATGAGCAGGCTGTTATGATGAACCCCAAGGCTGGTGCAGAGTATAAAGCGCTTGGATATCTTTATAAGAAACAGAAAAAAGAGGATCAAGCAATTAAGGCATTTATGAGCTATTTGAAGAAGAAGCCTAACGATCAAACGATCTCTGCTGAGGTTGGTAAATTTCTTTACAATAAAAAGGATTATGAAGGTGCTGCAAAGTACCTTTCCGTTGTAAAGGGAAAGAAAGCCCAAGCCTTCGCTCATAAACTCATGCTCGCTGAATCTTTTTACAAATCAAAGAAGTATACCCAAGCTGTTACGATCATTAATGGATTACTGAAACGGAATCCCAAGGTTAATACTCGTAAAGATCTGCTGCTCATGAAGGCGAAAGCTTTTGAAAATTCCAAGCAACAGGATAAGGCGCTTCTTGCCTATGATGAGTATATTCGAATCAAGGGTGTCCGTGATAAAGAGGTTGCCTTTAAACGAGCTAAACTTAGAGAGAAGAGTAATCCCACTCTAGCAAAGAAAATTTATTTGGAAAATACTAGGATCTATCCAGGTGACTACCGCAACTATCTTCAGTTAGGTCTTATGTATAGCACCAATAAGATGACCTATGGAAGCGCTGTTAAAATGTTGGAGAGTGCAATCCAAAAGTCTGGAAAGAACAAGAAGCTTTGGCTTGACATAGCCAAGATTTATGGAAAACTTGGCAAGATTGACAAAGAGCTAGATGCTTACAAACGATATATTGCTTTAGATCCGCAAAACTTGGAAGCCAATATTCGTATTGGTATCCTCCTTATGGATAAGGGTAAAATCAGTGAAGGTATGGTCTATTTAGAAACAGCCAATACCTTTTCACCAAATAATCATAAAATTATGGTTCCCCTTGCTATGGGATACATGAAGACAAATCGTACAAAAGAGGCTGTGAACCTCTTCCAAAAAGCGAAAAACAAAGAACCAAATAATCTGGAAATCAGAAAAGATCTTATCAGAGCTTATATGAAACTGGGCCAGAAGAAACAGGCTTTAACTGAAATCAAGGGCCTTTTACAGATTAAGCGTGACAATGAGCTCCTCATGCTCTATGCTAAGATGCTTTTTGAAGAGGGAGATTTCAAAGATGCGGAAAATGCGATCGAAGATATCCGCGCTACTGACCCGGAAAACATCGATGCTCTCATGTTGCTTGCTATGATTCAACGGCAACGTAAGAAGTACGATGAAGCTATTGAGACTTACAAAGAGGTTATTTTTATTGATGCCAATTATGCACCAGCCCTGTATGAACGTGCAGAAACATACATTCTTCAAGGTAAACCTCAGTGGGCGGAACGTTTTTATTATCGCGCTTTAAGAGCTGACCCCAAATTTGGATTAGCCGAACTTGGTATGGCAAAGGTGTGCAAGATGCGCAAAGATAAAGATGGCTACATCAAGCACTTGAAAGCTGCTAAGCAGATCGACCCAAATAATCCAAAGATCAAAGAAGAAGCAAAGAAAGCAAAATTATATTAACCCTTTGCTTTCTTAAAAACAATGAAATATCGACCTTGTGTATGCGCTGTTATCAGAAGAAAAAATGGTAACAGCGTTCTTTTTTGTCACCGGATTGGATATCCTCCTCATGAAGGGTGGCAGTTTCCTCAGGGAGGTATTGATCCTCAAAAAGATCTTATTGAGGAATTAAAACGGGAGCTCTTAGAGGAGATTGGCACTGATGCAATTAGTATTGTTTCTGTTGCGTCGAAAAAATATTGCTACGACTATCCTGAAGGAGTAGCAGTAAAGCATGCAGGATACATTGGCCAAGAGCAGACGTGGGTGCATGTTGAATTAGTAACCTCCGACTCCGCAATCAATGTGGAGTGCTCAGAGCCAGAATTTGACCAATTTAAATGGATTGATCCAAATGATGTTCTAAAGCATATTGTTGATTTTAAAAAAAAGATCTATAAGGAAGCGTTGAGAGATTTAAAAATTATATAAATTGATAATAATGATATGCTTGTAACAGACTGTTATAAAAGGAAATAAGAATTAAACCAATAAAAAGTTAAAAAAAAATGAATTTTTTTTAACTTTTTTTATAATAAATTAAAGTCAGGAATCGTAATACTCTATGACAGACAAAGAAGAAGATAGGATCCTCTTTGATAAGTGGATGAAAGGGGATCCTCAAGGTTTTAGCAAAATCTATGAGAAATATAACCAGAGACTTTTTGGATTTCTCATTAAGATGACCTTTGATGAAGGCTTAGCAGAAGACCTGATGCAGGAAACCTTTTTTGCAGCCTTGAGAAATGCGCACCAGTTTGATAGAAATAGAAATTTACTGAGCTGGTTTTATGGAATAGCACATAAAAAAGCAATTGATCATTTTAGACATAAGAAAGTTGAAAAGGATCACAAGGAAGAAGGCGAAAAAGCTGTTGGTAGTAAAATAGATGTCCCTGACAAGGACGCACATAATAAAAGGATTAGAGAATTGGTAAACGAAGCAGTATTAACATTGGATCCCACACAAAGAGAGGTGTTTCTTTTGCGTGAGCTTGGTGGCGTTCCCTTTAAAGAGATCGCAGCAACCATGGATTGCCCAGTAAATACTGCATTGGGGAGAATGCGATTGGCTTTGAAAAATATTCGTAAGGAATTACAGAAAAGAGGCGTTCATGGAGTGTAATATTTGGAATGAACAGGGGTTATTGTATACTTCAGAGGAGCTCAGCGAAGCAGAGGTAAAAACCTTTAAAGCGCACCTTGAGCAGTGTACTATTTGCCAGCAGGAACTTGATCAATATCGAAAAGAGAAAGAGGCATGGTTTTCTCCAGAGATGCTCGAAGAGACCCCCTCATTGGAAGTTGGAAAGGAGATTGTTCGACTCTGCTCAAATCCAGTCAAACCAACCTCTTCCTTTCTTCTCTTTCCAGCATACGTCAAAAATCTTTTTTATGCTCTTGTCGTCCTTGCGGTGGGATTTGGTGGCGGTGCTTATTACACCGGTGTTCGCTTTGCTGCTAAAGCGGAAAAAGAGGAAGGCACCGTGGTTAAAATGGCCGGTAAGGGAAATGAAACCCTTGCTCCAATCAATAGAGATGCTTCTAATGATTCATCAGCAGAAGAAAATGATACCCTCATTAATAGACGAAATGAGATACCTCTTCAGGGAGTAATTCCGGTAAATCAAGAGGATGAATAAAGATATAAAGGATTCTATGTTTTAAGGATTGGGCTGGAAAAAGATTTTCCAGCCCTTGTTTTTTATACTGTTGCTTTGTGCAATTTTCTTTTCAAACGGTGCATACGATGACGGGCGAGTTTTAAGGCTTTGTAATCTTTATTGGCAATAGATTCATCTCGCAGTTGTTTTAATGATTTAATTCTTGCTTTGATTGATGTTTTGTCGACACCAACCGCATGATGGTGCGTGAAGGAATCTATACCAAGTGCCTTACAGATAGCCTTAAGGAGGTGCTCCTTATTCAGTTGGGAATATCCTTGAACAGCCTCATGCTTCAATTCTTTGGCAATTTCACGAAGCTGAGCAACGGTTTTCTTTTTTAACTCTTCGTAAGTAAATGATGACATAATGACACATCTCCTTATAAATAGTTGGATGATAACGCATTCTATTGCATGTAAGTAATATAATATTGATGATTTATGTGCGGAAACAAGAAAATGCCTCTTTTTACAGATTGATGGAAAAAATCCCCGAAAAGAGTATTTTTTTCCGAAGTTCATTGATTTTTGATCTTCATAATTGAGGTAAAAGTTATTTTATAGCCTCTTTAAAAAATTTTGAAACAACAGGGAACCAAAAGTTTTTTGTGAAGAATTTTAAACACATTTCTAAAATTCTTAAGGTGATACAAGTCATTGTTACAATAGTTTTATCCTATATGCTTATAAAGGCAATGAAGATGCTTTTCTACTTTTTAAAGGCGGAGGGTCATTTTTGATTTATTGTGTGGTAACTAATCCAGCATTGGATGTTTTTTATAGAATCAAGGAATTACAATCAGGGAAAAGTATAACCTCATCTGAGTTTGAAAGCTACCCCTCTGGCAAGGGAATAAATATTGCCAAGGTGATACAATCGCTCAGTGAAGAGGTGACTGTTCTTAGTATTATTCCAGAGAACGACAAACCCCGTTTTTCCAATTTTTTGCACGATCGAGGCATTCCCAGTCATTTTTATACGATTGAAGGAAATGCTTCCATCAATACAACAATTACAGAAGAAGCGTCAGATAATGTAACCTACATTAGTAATGGCGAGTATCAGCTTTCACCAAGAATTCAGGATGAATTTCAGTGCTTTTTAGAAGAGCACATGTCTCCTGGAGATGTTTGGACACTTTCCGGAGGATTACCTCAAGGGTTTGATGTGGATACCTATGCCAAAATTATTAAACGATGCAAGGCAAAGGGTATTGCTGTGATGCTTGACAGTTCGGGGATTGCACTGAGCATGGGAATTCGAGCGAAACCAGCTATGGTAAAGCCTAATCTGGAGGAGCTGGAATCATTTTTTGGCGAACCCATTGAGGGAGTACACCACATTGCGTTAAAGGGAAAACGACTCTTGGATATGGGAATCAATTACGCCTTCATATCCTTGGGTGCTGATGGAATGATCGCGGTACATGAGAACGACTGTTTGCTCTGTTCGCCTCCCTTTGTTGATCCGGTTGATAGTGTGGGAAGTGGTGATGCTCTTGTGGCGGGATTTCTGGTGGGGCAGTTGCGTAATTTTTCCTTTATAGAATCCTGTAGAATGGGTATTGCCTGTGGCACCTCCAATGCCATGCACGCAGGCCCCGGGGTTATTGATAACGATGAGATCTGGAGTCTCATGGAAGAGGTCCGTATAGAATCGGTTTAGAATACATAGTAATAGATAATTACACCTTTGAAGAAGATAGAGAGAAATTGTGGAGGTAATGTGAGTAAGTATGATCCAGTAGCAATCGAATCAAAATGGCAAAAACACTGGAAAGATAAAAAGCTCTTTAAAGCAGAGAAAGAGGCGGGAAAAAAGAAACGATACGTATTAAGTATGTTTCCCTATCCTTCGGGAGCGCTGCATATGGGACATGTTATGAACTATACCATTAGCGATGTGATTGTGCGCTATTCACTCATGCAGGGGTATCATGTCATGTCACCAATTGGATGGGACTCCTTTGGACTTCCTGCAGAAAATGCTGCCATTCGGGAAGGAATTCACCCTTCAGAAAATATTCGGATAAATATTGATCGCATGAAAGAGCAAATGGCTAGCGCTGGATGGGGGTTTGATTGGGATCGAGAGGTCGCCACCTCTAACGAAGATTATTACCGCTGGACCCAATGGATTTTCCTTCAATTCTATAAGGCTGGCCTTGTTGAGCAAAAACAGGCGCCGGTGAACTGGTGTCCCAATTGTCAAACAGTTCTGGCCAACGAGCAAGTTAAAGATGGCTCCTGTGAACGATGCGACAGTACTGTTGGGCAGCGTGACCTGAAGCAGTGGTTCTTTTCTATGAGCAAATATGCACCACGGCTTTTAGAAAATCATGCCACATTGACGCAGTGGCCCGATAAAGTAATTAAGATGCAGCAAGAGTGGATTGGTCGCTCAGAGGGTGCGCAGGTGTCCTTTACTCTAGAGGGATATGATGAACCTATTGAGATATTTACAACACGCCCGGACACCCTGTTTGGTGTTACCTTTATGTCAATAGCACCACAGCATCCACTTGTTGATGAGTTGATTAAGGATCATCCTGAAAAAGAACAGGTATTGCAATCGGTTGAAAGAATGCGTGCACAGGGCACCTCGGAGCTTGAGATTTTAGAGCGAGAAAAGGAGGGTGTCTTTACTGGAAGGTACGCTATTAATCCGGTTAATGGTGAGAACGTTCCCATCTATGTGGCAAATTTTGTGTTAATGAGTTATGGCACCGGTATTGTCATGGCCGTACCTGCCCATGATCAACGGGACTTTGAATTTGCTAAAAAGTATAACATTCCTATACGTATAGTTATCCAGAATGAGGATGAATCCTTGTCTGAAGAGACCATGACCGCTGCCTATGTTGATGATGGGATCATGGTCAATTCTGGAGATTTTTCTGGGAGACAGAATCGTGAAGCTATGTCTGACTTAATTGAGTGGCTTGACCAAAAAGGGTATGGCACAAAGACAGTCAACTATCGTTTGCGTGACTGGCTCATTTCTCGTCAGCGCTACTGGGGGGTACCCATTCCAGTGGTCTATTGCGAATCCTGTGGTACTGTGCCTGTACCAGAAGACCAATTACCGGTCGCTTTGCCTGAATCGGTTGATTTTAAACCCTCCGGGGAAAGTCCATTGGCATCCTGCGAAAGCTTCGTGAATACGGTTTGTCCTAAGTGTCAAGGTCCAGCTAAACGAGAGTCCGATACAATGGATACCTTTGTTGATAGTTCATGGTACTATCTCCGCTATCTCTCACCGCGAGACGACACCGTCCCTTTTGAAAAGGATGTTGCCGATGCCTGGTGTCCTGTTGATATCTATATTGGCGGTGTGGAACATGCAACCATGCATCTTATCTATGTACGCTTTTTTGCTATGGTTATGCACGATTTGGGCTTGATTAATTTTGATGAACCGGCAAAAAAACTCTTTTGTCAAGGTATGGTGTGTAAGATGGCCTACTACTGCGAGATTCACAAGTGGCTTTCTGCAGAAAAGGTAAACAATGGCCTCTGTGTGGATTGCGGTAACCCTGTGCGAAGTGAAATTACAAAAATGAGTAAAACAAAGTTGAATGTAATCAGCCCAGAGGAGATTATTGGTAATTACGGTGCTGATACCATGCGTATGTATATCCTTGCCGACAACCCTCCAGATCGAGACCAAGTCTGGAGTGATGAGGGTGTTTTGGGTGTTCATCGCTTTGTCGTTCGACTTTGGGATACCTGCACCGGTGTTGCTGATTTGTTAACCAATCAAGAAAAGCAACAATCTCTTTCTGGTGCATCGGATAAAAAACTTCGCTATGCAGGCCACTATGCATTGAAGAATTGTATGATGGTCTTTGAAGAGAGCTGGCAATTCAATACTGCTATTGCTCGAATTATGGAACTACTCAATACCTTTAGAAAAGAGTATTCCAATGCTTCTGTGACGGTTATTAAAGAGGTTGCAACAATCCTCTTAAAATTAGTTTCGCCTATTACACCGCATATTGCAGAAGAGTTATGGCAGATGATTGGTGAAGACTCCTCTATCTTTACAACAGCTTTGCCGTCGGTAGATCAATCAGCTTTGGCCCTTGAAACGATTCGGGTGGTTGTGCAGATCAATGGTAAACTCCGCGGCGAGTTCGAATCCGCTCCGGGGACACCCAAAGAGGAGTTGGAAAAACAGGCTTGTAGCTTGGAGAAGGTTCAGAAGCACTTGCAAGGAAAAACAATCCGGAAAGTCATTGTTGTTCCAAATAAATTGGTCAATATTGTAGCCAATTAATTGTTGTTACTCTATTTTTAGAGTATAATTAGGCGAAAAGGATTTTTAAAAAGAAAGCACCGTTGCCTATGAATACAAAATCTGAACTCATATTTGCCTCTGGCAATCTGGGAAAAGTAGGAGAGATTACAGCTCTTTGCTCAGATATTCCGGTAACGATTAAGTCCTTAAAAGATATCTGGGACCCAGTTCCGGATATTCCCGAAACTGGTGTGACCTTTGAGGAAAATGCGCGACTAAAAGCAGAATGGGTATATTCACGAAAACAGGTTTTTACAATTGCCGATGATTCTGGTTTGGAAGTGGATGCTCTTGGTGGTGCTCCTGGCATTTATAGTTCACGCTATGCAGGAGAACAGGCTAATGATACTAAGAATATTGATAAATTACTTAGTAATTTAGTAGAGGTTCCGCAAGAAAAACGAACCGCTCGATTTCGCTGTGTTATATGCCTCTTAGGACCATCTGGTTTTGAAAGGGTTGTTTGTGGTGTTTGTGAAGGGACTATATTAGAGAAGCCCGTCGGTGATGGTGGTTTTGGATATGATCCCCTTTTTGTTCCTCTGGGATTCACCGAATCCTTTGCACAATTAAACCCCTCTGTCAAGAATGAAATCAGTCATCGTGGAAAAGCACTTTTGTCGCTGAAGGAGGAGATCCATGCCTGCTTCAAATAAGGTCACTCCTGCAAAAATCCTTATAGTAGATGATGATGTTTATGTCGCAGATACGGTAAAGGAGTTTTTAGAGACCGAAGGGTTTCAAGCTATTATTTGTAATAATGGTGCTCAAACCCTTGACTATTTAAGAAGCAACCGGGTCGATCTTATCCTTTTAGATCTTATTCTTCCTCACATGGATGGCATAGAGCTTGCACAGAAAATCAAAGCGGATAATACGATTTCTGGTTTTGTGCCGATCATCATTATTTCGGCAAAGGACAGTGAAGAGGATAAAGTCGATGGACTACGATACGCCGATGATTATTTAACTAAACCCTTCTCCTTTGATGAGCTCATTGCTCGAATTAAGGTACATCTTCGTATCAGTCTACTACAAAATGAGCTGTTTCTTTCTAAAACCCGCTACCAATATCTCTATGAAAATATGCCTGAAATGTGCATTTCTCTTGATAGGACATGGAAAGTTTCTGACTGTAATATGATGTTTAGTGAATATTTCACCATGGAAAAGTGCGATGTTATTGGGAAAAGCGTTTTAGATTTTTTCCACACCGATGAACATGAGATTATAAACTCCTTTTTTAATACCCTGCGCCACCGTCAGATTTCCTCTAATAGTCACATTTTCCAGATGGTTCATCCTGATAATAGAGCAATGAATCTTTTAGTAAGTTTACGAGCGGTACATTTGGGAGAACATACTGCTGGATTGAATATTATCGTATCCTTAAAAGATATGACGCTCAATATTAAGCTTGAAAAACAGGAAAAGTTGGCTAGACAACAATTATATCGTTCTGCCCGATTAGCATCAATTGGTACCTTAGCCTCGGGCACTGCTCATGAAATGAACAATCCACTGGCTGCCATACTCGGCTTTGCCGATGCCATGCTCCATAGACTGAGAAAGAATGAGACTGTGGGAAGTATTGAATTGGAAGAGTCTTTAAGCATCATTAAATCGGAAACCCTCCGGTGCCGTGATGTGGTGGAAAACCTGTCAAAATTCTCCCGCGACTACGAATCACAGTCAGAAAAAATCTCACTCTATGATTGTTTGCATTCGGCAGTGTCTCTCATGAACGTTCGAGCACAAAAGAAACATATTACCATAGATACCAATATCCCCGGCGATGCTATTGTTAATGCCGATGCTCAAAAAATTGGACAGGTCGTGGTAAATATCCTCTCTAATGCGATTGACTTTTGTAATGAAGGGAGTACCATCATCATTGCTATGGAATCCGATGGTGATCCGCAAGGACCGGCGCGTGTTACCATTAAAGATAATGGACCCGGCATTTCTCAAGAGGTGTTGCCCAAAATATTTGATCCCTTTTTTACCACCAAGGAGATTGGAAAGGGTGTTGGGCTTGGCATGTCCATTAGTCATAAGCTAATGGAGGAATGCAAAGGATCGATTGATGTCTTAAGTAAAGAGAATAAAGGTACGACGGTCATATTGGAGATACCCAGAGATTGAACAATCATCACACTTGGTTAAAAAGGTAGGTAGAATAGAGTGGACAATAAAGGAAAAATACTCGTAGCAGACGATGAATCCTCTTTACGCCATCTTCTTAGTAAAGAGCTTACCCGTTCCGGCTTTATGGTTGATCTTGCCGCAGATGGTGATGAGGCCCTGGAGAAAGTAAGAGAAGAATCTTATCAGGTAATTTTATTGGATATTGCCATGCCAAAACGAGATGGTATATCTGTATTGGATAGAATTCGGAAGGAAAATATTCCCTCTGAAGTAATTATCCTTACGGGAAATGCGACTATTGAGAGCGCCATAAAGTGCATGAAGCTTGGTGCCTTCGATTATGTCAGAAAACCCTACTCCCTGATGGAGTTGCTTATCCAGATTGATCGAGCAATTACCCATCAACAGAATCAAATTGACATTCGGATGCTACGCCAAGAGCTTAAAAAGAGTGGGTATGGAGGGAAGATTATTGGCAAAAGTTCCCCCATAAAAGAGCTTCGCCAGATGATCTCAAAAATGGCATCAACCCGATCGACCATACTGATCCTTGGTGAAAGTGGCGCTGGTAAAGAATTGGTGTCACGGTCGATCCATGAAGAAAGCCCTCTTAAAGACAAACCCTTTGTGGCAATAAACTGTGCCTCCCTTTCAGAGACCCTTTTAGAGAGCGAGCTCTTTGGATATGAAAAAGGAGCCTTTACCGATGCGAAAACCCAGAAGCGTGGTCTTGCAGAGAACGCTGATGGTGGTACACTCTTTTTAGATGAGATTGGCGAGATACCCCTACGATTCCAAGCTAAGCTTCTGAGATTTTTAGAAACCGGAGAAATAAGACGGGTGGGTGGCACAAAGGATATTAGTCTTAATGTACAAATTTTGTGTGCCACCAATAAACCCTTAGAAGAATTAGTCTCACAGGGTGAGTTTAGGGCCGATCTTTACTACCGCCTAAACGTCTTGACCATTGTGGTTCCCCCTCTACGGAAACATCGGGAGGACATTCCTCTTTTGGTAGAACATATTTTGCGAGAAAATGTTTTTAAGAAGAGTTTTGATAAAAGTGCCATGGATCTTCTCACTAAGTATGAATGGCCTGGCAATGTCCGAGAGCTAAAAAATGTTGTTGAGAGAAGTTGCGTTCTCTGTGCCGGTGAGGTCGTGTCGGCCGAGGACTTATCCTTTTTAGGACCTCGTCCAGAGATACCGATTGAAAAAGAATTTGAGCAGAAAGAAATTCCAACTCAAGATATGGGACTGATCTCACTTAAGGAAATGGAGCGACGACATATTATTAATATCCTTAAACATGTTAATGGACACAAAGGAAGAGCTGCTGAGTTGCTTCAAATCAATCCCAAAACACTCTACTACAAAATGAAGAACTACAGCATTACCGTTGACTATCGGTAAGAATCATTTGCTAATCGAATCGCCATATTTTGCGCAGAAGCCATTCAATAGAGAGCATGCACAATAGAATCCATAGCATTAGCCATGAACGCTGCAGCTGAATCTGTGATGTTACGGTCTCTGCTTTATGGTCATCCGGTCCCAATTGCAAAACCTCCAAAAGCGCAACACTGTCAAAGACATTAATGGGCAATGCAATTTCCTTAAGAGAAAGCACGTTTTGAGTATGTATCCTGAGTTCAGAATTGTCCTTTACAATACGAAGTGTGTCAGACCACTCTTTACTTGAATGTCGGTTTGATAAGATGGCTCGATAGTGGTATGTGCCGACCTCGCAGGGCTGGATATTGTAAAGGTAAGTGTGTGAAAATGGGCCCTCGATAGTGCTTTGTTCGATGGAATCACCGCCATGATTTATTACTGTTAGAGAGATTGCTGTGGTTACCTCATTTTGGAATAACGGTGGGATACTCATTTGTAGTCTGATTGAGTCTATAGTGGTAATAGGCGAGTGTATGGGAATAGCTGAGAAGTGATTGTTTTGATTGCGCTCGATGTTGGTAACCATTTTACTGATAAGAAGGTCACTAAAGTAAGGTGCCGATTCTTGCCCAGACGCTTCTGATGCATTAAAGTCCCATCGCCAAATACCTCTTGCCGCTAAGGCTAAGGCAAAACGTTTCGCTACATACCCTTCTGTAAGTAGAGGAAGCATGTTTTTGCCGTTATTATCCGATGTGTCAATAAAGAGCAAATCTTTCCGTGATTTAAGTGGAAATTGTTTGCTTGAAATAATGTGAGTGAGTGGTGGCAATTCAATTAGTTGGTTATAGGCAAGTGAGTATCGAATTTCAGGTGATGCTTTTAGGGAATACTGTGAAAGGGATACTGAAAACGATTTGTCACTGGGAATACATCCAAAAAAGAGGACGCCGCTGTTGGGATAGGAGTTTAACAGACGTTGAGCATAATTGTCCCAAGTGAAAAAAATTAGTATGTCCGACTTTACTGAGGTGTCAATCGATTTCTTTGCAAACGCATAGTGCCAATTGCTATCTCTTTTGAGAGCCAATTGGAGAAAACGGCGATCAAGACTATAATGATCCGAGTAGATGAGGGCCCTGCGAACACTGGGCAGACGAGAATAGTAACTATAACAGGTACTTGTCAGCGAGTCTTCTTTTAGTGATGCAGTGACTTCGTAAAGCCTTTTTCCAGGAAGAGAAAAGGTGAGTGGGATTGAAGTTTCTCTGTTAAAGTACCCCCTGTCGATCTGAATTGATTTTGAAAAGGAACCGGTTTGGCTATTTCGAATTGTTAAAACTACTGAGTCAGATTGGGTCGTGAAACCCTGAATAGCACAACTAAGAGCAGGCTTTTCTTTACCAAGTATTGATTGTTGTTCGCTTGGTGCAGTCACATGAAGGAAACCTTTGGTATCTTTTTTTGTTAATGGAAGATAATAGCACTCTCTGTTTAAGAATTGATCATATGCAGATTGAGAATTGATCCAGTTTCCATCAGAGAGGAGTACTAATTTCTTACTCGACAACAACGTTAAGTGAGATTCGAAGGAGGGGAGTACACTTGATTGATCTTTAAAGTGCATGGGTAGGTGATTTAATCTTTTTCTTAATGAATCTCCAAAGAGAAAATAAGCTGGTTCATAGGTATCCTCATTGGTATTTTCTCTTAAAGCATCAATCCTGCTGACCATGCTTTTGTAAAGGGAATCACTATTAAAATGGTCCATACTTTCCGATACATCTATTAATATCGGAAGGATTTTATTACTTTCATCCAATTGGGTTATAGTAAAAGAGGGTTGAAAAAATGCAACAACAAGTATTATAAGAAAAAGAAGACGAAGGCCGATTAGAATAATCTTTCTTCTCTTTTTAAAGGGTAAGGACAATAAAGCTCCAACCGATAAAATGAAGACTAAGCAAATGAGGATTATAAAAAGGAGTATTATCATTCTTTAGATAGTGATGGGTTAGAAAGAATAGTATCCCGTTTCCAATGGAGATCGTTTGTCTGAGGGTAATCAGTAGTGTAATGAAGACCTCGGCTCTCATGGCGCTTTAATGCTGATAAAACAATAAGCTTTGACACGGTAATGAGATTTCGCAACTCTAAAAGTTCCAATGATATTTTGGTACGACGATAAAAATTTTCAGTTTCCTTTTCTAATAATTTTATGCGACGAATAGCGCGATTAAGACGTAGATTTGATCGGACAATACCAACATAGTTCCACATGATTTGCTTTAGCTCGGTAAGGTTATGGGAAATTAGGATCCACTCTTCATTGTCAATGGTGCCACTATCGTCCCAGGATGGAATGTCTTTGAGAGGTAAATGGGTAATTACGTCAATTTTATCTGAGGTGAATTGCGCAGATCGTTTGGAAAATACCAAGGCCTCCAACAGTGAGTTTGAGGCTAAACGATTGGCACCATGGACTCCCGTGCAGGAAACTTCGCCACCGGCATAAAGGTTGGTGATTGAAGTACGGCCCTGTAAATCAACAGATAAGCCTCCACACACATAGTGCGAAGCTGGCACAACAGGAATCAGCTCCTTGGTAATATCAATTCCCAACTCTTTACATCGTGAATAGATTGTAGGAAATTTACGTTTTGTCCGTGACGGTGATGCATGACGTATATCGAGGTAAACACAGGGTTCACCGGAAATCTTCATTTCATTATCAATAGCGCGGGCCACAACATCCCGTGGTGCAAGTGATTCCATGGGATGATACTTTTTCATAAATTCAAGTTGTCGTTTGTCTTTAAGAATCGCTCCATAACCGCGCAGTGCCTCAGATATTAAAAAGGAATCAGCACCTGCGCAAAAAAGGGTCGTTGGATGGAACTGAATAAATTCCATGTTTTTAACTGGTGCCCCAGCACGATAGGCACAGGCCAAACCATCACCGGTGGCAATGTCAGGGTTTGTCGTATGTAAATAGACCTGCCCAACACCCCCTGTTGCTAAAAAGGTGATCTTAGCACGGATCGGCGAGACCCGCTTGTTTATGGTATCAAAAACATAGGCACCATAACAGGTGTTTTTCTTCTGAGTATGCTGCACATGGTGATTAGTAATAAGTTCCACTAAACAGTGGTTCTCATAGAGAGTGATATTTTTAAGACCGCGGATTTTCTGCAAAAGTGTCTGTTCAAGCTCTTTGCCGGTATAGTCATGGGCATGGACAATTCTGTTTTGAGTGTGTCCACCTTCACGACCAAGGTCGAGCTGGTTAAAAGCCATGGATGACTTTGACTTGGTAAAATCAGTACCCATAGAGAGGAGTTCTTTAATACGATTAGGTCCCTCTTCAACAAGCATGGTGACCACATTTTTATCGGATAAGTCCTTTCCTGTGGAGAGTGTATCCTCGATATGTGCTGAAAAGGAGTCCTCTGGGTCTAATACGCAGGCAATACCGCCCTGAGCGTGATTTGTATTAGATTCGATGTCCTTTTTTTTAGTAACGACGATAACACTACCCTTTTTTGCTGCATGGATTGCGAAGTAAAGCCCTGCGATCCCGCTACCAATAACTAAAAAGTCCGCTCTTTTATCCATTGCTATGCTGTCCTGCTATAAACCTTTGTCAATAGTCAATTACTTTCCATTATTGTTTGCCACATTTCCCAGATAGCCACCGTGATGTCGCAGTCCAAACTGTTCTCGTGAAAATGCTCTCTTTTCCATTAGGACTACTGCCAAGGCATCGCTAATAGCAAGCATCACCGTGGTGCTTGCGGTTGGTGTAAGACCCAATCCACAGGGCTCTTTTATCAATCCCATATCAATGACTATGGAACACTGTTCTCGAATGAGAGAATCAGGGTGGGAGGTGATACCAATAATGGTGTCTACACAAAAATGGTGTGCCAACTTTAGCATCTCTATCACTTCACGGGTTTTTCCGCTGGTAGAGTAGGCGATAATGACATCACCTTTATGCAGCAGGCCAAGATCACCATGTTCGGCTTCTCCCGGGTGGAGATAAACCGACGGTGTTCCTGTTGAACAGAGAGTGCCGGCCATTTTTTTTGCAATGGTGCCAGCTTTGCCCATTCCGGTAGTTATAACGCGACCTTTGCAATTGTAAAGTGTGTTCACAGCGTGACCAAAATTATCGTCCAAGGGAATGCTTTTAAGTGCCTTAGCTTCAGCGTTGATTACCTCTTGGGCTCGACGTAGGGAATTCTCCATAATCCTTATTCAATTGCCTTTGTTTTGAATGTACGAATAAAATATTGTATACTATAATAGGAGTTGGGTGTTGAATCACTCCTGGCTAAAAATATATATAAATAAGAACGTATTCAAACCAAGCGGTATACTATTATTGAACCCAGTTTAAGGTTATTTGAATATGAAACGTATCTCTCCGTTACCATTTTTAATTATCGTACTCCTTATCATCCCCCAGTTATTGTTAGCGCAGGGAAATAAGGAGAGAATTGTCTTTGAAGAGCGACAAATCGAGGGAAAACTTAGGCGTCCTCAACTTGTTTTAGTAAAAGCAGATCAACGGCCAGATTTTCAACCCATGGTGATGCAAAGTTTAAGCAATTTAAATGTATTTGAATTTAGCAAAGGTGACGTTGTTGAAAAATCTCCCTACAGCGGCGTGTTTCAATTTAATGGGCAGAAGATTAGCAACTATAAGCATTAGAAACAGAGAAAAACTTCGTAAAAAATCCTATGGTAAAAGGCACGATTTACAGATTAGCATACAGCACTGAGAGGGACTCATTAACGACTTATCGTATTTTTCATCAAATAGTTATGTACATTTTCCTTTCGCAATGATACCATTATAACGAGTATTTTTAATAGTATATGAATAGATATATAATTTTTCCAAATACAAAATTTTGATAAGCATGATTTAAGAATTTTATTCCATTGGGAGGCTACTCATGGGTTTTGTAGCAAAATTTTTACACTCCTTTAATCCCTCTGAACCGGGTTTTGTTTTTATGTGGATTCTCCTATTAACTGGGGTCTTCTGCATTGCCATATCGATAGAACGAATGATCTATCTGTTCCTTAAATCAGGATTTAAAACTGAACTTTTTATAAAGGACATTCTGAAACACATAAAGAAGGATGGGCTTGCTGAAGCCCAGAAAATGTGTGCCAAGGCTGGTCGAATGGCACTTGCTGAGGTTGTTAAATGTGGATTGGATAGTGCCAAGCTTGGCGCTGATCAGATTCGAAATGCCATAGATGAGGCTACCCTTAAGGTTATTCCCAAGTTGGAAAAGCGAACAAATTATCTGGCTACCATTGGAAATGTGGCAACCCTAATCGGCCTCATGGGAACCATTTATGGTCTTATTCTCTCCTTTGCTGCGGTGGGTAAACCCGGTATTGACGCTGCAGAAAAGTCGACTCTTCTTGCCAGTGGTATCTCTGCTGCCATGTTTACAACGCTTTCAGGATTGATGGTTGCAATTCCCTCGATTGTCATCTTCTCTCTCTTTAAGGCAAAAACACAAAAAATCATTGATGAAATTGACGAATACTCGCTGAGACTAGTAAATACATTGGTAGAAAAATCATACAAGGTTCAAAAATTTCATATAAGCGCAGCACAATTGAATGAGGGTGTTGGGCTTCATGTTACCAAAAGCAACATTAAGATATTTACGGATAATAAATTGGTTAAAGAGATTAACATTTAGCATCGGCTAATAGTATTTATGAATATATTTGTTGAACTAATCAAGGCATTTTCTCCCAGTCAAGACGGGTTCGTCTTTATGTGGATTTTGGTGCTTCTTGCTCTTGCCGCACTGGTGCTGATTGTTGAACGATGGATTGACATAGGGAAACGCACCAATGTCAATGCTGCACGATTGATCGATCATATAAGTACCCTGATTCGAGAAAAACGGGTGGATGAGGCCTATCGCATATGTGCAAGCTCCGGCAAACGAGCACTTCCCAGAATCATTGGTGCCGGCCTAAGAAAGGCAAAGGAGCCCACCGACGTGATCCTCAATGCTATGGAAGAGGAATCACTTCATATGATTCCCATACTGGAGAAGCGTGTCAATTTCATTTTGGTCTTTGGTAATATTTCAACACTTTTGGGATTGATGGGCACCATCTTTGGTCTCATTCTCTCCTTTGCTGCAGTAGCAAGGCCAGAAATCGATCCGGTAGAGAAATCATCCATGCTGGCATCGGGAATCTCAACAGCCATGAACACGACCCTCTTGGGACTTATCATTAGTGTGCCCTGTGTGATGGTCTTTTCAATTTTTCGATCAAAAATTGACCGCGCTGTCCAGGAAATTGACCGCTATGCCGCGTCTATTTTGAAGGTGCTCTTGCCAACCCAGAGTGTACGAAAAGAGTACCGCGTTTCTGGTAGACGATTAAAAGAGGAGATCGACACCGAACCCAATATCGCACCAATGATGAACTTGATGGTCATACTGATTCCTCTCTTGTTAAGCTCTGCAGAATTTGTCAAGATCGGGGCCATTGAGCTGAAGTTGCCCGAGGCATCCGGTGCTGGTGGCGGTGGTGAAGCTGCTGAGGAGAAAAAGGATGCTAAACTCAATTTAGGTATAGTGATTTCTAAAAAGGGTTTTAATCTCTTCCACTATTTTAAAGCAGCAGAACAGGAACAAGGAGAGACCCCAGAGCCGACCGATTCAAAGGACAAAAAAGCTGAAATTCCCAAAAAGGATGGTAAGTTCGATTATGTAGGGTTGAATGCGGCCCTAGCAAAGGTGAAGAAGAAGACACTCTTTGAGGTTGTTCGTATAACTAATAGTCAAGTGCCGGAGGATGCGACTTTGTTGCAACTCTTTAACTACTATACAAAGGGTGATTTTAGCTCTATTGAAGCGTTTATCGACCATGAGGATGTAAAGATTGTTGCCGAGGAAGAGATACGTTATGAAACCGTCATTGCAGTCATGGATGCTGCACGCGGGACCCAGACCCCACATGGTAACGTGACCATGTTTCCCAATGTATCTTTGGCAGGAGGCATTGCGTTCTAATGGCTAACCCACGATTGGCACGACAGGCTCGAAAAGCTCGCGGCACTGGTGAAGCAAAGCTCAATATCACCTCGATGATGGACATGTTTACTATCATCTTAGTGTTTCTGCTTAAAAGTTTCTCTACTGAAGGACAACTGGTCACACCCGCGACTGGACTCTTGCTTCCCACATCGTCAATTGAACGCACCGCAAAAAATGCCCTGAGCATTCAGGTCGCCAAAGATAAGGTCGTTGTAGAGGATGTGGTAGTGCTCAATGGCAACGAGTTTGAAGCTGTCATGAAGCAGAAGGATTTTATGATCACCCCACTTCATAATGTGTTAACCAAGTACACCGAAGAGGGAAAAAAGTCAGCAGAGATATTTGGTAAGGAATTCTCCGGGGAGATTACCATTCAGGGAGACGTTAATATTCCCTATAAATTACTCACCCGGATCATGTATACCTGTGGTCAATCGGGGTATCCTAATATGAATCTTATTGTTTACAGGAAAGAGTAATCGTGGCGCAGAAGCAAACAGGACTATTTTTTATGGGAGCCACTCCCCAGGCTGTGTCTGGGACTTTTCCCGTAGAATATAATAAAAACTTTGTTAAACAGATTGATGTAACCTTTCTGATCATCTTTTGTGCCTGTGCCTTGGTGTTGGGAAGCACCATCCTCATTCTTAGCCTTCGCCCATTACCCGAGATAAGTGAAGAGGAGATTCAAAAAATTCAGGAACGCTATGCACAACTGGTCTTAAATCAACCTAAAAAACAGGTACAAGAGGCCATTAAAGAGGTGGAGACTCCGGTCCAAAAGACAACACAAAAGGAGAGTGACGAGAGCAAAGAGGTTGAAAAGAAGAAAGTTGACCGGAAAAATGAATCTGTTAAAGAAAAGAAACAGCGAAAGGCAGCCAGTCGAGTAGCACGAAAGCAAAAACGAGAGGCAATTCAAAAACAGTTACAGTCCTCTGGTATTTTTGCAGCCATTACAGCCTCCGGTGGTGGGGGCACGGGCCCTCAGTCTGCCATAAGTGATCTCTTAAGCACCTCCGATGGCGTGGGAGGCTTAGAGGGGATGGATATATCCCAGGGATCATTTGCAACGAAAAACGTTACCCCCCAGATGCTCCAAAAACGTCGTGGTCAAAAGACTTCAGGGGTGGGCATTGCTAAGCAAGATGTAGGCACAGCATCGGGAACCGAGTTTGCCTCTGTGGGTAAAGTAAACATTTCATCGGCCCCACCCAAGCTAAGCGGTGAATCTGTTGGTAAAGGTTCTCGTACTATGGATGCCATTAACCGAGTGATAAACCGATACATTCCCCGTTTTAAAAAAGTGTATGAAACCATGCTTAAGCGGGATCCAAATTTAAAGGGCAAGCTTCAGATCCAATTTACTATACAACCCGATGGTTCAGTAACTGGTGTGTCAGTGATTAAATCTACCACCAATAACCCGACCTTTGACAAACGGATCGTCAGCTATATCAAGAGGATTAAATTTCCACCTATTTCCGGTGGCAGTCCCATTGAAGTTGTATATCCCTTTGTATTCTCCGGCTCTTCCTAAGAGTTGGGGTGACTGCTTAGGGTAAACCACTCGTCATCACATGTGAAAGGAGGAGTGTATGCAGGAGCGAAAGAGTGAACGTGTAGAAATGATAACTCCTACAGGTTCAGAAACACCACTCTATGACTTGAGCAAAACCGGTGTTAGCTGCTACTATCCTAAGCCAAAAGTAAAGAATAACTTTATTATGGTACAGATCAATACGCTTTCAATTAAAGCTAAAGTGATCTATTGTCAAAAACGAACCGAAGACTATCGGCTTGGGCTTCAGTTTTGGAATGTTCTGCCAGAATTGCAGGAAAAATTAAATAAAGTAGTTGAGAGTTACTCTCGGGGGGTACCAATTACCTTCTCTATTGTAGAAGAAGAGAAAAAGGCAGAGCCAGCAAAAAAAACGCCCCCAAAGAAAAAAGAACCGGCTAAAAAGAAAAAGTAGCCAATGCATAAGCAATGAGTGGTTCCTGGGAAGAAAGTAGTGCAAAAAAGAAAACAGCACCGATTATCATTGCTGTTTGCTTACTTTTCATAGTGGGACTTCTCATATATAATAATGTTGATATCTTTTTTTCAAAGACAAGTGCAGAGTCAAAAGAAGTAGCAGAGCCCGAACCAGAAGAGAAGCAACCTGTTAACGTGGAGCAATCCTCGGCAGCTGAAAAGAGTCTAAAAAAGCAAAGTAAACCGACATCTTCAAACCAAAGCGAGCCAAAAAAAAGCGCAACTCCTACTAAAAAGAGTGTGCCAAAAAAGTCTATTCATCAGGATACTCCATTGGTATGGGTAGAGTTACCCAATATCAAATGCATGCTTGCTGACAAAGATAATTTTTATATAGTACTCGCCGTAAAATTATATTTCAAAGGTGAAGAATTACGTAAGGAGATATATTTTAATCGCGAGGATATAAAAATTAGAATACAGCAATTGCTACGATCCAAGAAGCATGAGCAGGTTGTAGTAAAAACCCTTAAAGAAGAGATACAGTCAGAGATTAACTCTATACTAACCAAGGGACAACTCAGCAAGATTGAGGTAACTCAATTTCATCCAGTTGCACAATAAAACTAAACGCCTCTATATTGAAAAATTCTCCATCACTTTTCTTCATCACTGACAGTTGAAATTTTTAGGATGCTTTTTACTTAATAAAACAACAGATTGGTACCTATGGATATAACGAAGATATTGGGATTTCTCTTTGGATCAAAACAGGACAAAGATGTAAAAAAGCTTCAAGCTATTTTGCAGGAGGTCAATGGACTCCGGGACACTATCGCCCCACTTTCTAATGAGGAGCTGCAGGCAAAAACAGATGAGTTTCGCAAAAGACTTGAAGAGGGACAAACCTTAGAAGAGATCCTTGCTGAGGCCTTTGCGGTAGTTCGTGAGGCAACTCATCGGGTACTCGGTGAAGGCAAGAGAGTAAAGGATCCAGTCACAGGGGAAGAAATTCCTTTCATGGCTCACTTTGATGTGCAGGTGATGGCCGGTATGGTACTCCATGAAGGCAAGATCGCCGAGATGAAGACCGGTGAGGGAAAGACACAGGTTGGGGTTATGCCGGCCTATCTCAATGCACTCAGTGGAAAAGGGGTGCATGTTATAACGGTGAACGATTACCTGGCTCGCCGTGATAGTGAGTGGATGGGTAGGATCTTCTCTTTCTTAGGACTCTCGGTGGGGTGCCTTGACGATACGGAACCCGGTACTGATGAGCGCCGTGATGCCTACAACTGTGATATCACCTATGGCACCAATAATGAATTCGGCTTTGACTATCTTCGGGACAATATGGCAAGCTCTGCTGATGGCTGCGTGCTCAGAGAACTCAATTACGCGATTATTGATGAGGTCGATAATATTCTTGTGGATGAAGCGCGAACCCCGCTTATTATTTCGGGACCAGTTACAAAAAGTAATAAGGAGTACGAAGAGCTTAAACCACGTATTACCAAATTGGCCAATGCACAAACCAAGCTTATTGGAAAGACCATTGGTGAGATTGAGTCGATGGTGGAGGATGAGGAGAGGCAGTATGAGCTGGGTAAAAAGCTTTTAATGGTGAAGCATGGCTCTCCTAAGAATAAGCGCTTACTCAAACTTCTTAAGGAGCCCGGTATCAATAAGGTTATCAGCACGGTTGAGACTGAATTCCTTCGTGACCGAAAACTGCATGAGCTTGATGTGGACCTCTACTACACCATTGACGAATCAGGCCATAGCGCAGAGATGACTGAAAAGGGACGGCTCCTTATTAGCGGCAATGATCCAGAGTTTTTTGTGGTGCCCGACCTTGCCGAGGAGATTGGTAAAATCGATAAGGATGAATCGTTAGATGTCGAGGGAAAGTCTAAGAAAAAAGAGGAAGCCCACCGTGCCTATGCTGATCGCTCCGAACGGATTCATTCGGTGAGCCAACTGTTGCGGGCCTATTCACTCTTTGAGAGAGATGTGGAATACGTTGTACAGGATGGACAGATCCTCATTGTCGATGAGTTTACTGGTCGTATCCTCCATGGTCGTCGTTACTCCGAAGGGCTCCACCAGGCATTGGAAGCAAAGGAAGGTGTGCGGGTCGCTGGCGAAAACCAAACCCTTGCCACCATTACCTTTCAAAACTTCTTTAAGATGTATAATAAGATTGCCGGTATGACCGGTACTGCAGCAACAGAGGCTGGTGAGTTTCATGATATTTATAAACTGGATGTTGTGCAAATTCCAACCAACCGCCCCATGGTTCGTCAGGATCATAATGATGAGATCTATAAAACACAGCGTGAGAAGTACAATGCAGTAGTTGATGATATAAAGGAACACGTTGATCGAGGAAGTCCCTGTTTGGTGGGAACCACCTCTATTGAAAAGTCCGAACTCTTAGGAAAACTTTTGGTACGGGCAGGAGTAAAGCATGAAGTACTCAATGCAAAACTTCACGAAAAGGAGGCCCACATTGTTGCCCAAGCAGGGCGGGCCGGTGCGGTAACCATTGCTACCAATATGGCTGGCCGTGGAACAGATATAGCCCTGGGAGGAAATTTCGAGGAACTTGCCAATAATGAACTCTTGAAAAATGGCGAAGACCCCGATGATTTTTCAAAGGAGGAACTCCGTGCTCGATTCCCAGACCTCTCTAAAGAGATCGAGGAAGAGCACAAGCGCGTTGTTGAAGCGGGGGGATTGCATATTATTGGTACTGAGCGGCATGAGAGTCGACGGATTGACAACCAGCTCCGGGGACGTGCTGGTCGCCAAGGTGATCCTGGCTCATCCAAATTCTTCCTCAGTTTAGATGATGATCTCATGCGTATTTTCGGCTCTGAGCGGATTGCAGGAATCATGGATCGATTAGGTGCAGAGGAGGGAGAGGTCATTTCACACCCCTTGGTGAATCGTGCTATTAGCAATGCACAAAAGCGCGTTGAGGGACGGAACTTTGAAATTCGTAAACATCTTAAAGAGTATGATGATGTGATGAATTATCAACGTACCGAGATATACGCACTACGGCAACGCTTTCTTAAAGAGAACAACATCAAAGATGAAATTTTGGATCAGATGGCAACTTGTATTGAAGATACGGTGTTTAAATACACTGCAGATGGAAAATTTCCTGAAACCTGGGACCTGGAAGGTCTTTATAACGATCTGCAAACAATCTGTGGTATCACCTATCGAATAGCCAAGGAGGAGCTGGAAAATAAGACCCAGAATGCACTCTTTGATGATTTAATGACCGAAGTGAAAAAACGCTATGCAGAAAAAGAGGAACGATTCGGTGCTGATGCTATGCGTCAATTTGAGCGTGGTGTGTTTCTTATGGTCGTGGACAACCTATGGAAGGATCATCTCTATGAGATGGACAATCTAAAAGGGGGCGTTCAATTTAGAGCCTTTGGTCAGAAGAATCCTCTCTATGAGTACCAAAAGGAGGGACTCAAGGCCTTTGAAGAACTTCGGAGTATGATTGCCAAAGAGGTGACCAGCTTTCTCTTTCGTTTGGAAGCGGTTGAACGGAAGGATCGTATGGGAGTTGACCATTCTAAAACCACCCACAGTGATTTTGATGTCTACTCCTCAGCGGGAGCACCACAACAGGGGGAAGGGCAAAAACGACCGTTGGCTACTAATCGAAGCAGCTCTGAAGGAGGAAAGCAGCAACCGGTGCGCGTAGCTGATAAGGTTGGGCGCAATGATCCCTGTCCCTGTGGAAGTGGTAAAAAGTACAAAAAATGCTGTGGAGCTCAGTAGACTATGACCCAGGGCGCCTTTATTACCTTTGAAGGAATAGATGGGTGTGGTAAGAGTACCCAACTAGCCAAAGCTGCTGACTATTTAGCATCCCGTGGTATCGAATATATGGTGACCCGTGAGCCTGGCGGTACAGCAATTTCCGAGAAGATTCGTGACATTATCCTCTCAAATAAAAATAGTGAGATGAAAAACTCCTGTGAGTTATTGCTCTACCTTGCAGCCAGAGCACAACATGTTTCAGAAAAGATTCTTCCTGCACTTGAAGAGGGAAAAGTGGTTCTATGCGACCGCTTTCACGATGCAACATTAGCCTATCAGGGCTTTGGAAGGGGCTACCCCTTAGATACCTTAAATAACCTCAATGCCTTTGCTGTTTCTGGTTTAGAACCGACACAGACATTTCTCTTTGATATCACTGTTGATATTGCTTTTGATCGATTGCAAAAAACCGGAAGCACTGCAGATCGTTTGGAAAGTAATAGTAGAGCCTTTTTTCAAAAGGTCCGCGAAGGCTATCTCTCACTTGCTTCATCACATTCTTCGCGAATTACTCTTTTGCCTGCAGAGAAATCTATAGAGGAGCTTGCCCAGAAGGTTCAGGAGGATATCTCAGATCTGATTAATTAAATGTAACTTACCAACGTTATTTATGCATCATTTCTTATAATAGAACGTCTCCACACTCCTTTTTTTTGTAACTATATATTATTTTAATAGACTGTCAGAATAAATCTGGCCATTATGTAAGAGCAATGATTTTTTTGCTCGCGACGAGAGCTTTTCCAAGCACCTAACCGTTGGGGTAACAGGATATCAGATGAGTAGGAACGATTGTAATAGACCCGCCACCACGAGGATGAAGTCACATATGTGGAAGATTGTAATACTGGTTGTTATTGTTGTTGGGTTGATTGTTGATACGATTCGAGCTGATGGTGATGACTTCTATGCTGATCTGGGACGGTTGGACGAGGTCTTAGAAAATATTCACAAACGCTATGTGGAAGATATCAATACCACCGATCTTGTGGATCATGCAGTTAAGGGGATGCTCGATATTTTAGATCCCCACACCTCCTTTTTTAAAGAGAAGGAGTATGAAGAGTTACGGATTCATACCGAAGGTAAGTTTGGAGGATTAGGGATTCAAATCTCAGTCCGGGATAAACTTTTGACAGTTGTTACACCGATTTCTGGAACCCCAGCCTCCCGTGCAGGCATTCAATCGGGAGATCAGATTTTTAAAATTGATAGCAAATCAACCAAGGGAATTACCATTGAAGAGGCTGTAGAGAAACTTCGCGGTGAACCGGGCAGTGAAGTCTCGATCTCGATAAAAAGAAAAGGTGAAATTAAGCCCTTAGAGTTTACCATAACCCGTGAGATTATTACAATCAAAGCAGTACCCTACTATGGTGTGCTTGATAAAGATATTGGCTATATCAAATTGGTCACCTTTTCTCAAGATGCAGGACAGGAAGTTGAAAAGGCGCTCAAGGAGTTAATGGAGAAGGACATTGAAGGATTGATTTTAGACCTTCGCCGGAATCCCGGAGGACTCCTACCTCAGGCAATTGAAGTCTCTGAGAAATTTTTAGATCGTAAGTCTCTGGTCGTTTCCACCCGAGGCAGATTGCGTCACCAAAATAATCAATATAAATCAAAATTTGACCCAGTTATACCCAAAGATATTCCTGTGGCGGTGTTAGTAAATACTGCTTCAGCCAGTGCTTCCGAGATTGTTGCCGGAGCCATTCAGGATTGGGATCGCGGGGTGATTATTGGTGATACAACCTTTGGCAAAGGATCTGTTCAGAGTGTCTTTCCCGTTGACAACAGAGGGCATCACCTTAAATTAACCACCGCCTTCTACTACACACCCTCGGGACGCTGCATCAATAAATCAGTTAATGACATACCAGAATCAGATAATGGAGAGCAGGACAGTTCACAGGCACTCTCTGATAGCAGCCTTAGTGACACAGTAACCACTGAAGCACCAAAAGACACCATGGAATACCGAACACGGGGTGGAAGAATTGTCTATGGCGGTGGTGGTATCATTCCTGACACCATCGTGGAACAGCCGGACTTAAAACCTCTTGTGCGGGAATTATTTATAAAGGACATCTATTTTAAATTTACCAACCATATATTCCCAGTCTTACAAAAGGAGAGCGTGGCCTTTGATAACTCCTTTGCTGTAGATAAAAATCTCATAGAGCAGTTTTATACCTTTTTAGATTCTGTTGAGTTTGAGTATAAAAGTCATGCCAGAAACAAATTCGTAGAGTTTACCGAGTGGGCTGGATTGCAGCCAGATACGATAAAAGACTCAACCATGCAGGGCAAGAAGAAGACAACCCCTGAGTGGGATGCGAAAGAGTTAGAAATTCTTAAGGCAGCCTCAGCCAAGGTTGAGCAACTCCTCAAGAAAAAGGATCGTCAGGAATTTGAGGAGAATGAAAAGGAGATCAAGACCTATTTGCGAGAGGCGCTCTTAGGTCGGGGATTGGGACAGGATAATGAGTTGGTGTATCGTACCATTCTTAAGAGAGAGAAATCGGTGCTTGCAGCTATTGATATTCTGTCTGACAGAAAAGGGTATCGAAAACTGTTAAATACCCAAAAGGAATAGCTAAGTAATAAATTAGTAAAATTTTTGTAGAGGTAGAAATTTCAAAGTAATTAATTATATATTATACGCTTTGCTAATCTTACATCTATGAGCAATATATAGGTACATACAAACGTTTGGAGTGTTGAGGAGCTTATGATCAAATATATGCGCAGTATTGCCCCGGTTGTCATGTGGGTTGTGATTGTTGCCTTTATTGGGACAATATTTTTTGCCTGGGGTATGGACTTTTCACAGCGAAAAGCTATTGGCGAACAGAACGTAGGAACTATCGGTAAGGAAAAGGTTCCGATCAGACAGTTCTACGATCGAGTAGAACGAGAACGGGAAGCTATGCGGAGAAACGCCGGTGGTGAATTGACCCCACAACAGGAACGCATGGTTCCCCGTCAGGTGTGGGAGATGGAGGTCAGTCGAATTCTTTTAGATAAAATTATCGAAGAGATGAAATTAGATCCTTCTCCAGAAGAGGTGTATGAGTATTTAAAGAATAATCCTCCTCCTGGTGTGACCCAACATCCCGGTTTTATGACTGATAGTGTGTTTGACACTACCAAATATGTTGAATTCCTTAATAGACCTGAGAGTTATGAAGACCCTGGTCTTCTCCAAATGGAGATGTATACCAGAAAAGCCATCGTACCCATGGAAAACCTTAAACGGCTCTTAGAGGTGGGACGAACTCCGACCAATGTTGAGGTTGAGCAGGAATACCGCGATCAGAAGGATAAAGCACAATTTGAATTTGTTAAGGTTTCAACCTACTCCTTTGATGTGGACTCCTCGGAGATAACCGATCAAATGGTTGAGGCTTATTATACAGCAAATCCAGATACCTTTTTCTCCGAAGAGATGGCAGAGCTTTCCTTTGTCGCTATTCCAAAAACACCCACCAAGGCAGATAGTCAGTCCTATTACGATGAGGTATTGGAGATCAAAGAGCGCATTGATAAAAAGGACGCAACCTTTGAAGAGGAAGCAAAAATTGAATCCGATGATGAAGGTTCTGCGGTTAGTGGTGGTGATCTTGGATGGTTTTCCCGAGGCCGCATGCTTCCAGAGTTTGAAGAGGTTGCCTTCTCAACTGAGCCTGGCGTTATATCCGATCCCGTAAAAAGTGCCTATGGGTATCATCTCATTTTAGTTGAGGATAGAAAAACCAAAAGGGATAGTGTGACAGAAGTTAAGGCTAGACATATTTTGCGTAAAATTGTTCCCACACCGGAGACTATAGATAGCCTTACTGAATTTGTTGACACCCTTCGCCAGACTATGTTGGCCATTGGCTTTGCTGACGGTGCAGAACAGCACTCCTTGCCTATAGATTCAACCGGTCTCTTTAAAAAGGGTGATATGGTCAAAGGGCTGGGTTTTCTCTATGGTGTGTCTCGCTTTGCCTTTGCCTCTGAGGATGAGGAGACTGAAGAGGTGTCGGAGCGTCTTGAGAATGAGCACTCCTATTTCCTTTTAAAGAAAAAGAGAACCATGCCTGAGGGAACACTGCCGCTCTCTGATGTAAAGGATGATGTTTACCGCACGCTTCGTGATTCGTTACGAATCCAAAAGGCTCGCCTCTATCTTGAGAATGTTCGTAAGGGACTTGCCAATGAGGCAACACTCAAGGACCTCAGTGAAACCGATACACTTTTAACGTCAGGTATAACCGATACTGTTTCCCGGAAACAGTATGTGCCTGAGGTTGGTTATAACAATAAGGCACTGGCAGTGGCTTTTTCACTTCCTCTGAATACTATTTCCAATGTGATTGATGAGAACAATGTCTTTCTTGTTGTCAAACCTCTTTGGAAGAATTTGGTTGATAGTATCCCCTGGACAAGCTCAGAAGTCGATAGAATACGTCTCTCCATGGTGCAAACAGAGATTAAAAATGCCTATTCAGATTGGTACATGGACTATCGAAAGACAATTGATATTCAGGAGGATATTAAGAAGTACTTTGAATAACATGTATAATATCCTTTGCAAAAAGCTAAGGTAAATAAATTGGAATTTGTACTCCTACTTTATTAAATAAAGTAGGAGTTTTTTTATATATACATAGCTTTGATTAGTTCTCTTGAGGATTAAAAATCTTAGTCTTAAAAATTTGGGTGGCTTTTTAATAACTGCTTTTAAAAAATTTCTGGGCGTTGCCCTCATTTCATTCGGGCCGCCGTGGTTCCAGGCTTACCTCCGGTCGGTCCTCGCTTCACTCGGACTGGCCTTCGGCCACCTTTCACCTGGCTAACGCAAAAGATTAAAGGATTATCGAATGCCTAAAATCTCCTGTAGGTTTTTTCACTTTAGCTCACTTAAGACACTTTAAACTCCACACTTCTTTTCACCTGTAGGAGCGTCGCTTGTCTGCGCCCTTTCCATTCATAGACACAAAAAAACATACCAGTCCCCATTTGTCATCGCGAGCGCAGTGCGGCGATCTCATCTTTTAAACCTTATTTTTGCCTTTAAACAACTTAAATGTATTTAAAGCTATTTGGGCGATTCTCGCTGTCGCTCGACCTGGCTTGCTCCAGGCTCGGCTACTCGCCTCGGTCCCGCTATCGCGCGACTGCTCCGCACCTTCCACATCCTTATCGCAAAAGATTAAAAGATTATCGAAGATCCAAATCAACTCTGTCCGTCATTACAAGCCTAGTGAAGTACCATCCCTTATTTATAATTTGCAACTCTCATAGAAAAGTCTTTTTCCCCCTTCAATCGCACCGCATAGATATTTGGGAAACGCGAAGATCTGTTCGAGCCCAAAGGGCGAGTTATCGAGCGACCAAATATCTGTGCGATAAGGGCGATTGCCGGGCGGCATTATTCATGTTTGCCTTCCTGGCAAACACCCGATGGGCTGCGCCTTTGGCACAGTGCTCTCCAGCCTTCCCTGGCTTCCGAGTGGCTCACCTTTTTTTGCTGCAGACCGGGCAAAAATTACAATAGAAGCAATGCCGCCAGGCATTGAACTACCTTACCCAGCAGAACGGTAGTGACAAAAAAGGTGAGGCGCCTGCCAGTGCGCGAACTGGCGATCTTCAATGCTTTTGTTGCTTTTACTGTCATTACAAGGAGCGGAGCGACGTGGCAATCTCATCTTTTAAATCTTATTTTTGCCTTTGAACAACTTAGTAACTAATGTATACAAAAGAAACATGCCGTGCCTTGACCGTGAGGGAGGCGGGTATATTTCAGTCTCAATTAATGAAATCCCCAACAACAACCAATCTCCATAGGGACAGCTTACCGTAAGTGCCAAAGGGACAACAATCATTTAGCCAGAACTGACCAATTTTGCAGATACCAATAATCTTGATTTTGCTCCATTGTCCCCATAGGAAAGGGAACCAAAACCAATATTTTGGGTAGTGTCAAATATTTTGTGTAAATGGTTTATCATTTCTAAATCTATTTTCAAATATAATTGACAATTGGTTAGCAGCTTCACTCCAACCATTAACTGCATTTTGCCATCCTGATAATTTTTTATTCCTTATTGCAAGATAGAGTATCTTTTTAGCAGCCATCTCTGTTGGGAAACTTGCTTTGTTTTTTATAACCTTCCTTATAGATCGATTGAAAGATTCAATGGCATTGGTTGTATAAATAATTTTTCGTATAGGATTCGGATATTCTAAAAAAGGTGACACATGATGCCAGTTTCTTTGCCACATTGGAGCGATTTGAGGATATTTTGTCCATTGCTTTGCAAATGCGTCAAGAGCCTTTAAAGCTCTTTCTTCGTTAGGAGCTTCATAAACACTCTTGAGGTCGGCACAGAGCTGCCTACGATCTTTACGGCTTACATATCTGGTGCTATTTCGTATCATATGAACTATGCAGAGTTGTACTTGTGTTTGTGGAAATACCGCTTCTATAGCCTCTGGAAGGCCTTTAAGACCATCAACACAGGCTATGAAAATATCCTCAACACCACGATTCTGAAGCTCGGTCATGATATGCATCCAGTAGGAGGCACCTTCGCCTGTTTGGAGCCAAAAACCAAGTATGTCACGAACGCCCTCTTGATTGATACCAATTATGAGATAAACAGCTTTTTTAACCACACGACTGTTCTCCCGTACTTTAATCATCAGCGCATCAAGAAATACTATGGGATACACCTCTTCCAAGGGCCTGTTGCGCCACTCGGACAGCTCCTCTTCAACAGCATCTGTTACTCGTGATATAAGATCTGGCGATACTTCTGTACCATAGATTTCAAATAAATGAGCTTGAATATCTCGTGTTGACATACCACGTGCATAAAGAGCCAATATCTTATCGTCAAAGCCGGGCAGACGTCGTTGACCTTTGGGTATTATCTGAGGCGCAAAGCTACCCTGACGATCTCGTGGCACTTCCAAAGGAATAGGGCCGTGATCTGATTGCAACTTCTTCTTGGAATGACCATTTCGTGAATTACCACTATTATTACCCTGGGGATTGTTTTTATCATACCCCAAATGATCAGTCATTTCTGCTTCCAAAGCTCGTTCAACAACACCCTTGACTAGTTGCTTTAACAGTCCATTCTGACCTAATACATCCTCTTGGGTCTTACAATCTTTGAGTAAGGAGTCCAATAATTCTGTCTGTCGTTTATTCATGATTCCTCCTGGATTTTTAAAATACTATATCATAGCGGAACCATTTACACACTTAAAATTACACTCTCATATTTTGAGCATGGTGACATTGGGAAACATGCTCCTAACTGATTTTTTGCATACTGTCATCACAGGAAATCCACACAAAATTGATTCCCAGCGCTTGGTCAAAACGGTTGAATGCGCAAAAAGAGTTTTTTGTGCTTGGTAACACTGGGAAACATGCTACTAACTGATTTTTTGCACACTGTCATCACAGGAAATCCACACAAAATTGATTCCCAACGCTTGGTAAAAATGGTTGAACGTGCAAAAAGAGTTTTTTGTGCTTGGTAACATTGGGAAGTATGCTACTAACTGGCTGTTGCACCATTTCCCAAAGGGAAACGTCCTATCAAACGTTTTTTGCTACATTTCCATTTTGAGAAAGCATTACCATTTTTTTATGCGTATCATTTTCAAAATGGGAAATGCCTAGGAAAACACTTATTGCACTACTTCCCAAAGTGCCAAGCGTAAAAAATTGTTTGTTGTATCATTTCCAAAAAGGATACGTGCATTAAAACACTTTTTGCTACATTTCCAATTTTGTACAGTGTCATCTCATCTCTTGTGTTGACCATTTCCAAAAGAGGAAATGCCTAGAAAAACACTTTTTGCACCATTTCCCGCGGTGCCAAGCGCAGAAAATCGTTTGGTAGCATGCTTCCCAGTTTCAGAATGAATAAATAACTATTTTTGCAGTATTTCCTAAACAATCTATGGCTATTGATTGGTTTTTTTGTTGTTTTCCTGAGTAGTGGAATTTTTGTGTTTTGATGTTTTTTAATATTTAGGTGGTTCTTAGGAGTATTTTTAAAAATTTAAAGAATATTTGGGCCTTCCCCTGCTCTGCAGGGTCGCCGTGGTTCCGGGCTCGGCTATTCGCCTCGGTCCCGCAAGCGGGACTAAACCCTCCACCTGGCTAAGGCAAAAGATTAAAAGATTGTCGAAAGCCTAAAATCGAATGTCGAAAATATCCTGTAGTTTTTTTCCCTTTAGCTCACTTTAGGCACTTTAAACTCCACACTTCTTCTCACCTGTAGGGGCGCCGCTTGTCTGCGCCCAATCAATTCACATTGTATACAAAAAACCATACCGTGCCCCGACCGTAAGGGAGCGGATTATACTAATTTTTTAAGACCGTAGGGGTCCAAAACAACAAACCATTTTCAGCACTGATACATACTAGCCCAGGGTAAGCGAAGCGCAACCCTGGGTCATCGAAAATCTCCCACAACTTTCAAGCCCTGAAGGGGCGACATAAAATCCATACCGCTCCCCCACCTTACTAGCCAAAAACAACACCCTATTATGCCGTTCCCCAGGAGAACGATATCTTTACCAAGAGTCAATTTTTTATTGTTTGTGTTTTAGGAATCATGTATTTCAATGTTATTAGGGTACTGCAACTTTGGGATTTGACTAAAATAATAGACCTTTTTTTTAATGGTATAACATTCAGGATGTGTTGTTTGGATTTGAAAACATATGATGAAGTTTTATGATTAAAAAACTGCACCCTTTGTACCAACTGTATATGATAAAGTGTAGTTTGCAGTGCATAGCAGGGATTTTGATAATAGTGCATCATATGGCTGGTGGTGTAAATTGCCAAAGTGCTTATAAAAAACACACTAAAGAATAAAATGGGCACAAAAGATAAAAAAGAAACTTAATTTTTAAAACTAATGCTTGGAGTCAAATATTAAAATTAGTAAAAAACATCTTCTTTATTTCACGATAACATTGGTTATCGTACCTATTTTCATATTGACGGTGATTTGGCTATACTTCGATTTAATTCAATTGCCTCGAAAAGTAGCCAAAATGCCATCTAAACTGGAATACCTTTCTGGAAAGCCTTGCATAATAAGCAACCCCAAAATTACTTATGAAAAAACTGATACCTTAGTGTTTGGGACAGCTTCAATTGTAATACCGTATCCTGACTCTTTAAAAAGATTTAACAAAGATTCAATCCAAATGATGGCTGTGTTTAATGGACCAATGACTTACTTAATCTCAAAAACGAATTTAGAACTGCGAAATATTTTGCAGGCTAGTGGCAAGGTTGGAAAATTCATGGCATTTCCATATCGAACTAACTGGAGTCTATTACGGAAAATACTTTATACAGTTCCAGAAGATATTACCTTCCCAAACATTCCTTTTCGTAATTACTTGACTATGTTGTTCTTGCCTTCCAAAATAGCTGTTGTTCCTCCAAACATTGACAGAGATATATCAATTCGAGAATTGGACGGTAATTTTTTCCACGGTTTTGTTTTTACGTTGGCAGAACACTCTTATAGACATAAGGCAACTCTATTTTGTATTAAAAGTGATAATGAATATGAAATATTGATAATGCGCAAAGGACAGATGCATTTGGATAGTGCATTTGGATTGCTGAACTTTATAGTTTCCAACTCATTTTGTGAAGAACGCCCCTGATTAAGCTCTATTGATGTGTTATGTTATTTAATAAAACATATAATGTTGGGTATCCTTTTCTTGAATACAATTGAATGTTATAAAATAAATATGAATATACTTTTTTATAATAAAAACATTTACAAATGTGCCCATTTTCTTTTGAGTTTTATAGTTTTCCACAAGCACTTTGTCAACAACGCACAACTCTAAGCGTTCTATCCGCAGCAGCAGATTACACAAAACATCACCTGCAGCGGATAGAACCTGTTGAACAAAGCCGGAATGCTTCATTTACTATTTGTCAGTTGGTCTCATGGTTGTTATTTGAGATTTTTACATACCCAGTAAATGCTGAATTATGAAAGCAGCTCTAATAAATCTTCCCCTTTCCCTTTGCAAATAGCAATTTGTCTTCAGGATCCTGTGGCAATAGAGTTAGCCGTAGGGTTATTCTTCCTCGACTCAATTTTAGAATAAAAAAGGTTTTTGGCAAAAGGGTCTGTTTGTCAATGGTTTTTTCACAGGTGATTCCTTGGCCAATACCAATTCGCTTATAGAAAAGTAGCTCTCCAACATAGCCATGATAGAAACAATGATCATTTTTCAATCGGTCAATGTTATTTCTAAAATAGGAAAGTGCTGTCATGGATACCCAGGGGGCCATGGTAAATTGTGATTCAAAGAAGAAAATCATGATACTTTTTGAGTCTGTTGTGGAAGGGCATTTACCTCTGAAACGGGTGAGGTGTTCATATTTAATGAGGGAATGAATCTTCACCTTGGGAAAGGTTACAGTATGCTCTGATCCAATGATTATTCGGTCATTTTCGGTAGTATTTAAGCAGGACTGAATACCACTAAGCAGCGTACCAGTATACCGTTTATGGGTAACAGAAAAGAGTGTATGAATAGCGCTACAGGAACGTGTGTCTAAAGTAAAGGCACCATTGAAAAGGATATTTTGTACCTTCTTTTCAAAGGATAATCCCATACCGTGTTTTTTCCAGAGGATCCACTTAGAAAAGAGTGGATTGTAAACAGATGTAGACTTGTACAGCTTATAGGTCCCATATCGTTTAGATAACTTACCACCGGAAAGTGTAAATCCATTTTTTGACCACGTTAGGAACCCCTCATCTAAATCAGGTACAAACAACTTATCTTTCTTCTTAACTGAAACAAAGGCATGAAAATTCTCTGAGAATGATCGAAAGGCTGAAAAGTTGGCACCGTTCCATTTTGCCTTAATTTTAAAGAGGTCAACTAAGTAGTCGAAATCCTTTGGTTTTCGAATTGATGTGTCTATAGTTTTCAATGGGGTGGGAGGCCCTGTATATGTTAATTGAAATAGTGTTAAAATAAGAATGAATAACAGGTTTGTAATTGGAATTCTCATGACAAGCTTTCCTGAATACGTTGCAATACAGGTATTACCCTATTTAATAATATCCAGAATAGTATGGACTTTCCTTGAATATATGGAGGCTTTGAAGGAAAACTGTTTTCTGACAGAAAACAGACTATTTCCGTCATTGATTTAGAATTAACACCAATTTTTAGCCGCTTACATTAAATCAATTATTTTGTTTTTCTCGGAGGGGTGAAAACTTGAGTAGACTCTAATGAAGAAAAAACTTTAACATTAAATACTCGTTGTATCATTTGAAAAAATGGGATTGTAGAATTGGTCAGCATTCTCATTGTCTCCGTCAAATCCACCACCACAGCTAAATAAAAGCATACTGAGAATAAGCATAAAAAATCCTAAGATTGAGGGTAACAAATTTTTAATTATAACTTTCTTGATCATAATCACCAGATCCTATTTTTTATTTTTACCCTTTGGTCGAGGGTAGAATTTATAGCGAATCCCCGCTTGGATAGTGTGCCACCCTGTGTAGGCTTTGGGGTTAAAGGATATTGCCATTGATCCATAGAGACAGGGTTGAGTATGCTTCAGTTTTATAATATCCAACTCTGCATAGAGTCTATTAAACCAGCAGTTGTTTGAATAGGTAATGTTGGTGCGAGGACCGGAATACTCTGCAAACGGGGTTAATTGATAGTGTCGATTAAAATCCTCTTTTTTAATAAGATCGAATATTTTAATGTTTTCCCATTGATGACCTATTGAGTAGGCAATATTGAGCCTCTTTACGGCAAAAATAAAGCCCAGTGAAATTGCGGTGCTTGGCAAGGAGATACGAGGAGCAATACCGGCGGTTGTATCATAATAGAGGCAGTAATCTTGCTGTGTGCTATCTTTACCAGTGGAAATAATCAAGGGATTGTAATTTTTCTTTTTATAGTGTAACCCGGTTATCCACTGCCCCAATTCGCAGGAGAGAAAGACTCCTCTAAAGGAGGCTGTAAAGGTATTGGCTAAAGTAAAACCGTTTTTATTATTGAGTAGAATTGGGCCATCATTGAAATAGGAAAGAAACTCTCGGAATATTTGATTGGTTGGTGTTCGATATAGGTATCCTATTGTATTTATCGAAAAAACTAAATCCTGTTGCTTAAAGTTATTGGCTAGCACAGCTCGATATTTTTTTATGGCCTCACGACGGTCCTCCTTTGGGCACCCTGCATATAATCCATATGTTTCGGGGCAATTGTCCAAACTATCTAAAAAGCCGTCTTGGTCTTTATCAGGAATCTCAATTAAATCTAAAAATACCTCTGAGCCTTTCTGTGGAATGACGGTAATCTGTTTCTCTTTGTCGTAGTAACCACTCCGACGGGCGGAAATTGTATAGGTTCCTGTGGCTATAGTCAAATTGAGGGTGCCGGTACTATAGAGCCGATTGTTAAGGTAGATGTCAGCGTCCGAGGGTGTTGGTGTAATGGTGAGGTCACCAAAGAGACGGAGTGGGAAAAATTGAAAGGTCGTGAGTTTTCCAGGAAAAATTTCAACAATGGTATCTAAGGATGTATAGCGGTTACCCCCTTCCCAAACCACATGGTGTTTTCCTGCATTGAGTGTGACCTCGCGAGAATAGACCTGTTTATTGTCAACAAAATAGGGCGTGTTGAGCGGTGGCTGTGGTAAAACTAGGATACCTAGTTTTAAATCGCCAATAATGTGGGCTGTATCAGAAAGGGATATCAATTCAAAGGAGATTGTTATTGTTGAATCCTCTACGACCTGTATTTGACGTTTGGCAAAGAGATAATCCGGCAGAGTAAGCTCCACCGTGTTTAATCCGGGTTCAATTTTAGTCAATAGGGCAGGGGTGGTGTAGGTAGTCTCTTTACCATTAAGAATTATTTTTGCATTGGATGGTGTGGAGAGGATCTTTAATCTTCCAAAGGATTGTTTGGTCTTGACTGGAGTCAATTCAGGACGATCTTCTGCAAAAATTACAGAACAATAGATTAACAGAAAGAGAATAAATAATCGAGTGTACATAATCCTATCGGTAATTTAGACTTACCCCAGTTACTGAGTATTAAAGGATCAGGTGATATAGTTCACCTTCTCTCTTGGTAGATGATTCTGTCAGGGTAGACTATAAGCTTCCTGTTGAAGGGGAAGCATTTTACTCTTTAAATGATACTACTGTGTTGGAGCAAAAGTCCCTATTTTTTCTTTTTACTCTTCTCACACTTCTTTTTTGCCTCTTCACAATGCTGGACATAGGTCTCTAAAACATTGGCCATGTCCTTTTTTTCATCGTCGGGCAGTCTTTCATACTCTTTTTGGAAGTCCAGCGCTTCAGAGCATATTTCATCCTTTAGAATACATTCATCTGTTTTATCGGCGCTATTCTGTGTAGATATTGTTGTAGTCTTTACATTGCAAGAAGAAAGAAATATACCAAGCAGTATGTAAACAAAGATTGTTGATATTGATACTCCTCTTTTCATCTGATTTCTCCGTGGTCAAAGTGAGTTTTTGCCATTGTGTTTATTTTGGGTCTATTTAATATAGTACGTTGTAAATAATATAATTATCTCCATACAAGACAGGGCGCACAGAGAGGCTTCATTAAAAATTATGTAACCAGATTCGTGGTGGAATTATGGTTGAGTATGTACCTTAGGGTACCAACTCTTCTGGCTTGAAGAAGTAGTTAAGTTCTACTTCAGCAGTTTCCGGAGCGTCGGATCCATGGCAAGCATTGCGCTCGATGCGCGTACCATAGAGTTTTCTGATTGTACCCTCTTCTGCTTTTGCAGGATCTGTTGCTCCCATCACTGATCGCCAATGGTTGATTGCATCGGTGCCTTCTAAGGCTAACACGATAATTTTACCGGAAGACATAAACTCAAGAAGACTATCATAAAAGGGTTTACCCTTATGCACAGCATAAAAACCTCCAGCCTTCTCTGCTGTAAGCCTCAGTACCTTCAAACCAATAATCGAAAGACCGGCATTCTCTATGATATCTATAATTTTACCGGATAGCTTTTTTCCAAAGGCATCTGGTTTGATAATTGCCAAGGTTCTTTGCACATTCTGATCACTCATAGCCACTCTATCCTTTCAACGGTACCATACAGGTAACCTCTTTGTATTTTATTTTAATGACTTGGGACTGTAAAAATAGTTGTTATAAGGATTTATTTCAAGAGTAGAAAAAGTAGAGAAAGAGGTCTCCATAATTTATCAAGAAGATAATCTGAAATGTAAATTGCACAACCAACAATCTGAGTTAAATATTGTCTGGGAATTCTGACAATGTGAGTTTAATTCGGCTTAGCCTTGAAGTACCATAGTATATTTTATAGCAACTAATTTAATCAATACTTATGTAGCATACTATGAGGGAGTTTTACATGAAAAAGTATTTACTTTGGATAAGTGTGATCGTGCTCATACCTTTTTTCCTAGTTGCTCAAGATTCGGTTGAGACGAAGGATGATATCAAAACCACTGAGCAGGAGCAAAAGCAGGATAAAGTCGAGGCCACCGATACTCAAGATAGCCAAGCAAAGGATAGTGCCACTGTTGAAGAAAAGGCTGCAGCAGGTGCTTTAACTATTTATTCTGAGCCTGATAGTGCAGTTCTGTTGGTGGATGATGTTGCTCAGGGAAAGACCCCTATGACCCTCACGGGGCTTAGTGTTGGAAAACATGTGATCATGTTAAAGAAAAAAGGACACTTTGTCAAGAAAGCCACTATAGAGCTCAGTGCTGGAGATGACAAGGAGATTACCTTACAGTTGGCTAAGCCCGGAACTCTTACCGTCACCAGTGAACCCTCTGATGCTATTATCATGCTCAACAAGAAAAAGGTCGGTTCCACACCCTATTCCAGCTCAAAGTTAAAGCCGGGGGATGTCTCTCTATTGCTCTTAAAAGAGGGGTATGAAAAACAGCAGCAATCGCTCACCCTTGCTAGTGGTGGCAAGGATTCGATTCATGTTGTTCTTCCTTCTGTGGCAAAGAGTGTCGAGACTAAAGCGCCTAAAAAAGAGGAACCTCAAAAGGAGGAGCCTGAAAAAAAGGTCAAGGATTCCTCAAAGATTACGGCGATCTTGGATAAATTTGCCTTGGGGATTTTTGTTACCTTTAGTTTGGTTATCCTCATTATTGAGCTTGCTCAAAAAGAGTAGTCTTCTAAAGTGAGTTGGGCAGATATTCGGGCAATGCAGAGAAGCTATTGTATCCTGTTACTGTTTTCTATGGTAGCATGTGCTCAAATGGTTGCACTACCCGGTGGTACATTTACCATGGGAAGTGAGGAAGGTGAAGTGGATGAAGCCCCAATGCATCAGGTTCAGCTTTCCCCCTTTAAAATTGACAAGTACGAAGTCTCCTATGTCCAGTATGACTCCTGTGTTAAAAATGGTGCCTGTACGCCTGCCCATTACGATGATGGTAAATGCTATATGTGGACTGGTGCACAGATAAAAAAGGTGTATGTCCCAAAGAAATACCGTTCTCCTGACTATCCCATTGTTTGTGTGTCCTGGCATCAAGCAAAGACCTATTGTAAATTTCGCAAGAAAAGATTACCCTCAGAGGCTCAATGGGAATACGCAGCACTTGCTGGCTCAACCAATCCCTATGCCTGGGGGACTACTCAACCATCAAATAACAACCGAATTGATCCTTTAAAAAAAAGGCCAGCCAAACCCGGCTGCTATACGGCTAATTCTTGGGGCCTCTTTGATATGTCCGGTAATGTGTGGGAATGGACCAGGGATTTCTATGCTAAGGATTACTATGGTGCATCAAGTAAGCGCGATCCTAAGGGTTCAACGGTTGGGCGGTTTCGTTCTATCAGAGGTGGTGGATGGTATAGTAATAACAAACAGTTACGAATAAAAAACAGACAGTGGTTTGCCCCTGAAGCAGGAGAGGTGAGCCTGGGAATACGGTGTGTACAATGAAGTGGTATATTAGTTTTTTTATAAGTGTAATGTTCTCAATCTCCCTATGGGCAGATTGTACCTATGAAGTCTCACGCGCAGGAAAGGTTATTCATATTGATGGTTTTTTAATTGAGTGGTCGTCGGAAACCTCTGATACCTGCCCATGGGATGTTCCCATTGTGTGGGATGCCATGGAAACCTCTTTGGGTGTAGCCGGTTATTTTCGATGTACCCTGTTGGGCTCCTGTAGGTTAGAGAATATGCACTACTATGCAGGCGAACCCTTGGCGTTAAAAAACAGTTTCTCCTTTGACTCTTCTTTACAGCCAACTGCAAATTTTGCCCTGGAGAAATACACTGAGGAGGCTGACTCAGCCTTTATTATAGAGTGGCAAATACCTTGGGAAGAGTTAGCGGTCAATGAAAAGGGCAACTACACCTGTACCTTCCAGTTTACCAATTCCTGCTCAGATAGTTTGACACACATAATACTTTCAGGAACAAAAGAGGTGGTGATACAACAGGATCAGATTATCACGCCAAAAATTCGCTTGCAAGTTATCATGATTGTGATTCTTTTGGTTCTTTTTATCCTGGTTAAAGGTCGTGCCCGTCAATTAAAGGGTAAATAGATAAAGCCTATTTACCCCTGGTCCAGATGAAATCGGGAAATATCTCCTGAGCGTCAAGGGAGACCGTAATGCGAGATACAACCCATTTGTTGTCTGGAAAATAGAGGGTAAAAAGAGAAAAAAGCGGACCCCTTTCATAGTTTACAATAATATATACCAGAGCGTTTCTTGAGGATAATTCTACATAGTCGACAACTTCGAATTCTTGATATTTTCCATATACTTTTTGAGCAGATAGAAAAGTATCCATGGTGAGTGAATCATCCTGAGAGGGAAATCCTGGATGATGCCAGGTATCCAAAGCAGCATTGATATCCTTCATGCGATATTTTTTAAAACCATCCTTAATAACCTGCGGCACCAGTGCATCATGATTTGAGGCATTTACTATTATCATCCAAACAACAGATAGACTTAAAAACATTTTCTGTATCACAGTGCTCTCCTTTTTTACTTAAACCCAGATTATGCAATAGGAAGCAGCGCAGAAGTACAATTCTATGTCCATTAAGACTTTCAAGCTTTTCGGCCATATCACCTTGTAGATATGCCCTTCAAAACTTTCAAGTCTTCCTAAATCATAATCTTTCACTTCTGCATCTACTCCTACTACATAATCTGGGTTAAAATACGATTAAGCTAAAAGGATATTTTTACCTCATTTTCTATGGGAAATGAAAGTTCATTCGGCTTGAGGAAAGAATGTATCTATTACTTTATATGTGAAGGTTTTTGGTTATATTGCTACCTTAAAACGAAATGTAGGGAATGTGTTGAATAGTTTCCTCCAATTGACAGACACAATAATATAATCCTGTGGCTGTATTCCCTAAGGATAGGTCTATTAGATGAGTTCCTTGAGAATATTTTTGGGGTGCAACTGTGGCAATCTCTTTTCCTGCGGTGTTGTAGATACTAATTGAAACGAAAGCTGATGGAGCGTTAATAGAGAAGTTAATTTTGAGACCTTTTTTACCCTTTTGGGTAATAGTAAACCGTTTTTTGTTCTTATCTATACTTTTTTTGGATATAGCTGTTCCTGAAATCTCTGCTAAATCAGCCAAAGTTGCCACTGCTGCCCGTGTGGTATTGGTCATTAGCTCAGAGTCGTTGAGCCCTCCAGGATCATCGAGAAGATCACCTTTGCGATGGTAGTTTTTGCAGAGTGGAAACTGACTACTATTAAACCCCTTTGCTTCTATTGCTAAAAAAGAGGGGTATCCACTGCGCCAAAAGGAGGCTTGATCTGAAGCGCCTTGGACATCTGAGGAGGTTAACAGTTCCACATTGAGCTTGGGAACATATTTATGAGCAGACTTGGCAAATAACCGGGCAAGTTCTTCATTACCAGACACACTGGTCCTATAATGAACAAAAATGGTTGGGGTGGTTTTTGTATACCCTATCATATCACAGTTAATGCATCCTCCAATGATTTTTTCGTTGTTTTTTCTTGCGGTCTGGGCAAAAACCCTACTACCAACCAACCCCACCTCTTCAGCATTAAAGGCAATAAATTGGATGGTTTTATCACAGCTACATTGGGAAAATACCCGAAGAGCTTCCAAGGTCGCTGCGGTACCTGAGGCATTGTCATCAGCTCCAGCAGCGGGTGCTCCGCTAACAACAGCATCGCTATGGCCACCCATAAGGCAATATTCAGACATACTTTTATCTTTACCAAAGAGTACAGCCACAACATTATCACCGTAACTCCCATTGCTTACCTTTTGTCGATACACACTGTCTGCACCTAACTCCTTACATTTTGCTTCAAGCCAGGGAGGGACAATATCATGATTACTCCGTGCTTTTCGTGTTTTCATTTCCTGCATATGCTTGACATAGGAGCGTATACTATCCTTGGAAACCTTTGCAACGACCTTTTCAATAAGATCGTTATGATCATCACTTCGGTTAAGCAGCTCTATTGGTACTACATCTCGAAATATGTAGGGTGAGAAATCAATGAGCATTCTCTCTACTTTTAATGCTAAAAAAGCATCGATCTTTTGAGTAGGCACTTTAATTATTAGAATGTTATCAGTTTCTTCAATTATTGTACCAGTCTTTGCAATTGATTCAGATGGTTCTGCCATTGGGTAGACCACATAGTAATTATATGACTGTTTTTGAGGATTGGAATCTAATAGAGAGAATGCTCTCTTTTGCTTTTTTAGCTGATCCAACACAGTGTTGTCACAGAGAATGAGGCAGACATCTTGTATCACTTCTATAACGGGATACGCTTTTTGTTCTTCTTTGGGGAGCCCTTTTAGAGACACTAAGTACTCATTGGAGAAAAGATAGCAAACAGTGAAACAGACTAAGATGGTAGTTTTAATATGTGGCATACTGTAGTCCTTCCCAAGTATGTTAGGATATACTTTTTGACCAACAGCATTGTAAGGATTCAATGCCCCCCTGTTGACATTGCATCTTAAATGCTTTAAATATTTCTGAAAGATCCCTTCAATATTCTCTTTCAGAATTTTTTACTGAAAACCTATGTGTAGAACAGCAACATTTCCTATTTACTCATCAAAAATATCATGATGAGGATTGCCTTATATATGTGTGCTCTTGCATAGTATTAGAGGTAATCATAGATCATGTCTCTATGCTGTTCCCCCAGCCTAGGATCATCGCCTGTACCACGGATATTTAGCAAAGAATATCCCTTGGTTTAACCTATTGGCTGATCTATGGTTACCTTAATAATATAGGCAAAAATGGAATGGCTCGCTCAATTTTTTAGTTAGCTTGGATTCTCTATACTAACAGTAGGCTTAGCAGGAGTCCACCTAAGGCTTGGTAAGTACATATCCTACTTAAGATAGATAAAACTCCAGTTTTGATATGCATCACGCTCCTTGTTTGCACGATAGGAGGCCCATTGACCAGACTCTTCAAAGGTACAGATTATACTTTGTTCAATATGGTTTTGTTGGATCCCTTGTTCAAGGCAAAGGATTTTGTTTGACTCAAACAAGTCTAAAAAAAGCCTTTCTTTGTTGGAATACACCACCTTTGAGTTGGGAAATCTTTCATTAAAGAGATCATATCGACCATCATCACAGGTGGTTATGTCATAGTGACGACTACAAATTGCCGGTCCCATCACAACATTTAAGGATGTTGGATCTATGTTAAATGCTTTTCTCATTTCAGATATAGTTTTGCCAACCACATTATGCAAAGTGCCCTTCCATCCAGCGTGAACTGCTCCCACAGCTTTTTCCTTTGGATCATAGAGAAGAATTGGTACACAGTCGGCTGTACGTATGATCAAAGTTATCCCACATGTATTAGAAACCATTGCATCTGCTGCAGGGAGGATTTGAGTGTCAGTGGTAGTAGCCTGAGTAGGCACTGGGTGGGTGACTCTTAGAATTTGAGTACCATGCACCTGTCTTAATATTCGCATTGAATCTAAAGGGAACATGCAAGCTTGGGCAAGATTCTCTCTGTTTTTAACAATCAGCTTATGCTGCTCTGGTATAAATCCGATGGGTCCATACTTTTTTCCAACACAACCATGCACAATCTCTGGAAACTGGTTAAGAATTTTGGATTTCCACATCATTCCTCTAAAAATTAATGTTATCCAAGCTTAAATGATTGGTACGTTTCATTAAAAAACTGCAATGAAAAAATAGTGTGTTTTAGAAAAGTCGCGAGTATAATATATCTTATATAGAAGAATTATACCGCTTCTCAATAATTTTGTCCTATATTGTGTTGCGGTATACCTGGTTCTATAAGAGTTTTGTCAAAAATCATGGGACAAAACTTTTGAGAAACAGTATATGTTATTGAAAGCCGTTTTTGATTTTGCAAGGAATAAAGAGCATGCCCATTTATGAATTTCTCTGCCCCGATTGCAATACCATTTTTAAATTTTTTAGTCGCAGTGTAAATGCAGAAAAAGTACCTCTATGCCCCTCCTGTAAAAAGGATAGCCTAACACGACAGGTGTCAACCTTTGCAACACCCAGTGGTGCAGAAGAATCGGGCGATACCATGGATAATCTTCCTGTTGATGAATCGAAAATGGAGAGTGCCATGCAGAAGCTTATGGGTGAGGCTGAGAAAATGAATGAGGATGACCCCCGGCAGGCAGCGCAACTTATGCAAAAGCTTTCTGATATGACCGGGCTCAAATACAATGATTCTATCCAAGAAGCTTTGAGCAGAATGGAGGCGGGGGAAGATCCTAATCAGATTGAAAAGGAATTTGGTGATGCTCTGGATGGGGAAGATCCCTTTATAGTACCCGGTAAAAAGGGTGCGGGGGGCAAAAAAAATACCCCCACCTATGATGACACTCTTTATGAAATGTAATGTGATCACTCACGAAGTTGATGCTATCCTGCATCCTTGAGGAGTTCGTTGACAATAGGGTAGCTGGGCCGAATGTCAATGGGTACATCCTCGAGCATTTTTACATAGGTCTCTAATTGCGGTGACAACACTCGATAGGTACTCAAGAATGCCTTGGCTCCATTATAGTCACCAGTTGCTTGAATAAGCAGTATCTTCTGGGCAAGCTCAGTGAGTGCTGGCAACACCTTATCAGCATGGAAATCTAGCTTGCCATTATCATCGGTAAAAAAGGCTCCCTTTTCCATACAATAATTAAACTGAATAGCAACCCCACCACCGTGGGCTCGCTCAATACCGAAACGAACCGAACGAAGCATGCCACCTAAATAGCTGGCGTACAATGAGTATTCGTCTTCTAAAGCAAAGACTCCCTTATCCATAAGAAATCGCATCATGATGACTCCCAATACATCTGCCTTACACTCCTCGATGACCGTATATAACTCCTTTAAGGCTTTAGAGACATCCTGTGTGCTGCCATCGGGTTTGGTTACCACTCCTGGGCCAATACCGTGACTCATCTCATGCATGAGCACATGATTAAAATAGGATTCAAAGGATACCTGTGCCAAAGGCTTTGGCGCAAGAATCTTGTTGACAATTGGTATCCAGCACTTTTCATATTTTGCTTGGGCAATATTTTTTAACATCACTTTTTTTGAACCCTTTGCTTCGCGAACTCGCTCGTCATTGGGGAGATTGAAGGCGGTTGTCTGGACACCGGCTTTGGTATCCCCGGCAGAGAATACCTGTTGAACGACCTTTATTGGTGAGGAGAGACCACGACTGCTGTTTTTATATTTATCGGGGATTGGAAGGACCTCCTCCATTGCATTGAGGTATTGAGTGACAGCCATCAATTTCTTTGACTCGGCGTGGTCTACCACGCAGAGAAAGGCCTCGTAGGCACCTTTATAATTGAAAAGGCGGTCTTCGTATACCTCATAGGGTCCAATAACAATTTCTAAATCACCGGCAAGATCCATCCATGCCATGTCACTCTCAAAATAGTCGTCAGTTAGAAATGCCTTGCCCCGTAAGGTGAGATATTTTTGTAGGGTAGTGTCCTCTGTCAATGATGCTGCTTCTAAAAGAAGTTCACTAATCTTTTTGGTCAAAGGCATAAAAGCCTGATTATAGGGAATCGGTTTTAAAACACCGTCCTCTCGTTGAATGAGTGTGAAGGTGTTTTTTAGAGAGTTGGCTATATCGGGACGATTCTTAAGAGCTGTTTCAAACTCCTCTTTCCCCATATCCTGTGGATAATAGCCTGCGCCTTTTGGCTTAGGCTCTCCACCTAAAAAGGGCTGGTCCTTGTCTATACGGTTCCAGGGACCAAACATGACTGAAAAGAAGTCTAAATAGAATCGATCCTCAGGCTTTTTTGATTGCTTAAGTGAGGAGAGTATGTCTGGATTCTGTGGGTTAACCTGCAATAAAAAAAGTGTATCAATGCGTTTTGCTGCCTCTATCAGTTTTGCAAGACAGGCTCGATCTGAGACTGTGAGGTGGGAAATGTCACAAGCCAATTCAACGGGTGCCAATCGATTTAATTGATCTTTTACATAAGAGAGCGGTGCTCTTTCTCCATTACTTTTCATGTCGCAACTCATATAAACCACCATACTAAGAATAATTGAAAGTGTTATTCCTTTTGGAATCATTGTAGTACCCTCTCTTGAAACGGGGTGTCCATTGTATTAGTGCTTATAAAATATTATCAGCAAAAATAGTTTGAAAATATTTGTAACACTTTTAACTGTTCCGGCGTTTTATTTAATGAGACGCGAATAGTACATTCATAAGAAATACCATCGATGGTTTTCCTTTACACTAGCAACAACAATACCTTTGTCTGTATTGTCAATTCTTGAAAGGAGAACCACTATGCCATTCAAAGTAATTATCGAACCCTGTTATGATCGCAAGGAGGCTTTACAGATTGCCCTAGCAATAGCCTCCTATGCCGAATGCGAAGCAACAAGAATCTATGAGGCCATCCTAACCATGCCCGTATGTGTTAAGAATAGAGCTAATAGTATAGAAGCACAGAATCTAAAAGAGCGGTTTGAGAATATTGGTGCATCGGTTCGTATTGAATCCGCTACCAATAAAGGCACTCCCCTTTATAACTCTATTGAGGAAGAGGAGGAGCCACCAGGAAGAATTCGTACACCCCTGGAGTATACCGAACAACTGAAATCACGAGGAGATATCTTCTATATTGAGAAGGAGCGTCGACTGCTCTCTATTGAGGTGGTCTGTCTCTGCATTGCGATTTGTATTGGTTCGTGGTTAAGTACACAACAGGTTATTCGAATTATCAACGATCCAGATTATATTGATCCACATGCTATTAAGAGTATTCGGGTCGAACAGCCGCCAGTAAAAGTTGTTGACCTAAGGGATTATAGAAGAGAAGTATACAAAACTCCTAAAAGAAGTATCTCTAAGACTGGAAAAAGTGACGGTACAACAAAAAAGACTACCGGTGGTGGTGGAAGTAACTTGGCACGGGTGACTGGTAGGGGAGTGCTGGGATTCTTATCAGCAAAAATATCGGGCCTTACTGTTGTCTCCTCTGGAGAAGCAGGTCTTAGCGGATATAATGATAAAATAGACGCTCTACTTATGGGCCAGGGCGGATTGCGATCTTCAACCAATGAGGGTGCTGGAAGAAGAGGGCTTGCCTATATTGGGAATGGAGCTGGTCTTGTAAGTGGTACTGGTGGTGAACCCGGCGGCGGGATTGATGACTATTTAGATGGTCTATTTTGTACTGGAACATCGGAGATGACACTCAAGAAAGGATCTGTAGGAGAGGGCTATTTTTCAGGTAAGTTAAAGTACAATGTCGCACCAATGAATGGGGGGAGAGATAAAAGAAGTGTTATGCGGGTTGTTATGCAAAATTTAAATGTACTTCGTTTTGCCTATAATCGAAGACTGAGGGAAAAACCGGGATTAAAGGGTAGAATTACGTGCAAATTTGTCATTGATGAGTTTGGTTCAGTGGCATTCTGTGATATTATTTCTTCTACCATAAATGACACCTATTTAGAGCAATTAATTGTAAAGAAAATCCGTCGTTGGAAGTTTGAAAAGGTACATATACCCGGGGATATGACTGAAGTTGTTTACCCTTTTGTGTTTACCTCTTAAAGCTTTTTTTAAAAAGCAATTCTATGCAAATATATCAAAGCCCTCTTTATGAACAAAGGGGGCTTTACCTGTTTGATCCTGGTTTGGTATGCTAATGAGAGTCTGATGATTCGATGAGGTGCATATCCTTTTGGGGATGGCGCAACACAGTGTCTATGATCATACTATCCAAAGCATGGCCATTACAGAGAGGATTTTACGTCGACCTTTACAAAAACCAAATAATTAGGATTATACCGCTTCTCAATAATTTTGTCCTATGTTGTGTTGCGGTATAACTGTTTCTATAAGAGTTTTGTCAAAAATCATGGGACAAAACTTTTGAGAAACAGTATAAAGTTGTCACACAAAAAAAATCCCTGCCCAATTACTTAGGCAGGGATGTATCTATCATCAATATTAAGCTGCTCTAAAACTTATATCCTGCACCAAAGTTAAAAACTCCAAACCCAGCTCTCTCTTCAAACATAATAAAAAAGTTGTCCGTTGGAAAAAAGCGGACTCCTAAGAGTTCTCTCAGAACAAATCCACCAAAATCATCAGCTGAGATATTAACATTTGAACCAGATACTTTTGACCAACCAAATTTCCATCCCGAGGTTAATCCTGCATAGACATCTAATTTATCACGAACTTTTATTTTATCTGCTAATACACTCAAATTGAAGGGGTGAAAAGCACCATGAACAGTGAATGGAACTTGTCGATATTTAAAAAAACTATCACTTTTGCCATTGATACCAATAGCGACACCTCCGGAGATGCAGTCATGGAAACCGTAATCAAATCCTGCAAACATACCAAAGTAGAGAAAGCTCACTCCTCCAAAGGCAGTCATGCTACCCTTAGCATAGCAACTACCCATCCCAGTTGCCCACTCTTCGCCAGAGCTTGATAAAGACAAGAGAGAAATCATGATGATTCCCGCAATAGAAAGTCTCTTCTTCATAGGAATTGCTCCTTTTCTAAATAGCTAATGGATTTATTTTTTCATTCCTTATTACAATCGCTTAACAGATAATATATATAAAGTAAATTCTCTAATAAGACAATGACAAAATTTTCACGAGAAATTTTTAAATAAAAAAGGATCGGTAATTGTACCGATCCTTTTCATATCAAAATAAATACTGTGGTTACTACTGTGATACAACCTCTTTCATCTTTTCATATCCAAGATAGGCATAGAGATTGTCGAGTATAGTAAGGGCAGTCATGTTTTCTGCTACAGGCCAAATACGAGCAACAATAGTAGGATCGCGACGGGTAATAGCTTCAAGAGCCTTTGTTTCATTAGTATATTTGTCAATGGTCTGCTGTTGCTTATCAATGGTCGGGGTTGGTTTCACTGCCAAACGAGCAATGATATCCTGTCCAGTTGCAAGACCGCCGGTAATGCCACCGGCATGGTTGGAATCAAAAACAACCTTACCATCTTCGGCATGCATTTGATCATTTGATTCGTAACCGGTCATATCCTTGACGGCGAATCCGGCACCAACCTCAACACCTTTAACGGCACCTATACCAACCATTCTCCCTAACTCTGCATCAAGCTTATTAAAAACTGGCTCGCCAAGACCGGCCGGAACACCAGTGACAAGAACTTCAACAGTTCCACCAGCAGAATCACCAGTAGCTGAAATCTTATTACAGGCAGCAACCATTTCATCACTCGCCTTAATATCGGGGCAGTTGACAATATGATGCACCTGGTACTTTTCTTGAACCTCTTGAGGAACGATCTTCGGTGCTTTATCGCGGATTGCATCGATCTCATTTTCAATTTCTGCAAAGACGGCAAGCTTTTCCAGAAAACGCATTTCCATTGATACTCTGTTTTTTACATAGATTTCTTGATAAAAAGGATCGTAATCCATACGCATCTGTTTATAGGCCTTACAATATTCTAAAGCTTTGTCTGCTGCAACCTCTGGCGCTACAACACCGGCAAGTTCTTTAACATAGGAGCACACTTCGATCCCAAATTTCTGGAGAACCTTTTTTGCAACATATCCTGCAGCAACAATGGTTGATGTGTAGCGACCACTAAATATTCCAGCTCCAATAGCGTCATCAGCCGTGCCATATTTCATGAAAGAAGCATAGGAGGCATGGCCAGGACGAGGAGTGCGGTTCGTATCCTGATACTGCTTGATATGAATAAAATGACGATCCAAATTTGGAATGAGAATCGTTAAAGGGGTGCCATTGGTACGATTATGGTTACCAGCATTCTCAATAGTATCTGCTGCGTTAAGTCCAGTGTAGAGAATCGGAAGGTCTGGTTCCTTACGGGGCGATGATAGTTCGTCAGCTCCGGGTTTCCTAAGAAGAAGGTCACCATAGATCTCCTGCTCTGTTAAAAGCATGTTCGGGGGAACGCCTTGCATTACGGTTGTGAGCCCCTCTTGATAGGAACCACCACCAACGGTTACCTGTAAAAAATTTCCAAAATGTGATCCAATCATAACAACTCCATTGTTGTTGGTATAATAAATTTAATAATTATGTATGTCTGATATAAGTCAACACCTAATGGCGTAGAGTATTGCTCAAACCATCAAATTTGAAGATTCCCAGCTTACAAAGATATATGTAGAAAAAAATCAATTCAAGGTTGTAGCACCAAAATATTTGATTTTCTACCAATTTAGGCAGGATTTAATAGATTTTAATAGTAAAAACCGAGGTTTATATTGATCCATTTGTCGGGGGTAGCACCAGAAAAAACATAATTGGACCGGACAACCAGTGAAAGACGTTGAAATAGAATTGCGCCGCCACCAAACATGAAACTGTTGGAGATGGTCGTCTCATCTTTTCCATCCAAGGCATCATGATCAATAAACATTTTGCCACAGATACCATCGCCAATGTCAAGATGGGGGGCAAAGTTTTTATGCACTGGATAACAGAGTTCAAAGAGAAATTGCAGACGAACATAGTGGAGTGAGCGGTTGCCCTCTTTCGAGCCCCAACGTGTGTAGGACGCATCACCACAGATTCCCACGTACTCCACAGGCTTTCCCAATACGGTGAAAGCGCCATTAAATCCAGGATACCACTGGCTACTATTGTTGCCATATTTTGTGGAAAGGCCACCGGAAATAAGGGTGTGGGTTGACCCAAAGCTTTGAAGGCAGAGAAAAAGAATCAAAAGGTTGAAGAGAGAGTGTTTCATGGAATGATTCTCTTTTTAAATCAAAATGTCTATTATGGTGCTTGTTGTACTGTTATGTCGGGTGACACCTTTTTTTTGAGTATCTTTTCAACAACATTGTCTTTGGTGACCGTTGCCATGGTGCATCCCTTGCAATGACCCAGAAATCGAATAATCGCGACATTCCCGTTAAGATCGACCAATTCACAATCTCCACCATCCTTTTTCAAGATTGGTCGCACCTCTTCTGCAAGTACCTTTCGGATGAGATCAATTTTCTCAACAGTGGTAAGAGGTTTTGTCTCTTCGATCTTTTTAGGCATGGAAGTTCCATTGACTTTGGAAAGAATCTCTTCGATTTGCGGCACACAACCACCACAGCCACCACCGGCTTTAGTAAAATTGGTAACCTCTTCTACTGTGGTGAGCTCATTCTGTTTGATGGCATTTTCAATATCAACATCAGTTACATTAAAACAGTTGCATACAACGGTGCCTTCGCTCTTTTTTACTTCCTCAACTTTGCCACCACTCTTGTAAAAGGCGATAGCCTTTTCCAAAGCTTCCTGGCCCATAACACTGCAGTGCATCTTTGCTGTAGGAAGACCACCTAAAGCTTCGGCAATATCCTTATTGGTAATTTTGGATGCCTCTGTCAGTGATTTTCCCTTGCACAACTCCGTTAATATGCTTGAAGAGGCAATGGCACTACCACAACCAAAGGTCTTGAATTTTATCTCTTCGATATTTCCATTATCATCTAATTTGAAGGTAAGCCTCAATGCATCTCCGCATTTGATGTTGCCAACTTCTCCATAGCCATCAGGATTATTTACCTCCCCCACATTTTGTGGGTGGAGATAGTGCTTTCTTACTTCATCAGAATAATCCCACATAGGTTACTCCTTATATCAAAAAACTATTGTAATAATTATCTATACTATATTATAGTTCGATGTTATGGTGTTAAAATTGTGTGTCCCTCATTATCGGCGAGGTTAAAAGCATGTACAAAGGTATCCACAAAACGACGAAGGGCAGCTCCATTCTCTTCACTATTAAGTGGTATTCTTCCTGCAGACATGGTGGTGTGCCCACCCCCGGAACCATTCAATTTTTTAGCAATATATTCGGCTTTTATTCCTGCCTCTTCGCTTATTTTCGAGCGAATAGAGAAAAATATCTGATTTTTAAATAATCCAGAGCAAAGCATCCACTCAAGATTTTCTAAGCTATGGAAAAGATCAGCCATTTCAGCAATATAGTCGGGATTGGTAATTGTACCTAAATGAGTATGACCGACTTTTTTATCAAATATGCGCATTGACTCTGCACTGCGATGCAAAATGTTGAAATACTCGGCATCACGATCTGGAAGCTCAATTTTTGATAGTGCCTCATGATCAACCAGATCAAAGAGGAATTTATAATAGTGTACATCATCAGGAGATACTTTGCGAGAGAGATGATGGGTGTCTGTTTTAATACCATAAAAGAGTGTGGTGGCCAAGTTTTTAGAAATGGGACAATTTTCAGACACAAGATATTCTGTAATAATTGTGGAGGTCGCACCAACATCATCTCTAATATCAAAGAAATAGGGTACGGAATCAGGAGGTTTATGGGGATGATGATCAATGACAGCATCTATAGTAATTTCTGGTGCCAATGAAACATTACCATCACCAGGATAGGAGTCGACTAAAATGATCCGGTCATAATCTTCAAACTCAATAAGCATTAGTGGTAGTGTTTGGACATTGGCAAAGCGAATCATTGCCCTATTTTCGGCTCTTCCAACAAATCCACCAAAGGCTATTTGAATTGTCTCAACACCCCAAAGTTTGAGTAACTCCTGAATACCAAAGGATGAGGCGATGCAATCTGGATCGGGGTAGTCGTGGGTAACAATGAGAACCGATTTAGCGGGGAGAATAGATTGCTTAAAAGCCTCGACGTTGTTTTTTGAGTCACTTGGTGGCATAGTCGTTGACATTATAACGCTGTTATCTTATGGTATTGTAAGAGAATAGAACCTATCCAGTTCTATTTCGCCATGCAGTAAAACTGCCGCACAAATTATTTTAGCTAATTAATTTTACAAATATAATTTATGAGAGCGACTTTATGCTCTTTGATACATAAGAAAGCGCGATAAATATCTATGCGATATGCCATACTATCAGATATCCATGGAAACCTTGAGGCCCTGGAGGCTGTATTGGAGGATATTGCGCATCAGCAAATTGATGTGACCATCTGCCTCGGTGATATTGTTGGTTATTATCCTGATCCTGAGTCATGTATCAAGCTTGTTAAGGAGCATATTGTCTATTCTGTTGCTGGCAATCACGACTATGCAGCAATCGGTCTAATTGACACAAAAAATTTTACCTACTTTGCCTATGAAGCAATGGAGTGGACAAAAAAACAGCTCTCCGAATCTTCAAAGGAGTATCTTGGTTCTTTACCCCTTTCTGTGCAGATGGATAAAATGCTTTTTACCCATTCCTCTCCTGTGAAACCGAAGAATTTTATCTATATATTCCCTAACAGTGACATTGCTATTCAAGATGCCTTTGGGTCGATGGTGTATCGACTCAACTTCATTGGTCATTCTCATTGTCCCTTTTTTGTTTTTCAGGATGAAAATAAAATCAATCTTCATAGAGATAACTCCATTACCATCAATAGGGATTACTATTATTTGGTAAATGTCGGTAGTGTTGGACAGCCGAGAAATTATGATCCTCGATCTTGTTATACTATTTATGACACTGATCAGGAGCTTGTTTCTCTCAATTTTGTTGCCTATGATTACCGTAAAACTCAGAAAAAAGTAAAAAATAGTAATCTACCGGAATTTTTAGCCGATCGTTTACAAACCGGCAGATAGTGTTGATGGCCTCCTTATTTCATACCCTTGAGTGCGATTTTTTTCCCTTTGTTGAAAAACCGATACGGTATATCGGTAATGAGTTACATATTATTCGTAAAGATCTTGACTCACGTGACCTCTATGGTGTGCTTTGTTTTCCTGAAATTTATGATATTGGTATGTCCCATTTTGGGTCTCAATTATTGTACCATGTAGTGAATAAAGAGGAGACTTGGGCTCTCTCCCGCTGTTATCATCCATGGATTGATGCAGAAAAAATCTTGCGAGAAAAGAATATTTCTCTTTTTGATTTGGAATACTATCAACCTTTGATAGAGGCTGATTGGTTAGGTTTTACGGTTCAATATGAACTCCAATACACCAACTTGATCAATATGCTTGATCTAGCTAATATACCACAGCTACAAACAGAACGGGAAAGTAGCCATCCTTTGATTATTGCCGGTGGCCCCTGTATGATCAATCCTGAACCATTGGCAGATTTTTTAGATGCCCTTGTGATAGGTGATGGAGAATCGACCCTTCCTGAACTTTGTAGGATCATGGCAGATGGAAAAAAAGATGGAGCCTCAAAAGAGGAGGTCCTTGTATCTTTTGCAAACATCGATGGTGTGTATGTGCCAAAGCTGGTTAAAACAAAAAAAGAGGGGCCCTTTTTTGTTCCTTCCTCTTTGTCAAATACTGCACCAGTTCGAGCAGCCAAAGAGAAACACCTTGCAAACACTAACTATCCAGAAAAGCCACTGGTACCACTTATGGAGGTGGTACACCATCGACTTGCTGTGGAAGTTATGCGTGGCTGTACCCGGGGATGTCGCTTTTGTTCGGCCGGCAGTTACTACCGTCCAGTCCGAGAGCGGAGTGCGGAGACAATTGTTCAAGAAATTAGCTCTGGGTGTGATGCAACAGGGTGGGAAAAGGTGGGGCTTCTCTCATTGTCAACAGCAGACTATTCGCATTTAGAGCCACTGTTACAGGGTGTTCGGGCATTGAAAGATTCATGCCACCTTTCTCTTTCCATTCCCTCAACAAGAATTGATGCTCTTTCCCCAGACCAGTTTAAGGAACTCAATGAGATCTGTTTGGCAACTTCATTTACTATAGCGCCAGAGGCAGGGAGTCAACGGTTGCGGAATGTCATAAATAAGGACTTTACCGAAGAAATCATTCTTGAGATGGTTGAAACTCTTTGTAGAAACAATATTCAAACCATCAAGCTTTATTTCATGATTGGCTTACCAACCGAGCTGCAGGAGGATATTGAGGCAATTATTACTTTGGTTGATACCATAGCAGAATTAGTTCGCTCTATTTCTCGTCGAACTATGATTAATGTCTCTCTTTCACCCTTTTCACCAAAGCCACATACACCTTTTCAATGGGAGGCTTTAGAACCCTCTGCCCAATTAAACCAAAAGGGGCATACTGTCAAACAGGCTTTAAAAAAGCGAAAAAACGTGCGTGTCTCTTACAGAAATGCAGATTTGACTGTTTTAGAAACCATCCTCGCCAGAGGAGATCGTGCCATGTCAGCGGTGATTCAGGAGGCGTGGCGCTTGGGAGCCCGGTTTGACGGATGGGATGAGTTGTTTAACCTTGCTCGATGGCAGCAAGCAGCAGCGAATTTGGGGATTGATTTTGCAGTGTATACCAATACCATTCCTGAAAAGCAGACTCTTCCCTGGTCATCGGTATCATTGGGAATATCTCAATCCTTTTTACGTTCTGAATGGGAAAAGGCACAAGTAGGAACAATCACTGCTGATTGTCGGAGTGGACCCTGTTCACAGTGCGGTGTCTGCGGCCTTCATGGAGTACAACGGAAAAAATTGGAACCATCGTCAATCACAACTCCCTTTCAACGTCGAAAACCAACTCCGGTAACTCCTGTGGAAAAGCCATTTTATTATCGATTGACCTATGCGAAGGATGCATCCATACGTTTTATCTCCCATCGTGATATGATCACTCTCTTTCACAGAGCAATCAAGGGTGCCCATATACCGGTTGTTTATTCTCAAGGATTTCACCCCCATCCTCGGATCTCCTTTGGGCCACCTCTTCCAATGGGGACCTGTGGTGATAATGAACTATTTGATATTATGTGCAGTGAACAGGTTACCATAGATAGGGACTTCCTATCTTCTTTTTTGCCCAATGGAATAACCATAAAAAAGTGTCGTTTACTTCCGGGAAAACCCGAGTCACTCAATGCTGCCATCCTAGCAGCAACCTATTGTTTTAAGTCATTGGAGCCCGTAAAAGAGGAAGCATTATCCTTAGCGATAAAAACCTTTTTGTCTACCAATTCGATTATGATTCAACGGGAGCGTAAAGGTAAAACACAGGTAGTTGATCTTAGATCCACTGTTTACAATTTGACCATAGAAGAATTGGATGGTACCATATATATTAATGGAGTATTATCTATGATTCCGGGAAAAACCTGCCGCCCTGCTGAGCTCCTTGCCTACCTTTTTCCCGAAATAGTTCCGACAGGATTTTTAGTAACGCGCACAGCCTGTTTACAAAATAGCGGGGGTACCTTTTCGCAAGTGTAGCAAAATCTATCATTATCATACTATCACTCAAAGGGAGTTTAATAATTAAACTATGGCCTATTTAGAGGTAATACGCGGTTCAGAATCAAAGAAGTACTTTGACATTCCCAATGAATGTTCTATTGGCAGAACTCCTGATAATATTATCTGTATCAATGAGAGTAGAGTCAGTAGAAAACATGCGATAATAAAACAGCTGGGTAGGAATTTTGTTATCGAAGATTTGGGTTCAAAAAATGGTGTTTTGGTGAACAATAAGCCTATTGAGAGTTATCGTCCTCAACCTCTGTATGATAATGATATGATTCAAATCTCAACCGCTGAGATAATATACCATGCGACTGGAGAAGTAGTTGAGAAGGATAGTAAAAGCTTTTCATCAACCCAGGAGATGGCCAGTGATGGGGATCGACCCTTTTCCCATTTAATGGGAGGGCTTTCAGTAGTGATGAAATTGGATGATCCAGAATCTTTAGCAGACAATGCCACGATTCAGGGAGCTAATGTTTTAGAAATAAGCAAAGAGGAGAGTGTGGAAGGTCTTAAGGAGGCTGTAAAGAGATTCCAAGCTATGGTTAAGATCTCCTCGGAATTGGGAACGGTCACCAAATCAGAGTTACTCCTTGAGAAAATCATGGATAACATTTTTGATATTTTTCCCAATGCAGAACGCTCTTTTATTATGCGCTATAACAGTGACACTCAAGAGATGGAACCAGTTGCGGGGCGAAGGCGTGAAGGACTTGACCGAAAGGATGAACAGGTCGAGCTGAGTCAGACGATTATTACTGCGGTGATTGAAAAGCGGCAATCTGTTTTATCATCAAACGCCATGCAGGACGCCAGATTCAAGGGGGTTCATTCGATAGCTGATTTTTCTATTCGATCTTTTATGTACGTACCCTTCATTTACAAAGACGAAATATTAGGCATGATTAGTGTTGATACTACCTCGATAAAGGACACCTTCAATAAAAATGACCTTGCTATGCTTACGGGGATCGCAGCCCAAGCTGCGGTGGCACTAAAAAATGTGCTGCTCTATAAACAGGTTGAAGAGGAGACACAATCCCGAACCCAACTTTCACGGTATCTGTCGCCGGATATTGTGGAGGGTGTTCTTGACGGATCAATACCATTTATGCTTGGTGGTGAAGATAAGTTTGGCACGGTCCTTTTCTGTGATATTGTTGGATTCACCTCAATGTCCGAGGAGCTTACTGCGGTCGAGGTAATTGAACGACTCAATCAATATTTTCTCTTAGTAACCAAAGTAGTTACAAACAATAAGGGCACCTTGCATAAGTTTGAAGGCGACATGGTTATGGCCTTCTGGAATGTCATGGTTGCCGATGATAACGCTGACATCAACGCGGTAAAGACCGGTTTGGAGATGCAGAATGCAGTGTGGCTTTTTGGGCAGGAAGTAGTAGCTCAAGGTCACAAACCAATCTATCTTGGTGTTGGATGCAACACCGGAGCCTTTGCTGGCGGTAATGTCGGTGGTGATGATAAAATGGAATATACCGTAATTGGCGATAACATTAATATTGCCAAGCGGATCGAATCCCTGGCTGGGCGCTGGCAGGTGTTCATTGCTAAAAGTACCTATGATTCAATTAAGGATGATGCAATCGTTATTGGTTTGCCCGATCGGGTTGTAAAAGGAAAGAGTCAGCCAGTGAAAATCTACTCTGTCCGTGGTCTGAAGGTTTCAGAAGAGGAATGCCTGTTCTGTGCGCCAATTATTTTTTGTAAAGATACACCCCAAACAGAAGGGAAAGGGTTGATCACTGCCTGCCACTATGATAAAGGTATTAAAAAAGTTGTCCTCTACACTACGGAAAAAGTGTGTGATGAAGAGATACTGCAATTTGAATTAGATCTTCCAGAGGGTAACTCTAAAGGGGTGGTAAAAGGACTGGTCTTTACTTCAGAGACCATTGAGGCAAATGATAAGCAGCTTTATACCCGGGTTGAGTTAGAAGATATTAAAGCACCTCCAGAAATCCTCGCCTTTTTTAAACCTGGATATATTGAAGAGTCTCTTAAAGATTGGGATCAACTGGAGAGACGGTAAAATCTTTTAAAGTATCAAACAAACCAGAGGTCCGATCGATTGTTCGTTTAAGGCAAGCATTGAGAATCGTTGGTGTGCCATAGAGGTGGATACCTTTACGAGCGCGAGTAATTGCCGTGTAGAGTAGCTCTCTTGTTAAAATCGGAGCATCACTGTCTGGTAAAAGCACATGTACGAAATTGTATTCTGTGCCTTGGCACTTGTGCACTGTTAAGGCAAAGGCTGTTTCATGGTGAGGGAGTCTTGAGGGGGTAAAACAGCGATAGAGGGTTTTGGAATCCGAAGCATCGGTGGGAAACCAGGCTCTTAGGGCTCCCTTGGCAGCTGGGTCAGGTGCGATAATGCCAATATCACCATTGTATAATTTTAAGGAATAACTATTATTTGTTATTATTATTGGTCTTTTTGAATACCAATCAGAGTCAATTGAAAGTAATCCATTTTTAGCTAAAATGGATTCTACCAATCTATTTATAGCAATCACCCCAAATGGTCCTTTTCTGAGAGCGCACAGAATACGAAATTGTGAAAGAGCCTGAAACATCTCATCGATAGATTGTGCTGTAAGATAGGGAGCAAAGTATTTAAGTATGCCCTCGGAAAGAGTGTCTTCTAATTGTGAAGGTTTCGAGATAATTGAAAAACAGCTCTTCCTATCTCCACTTTTTTCAAGAAGATCATGCAGAGCCTTTTGCTCCCCCTTTTTTACCGCGTGGATTAGCGGCTTAAGGATCCCTGTGAATCGGTAGGAGTGCTTCAGCTCAACAATACAATCAGCCAATGGGAGTAGCGTTTCCTTTGGTGTTTTCCATGATTGTGTGTTCATTTTGATATCAGCTTTGTTGATACTGGCTAAAAGTGGTTCTGAAAAGTGATCAACAACAGTTGGATTACACAAATCACCAAACAGTGAACCAGCGTGCACAGAAGCCAATTGATCTTTGTCTCCCAGGAGGATGAGTGTCGTCTTTTTGTCAAGTGTCACCAAAAGGTTACGCATTAGAGTCAAATCAATCATAGAGGCTTCATCAACAACAATACAATCATAGGGCAAAGGTTGAGATTCATTGAAGGTGAATTGGCTTTTAACAGCTGTGGCACCAAGCAATCGATGGATTGTCGTTGCTGAATCTATAGATTCTTTTTTTATTGTTTGGCCTGGTAATCCTTGGTCGAGTGATTGCGAAATGGTTTCGTCAATACGCTTTGCGGCTTTTCCTGTTGGTGCAGCTAAGGCAATCTTGAAAAGCGAATCAGTATGTAATAATGAGAGTAAAGCAATAATTTTTGCTAGGGTTGTTGTTTTTCCAGTGCCAGGTCCCCCTGTAATAATGCAGAGCTTTTTTGTTGCTGCAATGTAAGCGGCCATTCGTAGTTGGTCTTGTTGGGGCGATGGAAATAGAGAATTTATTTTCTTTCCCAGATAATCATTTGGAATTCTTGATGAAGGTGAAAGAGATAGCTGATTAATTTTCTTTGCGATCTGCCACTCATACAGCCAATATTTGTGAAGATAGAGTCGACTTTGTTTTAATATTAAGGGCCGAAAGTCCTGCGGTTTTCCAACAACCTCACTTTCGTAAAGTAACTGTGGCCATTGTTCTAAAGGTGCACACGTTTGAGAATAGTGCATAAGTATAGAACTAAGAATGGTATTGTGATTTTCTGAAAGGGTAAAGCAAATGTTTCCCTGTAAAGATGTTTGAGCACTCAGAAGTGCAGAGATGTACAGTTCAAGGGAAGGACGCTTTGCTAGCTTACATATAAAGGTGGCAAATTGAAAATCAAAATCAGAAAATTGATCAAGCTCTTGAAGAAATGTTGTGTCAATTGAGGGGAAATCAACCATAAATAGAGAACAATTATGCCAATGAACTACTAATGCATCGGACAGGAACCACCACTACAGCATGTTTCTGGACCAGCACAGGTAGAGGCGCAGGCTGGAGCAGATTTGGATCCCATGCTGATACTTCCAGCAGACATCTTTTTTTCTGTGTTCCCTGATGAGCATTGGGGACAGGCTGGTGACTTTTCTGGGGTTTTCTGTAACAACTCCTCAAAGAGCGTATTACACTCTTTGCAGGTATATTCATAGATCGGCATTAACAAGCTCCTGACTATTGTTTATATTTCCTAGCTATCAATACATAAAAATACACTCTGATTATGTTTTGTTAAAGAGCTAAAAGGTGTTAATGACCGTAATTCCGACATTACCAAAGTTATTCATGTCTTCTAACTCCTTAAGAGATTCTTCCAAGGTTACTGTTTTACCAATAAGGAGTTCTGGTTGTATACTTCCCGATACGATCATCTCTAAGAGTGTTGGGTACTTGTAAGCCTGCATGCCATGGCTTCCATAAATTTCTAATTCATCAGCAATGACTTTTCCCATAGGAATTGGAGGGTCAGCATCCTCTGCGACCATCAAGCCGATTTGGACATGTCTGCCCCGTTTGCGAAGGCAATTTATCGAATTGTAGCAGGTCACGCGATTGCCCAATGCATCTAAGGAGACATGAGCACCACCACCGGTTATGTCTCGAATATCTTCAACTACTGAATAGGTTGTTTTTGCATTTATTGTATGCGTTGCGCCGATGGTGTTTTTTGCAAAGGATAGAATAGTATCATCTATATCAATCGCAATTACCTGAGCACCTAAAGCTTTAGCGATCATTATTGCCGAAAGTCCAACTCCACCACAGCCATGGACCGCAACCCAATCTCCTACAGCGGTGCGTGCTTGTGCTGCAACACCACGAAAAGCTGTGACAAATCGACATCCTAGGCTTGCTGCTGTAACAAAGTCGATTTCTTCGGGTAGTAGAACGAGATTGGTATCAGCATAGTGGATTGTCACATGGGAAGCAAAGGATCCCCAGTGAGTGAATCCAGGTTGAAACTGATGATCGCATATTTGATGATTGCCACTGAGGCATTGCATACAGAAGCCACAACCACAAACAAAGGGGAGGGTAACACGATCTCCCAGCTTCCAACGAGAAATGTTTTTACCAACTTCGACCACAATGCCAGAGAGTTCGTGGCCTGGAACATGGGGAAGGGTGATGTCAGGATCATGACCCATCCACCCATGCCAATCGCTGCGACAGATTCCTGTTGCTTTAACTTCTAAGATTACTGAATCTTTGTCAATTTTTGGATCAGGTACCTGTTGAATAGATAGGGGGGAGCCAAATGATTCAAAAAGAGCTGCTTTCATAGACATTTTCTCTGCTGTAATGGTTTTTGAGTTTGTATAAATTTTAAAATAATCGATGAAATAAAAGGGGTGAGAGAATTACTCTCACCCCAAGCACCGAATGATATGTTTTTACTGGTCTGTTAATTCGCTAAAACAAATTTATCAGTAAATTGCACACTCTTTGATTCAATATGCAGATGATAAATTCCGTTGCTCAGTCCGGATAATGATACCATACCAGCTTGACCCTGAAATGCCTTTGTCAATACCTGTACACCTTTTGCATTGTAGAGTGATACTTGGGCGTGCTCATCGCCGGGGAGCTTGAAGCTAATTCTGGTTTTTGAGAGAGCAATACTGCTTTTCAACTCTGCAATTTTTTTGTTGGTAATTGCACTGGCATCAATCTTCACTTCACCTTGATAGGGTAGGAAGTTATGTGCCTTCACATTTATCTTCATTTTACCTGTTGGATTAGCAGTGACATATGCGGCTAATTGTGCATCATTAGAAATAGTGATCTTACCATCTTTTCCAGACTGTTGCGCGCAGACAATATCTTTTCCATCCTTATCTAACAGGGCAACCCAACAGTAGGGCTTTTTTGAGTCCCAAGAAAAATTACCATCTGCAATTGAGGTTGGATGGTCTGGGGTCAATGTTTGAGGAGTCTCAGTCCAAATAGAAAGAGCAGGATCACCAAGAACATTCAGTTCATAGGCACAGTATGCCATTTGTCCAAAGTAGGGTTCTTTGTTTACGTCAGTAACGAGAATTGCCTCTTTATTGATCCACTTTGAGTAGGCGTGCATGACCGCAATATGATGCATTTTTTCATCAAAAATGGCATTAAGGAAGTAGCGCATGAAGCGAATAGTTGATCCATCAGTTCCATCGTGACTTGCCCTACCATTGTCACCCAATCCGAAACGGGTGTTGCTGACAAAGGCCACGCTTCCCTTGCTGGTACCACACATAAACTCTTCATTGATACAGTCATCGGCATAGTGTCCGGTTGTAAAGCTTGCATTAAAGGAGATCTTTCTGTTGTCCCATGAACCAGGGTAACAACCAGTTGTATATCCAATATAGTAGGAGGTATTGTTCAAACGAGCCACATCATTTTGGCTCATCGATAGCTTCATAATCATAAAATTATTTGAGTGGCCAGTGTGAAATACTATGTTCTGACCACTGTTAATGGCGTTTATCATATCGGCTTTTGACCAGTTTCTATCCTTTTCGTAGAGCAATTTTTTTGTCCAGGAACTGGGAAAGCCAGTAGTTGTATAGCCATTTTTACTTGTTTTACCGTAAAGATATACCATTTGATCTTTACCATAGCAGGAGCCACCATTGATGTTTTTCCACTTATACTCGCCAGAAATGATGCATTTTTTTATGCTGCTGTTAACAGGCTTTTCAGAGTAACTGATGGTTTTACTAATCATCCTTTGTAGCTCGGTGTTGTTGTCAGCTGGGAACCGAGCAGCATAGAGCTCCCATTCTAGGTCTTTTAACTCTTCGCCATCTAACGTTTCATAAAACATGTCCGCTGCAATATCTCTATCAGAGATTGGGTCGGTACCATAATCTTTAAAAGCTGCAGAATATCCCTTGTGGGGAATAGCATCTGATAGGACCTGATTGTTAGTGGTTATCTTATCATCACCACCAAGCATGACATAGGTAATGTTATTGTCTTTGTACTCCTGTTTGAGGTACGCTTTAAGCTTTTCTGCACCTTGGCCGGGAAAATTTGAATTAATGTTTTGAATTGTCTCAATTTTTGAGCGGAGCCCTCTCCGTTTATTGAATTCAACAAAATCACCCCAGGAATTTTTTAGAGCTTCGGTTGTAATGATTGCATATTCATAATCATTTGGTCCAGCTTTGGTATAGGGGATACCCTGAAGTGACTCTGGATTGTCAATCTCCAACGCTAATTGACTTTTGATAAATGGAGAGAATTTAACAACCGGGAGTTCTTTGGTCTGTTGTTTTGTCTTTACCTTTACGGTAACGCTTTTCACATATTGAAGCTTTCCGGTAACGGGATTGTACTGCACTGGACGAATGGTCGCAGTAAAAATTGGGTGGCCATAGCGATGCTGAGTAAAGAAACGGGGAGATTTTATTTCTGCAGGAAAGAGTGCGTCAGTACTGTAGACACTTGATTTTCGTGTATAGTATTCTGCTTTCGGTGCCACATGTACACGACCACCGGGGAGAAAGGCGTTGATATAATGGGTACCCTCTATAGCAATAGGCTCACCATATTCAACGTCAAAGGATTCTGCTACCTCACCAATGGGAAGCTTCAGCGAGACAGTCTTTGTGGGGATACTTGGTGCAAAGGGCATGACCATTGTTTTGCATCCCTGTACGTACACCATATTGTTAGTTACAACCGGTTTTGCAAAGGTGATTTCTGTTGTCACTGTCGAAGCGGAAAAAATGAGAGCAGGTAAGAGTAATATGGGTATGAGTTTCGTAAACATGATTCCCCCCAATTGATTAAAGATGGTGAAAAAGAGTCTTATAGTTATTACCATTGTTGTTTGAAGCACAATAAGCTTCATGAATTGTAATAGATACCACTATTTATAAATATACAAAAAAGTAGGAATAGTGGTTCAATAATTCAATAATAATTTATATATAGTATAAATAATACTTATATATTGCTACTTTTCGTAAAAAACATAAAAAAAGGCAAAGAGATCATTTATCTCTTTGCCATTTAAATACTTATCGAATAGGTTGTTACCGTGAAAGAACCAGCTTTTCACCAACCTGGAAATGTTTAGATTGCAATCTTAGATAGTATACTCCATTACTTATCGCTTGGAGTGATACTTGAGTCTTTTGGGAAGTAATCTTCTGGGATTGAATAAGGATACCCTTTGAATTGTACAGTGATAGGGTAGCCTGATCCTTTGTGGGAAGAGATATCTGCACCATCTTTGTAATACCATTGATAGTCACAAGGTTATTAAAACTATGAGTATTGGCATTAACAATGTTTGTAGCAGATATTGCAACTTCACCCTGATAGGGTTTATGATTCCATGCTTTAACATTGATCTTCAACTTCTCTCCAGCATGAGAAGGAAGATATTCAGTTAAAGCGGGACCGCTCATCTCTAATTTTCCATCCTCACCGGTGATCTGGGAGCAAACAACATTATCATCCTTATCAAGAAGCGCAACAGCTGTATAAGGATTTTTAGTGTCCCAAGAAAATTTGGTTGCATTAGCATCAATGGTTTTTGGATGATCACCACTCAAGGTCTTTGGTGTTTCTGTCCAAACCGAAAGTGCCGGATCACCAAGAACATTAATTTGATAGGCGACATACTCCATCTGGCCATAATAGGGTTTTGCATTCACATCGGTGTTGAGAATGGCAGTTTTATTTATCCATTTCGAATAAGCTTGTGCCACAGCAAGATGGTGCATCTTCTTATTAAAGAAGCCATCATAGAGATAGCGCTCGCAACGGATACTTGATCCATCTGTTCCATCCTGACTTGCCCGACCGTTATCACCAAGGCCGAAACGGGTATTGCTGATAAAGGCAACCGCACCCTTGTCAATACCGACGGTAAACTCTTCTGCAATACAATCCTGTGTGCTATGATTGTAGTGACCAGTATTAATACTGGCATTATAAGCGATCTTTCTATTATCCCAACATCCACAATAACAGCCAGTTGTATACCCAATATAAAAGGCGTTATTGTTTAACTTTTGTGGGTCATTATATTGTTTATATAACTTCATGATCATGAAATTGTTGGAATGGCCAACATGATTAAGAAAGTTTACTCCACTGTTTATGGCGCTAATTAACTGATTTTTTGACCAGTTCTGGTCTACTTCATAAAGTTCAGTAAAGCTAAAAGAATTATCAAATCCTTTGGTGGTATACCAGCGAGTGCAGGTTCCTTTTAGCAAAAGCATTTCGTCCTTACCCCAACAGGTGCCACCATTGATATTGGGCCAAGCCTTTTCACCGGCTAAAATGACCTTTTTAATGGCACTGGTTACTGGTTGCTCCGAGTATTTGATCGTTTTATTAATCATGCGATTAAGCTCGGTTGTATTATCAGCAGGAAAACGGGCAGCGTAGATTTCCCATTCCAAATCATCCAATTCATCCCCATCCAATGTTTCGTAGTACATATCAGCGGCAACATCTTTGTCGGAGATAGGGTCTGTCCCATAATCTTTGAAGGCTGCAGAGTAACTTTTATGAGTTACAGCATCGGCGAGCGGTTTTCTGTCTGGGCCAAAGTTATCGTCACCACCGAGCATGACAAAGGTGATATTATTCTTTTCGTATTCATCTTTTAAATACTTTTTAAGTTTTTCAGCTTGACTGCCACTGGAAATAGAGGCATTGATGTCTTCAACAGTCTTGAGCTTTGTTTTTAGGCCACGACGTTTATTAAAGGCAATAAAATCATTCCAGGCATTTTTAAGCTTGTTGGTTGTAATCAGAGCATAATCATAGTCATCCTTGTCTATAGGGGTATAGGCAATACCCTCTAAAGATTCGGGATTGTCAATTTCTAATGCTAACTGACTTTTAATGAAAGGAGAAAATTTTAAAACCGGCTTTTCTTCCTTCATTTTCTCGGTCTCAACAACAACTGTTACTTTACGATAACTTCTCATCTGGCCCGTAACCGGGTTGTACTGAACCGGACGAAAACTGGCTGTTAAAATTGAGTGCCCATACCTATATTGAGTTACGTATTTAGGTGATTTTACCTCTGCTGGGTAAAACGCATTTTCGCTATAAATAGATGAGGTACGAGTGTAATAATTCTTTGGTGGTTGTGCAGATCTTCTTCCTCCAGGACGAAAGGGTGCGATATACCCGGCGTTCTTAAACTCCACCGGTTCCTCACAAATAACATCATAGGAGACTGCCACTTCACCATAGGGAAGTTTTAGGGAAACACTCTTCGAGGGAATTTTGGGAGCAAAGGGAACAACCGCAGTTTGGCAGCCCTCTAAATAGATCGCTTGATTTCTCACTTCCGGCAAGGGAAGATTATAGGTTTGTGAAATTTTTGCAGCAAATAAAAGTGTTGGGATGATGAGCAACACAAGTGCTTTTTTTAACATAAAGCCTCCTACTTGTAATGAATTTAGTTTAAATCGTCTTTCCTACCCTGGATTTTTCAGCGCATTATAAGTGCATGTATAATGTATACCATTGCATAAAAAAGTGTTAAAAAAAATAAAGGGCAAAGTAAGGAATTTACTTTGCCCCCCAGACTTCCGTCCTATATTATGTAAAATAGGTTATTCTAAACCTATTTAGTAACCATAATTTTTTCAGTGACCTGTGCATTATTTATAGCAGCACGTACATAATAGATTCCGCTACTGAGATCATCAGTTTTAACCTGTAATGAATAGGTCCCACCACTCTGTAATCCCTTAACCACTGATTTAAGCTCACTTCCCTTAGCATTGAAGAGGGAAATTGATACTCGTGAGGCTTGAGGAATACTATAATTGATTTTAACCTTGTTGTGAGCTGAAACAACTGAAAGGTTTTGCAAAGCACTTATCCTGTTAAGGGCAATTGCAGTGACATCACCACTAAAAGGCTTGTAGTTATGTGCTTTAATATTAACTTTTAGGTCAGCCCGTGGGTTTTTGGTGAGATAATCAACTAGTGGTAAATCTTCAATTTTAATTTTACCATCAGTGCCACTCTGCTGTGATGCGATAATTTTATCGTCCTTATCAAGAAGAGCGACCCAAGTGTAAGGATTTTTGGTGTCCATCTCAAAAACCTTATTCTTTATAGAATAAGCAGGCAGCTCAGTAAAGGTCTTTGGAGTCGAGGTCCAAACAGAGAGCGCTGGATCACCAAGACAGTTTACTTGATAAGCGCAGTAAGTTAGCTGACCAAAGTAGGGCTCAGCATTAACATTGGTATTAAGAATTGGTGTTTTGTTGATCCACTTTGAGTAAGCCAGCATTACAGCAATGTGATGCATTTTTTTGTCAAAAAGACCATCCCAAAAGAAGCGCTGAATGCGAATACTTGATCCATCAGTACCCTCACGACTTGCTCTTCCATTGTCGCCAAGGCCAAAACGGGTGTTACTTACAAAGGCCACCGCACCTTTACTTGTTCCTACAGTAAATTCTTCGGCAATACAATCTTGTGAGGAATGATTGTAATGGCCAGTATTTATACTTGCATTAAAGGAGATTTTTCTATTATCCCAACAACCACAATAGCATCCTTCTGTAAAACCGATCCAATAGGCAGTATTGGTGAGCTTTTGCACATCATTGTACTGCTTGTACATTTTCATGATCATAAAATTATTGGAGTGTCCCAGATGGTTTACAATATGGATTCCGTCATTCATGAGGCCAATAAGTCTATTTTTTGTCCAACTGGAGCTGCGTTCTTTAAGTTCTGTGTGAGACCAGCTATTGTCAAAACAGTTTGTTTCGTAATACTTTGTACTTTTTCCCTTAAGGAGTTTCATACAATCAATACCATAGCAGGTACCACCATGGATATTGGCCCATAATTTTTCACCGGCAAGAACCGATTTCTTAAGGGCTGAATTAACAGGCTTTTCTGAGTAGGCTATGGTTTTGTCGATCATCCGTTTAAGCTCAGTTGCATTATCTGCGGGAAAACGCGCTGCATAGAGTTCCCATTCAAGGTCCTTAAGCTCCTGACCATCCAATGTTTCATAAAACATGTCTGCGGCAATATCTTTATCAGATATGGGATCGGTTCCATAATCCTTAAATGCAGCAGAATAGCCTTTATGAGTGATAGCTGTTGATAAGGGTTTTCTGTTGGTGCCAAAATTGTCATCACCACCAAGCATTACATAAGTAATTTTGTGATCTTTGTATTGTTTAATAAGAAAATTTTTAAGCTTGTCCTCTGGTTTAGATCCAGAGCTTGAGCTATTAATTTCTTCAATTGCATGTATTTTAGATTTTAATCCTCTTCTTTTATTGAAGGCAACAAAGGAATCCCAGGAATTTTTCAGCGCATTGGTTGTGATAATCGCATAATCATAGTCATCTGCATCTCTGATAGTGTAAGGAATACCCTCTAATGCTTCAGGGTTATCAACCTCTAATGCCAATTGGCTTTTAATAAATGGTGAGAATCTAAAAGGCATCTGGCTATTTTTTGCTTTTGCCGTGGTTACTTTTACAGTAATACTTTGGTAAAATTGAACTTCGCCAGTAACAGCATTGTATTGAACAGGACGAAGATTCGCTGAAAATATTGAGTGGCCATAGCGATATTGGGTGAAAAACTTCGGTGATTTTATCTCTGCAGGCAAAAATGCGTCAACACTGTAAACGCCAGCTGTCTTTGTGTAATAGTCTGCTGGTGGTGGCTTGCTGATAATACCACCGGGCAAGAATGGTGCAATGTATTGTGAGTTTTTAAGTTTTACCGGTTCACCATAGGCAACATCAAAGGAGACTGCCACTTGACCGGCTGGGAGCAAAAGGCTCACCGGTTTAATAGCCAAACGAGGTGCAAAGGCATCGTAGGAAGGTTGACACCCTTCCATGGTCAGCTGATCACCATCAATTTTCGGTTGTGTAAAGGTATAGGTTTGTGTCAATTCCGTTGCAAAAAGCAATACAGGAATGATGAGTAGGACTAAACATTTCTTAACCATAAGGCCTCCCAGCTTTATAGAGTATTGTTATTGAAAATTTGTATTAGCAACTTTTTTATGCAGCCGCCCCCTAAACAGGAATTCTTCCCTTCTAGTAGTATAATATAGTAAAAATTTATCTTTTTTATACAAATTATGTATAAAAAATATGAAATAGCCAATTATACTGCTAAATAATTAACAAATAGCGCAAAAGAATCAGAAAATATTCATTGACACTGAATCTTTGCTATACATATTTTGAACCTGGCAAAGCTTTATTTTTTCAAAAAATAAGCTATTTATATATAAGAAAAAACACAAAAGCAGCTTTGCAAAGAAGCAATAACGGGTGGTTTTGCTCTCAATATATTTTGCAAAACAGTGATATGGCGATTATGCAGGTGCCAAGGGGGTAGTAGATCAGTATGCCTAAGCTTGAGGGGAGGTTTTATGTGAAAGTTTTTAGGTGTTCTACTGTTTCATCAATCTTAAAATCTAGAAAAATAATTCAATTTTTGCATATGTAAAAGGAGGATGTTAACCTATGAAGAAGCTTGTTCTTGTATTGTTAGCTTTACTTTGTGCAACCCCGACTATGGCGGTTGTTGATTTTGATCTCTATGGCGATATCCATTTAGGGATGTGGTGGGACCAACGTGAGCGATGGTATGAAGATACTGTTGAAATAAATATTAATGGTAATGATACTTCTGTTGTTTTGGGTGCTGATTCATTGCCGGTATATCAAAATTCCTGGGTACCACATGGTAAATTTGGATTTAAGATTAAAGGTGATAGGATTACTGGTTGCGTTGAAATGGGGTTAAAAAAGAATGTTTATGATGCAACTCTTTCTGGTGCAACAGGGATGAAATACCTCAAGAGAGAAGCCATATTTTTCTATATGAGGAAGTGGTTTGGACAGATTCAATTTTCAGATATGTTTTCACTACTTCTTGGTCAGGATTATGCGGTTGTCAACCATTTAATCAGTGAGCAAGCATTTTATGATAAGAATTCTCTGACCAATTTGGGTTGTACTTATACAGGTAGAAGTCCTATGATTCGAGCTGATTTGGGAGGCGAGCTTTCTACCAGTGTCAATTTGAAGGGACAACTAGCTATTATTAAACCAGATACCGTTATTATTGGGTTTAGAGGTAATGAACTTGAATCTGAAGTTGAAACAAAGGCTCCAAAGGTTGAAGCCGGAGCTGAATTCAATCTTGAGTCTGGTATTTTTGGTCTTAGAGCAAAAGGTGCTTGTGGTTTTCAACGTTTCTATTCCTTACTAAGAACAGATCCTTCAATACCCAAAGATTCAATCAGAGTACCAATTAATTGTTTTGTACTTTCTGGTGACGCCGGTTTTAAAATAGGTCCTGTATATCTTGATGGGACATTCTCACTATCTCAAAATCCTGGAGCTTATAGTATTGCAGTTGGAAACCGTTGGGAGTGGCGAGGTAGTGGAACCGATCCAAAAACTCGAGATATATATCTTCCCTATTATCAGGTGATTTTGGATGATCAAACAGGTGAAGTTATAGGATATGAATTAAGAAATGCAACAATGGTACAATATGCTGGTGTTATTAAAGTGAAGCCTACAGATTTCCTCTATTTTGAAGCTGGTTATGGCTTTCAAACTGTGACGCATACTTATAATGAATTTCAAAATTTGTGGAGTGATAGGGATGCCGGATATTTTCAAGCTACAGTTACTCTTTTTGAAACATTCAATCTCACTCCTGAGATTGGATTCTTCCGTTGGGGTGATGAGTACAGAAAAGGTGGACGATTCCGTTATTTAGGTCTTGGTGCCAATTTTGAGTTTTAGTAGCGTTAAAGCTACCTAAGATATGAGGATAAATCCGAAGCAGCAATGCTTCGGATTTTTTTATGGCAATAGATATTTCGAATAGAATTCGTGCTTTAAATAAATTTTATGGACATAGGATTGAGTCTCTTCAGGCAAGTTTGGGTGTACCTTTTCCCAAGTTGTTATAGAGTCTTTGGTGCTATAAGAGCGAAGAACACGGCCACGGCCAGCATTATAACTGGCCAAGGCAAAGGCTAACCGGTTGTAGTCGGTGGTTTGCCTTTTCCAAAGGCTGTACATCCTCTGATCATAGAGACAGCCAACCGCAATGTTAACTTCGGGCTTGATCATTAACTTTGGATCATATCCCATAAATTTGGCTGTTCCTGGCATGATTTGCATGAGTCCAGTGGCGCCAACATGGCTTTTAGCTGCATTTCGAAAATTGCTTTCCGTATATATTTGCGCAGCTATTAAGCGCCAATCAAAACCATAACGTCGAGCCATCTTTTTAATAATATGGTCGTACTCTGAAATGCGTCCCGGTTTGGGACGTTTAAAAAAAGCGTAATCACTTTTAAGCCACTTTTCGGCATTGAACAATCGATTTTGTCGGGCACTTTCTAATATTTGAGCTTTTCTCTTTTTTAATTTTTTCGAGCTGTCCCGCGAGTCTTTTTGTACCACACTGTCTTTACTGGTAGTATCTGTTAAGGTTTCTGAAGCCCTTGTTGTGCTCTTATCTGACTGATTTGAACTACAACCTGTTAAAATCATTATAGCAATTATTACCATGGACAATACTATTGGGGCTCTGTAACGCATAGAAGAGATACCTTGGCAATTCATCATTAAAAAATTGAAGAGAAATTAAATTACATTTGACCAATTACATAGGCTAAGCCACCAAAAATCGCGGCTATCATAATAGCCCAGCCAATATTTTTGTTGTCGGTGATCTCTTTGCGAATGTCAACCTTATCCAAAATATCAAAGGCACGCCAGGCAAGAAAGCAACCAACAGCATAGGTCAGAGCTCGTAATAGCGTGTACATGAAATTAATTAGATAGGTAATAAGAAGGTCCTGATTCATAATAGGTCCTTGTTTGAAGTAGATAAAGAGAGTTTAATTTTTATGTATTTGATTATAGTATGATTATGGTCAGTGTTCAAGTGGAATTCACAGCTGCTTTTTTTGGACGCACCAATTTATTTTATACCTTATTAGTACTTTCATTTCTAAGAGAGGTATGTACATGTTATCAGCAACACAAATACGCAAAGGTATGGTAATTATTCATAATAAGGAGCCCTTCAAGGTTGTCGATTTTCGATTCACCATGTCAGGGAGGGGATCCAATTCAATACCGGCCAAACTACGGAATATTATAACCGGTCAACAGGCTGAAGTTCGTTTTCGTTCCGATGATAAGGTGGAAAAAGCCTTTATTGGTGAGGATGATTATGAATTTTTATATCAGGATGGTGAAGAATTCTGGTTCATGAACCAAGAAACCTATGAACAGATATCTATGAAACAGGAAGAGATTGAGGATGTAATTGGCTATCTGCTTCCTAACACACCATGCAAAGTGCAAACCTATGATGACAAACCCATTGGTGTGAGTGTGGCCAACACCGTTAAGTTGAAAGTTGTTGAAACGGAACCATCAATTAAGGGGGCAACTGCATCGGGTAATGTTACAAAGCCAGCAAAACTGGAAACCGGAATAACAGTACAGGTCCCGATGTTTGTTCAACAGGATGACACCTTGATTATAAATACTCAGACTGGTGAGTATCAAGGACGCCCGGGTAAACAGTAACTTTACTCTGTTCCGAAGTATCGCGCAAGATGCCCGGATGACTGGTCCAACATCTGGGTAACAGCCTTTCCCATGATACTTGAAGAAAAGGCCGGATCCTTTAAATTAAAGGTCAACGTGCTGATATGTTGCCAGCTATTATCTTTGTTATTTTTACCAGAGACCTCTCCACAGACTTCATTCTTATAGAGTAACATCTTGTTTTCTGCATCGATTAGCTGAAACTCGATACAGACATTGGCAATCGAAAGCTCTCGATATTTGTCAGCAGAAGCGGTGATCTCTGCTCTTTTAATGATATCGAATTTTTTGATCTCCCCAGCAATGACTAGTCGTGCCTTGTTTTTTACACCCACGGCAATGGGCTCAAGCTTTTTGTCCGACTCTGGTGCTGGTGAGCAGGGCATGCGATTAGCAATGGAAATGTGTTGTGCCAAAGCAGTGGCGATATTGTCACTGATTTTCCAGGATCCCTTATAACCTGATTTGTTTTTAAAGGGAACAACAACGATCTTGTTTTCCAACTTTCCAGTGATAGTAAGATAATCGCGTTTGGCTTGATCGATCTGCTTTTTCATCTCCGCTGCAATAACATGAGCAGGTACCCAAGTTTTAAGTTCATCAATATCCGCTTTAAGTAAGGGGATTGGAATAATAGGGTCTGTGTTTAGAGTGACATCAGTCTGAAAAGCTGAAGAGAGAAACATGGATTGGCTCTTAAGAATATTTTTAACCAAAACTGTACCATTGATTACCCCCACACGGGTGTCACCATTCTCCTTTTTAACTTTTACAGAAAAAGAGGTTCCTCGAATGGCAATGACTGCTGTTGGTGTATAGACCTTTGTGTCATAACTGGCGGTGAGTGCCTTGGGAAGAGATTTCTTGATAATAAAGTAAATCGCACCAAAAAAGACCGTTGCATAATTGGAAAACTTATTGTGACTGGTATCCTGGTGAAGATTAATAAGTATTTGCGATTTAGAATTAACATAGAGCGTATTGCCATTTTGCCACTTTATGCACGCCAACGATTTGTCAAGAACCCGCAATATGTCGTTATTATGCAGCCTCGTACCCCGTTTGATTATTTGCCATTTGTGTTGACCTGCCCGTTGTACCTCTGCTTTTCCACTCAATGAATCAATGACAACAAAAAGATCTTTGGCTGGTGCTATTAAGAAAAGAAACAGTAGAAAAAATAGTACCTGAATGCTTGTGCGATGTGACATGGTCTTTACTCCCTTTTAAAGAAAAATGTCAATCTAATTATATTAGTCAGGAAAAAACATTTCAAGGTGAGATTATATTTTTATTGATTGAAGGTGTCTTGACTAGCAGAAAACTTTAAAAGCAGCTATTTCTAACATTAATCAAATGGGGTACTATTTTTTCAACAATTGTTTATGTTATTTTGGATCAAGTTTGTTTTGAAATCGCATTTATCTACGAAATTACGATGAAACATTGTATATTTTAAAGATAGTGACAATAAGATAACCATACGTCCGTATTCTGCTATTACTTTGAAAGGAAGATTAGGTATACTTCGTTTATATGGCTAAAAAATTGGGACAATTATTGATACAGGAACAACTCATATCTGAGGAAGCTCTTGAAAATGCCTTAGTAAAAAGCAAAGAGCAGAATCTTCGATTGGGTGAATGTTTACAAAAGGAAAACTGTGTCGATGAGGAAACGTTATTCAATATATTGGCTAGGCAGAATGCTATGCCCTTTATAAAAGGGTTTAAAGATTCACTTGAGAGAGAATTATTGCGTGACCTACCGGTCGAGCTATTTAAAAGTGGGCGCTGTCTTCCTCTGAAAAAAGAGCAGAACTGCATCGGTGTTGCCGTTGGTGATCCCCTGGACTTGGATATACTTTTGGAGCTTGAATATACCTCTGGATGCTTTGTTGAGTCTTCACTTGCACTGCCCTCCGAAATGAAGCAGATATGCTCGGATATTTTTAAGGATGATACTTTTTTAAAAGAGTATGCTGGAAAAATATCCAAGGAATATGAAAGCCAGCTTCGTCATGATGACTCACAGCTATCCTTAGAGGAAATTCGAAAAAATGTCGAGTCAGAACCGGTTGTAAAAATGGTGACTCTTATTTTTGAAGAGGCTATTAGTCAGCGAGCATCGGATATTCATATTGAGCCATCGGAAGACAATGCAGTGATTCGTTTTCGTATTGATGGCATGCTTCGGCATTACATGGAATTGACAAAGTGGATGTACAGCCCTCTTACCTCTCGAATAAAAATTCTTGCTGAGCTGGATATAGCCGAAAAAAGAGTGCCCCAGGACGGTCGAATTCGATACTCCTTCAATAACCAACTCTATGATTTTCGTGTGTCAACATTGCCAACCCATCATGGTGAAAAGACCGTGATTCGTGTATTAAAGCATGATCTCTCTCTCTTAGAGCTTGAAAATCTTGGTGTTGAGCCGCGGGAACTTTCGAATATTTTAGAGGTGATTGAAAAACCTCAGGGAATGATATTTGTTACAGGACCAACAGGAAGTGGAAAGTCATCAACTCTTTTTGCTTGTTTGAATAAGATCAAGAAAAAAGAGATCAATATTACCACTATAGAAAATCCAATTGAATATAAACTTGATGGAGTTAACCAGGTACAGATAAATGAAAAGGCTGGGGTTACCTTTGCCACAACTCTGCGATCAATCCTCAGACAGGATCCTGATGTTATTCTGGTTGGAGAAATTCGAGATCGTGAAACCGCAGAGATTGCTATCCAAGCTTCCCAGACAGGTCATTTAGTGTTATCCACTTTGCATACAAACGATTCAATTTCGGCGATTACTCGACTAAAGGATCTTGGGATCCCCGGTTTTTTAATATCCTCTTCTCTGCTCATGATTATTGCCCAACGTCTGGTGCGAGTATTGTGCCCTGATTGTCGCGCTTTGTCGCCGGTCTCTGAGGAACTAAAGCTTAGATGGAACAAAACAATCGGTGACATGCCTTTTTCCGAAGCCTATGTGCCAATCGGCTGTGACAAATGCGGTAACAGTGGCTTTTTGGGCAGAAAGGGTATTTTTGAAATAATTCAAGTAAACGATGGTATTCGCTCCATGATTACCGATAATATATCCGAAACCCAACTGAAGAATCACTTAAAGAGTCAGGGCATGCGATTAATGACTCAAAGTGGCATAGAGAAGATAAAACAGGGCGTTACCACTCCAGAAGAGATCTTACGGGTGGTCCTTGTGGATGAAAAAGTTTAATAAGAAGGAAATGAAGATACCAAAGGGAGATAGATTAATGATTCGGAAGAGTGTGCTATATATGTTGCTTGCTGTGTTGACATTAGGAGTGATTTATCCTTCCTATGGACAGACCAGTGACTCGTCAACGGTCGAAGAAACAATGTCCTTAGATGTAAAAGATACGGACATTCGAGATGTAATCCGTATGATCTCCAAGGGATATGGACTCAACATTATTTTAGACCGTGATGTTAGTGGAAAAGTGACGCTCCACCTTACCGACGCGCCAATAATTGAGGGGTTAACAACCCTTGCTGAGTCAAATGGTTGGGAGCTTATCAAAGAGGGGAGTGTCTATCGTATTCGTAAACCGGTGGCTAAAACAAAAAGTTCGATCCGATTTAGCAGAGGAAAGTTGACTGTTGATATTCAAAATATGAATGTGGTCGATTTTATTAAGGAGTTAAGCTCAAAAACCGCAGCCAGTATTGTGCCGGATAGCAAAATTAGTGGTCGTGTTTCAGGAAAACTCTATCAGGTCCCTTTAGAGGACGGCCTTAAAGCCATTTTAGAGGGCAATGGCTACAAAGTCGCAAAGCGAAAGAATATTTATCGAGTGACTCAGGATGGTGTTTCTGGTACAGATGGTACTTCAAGCAGAAGAAGCCGTCGTTCCTCAAAAGGTCGATCAAAGGAGTTTTATGTAGAGTGTGAGGATGAATTTCTCAATATTGATGTTAAGAATAGTGATCTCTCGGATATTATCAATGCCATAGCAGAACAGTCAGATATTGAGATTATAATTTATGGTAAGCTTTCAGGAACGGTCAATGCAAAGCTGAATAATGTGCCCTTGACCCAAGGTCTTGCCTTACTGTTAGGGGGTACGAAGTTTACCTTTGTTCAAAAGGATAATGTCATTCTCATTGGCGATAGGAACACAGCTACACCCTCTGGAAAAACTCTTTCCAAATCTGAATTGGTCCACCTTAATCATATTAAGGCAGATGAGGTACCAAAGATTTTACCCAAAAATATTCCTGCGCAAAATGTCAAGGTGATCAAGGAACAAAATGCACTTCTGGTCTCTGGCACCTCTGAGGACATTGTCAAAACAAGAGAATTTCTGACGACCATTGATATCCCCACACCCCAGGTTGTCATTGATGTGATTGTTGTTGAGTATACCCGTGATGGTAACAAAGACTTTGGACTTGAATTTGCCGCAAATAAACATGCCGACGGTGGTGGAATGGATGTGGGAAGTAATATGTGGTCGTTCCCTGAGATTCAAATTAATCGAAGTGGCTCAAAAGCAAAGGATGCCTTGAGCACGATCTTTGGTAATGCCCCCTTTATTGCGAATCTACCAGAATCATTTCACCTTGTTTTACGGTTATTGGAGGAGCAGAAAAAAGCCAAAGTTCTTGCCCAACCTTCGATAACTGTGTTAAATGGAAATAAAGCAACCATTGACGTAGGGCAAACTCAATACTTCAAGGTTGTTGGTGGGACTCCGGAGAACCCGACTCACAACTTTAGACCCATTAAGTTTGGTATCTCTTTAAACATAACCCCTTGGATTTCACGGAGCGGCCAAATCACTGCCGAAATTAGTCCCGAGATTTCTAACTCCATGGGTATTAATGAGAATTCCACTGAGGGATATCCCAATCTATTTCGCCGCTCTGCAACAACCACCGTGCGAATTGACGATGGAAAAACGCTTATTTTAGGGGGCCTCTTGCGTTCAGAGGAGCAGCTTGCTCATCGAAAAGTGCCAATACTCGGTGATATCCCAATTCTGGGCTATCTCTTTAAAACGACCAAGAAGGTTCGTATTCAGACCAATTTAGTCATCTATATTACCCCGCGAATAATTGATGTTGATAGCTATGTTGATATAGAAAAAGAGCTGGATCAATTTAATGCTAATGAGCGAAAGGGCATTTTTCAAAGAAGAAATTATGATGAAGTTCATAAAAGTGCACCTGACTCAAAGATTAAAGCAATTGACAAAAAGAGATCCAATAAAAAGAGTAAGGGGTATAAGAAAACCTCAACTAAAAAAAGAGAAGGTGTATCTAAACAAAAAGAGAAGAAAAAGAGACAGAATCCAAATTCATCAATGAAGAAAAAATCCTCTTCTCTTAGAAAGCACCCTTCAGAAAATTCAAAAAAGACTAATACGATAAAAAAGGGGAACAGTACAATTAATCGGACACCCCAACAGGTAAAACCTAAAAAGGAAGCTAAGCCTAATAATGAGGAAGAGACTGAATAGGGCACTGTTATGAAGACCTGCTTTGGAATATCAACCGCAGAGCTCGGTAAAACAGTCATGGCCACCCTCAAGAAAGATGAAACGGGGCTGTGGACTGTCTCTTCTTGTAAAGAATGGGATAGTGATAAAAAGTTAAAAACAACCCTTCTGTTTCATAGAGGAGTACATGTCGGCATTCAATCATGGTGGCGACCCATAAAAGCGACGGCTGGAATGGAGCAGTTTACTGTTGCACTCAATGATGTGAGCGAAAACGATGATGATGATCAAGTAAACCCACAGGCTATTGCACTTACCAGTGATTTGAATATTCAAACCCAAACCTTTGAACACAATCTTCTTTCGATTGTACCACAGGATTGTTTTTTAACGACAATCCCTTTAGCCATGAGTTCAGTGGGAGACACCTTTGTCACCATATTTGGTGATCAAAGTCATTTCTTGATTGGAATTACACGCAAGCGTAAACTTCTTGTAACCTATTCCCTTGCCCGAAAAGAGGGAGTATCTCTCACTGGGTTTTTAGGACGAATCAAACGAACGTGGGAGTTGAAATGTCCAGATGTTTCCTTTCCTGATAAGATGTGTGTCTTAGGTGATCCACAGCAGATTTCAGATTCCCTTGTGGGCCAGTCTGTGGTATATATTGATACAATTCCTCATGCAAAAAAGAACCTTATTGCAATTGGCAGTGCACTTGCCCAAGAAGGGGCGGAGCTTCCATCATTTGTCAAGGAAACAGATTCCGCTCAATTTAGAACGATTCGCACCTGGTTATATGGTGTTTCTCTTGGACTCATTTTGCTTGGAGTTCTATCAATCCTCGGATTAGGAGGAATAAATTTTTGGTATTCTCATAAAAAAAATGCCTATGAAGCAGAATATCAAAAGGTGATTGCCAATAATAAGGAGATTAATAAGTTACTAAAGCGAACTGACAATCTTGCCGAAACAATCATGCGTTTAGAAGAAACCTTTTCCCGACAGACACTCTGGGGAAAGTTCTTTTTAGCGGTGGCCAATGAACGCCCAGAAAACCTTTACTTCGAGAGAATTGGTACGGAACCTATTGCCGGCAAGGATATGGCTGTCCGTGTGGCGATAACCGGTTGGACCTCACAGGAGAGTAGTGTTACTAAATTCATTGGGAAATTGCAGGAAATGTCCTATGTGACCGAGATAACACTCTCATCTTTAGAGCGTAACAAGAAAAAACGAACAGTTTTCGGATACAAAATTTTATGTACACTTCTATTAAACGGATAATAAAAAAAGAGAGCGTTGTACTCTTTGCCATAGCTGTATCAGCCCTTATGTGCTCTATTCTTTGTCGAGTCGGGATTGAGCTATTTTGGCATAGCAGTAATGATCTCAGAGAAGAGGTGAAGATATATGAGACGCTCATTGATGGTAGCTCAGAATACAATGAGTTTAAAGAGGAGATAAAAGAAAAGCAGACACAGCTTGAGCAAAAGCATACTGAACTGACCCAAGGACTGGCTGATCCTCATAACCTTGCAGGGCTTTTGCAAATGATATTTGATAAGGCTTGGGAATTCGATATTCGATTGGATAAAACAGTCCCCCAGCAAGAGGTCCAAGGAACTGATTACATCCAACATCCTGTACAGTTGGAAATGACAACAAATTATGCTGCTTTTGGGAAATTTATAGCCTCTTTAGAGCAGATTCCTCAGATAGTTCGAGTTGACAGAACAGGTGTCGTTGCTACGGAAAACCAAAAGATCCATGCACGGGTACTTCTTACCTGCTTTCTTCGATTGGACGGGAAAGAACAACTATGATACAAAAAGAACAGGTAACCCTTTTACTGAGTCTTTTAACAGTCTGCTGCTTAATCGTTACCATAATAAACGGGGTTAACACAGTAACTGTTATTACCAATCCACCCTTAGAGTTAAAAAAGAGGGATAAGGATATCAAGCTTAAGGCCTTTGAAAAGGTTAATAAGGCTCTGGTGGCTACACGTGTTGTTGACACTTTTAGTTTTGATGGCTCCTTTAAACCACCTTTTAAGGCACTCTCCGCAAAAGGGATAGCAAGAAGAAGTGTTGGTCGTGCTACTGAGCCGATTGTGAAGCAACTGTTTTTAAAGGGAACGCTCAACAAAGTCAATGCTCTTGCGATTTTAGAGGATGATGAGGGAAAAACGTACATATGCAAAGAGGGTGATCGAGTTCATAATAGATTGGTAGTAAAGGTAAGTGAAGATAGGGTCACCTTAAAGGATGCCAAGGGAACCACAGTTTTGGAAGTTAAAGAGTAATTCCATGAGATATTTTGTTGTTCATCATAAATAGTAGATTGTCCTCAGTCATTTATATTAATTTAAAGTTTATTATTCGATTTCTCTCGGTTTAGATAACGTACCTAGTGAGTTTATTGCTATTAAAATCTTTGTAACTGTAATAATTCTAATAATATAGGTGCTTTTTTAAAATAGCTATATTGTAAATTTTAGCGTTTTAATAAGAAGAATCGGACAAAGGATTGTTTTTATTATTATATTAATGAATAAGTAGGTAGTAAAAAATCAAATTAACTAAGAAAGTTTAGATTTTACGTAAATTATTATACATTTATTTTTTATAACATCCTGGGGGGTGCTATGTTCCTTCAAAGTTTGCAGAGCAAAACTCTGTGTTCTCTATTTTTTTTAGTATTGATTCTCTTTTCAACGTCACCGATCCATGCAGCGTCTTGGTATGCAGAAGGTACGGGTGGAGCAGTTGCTGCTGGTAAAACAGCGCGAACTGCCGATGCTGGTTTGCGGATGCTCAAACAGGGTGGAGCAGCTGCTGATGCTTCTGCTGCATCATTGATTGTCCTTGCAATCGACGATTATGGTATGTTTTGTATTGGTGGTGAAGTACCCTATATTCACTATGAAGCAAAAACGGGTAAAGTGAAGGTGCTTTCCGGTCAAGGACGAGCTCCCTTAGCTCAAAGTTCAATTGATTGGCTTCTTCGAAATGGCATTCCAGAGCAGTATTCAAATGGCAATATCAAATCAGCGGCGGTTCCTGCGGTGCTTGATCTTTGCATTCAAGCTATGAAGCTATGGGGAAAGCTTACCTTCGCCGATGTAATCAAACCAGCCTTGGAAATACTTGACAACGGAAACACTTCCTGGTATGATGAACTGGCGCGCACCTTGCGCAAAGGAAGGGATGCAGAACGGAACGCCACTGGAACCCGGGAAGAAAAATTGCAGGCCGTCTCTGATCGATTTTATCGCGGGGATATTGCCGATGCCTTAGATAGTTGGTACAAAAATAATGGTGGACTGCTTCGTAAACGCGATTTAGCTGAACATGTCACTAATTTAGAGGATCCCATAACGATTGACTATAAGGGATACACTGTGTGTAAATGCAGTACCTGGACTCAGGGTGCAGTACTACTTCAAACGCTGCAGTTACTTAAGGAATACGATCTAAAAGGCATGGGACATCTTTCAACTGACTATGTGCACGTAATTGCCGAGGCAATGAAGCTCTCCTTTGCAGATCGTGATGAATTTTATGCAGACCCGCAATTCTCTAAGGTCCCTTTAAAAAATCTTCTATCCGATCAATATGCTGATTTACGTCGTGAGTTGATCAAAATGAACCGTGCCTCCGATACTATTATTTCAGGAGATCCCTGGAATATGAAAGCGCGCAATCCCAATCCCCACCCCAACTTAAAGTGGCCCAGAGGAACAACAACCCTTTGTGTGGCTGATCAATTTGGTAATGTTGTTTCCTGCACGCCTAGTGGATGGGGAAGTCGTGCTGGTGCTGGTGGATCTACAGGGATCACTCATGGAACTAGACTAATTAGTCATCTTACTTGGGATAATCATCCAAACCGGATTCAACCGGGTATGCGTCCCTGTATTACCCTCACACCAACCTTAGTTCTAAAGGATGGTAAACCAATATTAGCCATCAGTGTTGCCGGTGGTGATATGCAGGATCAAACTGCTCTTAACCTCTTTTTGGACTTTGCTGAATTCGACATGATGCCAAGAACTGCTGTAAGAAAACCACGATTCCACACAAAACATTTAACGGGATTTTTTCATCAGCCACGACCACAATTGGCCAGTTTGTATATCAATAGTTCTGTTTCGTCATCAGTACGGAATGCCCTTTCACGGCGAGGACATGATATACGGTCAACCGGTGGTGCCATAGGAAACCCGGTAATGATTTACATTGATCAGGATAAAATGAAGTTTTATGCTGCTGGTGATCCAAATGCATCCAACAGAAATGTAAAGGCCTATGATAAACCGGTGGGTATTGAGAAACCACAGTATTTGAACCCCTTGCAGCGTGTGATGGTTCATGCCAATTCTAAGATAGTTGAAATAGACTATTGGGTTGAACAGGGTGAAGATTTAGACTTGTCAATTTATTCCGTAACGGGAAAACTTGTTGAAAAGTTGACAACGGAAGAGCAGACTGGGCATCATAAAGCTGTTTGGAATGCCAATTTGGCTGCTGCGGGGTGCTATATTCTAAAGCTCAAACAACCTAATTCAACGACTACAAAGACGCTGTTGATACAATAAGATTGATTTCAATTGTAGTTATATAAATGGGTATGCATTCTTTGCATACCCTTTTTTAATGAACTATTAAAACTGCTATCCACTAAGATCAATATTCGATTGACTACTCCCTTTATGTCTCACTGATTGCATAATGTTATGAGTGTCGTGGTTGTCCTGAGATTTATTTATTGCAAGCTCAACAAAGGGGATTCCCTTTTCTTGTAAAGTGTTTTTTATTGCGGCCAGATTTTTTGTAAACCATCCTATTGTTACATCATTATCGCAGGCCAATTGAATCGAAAGCTTATGTTTTTTATGGTAGTGCATATGTACATGTATAGGACCACATTGAGATGGTGCTACGTGCATGCGTACATTAAACTCTTTGGCCTTCCCCTCCTTTTTGTTCTTACTCCGCTTTTTTAAAAAGGTAAGATTCACTGTAGCCCAGGTGTCACCAAATTTCATGGGGAGTGAAAGGAGTTGTTGCTGACCCTCTGCTGTTTGCGTTGGTTTTGCAAGGAGTTGCAGTGATTCAAAACGGTTGAGTGTCGCTTCGATCTGCTCTTGCATGTTTTGTGGAAGAGAAAGCATTGAGCTTTTTTCAAGTCGGTATTGTGATGGATCCAATTGTCGAAAAAGTGCACGAAAGGTTTGGTCAGTATCCCTTTTGAGATTACCCAATATGTGATCGATACGTTCGCGTAGCTGTTCAATGGTAAGAGTAGCTTCATGAGTGTGTTTGTCAAGTGATGCAAGTATCTCTTTTATTGCATGGTCAAATAATCTATTAATTGCGTTGGAGCATTCATTGCTTATGGTACGAACAAGTGTGGCGAGTGTCTCCTTTGATGATGTCTCCTGTGTGTTGCTTTGAACCTGTGAAACCTTTTGCATCAAATCCTGCAATACGCGTTGACAGTCTGACTCTAAATTTTTAATGACTGCGCTAGTGAAATGTGAAATTTCTGTTAAGTTTTGAGAAAACTTTTGCGAAATAGTCTCTTGTGATGATTCCAATAATGTAAAGATTAAAGAGGATGAAGACTTGATTGATTGCGAAAGTGTGTTTAAAATATTTTGAATGAATGATTTAGCTTCGTCTTTATGAGTTTGCTGTAGTGAAACAGAATTGCTAATCGGTGATTGGTTAAGAAGCGTATCCAGTTGCTGTAATACGGTTTGTGATATTTTTGACATTTGTGAAGGTAACTCTCTATTGTGGGATACTAGTTGCGAAGCTTGAAGAGCGTTAGGAAGACTCTGCATGTCCTTGCTCAGTGTCATTTCTTGTTGAGCAAGTACTTGGGAAACATCTTGAAAAAGCTTTGAGAGTAGTGTGCTGGTTTGTGAAGGTAAAGAGGTGGTGTCAATTGAATTGATACTTTCGGTTAGAGCTTCACGTAGGTTTACCAGTGAGGTATAGATCGTATCACTATATTGTGTGAGAGTCGTTCCAATGGTTTTTGGAAAATTGTTGATGAGCGCTTCGTTAACAGAAGAGAGTGATTGTGAAATAGATGCAATGTGTGGCTTAAGCATCTCTTTTATGGCAGTGATAGTCTGTTCACCTATTCCAGTAAATATATTTGGTTTGGATTGAAGAGCTAAAAGAGATAATTCATTGACAATTCCCTGTGATTTTGTCAGGATAGGCTCGGTGGTACTAATAAGAGATTGGATGGTGCTTTGTAGAACGTCATTTTTAATATCATTGTAGAGGTTTGATACCAAAGATAAAGAGTGTTGGTTTTTTGTTGCCGAGGTGGAGAGATCATCTACCAATGATTGGATTGAACTGAAATTGAATTGTAGATCCTTTGATATAGCATTTGATGGGGAGGTATGTGCTGATGCATCAGAAAGAATAGTAGATATTCCCTTCAATTGAATATGCAATGTGTCAAGGTTACCGATTAATTTGCTAATCAGATCTTTGACATTGGTTGACTCTTGGGAAATTGCTTGTCCATTGATCAATAATCGAGCTATCTCAATGTTTTTATATAGAAGAGCAACTAGCTCATCAATTGATTTTTTTATGGATTGTGGATGTGACGATTCTTGTGTCAATGAAAAGAGAGCCAATAAAAGCGCTTTTGTTGAGTCGTGAGGCTCTTGTATGGTCTTGGCAAATGGTACTTTATCACTACTGTGGGTTAATTCGTGTTCCAAATTGTATCCCATGATTTTAAATATTTGAGCTAGTGCATCAGCCTTGGGTTTATCAATAACTGATTGAGCCAATAGCTCTTGGGATGAAGTTGAAATTCCTATCTCCTGCAGAATATGCTGGAATTGGGTTTGTTCTAAAGTCTCAGGGATCGAGTGAGCTGGATCAGTTGGTAATATGGATTTGACTGAGTCGATAAGGTTCTCATGATTAAGCAAGATATTAATCAATTGATGAGTGAGCTCTTTTTGATTAACGGTACTCGCCGGTTGCTGTGGTGTGTTCGATGTATAGAGATTTAAAATTTTATCAATAGAATTAATAGTCTCAAAGGAAATATCACCCTTTTGAGATACCAAGTGAAGGAGTTCCTCAGCAGAAATTACATTCCAAAGAGGACTTTTATTGCCAGAATGAATCATTGAATTTAAAAGAAGTGTGGCATGGTCCTTAGTCAAGATTGTGCCAACAAGGTTTTCCTTACCATCAGAAATTACAGGAACATAGGTTGTTGTGCTCTCTATTGTGGGTTGCGGTGAGGCGTGATTTGTCATTTGAGTTGGTGACTGCATCCATTGTCTTGCAGCTTGCTCGGATTTAAATGCATAGATCCCTTCTGTAACTTTTTTTGATAAGGTGACTCCCAGTTCGCTTTTGTTTAAGGAGTGCAATATTTGCTGAATAATCTGTGTTACTTTAGCATCAAAGTGATCTGGCAACTTCGCCATTGAACGGTGGCTATTTTGAGTAAGCTCATTGAGTACCTTTTGAACTTGTTCCACAAGCTTAGAAGATTGGCCTTTTGAGATCTCTGATTGTGCTATAGCTGATTTGAGATGATGTAAGTTTTCAATCAAGTTTGATGTATTACTAGGACGAGAGACGCTCTCTTTAAGTTGGATGAGCGCGGATATAAGGTCCTGTGTTGATTTAGGTGGAGTTGTCTCTGATTTACCTGGAGAAAGTTGCAGAGAATCAGTTAGATGTGGTTCTCGCTCTATTGGTTGGAGCGTAACTGTATGGCCGTCTCCTTTGACCAGTACCTCTGCTCCCAAACGGAGAGGAGAAGTTTCAGTTTTTACGGTGATTGATCCTTTGGAAAATCGAATAACATAGGTATTTCTATCGATCTTTTTTTCCACAGTACCCTTAGTACGAAGTTTTCCTACCTCCTTTGTATTTATAAGTTGAGCAATTATGGGGAGATTATTTGGGATCATGATATTCCAAAGTAATTAGGTTATGTCAATATTATACTTATCGGATTTTTACCATAGTTGAGTGAGAAAAATGTGTTTCCTTATCAATTTTAATTATAGAATGGCGTACTCCAATTAGGTAATAGTAAATCCAGAGAAGAAAGAGTATTAGATATATATAAAGAAAATTAATATATGATTTTTTATTGTGATTGATCATAAAACACTAAAATACACACATTGTCCCCAGAATAAAGTTTAGAGGGTATGTATCTCTGTAAATTAGTGACACCACATCATACTAGAGCGATTAAAATCATAAAGAAATAGGATCACCCTTTTCTATTATAAAAGCACTCTTTAGGAGTGCTTTTTTTGTTTATCTCTCTGAAACGTTACCTATTGTCATGATACATAGGTATATTTCAAAGGCAAAGCCAGGGTTTATTATTACCGGCATTGATCAATTGCTATAAAGAAAGGTTGCCAAGAAATGTCAGAGAAGCATCTTTATATTTTAGATGGCCATGCGTTAGCTTACCGTGCATATTATGCCATGATTCGAAATCCCTTAACAAATTCCAAGGGGCAGCCAACCAGCGCGGTCTATGGTTTTGCGACCTATCTTATTCGAATCCTACAGGATTTTCAGTGTCCCTATATCACCGTGATTTTTGACAGTTCCGGCCCCACCTTTCGTCGAGAAATGTATGAGCCTTACAAAGCAAATCGTAAAGAGATGCCCGATGATATGAAGAGTCAAATACCCCTGATTTTTGATTTGGTGGAATCATTCAATATCCCCTGGTATTTAAAAGATAAAATTGAAGCAGACGATATTATCGCATATTTAACTAAAAAAGCTGAAGCTGAAGGGTTTAAAGTCTCTTTAGTGACAAAAGACAAGGACCTCATGCAGCTTGTTTCAAAGGATGTACGAATGCTTGCACCGGAAACAGGTGGAAGTTTTTCAATATATAATTCAGAAAAGGTAAAGGAAAAAATGGGAGTGGGACCAGAGAAAATCCTCGACCTTTTAGCTCTCTCCGGAGACAGCGCTGATAATATTCCCGGTATCCCCAAGGTGGGCCCTAAAACAGCACTTAAGATTTTGGAGGAAGCTGGCTCGGTGGATGAGCTTTTGCAAGATCCCTCCTGTATTCAAAATCCAAAGCTACGTCAGAGAATTATTGATAATAGAGAGTCGTTGGAAATAAGTAAAAAGTTAGTAACCCTTGCTTTGGACGTGGGCCTTGATATACCTATGGAGGACCTGAAGCGGAAATTGGTCCATAAGGATAAATGTGTGTCTCTCTTTACAGAAATGGAGTTTCATTCACTGCTTGCCAATCCACTTTTTGATATGCATGAAGAGACCCGTTTTTCTGTTCACGTACCTAAAAGCATTGATGAGTTAGAAGAATATCTAAAGGAAGTAAAAGAGGCTGGCACTCTTTCAATTGACACAGAGACAACTGGCGTTGATCCAATTTTAGCCTCTCTTGTTGGGATCTCCCTTGCTATAAAAGAAACAGAAGCCTGGTATGTTCCTGTAGGCCATAGAGGTGAAGGGAATCTTCCTCTTGATCAGGTGCTCTCCTGTATAAAACCCTATTTAGAATCAAAAGAGATAAAAAAGATTGGTCAAAATTTAAAGTATGATTATCAGATTTTTAAGAAATATGACATTGTTTTGGAGGGGATCTTTTTTGATACCATGCTTGCCGCATATATCCTTGACCCAGGCAAGCGGCAGTATAGTATGGATGCTTTAGCAGCCCAATGGCTCAATATTAAAACCATCTCTATTGAATCGCTTATTGGAAAAAAAGGTAAAAACCAAAAATCCTTTGCTGAGGTGCCTATTGATTCAGCTGCAGAATATGCAGGAGAAGATGCGGTTATTCCCCTCAAGCTTATGACTGTTTTTCAACCACGGTTAAAAGAAAAGGAGTTATACACCCTTTTTGAAGAGGTTGAAATGCCACTGCTCACGGTTCTTGCTGAGTGTGAATGGCAGGGAATCACCATTGATACAACTTTCTTACAGAAGCTTTCCCAGGAATACTCCACTAAGTTAGCATCAATAACTCAAGAGATTTATACTATGGCTGGAGAGGAGTTTAATCTAAATTCGCCCAAGCAGGTGAGTACTATCTTTTTTGAAAAGCTAAATATGCCCCGTACAAAAAAGACAAAGACTGGTCTCTCCACGGATGTTCGGGCGTTGGAGAAATTAGCACCTGATTATCCAATCGCCAAGAAAATGTTAGAGCATAGAGAAGTCCAGAAGCTTTTGTCAACCTATATTGATGCACTTCCACAACAGGTTAATGAGGATGATAAGCGGGTCCACACCTCCTTTAACCAAACCATTGCAGCTACCGGTCGTCTTTCAAGTACTAATCCCAATTTGCAAAATATTCCTATCCGTACCGAGGATGGGCGAAGAATTCGTGAAGCCTTTGTCGCATCTCCAGGAAACCTCTTGGTCTCTGCTGACTATTCGCAGATTGAGCTCCGCATTTTAGCTCACCTCTCGAATGATGATCGCTTGATACAAGCATTTAAAGATGATCAGGATATCCATACCCAAACAGCTTCAGCCATGTATGGTATTTTTCCAGAAATGGTGACCGATGAGATGCGCCGTGCTGCGAAGACCATTAATTTTGGCTTGATGTATGGCATGGGACCAATCAATCTTTCACGTCAGCTTAATATTTCCTTCAAAGAGGCCCAGGATTTTATTGATACCTACTTTGAACAATTTCCAACAATCCATCGATTTATGGAAGACTCCATTGCCAAAGCCCGAAATACAGGCTACAGCGAAACCCTTTTAGGACGCCGCCGGTATTTACCGGATATCAATGCTGATAATCGCCGCACCAGAGAAGCTGCTGAGCGAGTTGCGATCAATACTCCCGTTCAAGGCACCGCAGCAGATATCATCAAGATTGCCATGGTTTCAATTCAGAAGGAGCTCCAATCATTTGAGAATTGTTATATGTTACTCCAAGTTCATGATGAGCTGGTTTTTGAGGTACCCCAAGACAAAGCTGAATCATTTATCCCCTGGATTCAAGGGAAAATGAGTAGCGCTTATACGCTTTCGGTGCCTTTAAAAGTTGATGTGGGAACAGGAAAAAATTGGAAAGAGGCGCATTGATATTTCTTAATAATTGAAATAATTGTTAAGAAATTTCCCAGCATTAATTAGAAAAGAGCTGATTGAGAATAGGGTATGCTATAAAATTCAATAGCTTATCCTAGCCAATAAAAAAAATAGAAAAAATTAAAAAAAGTTACAATAAAGATCTCCATCACCTCGTAATAATGATGTATGAAGTTACCAACCATTTACCAAACTATGAGATATGGGAGTCGGAAGGAGGAAACGATTCTGATATATGATTTACATGTAACTATAACTATAAACCAAGACTCCACAGGTGATGAAAAAAGCAGTACCCGTTTATATCGAAAGGAGGAATTGTGATTAAGCGGGTTGGTAAATGAGTGATATAGTTTTAATTAGTTGTACCGTTGTTTTGCTCTAAAGCCTCCACTGCAGTAAGGGTGGAGGCTTCATTTTTAGGAAAGTCGAACACCCATCTGCTTAACTCCTTTTAAACGACTGCGCCATTTTTCCGGGTAGCGTTGATTAAGCTCTCTTAGAAGGGTAATGAAGTCCGTCCAGCCATGGGCCATTTCAACGAGCTTTACTTCGACAATATGTCGGTTATGAATAATGTTGGTACAACGATAGGCAAATATTTTTATAAAGGTGTCCCAATCGAGCATCTTTTTGTCCAAGAGAATCATACAGTGTTCAAATAGGCCCATGTAATCCTCGATAGCAGCCCATTGACGAGCAGCAAAGGAGTGTGCCAACACATTCAGGGTGTCCGAATTTTTTATAGTTACGAAATATTGTTTACCACTCTTTATGTCGTCAATGAGCCAATCGCCATTCTGAAGGTATACTGCTGCTGTGTCCGAGAGGTTAAGACCGTTCTTTTTAAACTCCCCAACCAGTGCATTGGGAATTACTCGCCGATTTAAATCTGCCTCAAAACTTGAATTGATATAAAAGTTCCATTTACCTCCAGGACGTAGGTTCATATGAACCTCATCATGTTTGGAAAACATACGCTCCAGCTCAAGCCAAAAATTTCCCTGATTGACCTTGCGACTGAGCTGCATCTCTTTGATGAAACGTACGGTTGCCAGTATCAGTGTAACCAAACCAACACAGACACCAACAACAGTAGCAATATCTACAACGAATGATAAATTCATACACCGATTCCTTTGCTAATTCTCCATGTGCAATACATTGCTTCCTGAATATACGATGCTACTTATCCTATGGAAAACATATTTTTATGGTCCGGGCCTAAAAAAAGTAACAAAGGAGAAATCAATGACCTTTCATGCAGAAAATATCCGCTCCTCTTTCCCCTCTTTGCAAAGTGGTGCGGTATTCTTGGATAATCCTGGCGGAACACAGGTTCCCCAGCACGTTATAGATGCTGTTGTAGACTACTATAAGACATCCAATGCTAATCACCACGGACTCTATGAAACCTCACGAAAAACCGGCATTGTTGTTGACAATGCACGACAGGCAATGGCTGATTTTATTAATGCTGCTACAGCAAATGAAATAGTCTTTGGTCAAAATATGACCAGTCTTACCTTTCACCTTTCTCGTAGTATTGCCAAATTAATACAACCCAGCGATGAGATTATGGTTACCCATTTGGATCATGATGCAAATGTCGCACCCTGGCTCTTTTTGCAGGAACAGGGAGCAAAAGTCACTTGGGTGAAGATCAATACAACTGACTGTACACTTGACTTGAATGACTTTGAATCCAAGTTGACTGATAAAACCCGGCTCATTGCTGTGGGATACGCTTCTAATGCTGTGGGATCTATTAATGAGGTGAAGTTAATCACCGAAAAAGCTCATGCTAAGGGAGCCTTAGTTTTTGTCGATGCGGTCCATGCTGCCCCTCATGTTCCCCTTGACGTACAGGATATTGACTGTGACTTTTTAGCCTGCTCACCCTATAAATTTTATGGTCCCCATGTGGGAGTACTCTATGGAAAGCAAAAACATCTTGAAACATTAGAGCCTTACAAGGTGCGTCCTGCTGACAATAATCCTCCTGATAGATTTGAAACGGGTACGCAAAGCTTTGAGGCTTTATCGGGAGTTATAGCTGGAATCGATTTTTTAGCTGCCTTAGGAGTAGAAGATGAGCGAAACTATTCCAATGTTACTGGTCGGAAAAGAGCATTAAAAAATGCAATGGCTGGAATTCAGCAGTATGAGAAAGAGCTTTTTGTACATATGATCGATGGGTTGAAGCAGATAGAGGGGTTAACCATATATGGTATCACTGATCAGCAACATTTTTCCAAAAGGACACCTACAATAGCTTTTACTATGGATAGATTCTCACCTCAGGAGATTGCTTCCTATTTAGGTAAGCATGATGTGTACGTGTGGGATGGTAACTACTATGCTCTTGCCTTGATGGAGTATTTAGGATTAGAAGAGCACGGTGGCGCTGTTCGGGTTGGTATTGGGTGTTACAATACCCAACAAGAGATAGATCGTTTTCTTGACTTAATGAAAAATCTTTAATCCTTGTTATTAAACACGACGTATTTTTAAGGCTAATCATTTTCACAATATTTAAGCCTTTTTAAAGAGATTAATCATGAAATTGCCCATCGGTATCACTAGTATACTTTGGTGTATTATCAGTTGCTTTGCCTTTACCCCTCATGAACCTGTGGATGACTATGCAACTATTCAATTTGAGCAATTATTGATAAAACGTGATGACCAATCCCATGCAAGGGGGGACAACTCTCTACAAAATATCTGGATGTATGTGGGATTACCAGGATTTAGCATTGCGGGCAAGAATGTTTTTACTGCTCTGGAATTTGATGGTATCAAAGGAGAGCTGTATCTCCATGATGCCAAAGTAACCAGCAGAGTTCTACAGCGATATGGACTGTTTATGGGAATAACTTTATTTGATAGCCCAGCTCATTCGGGATCATTTATGGTAGGATCCGGTGTGGCAACCAACTTTTCCATTTTTAATAAAGATGTCTTTTATTATCATTTTATCTATGACCACCGGTTTATCCTATCTAATAGCTTTTCCTTTGGTTTTGGCATTTTGCTTTCCTATAATCTTGGGGAGTTTAAGGATCCTAATCCTATCAACCTTCTACCAACGATCCGTTGGAAAATTACACCTCGAACAACATTGAAAGTGGCTTGGGATAACCTTGAGATCAAACAGTTTTTTACAGAGCGCATTGCTGCGGTATTTGAAACTCGCTACGACCTCAGCTTTTTTCGGCTTAATCGAGACCTGACCTACACTCTGGAAACGGTTGGACTTGGTGGCGGCATGGACATTTGGCTGGTAAAGGACTATTATATTCGTCTTCGATATAAGGAGATAGTGTATAAAAATGAATTCTTAAAAGAACATTCAGAAAAAATACGGTTTCCCTATTCAGACATTGGTGCGGGAAGAACTATCCGTCTATCCTTTGTTTATGCGAAATAGGATGGTATTATTTTGTAAAAAAAATTCAGGATTAGTATATTCAATTGTGTATATTAAATAATGCGTTAACGTTTCATTGCTTTATAAATATAATGGGTGGTAGTGAGAATCATTATAAAAACAAATAGTAGAAAACATCTTATGCATAAACTCATCTATTCAGTAGTGTGTCTTTTGATTATTGCGTATGGAGTTGTCGGAGCGGTTAGAGATAAATCTGTGAGAGTAATATATACTAAGCCCACAGATAAATCCTATAACTATCAAGCTCTCAAGGAGATCACCAATGCCGCATTACATGTACATTATTGGTATTATGAAAAACTGGGAAACAAAACATTTCGACTCAATACACCCATTGTTGAGCAGGTTCCCGGTGAGCAAAATGAACGGTGGTACATCAATACATCGGGAAACCCTTGGGGATATATCTGGAATTGGTGGTCAAACACCCGTAAAGAGGTCCGTAGTAAATTAGGTACTCAGGATTGGGATATGAATTACCGAATCCCCATCTATACCCATGTTGCAAAACCACAAGGAGCTAGTGGTGCTGCAAACTATGGCTATTTTGTTGTTGATGACAAGGATATCGAGGGACTTTTGGGGCAAACAAATGAACCTGTTCCTCGCTGGTGGGGTGGATTTGCTCATGAGTTGGGGCACTGTTTTACCTGTCCCGATCATTCGGTTTCTGGTTGTTTGATGTCAGCTGCCATGTATCGATTTCCCAATTGCACATTTTGCAATGCTTGCAAGGATGATGTGCTTAGGGATAGTAAAAATCGCGGCTTTTTTACAGACACCTGTGGCTTTGGTGAACCAGAAAATGCCGTGGTATGGATCTATACAGAGAAGGACCAGAAGGGGTATAAAACAGCCTTTGTACCGGGAACATATCATTGTTTGGATATGATGCATAGGGGATTGATAAATAATGAAGCCTCTTCAATCAAGGTTGCTCAGGGTTGCAAAGTCACCCTCTATAAAAATGATAGCCTTGCCGGTACCTCTAAATCTTTTACGACCGATGATAATGATCTGGCTAATGACAATCTTAATAATAATGTATCCTCTCTAAAAATTGAAAAATCGTCTAGTATTGCCTTTGGGTTACAGCAGTCAATAGGTATCAAGCACATTGTAACTACCAAGGATTATATTAGGATTTTACTCCATCTGGATGGCATGAGAAATCTTGATATCTCGCTTTTTTCCAGCAAGGGTGTATTAATTAAAAAAGTTTCTGTTTCCAACACAGACAAAGGGGAGCGTCTTGTCCGTATTAATCGCCAAAGCTATTCTCCGGGAGTTTATTTCTGTGATATAATGAGAGATAATTCCCACCTGGTTCGAAGAATAATTCTGCGGTAAGGGCTGTTATATGTTTTCGGGGGGGCGGTGTCCCTTTTTTGGGCCCGCCCTTCTGCTAATTTACCTCTCCTAAAACCAGCTCCATTTACCTATTTTATCAAATCATCAATTTCCCTGAATCATGTCCTCGGCATGGAGGGGATGCAAATACTATTTTTATCATGCTTTAATTGAAATCATACTAAGGAATAGAACTGCTCGTTTAGAGAAGTGTGTCTTTAGTACTCAATACATATATCATTTATCAAGGATTGGCATAATGCGAGAAATTTGCAGACACACTGCCGGGAGAGTTTTTCTCTCTATTTTGGCTCTGTCAATTATCGGCATGCTTTACATACCAAAATTCTTTTTCCAGGAGCATACGTTCTTCGGTTGGATCTCGCTACCCTTTCTGTCGGGTTTGATATTTCTCATGATTTGGCTTGTATCATACCTGATCTATTTCTTTTTCTTTTGGCCATATAGAAAGTAGGGGAGTGTATGGGAAATGAAGTAGTTTATCTGTTTTTAGGTGTATTTGGGATTATCGTTTTACTCATGGCGGTCTATGGCTATGTGATTTCAGCTAAAACTTCTGAAGACTACATGCTTGCTGGAAGAGGTATTGGTATTGTGGTCATGTTCTTTTTTATGCTTTTTGCCATATCCAGTGCCTGGACCTTTTATGGCTATTCAGGTTTTCTCTATCAGCATGGACCAAGTTATGTCTTTTTTGTGTGGGGGTGTGTGGCAGGCTTTGCCTCGCTCTATATGTTTTTAGGCCCCCGTATTTGGGCTGTGGCCAGATTGAATCGATTCCTCTCTCCCTTGGAAATGATGGGAGTAAGATACCAGTCAAAGGCTTTGCGGCTCATTTTGGTTATTCTCCTTTTGGGATTTATCGTACCCTATATCTGTATCCAACCCTTGGGTGTTGGCCTTGGTTTTAAAGCGCTTTGCAATGTACCACCTGCTGTGGGTATCGTCTATACCTGCATTCTGCTCATTTTTATCATTCTTTTAGGTGGCATGCGCATGACCGCCTGGGTTAATGTTCTTCTTGGTGGTGTTGATACCTTAGCATTTCTTATCTCCCTTATCTGGATTGTCAACAAGCTCTTTCCCGGTGGATTGACAGAGGCGACAACCATTCTTTCGGCAAAGGCCAATGCACTTCTTACCGCCCCAGGGCCCCATGGTCACTTCGACCATGTAACCATCGGGGGACTATTTATTGTGGGTATGCTTGTATTTAGCTGGCCCCATGTGGTGATTGGCACCATGACCGCTCGGGAAAAGCACATCTTCAAATGGTTTCCACTGCTTGCTATTGTTGCTGGTGGTATCTGTTTCTACACCATACCCTTTCTCTGGGGTTCGATTGTTGCTCCTGCGATTAGCCATATGCCTGGTACTTTAGTACCGGCAGTAACGGGGAAGGAGGCTGACTATGTTCTCCAAACCATTGTTACCACCTATTTACCCAAATGGTTTGCCATGTTTGTGCTCATGGGTGTGATTGCTGCAGCTGTTTCAACCGCCTCGGTTCAGCTTATGACCTCAGCTATATTTGTCTCTAAGGACCTTATCCATGGGTTCATCAACCCAGAAGCTAGTGACAAACAGCTTATTACGTGGACAAAACTTTCGGTGATTGTCATTGTCATCCTCAGTGCAATTATCTCATTTTGGAATCCCATATCTCTGGCGCAATACCTCACCTTGGTGGCAGTTCCTGGCTTTGCTCAATGGGCGCCCTGTCTTATTGGCGCCGTACTTTGGAAGAGAGCCACCAAGCAGGGAGCAATTGCCGGTGTTCTCACCGGGACCTCTCTTTTAATCATTGGTTTTATTGTTGGTGTTGGTACCAAAATGATCCTCGTGTCAATAATTCTTAATGCCATAGTTTTTGTGGTGGTAAGCCATTTAACCCCTAAACCCACAGAAGAGATTCAAGCCAAGTTTTATGATGAGGTTGATGACTTTTTAGCATCTACGGAGTAATGTTATGACAGCACAGTGGCGACTTATTTATAATCCAGAGGGTGATGTGGCAGACGTTCTTGCCATGCCTTCGGCTGTTGCAGAGGGAAAGATCGCAGGCCGGTATATTATGGCAGCCAAGGCAACACCGGAAACAGTGATTATACAGCGAATGAAACGCAAGGGAATTCTTGCCGGCGCCGAGGTATCTATTGACCGAGAAGAGGCAGAAAAAAAAGAGATTGATATTGCAGTAATGCCCAAAGCTGGACGTGCTTCAACGAGACCAGCAGAAACAATCTCCTTCCAGGAGATGATGGTAAAGTCAAGTGATCAGTTTGAGTCGGTAGACCGCGATGAAGATGACCTTGCTGCATTGATCTATACCTCCGGAACTACAGGTATGCCCAAGGGTGTAATGATATCACAGAAGAATTTTATTTCCGAATGTGCAATTACCGAGGAGCCCATTCAGACTGATCCAAAGGATTGCTTTGCCAGCTTGGTTCCCTTTTTTCACATATTTGGTCTTGCCGATGGTTGCGTCCTTCCCATTTTTCGAGGCAACACCTCAGTACTCATTCCACAATATCATCCGCGAAAGTTTCTTGCTACGCTGGCAGAAAAAAAGGTCTCTGTGGTATTGGCTATTCCAACCCAATATCTGCACCTTATGATGGCTGCAAAACGTCGAAGGACGGGAGAAATTCCTCATCTTAGGTATTGTATATCCGGTGCAGCTCCATTGCCCATAAAGGTTATTGAGGCCTTTAAGGAGATCTTTGGTGCTATGATTGTTGAAGGATTTGGTATGACCGAGTCAACCGCAGCAGTTGCAGTCAATCCACCAGAAAAGATCAAAGAGGGATCCATTGGGTTACCCTGTCCGCAAATCGAGCTAAAAATTGTTGACAACCAGGGAAAAGAAGTCGGTCAAGGAATTGCAGGAGAGTTATTGATTAAAGGGCCTGTGGTCAGTCAAGGCTACTATAATTTGCCCAAGGAAACCAAGGAGACCTTTAAAAATGGTTGGCTTCGCTCTGGTGACATTGGCTATAAAGATGAAGAGGGCTATTTCTTCATCACTGATCGTAAAAAGGATATCATCATTAAAGGTGGTTATAATATTTCTCCAAAGGAGATCGAAGATCTTCTCAACCAACATCCTAAAGTAAAGGAAGCAGCAGTTGTTGGGTTGCAGGAGGAGGATAAAAAAGAGGCGATCAAGGCATTTTGTGTGCCCTTGGAGGGAGAACCAACAAGCAAAGAGGAAATCTTGGAGTATTGTCGAAAGGCTCTGGCAACCTACAAAACACCCGATGAAATTGAATTTTTAGAGGTGCTTCCCAAAAGCGCCACTGGAAAACTTCTACGAAAAGAGCTTCGCGACGATTATAAAGACCCACGACTTATTGAACGGGATGATTCTTAATGAGTATTGCATATACAGAAAAAACAGAAGTACAAGACCTTGGTAAACTAATTGAAAAATGGGCTTCCTGTAAAGGTTCCGAGCCGGCACTTATCCATGAAGACCGAAGTATGACATTTTCCGAACTTGACAAATCGGTTAATCGGGTAGCCAATGGCCTAAAGAAGCTCGGTATTACTCAAGGTGATCGGGTAGCAATTATGCTTCCCAACATTCCTGAATTTGTCTTTTCCTTTTATGGCTGTCAAAAACTTGGGGCAATAGCTGTACCCTTTAATACTATGTATAAGGGTAAGGAGATATCACATATCCTTAAAGATTGTGGTGCCAAAGCAGTTGTCTGTCTTACCAATTTTGTCTCCTTGATCAATGAGATTCGTTCGGACTTGCCAGAATTACAACACATTATTACTACTGGTGAGCGTACCCTTACCTTTGCTGATCCAGAAAGCACCCTCTTTATTCAAGCCGTGTTATCAAAGTCTCTTTTTATAGACCTTGATGATGCCTACCATGCGATTGGCGAAACAATCTCTGAGGCACTGGTATCTGCTGGGGTAAAAGGGGTATGGTACCGCCATCGAGGAAGTCTGCGTATTGGTGGGAAAAAGGTTGCCGGTTTTCTTATTTCCGAAGCCGAGGATATTTACGTTATCAATATGATCTGTTTTATCAGTCAATTTACCCCAACCGATTTTTTTGCCGCACTCTGGGTTCCCCCAGAGGTAAAGGACAAGATCATGGAGCCGCTTACTTCAATTGAGGAAGAGCTTGGGGAAAAACTTTCTGACGAGACCCTGCGCAACGCTGTTGTCCAAAGTCTGCAAAAACGATTCTCCGTGACCCTTGAAGAGGGTGCTATGACTCGTGAAGAGAAATTTGGTTACCAAAAGCAGCGGAGCCTAGTGTTTAAAGGGACAGGAAAAGACACTCCCGAAAAGAATTCGTTTTTTAAGCGGATAGGGGAGATGTTTAAGAAGTAGAATCATGTTGATTATAGAGTACTATTGAAAAAGAGTGATCCTATAGTCCAATTAATAATGGAGTATTGAAGAGTTTACTCCCGCCGGGCAATTTTGGTTGGATAAAAAAAAGTTCACAAAAACAGTGAATATTAATCGTGTTTTGACTATATTTATAGTAATAAAGTCAATAATTCCTATTCAAAGGAACAGCCTGAAAAAGAAAATACTGAAGTAGGATCGGTCTGATAATACTGACGTAGAAATAGCAGATAATTATGAGTGCCAGTATTTACTATTCTTTATCATTGGGTCTTGTCCCTTAGTCGGTAACACCATCAACACCACTCCAGTTTTTATTAATTCACCTTTTGATTATTACATAGATTTCTTTGTCCAGACCTTTCATTTACTAACCTTTTAACATAAGGAGAACCTATGAATCATTCCAAACTTCAATTTTTTTTATTGGCGTTGCTTTTTCTTTTCATTTCTCAAAATATTGCTGAGCCAGTTTTTTCATTCACTGCAATTCCAGATCAAAATGATGCTCGCTTGAAAGAACGATTTGATAAGGTTGCAGTATATCTTTCCAAGAAGCTTCAAATTCCTGTGAAATATATTCCTGTAAAATCCTATGCAGCATCAGTTGCAGCTTTTAAGAATAAGGAGGTGCAATTAGCATGGTTTGGCGGGCTATCAGGGGTGAAGGCTCGAAGAGCAGTAAAGGGAGCTGTGGCAATTGCCCAAGGTGAGGAAGATATGACTTTTGTATCCTATTTTATTGCAAATACTAAAACAAAGCTTAAGTATTCTGATGAATTTCCCAAGGAGATAGAAAAGAAAACCTTCACCTTTGGTTCAAAGGGATCCACTTCCGGCAGACTCATGCCAGAGTTTTACATTCGGGAACATATGAAAAAGGCACCTCAAAAAATTTTTAAACGGGTTGGGTTTAGTGGTGATCATTCCAAGACAATTGCCTTGGTACAATCTGGAGGATATCAGGTGGGTGCTGTAAACTATAAAGTCTGGGAAAAAGAGATCACCCAGGGGCTTATTGACACTAATAAGGTGCGAATAATTTGGAAAACACCACCCTATCCTGACTACAACTGGACCATACGGGGAGACACAGAAAAGACCTTTGGGCAAGGTTTTGTGAAAAAAGTTCAACAGGCCTTACTTGAGATGAATGACAAGCAGCTTTTGGAATCTTTTCCCAGAAAAAGGTTTATTAAAGCAGATAATTCTATGTATGAGCCAATTTTAAAAACAGGCACTGCAATTGGGATTTTTGATGAGTGATAAACAATCGGTAGTTACTCTTACTGATGAAACAATATCCTATGCCAACACCAGAGGGCCGGTGCTAAAGGACATATCTCTTTCTATACAAAGGGGAGAACATGTGGCAATTGCCGGTCCCAGTGGTGTTGGTAAAACAACATTGCTCAAACGACTCTTTAAAGAAATCTCTGATAAAGCAGCTTTTGTGCATCAAGATTTTTCTTTGGTTGAGCAACTTTCTGTGTATCACAATATTTACATGGGACGCCTTGATTACTATTCTACGTTCCATAATCTACTTAATCTTTTTCGCCCTTTTAAAATGAGTATCTTCGCTGTAAAAAAAATTACTGAGCAACTGGCAATTTCGGAGATTCTTTTTAAACGGGTTGATCAAGTATCGGGAGGCCAGAAGCAACGGACTGCAATTGCCCGAGCACTGTTCAATGGGAGTGATTGTATATTGGCTGATGAACCGGTCTCCTCAATTGACCAGGTAAATGCCGAAAAAATCCTTACTCGTTTGACAGATTCATCACTAACATTGGTTGCATCAATGCATAATGTTTCCTTTGCTTTGAAATACTTTTCTCGGATTATCGGATTGAAAGAGGGAAGAATATTTTTTGACCTTCCCCGATCGGACATCACCACAGATCAATTACAAAAGCTTTATAATCAATGAAACAGATAACCCTTTTCTTTATAGGTATAGCGTGTCTATGCCTTATTTTTGCTGATTTAGAGGTGATTTCTTTAGATCCGTGGTTTGAGATTGGACGAATATTCCAAGGATTCCTCAAGCCCGATTTTAAGGTGTTGTTTGAACTTCGTACATCGCTTGTAAATACAGTTATTTTTGCTTTTTGCGGTTCCTCTCTTGCATTTATTGGGGGGATCGTGGGGGCCTTTTTTTATAAGGTAACAATAGTTAGATATCTGTGCTCCAGTGTTCGATCAATTCACGAAATCTTTTGGTCCTTTCTCTTTTTGCCTTTGGTGGGGCTTAATCCAACCTGTGGTATTCTTGCTATTGCGGTACATAATACCGGGATTTTTGCAAAAGGTCTTGCAGAGATTTATCAAGAGGCTGATAGAAAACCCTATGATGCTTTACCAAAGAAAATAGGGAAGACCAGTGCTTTCTTTTATGCAATTATTCCGGTGATCTATCCAGAAATTAAGCACTTTACTCGGTACCGGTTTGAGTGTGCGCTGCGTTCCTCTGCTGTACTTGGCTTCATCGGACTCCCTACTATTGGATTCCATTTAGAAACCTTTTTTCGTGAAGGAATGTATACAGAGGCTTCTGCGTTACTTATTGCCTTTTATCTTCTTATTGCCAGTTTGAAATTTTGGTTACGTGAAAAAATGGTTCCCCTCTATCTTGTTTGCGCTTGGGGAATTGTCTCCACTAAATTTACCTTTTCCATGGAAAATATTATCCGGTTTTTTACCTATGAGATAATTCCCTGGCCCATGCGTAAACAGGGTTTTGTCGATGGAACAAACTCATTGACATTTGAGATTGGAAACACTATTGCATGGTTAAAGGACATTCTTTTTTTAGAAGCGATGCCAGGGATTTTCAATACGATGGTGTTAACGCAAATTTCCTTTGTACTTGCAGGGTTGGCAACTATGGTTCTAATGGTAACGGTCACAAAGCACTTTGCACCAGGTCTTAAGGGAAAACCTGGAACCTTACTGTTAATCGTCCTGCGCACAACCCCCGAGTACATTTTGGCTTATATCTGCATCCAGATTTTTGGCCCCTCAATGATTCCTGCTATTTTAGCGCTTTCTCTTCATAATGGGGCTATTGTAGCTTTTTTAACAGTAAAAAGTATTGATCAAATTCCTTTACCTATGGATAGATCTAAGGGCATAATAAATTGTTATTTTTATGAAGTGATTCCTCGGATTTATGGAGTATTTCTTGCCAATCTCTTTTACCGATGGGAAGTTATGGTCCGAGAATCTGCCCTGTTTGGTATCCTTGGTATTTACACCCTTGGGTTTTATGTTGACAGTGCTATTAGCGATGATAAGATGGATAAAGTAATAATAATAATTGCAGTAATGGCGCTACTCAACATTGGCATTGACTCTCTATCGCAACGGGTGAGAAGAAAGATTAAGTCTGAGGGGACAATTGTTGCTAAGGCAGCATAGTCCACTGATACTGTTAGATTATTACTATTTACGGTCACAAGCATCCATGTTACCAGATATTTCCCTAATTCAATAAATAATAAAATGTGTTGAAATTATTCATGCCGTGAATAAATTGAAACAATGATGCGTGTTTGTGCAATGTAACTTTGCTTGTAGGGTCATGCCTGTTGTTGTTCTTAATACTAGTAAAATTATAGATGTAGTGTGTAAGAGCTTTTATACTTCACCGATATGATGGACGTTTCCTGAGCAATTGATAATGAATTAATTGACTTTTTTACCAAAATTATATGTTACAGATATAATGAAGGCGTGTTCTTGCATTTGAGAGCCAGTCTTCCATTCAAATAGATCTAATGAGCAATCAACAGTTACTCTTTTTAACGTAGAACCAAGTCCACTGGATATTTTTAGTTTTTTATTTCCAAAGTCTGGGCCCCAGAAATAATCTGCCCAGGGAATGTTCTCTGTTTTATTTGGCATTGGATCATTTTCAACATCCCTCCACTCTTTATTTACATATCCAGCTATGCCACAACGAACATATAGCTGATCAAAAATCCAAATATCATTCTTTGTATATTCTGCGCCAATATGAAGAGATTGTAATAACGAGCCAATTGATGAATGGTGTATTGCAAAAGCATGGACAGTGTGAACTTTTGAAAGGGAGCCATAATAACTTATGGGGAGGGAAAAATGCTTTCTTATATTTGGTACTATACCTAGATGTAAAGAAAGAACAGCACTTTGGTAGTTGCTGATTCCTTTTCTATTTGAAATATACCAACCAGGAACGCGCTTGCCTTCTTCATCTAAAGTAACATTAACGGTTTTTTGGGTACTGGTAAGCTGATATTCTGTGTTTGAATACCACAAACCTATATTGTATTCAATACTATTTGTAAAAAATGAAAATAAGAGTGCCCCGCCAAATTTCCATCCTTTATTCATATCCCATAAAATTGAGTAATTAGAAACATTTATAGTGTCTGCTGCATTATCAACGGGTAATCTCTGCTCTAGTGCGCTTAGCAGGTTGTCCTCTTCTGATCCTCCAAAATAGGGAATAATGTAATGGAGGGATGGTTGAAAGAAAAAATTACTCCCTTTGATAAGTGCATCGAGGTTAAATCCTGTATACCCTACTTTCTTTTCCTTTTCAATTGTAGTGTGTTCTACTTCTATAATCTCATTGGTCGATGAATTGTAGGGAAATGTTTTTTTTGTATTCTTATTCTTAGTCCTTCGTTCAAAGATAGCACTACCACCTAAGATGACCTTTTCATTTAATACAAAGGCTAGTGCAAATTTTGGTATATAATTGAACTTTCCTATTTCAGAATCTGAAGTAATTCTCAACAGGTTTGATCCTACGTTGAAAAAGTGTCGCGGCATCAATGAGCGATAATCCAAGGTAATGCCAAAGAGAAATCGCTCACCTAAAGATTTGATTGCAATTAAATCTAATGAATATGTACCATATTTAATCATGTGTGATGTATACATATTACATTGCAATTGATCAGGAAATAATGCAATTCTATATGGTCCAATAATACTCCACCCTACATCATCTGATACATAGACGCCGCTCATAGCATCAATGCGGGCGTTAATACTTCCTTGTTCAAAGGAGAAAGCACATTTCGAAAGGACTAATAATGTTACAAAGAGCAATTTTTTCATAGAAGTATAGTAAAGGAATATCTTTGCATTAATATATATCACTTTGTAGCGATTGCGTGCAGAATCTGGGTTATTTCTCTCACTTAATATCGCTTCACTGGGCTCTTATCTCATATCAATATCAACAAAAACCTTTATATAATTAACAAATAGCTTTACGAAGTTAATAAAAAGCAAAACAAAATCAATAAATACCTATTAATAATTTATAAGTAGCTTTACAAAGTTAATAAAAAGCAAAACAAAATCAATAAGTACCTATTAAAAATTAATAAATAGCTTTACAATGTTAACTAAAAGCAAAACAGAATAAATAAATACCTTTCCTTTATAACGGTACAAGTATTTAATATTAAGGATAGAAATCAGGAATTCCTTTAACCCAGATTATCCAATAGGAAGTATCGTAGAAGCACACTACGACTTTGACAGGATGTACGTTTGGGAAGTAACCTGTAATCCTATGCCCATTAGAGCTTCTTCATCGACTCCTACTGCAGAGGCTGGGATAATCACTGCCACTGTTTTGAGGTTTTAAATCAAAATCCCCCGTTTAGAATGTGCTCTAAACAGGGGATTTGAATTAACACTTTTATTAAATAAATTAGTTATTTAGCCATTGCCTGCTCAACTGCAACTGCAACCGCTACTGAGGCGCCAACCATAGGGTTATTGCCCATGCCAATAAGACCCATCATTTCAACGTGGGCAGGCACTGAGGATGATCCTGCAAATTGAGCATCGGAGTGCATGCGACCCAATGTGTCGGTCATGCCATAAGACGCGGGGCCAGCAGCCATATTATCAGGATGCAAGGTTCGGCCAGTTCCACCACCGGATGCTACAGAGAAGTAGTTCTTTCCCTGAAGGAGGCACTCTTTTTTATAGGTACCAGCCACAGGGTGCTGGAAGCGAGTTGGGTTGGTAGAATTTCCAGTAATCGACACATCCACACCTTCGTGATGGTTTATTGCAACACCTTCACGAACATCATCGGCACCATAACAATTTACCTTTGCCCGCTCACCCTTTGAATAGGGAGTCTTTTTAACAACAGTTAGCTCACCAGTTGCATAGTCAAACTTGGTTTGTACATGAGTAAACCCATTAATACGAGAGATGATCTGAGCAGCATCTTTGCCAAGACCATTTAAGATAACTCTAAGAGGGTCTTTACGTGCCTTGTTTGCAGAACGAGCAAGACCGATTGCCCCTTCTGCAGCAGCAAAAGATTCGTGGCCAGCTAAAAAGGCAAAACATTTGGTTTCTTCTTTAAGAAGCATGGAGGCTAGGTTTCCATGACCAATACCCACTTTACGATCGTCTGCAACTGAACCAGGAATACAGAAGGATTGTAATCCTTCACCCAGAGTGACCGCAACTTCAGCGGCGACCGTTTGTCCACGCTTAATAGCAACCGCAGCACCAACAACATAGGACCAGCAGGCATTCTCAAAACAGATTGGTTGAATCTCTTTTACCAATTCGTAAATATCCAATCCCTTTTCCTTACAAAGAGCTTCAGCTTCCTCAATAGAGGCAATGCCATTTTCCTTAAGAAAGGCATTTATTTGATCTATTCTTCTTTCATAACTTTCAAAAAGAGCCATGATTAATCCTCCTTATTCGTGCCGGGGGTTAATGGTTTTAACAGCATCGGCAAAACGGCCATAGGTTCCAGTTGCTTTTTCCAATGCTTCATTTGCATCGGTTCCCTTGTTGATCAATTCCATCATCACACCAAGCTTAACGAATTTGTATCCAATGATCTCATCATTATCATCTAAGGCAAGCTCATTTACATATCCCTCGGCAACCTCTAAATAACGAGGACCTTTGGCACTGGTGCCATAGGTAGTTCCGGTTACACTCATGAGTCCCTTACCAAGATCTTCTAAGCCAGCACCAATGGGGAGTCCACCCTCGGAAAAGGCGGTTTGTGAACGCCCATAGACGATCTGCAAAAAGAGTTCCCGCATGGCAACATTAATCGCATCGCATACAAGGTCGGTATTCATCGCTTCGAGAATTGTTTTGCCTGGAAGAATTTCAGAGGCCATTGCTGCAGAGTGGGTCATGCCAGTACAACCAACGGTTTCTACCAAGGCTTCCTCAATGATGCCGTCTTTAATGTTCAAAGTTAACTTGCAGGCACCCTGCTGTGGAGCGCACCAACCCACACCATGGGTTAGCCCGGAGATGTCCTTAACTTCCTTTGCCTGGACCCATTTGCCTTCGGCAGGGATGGGTGAGGGACCATTATTCGGTCCTTTGGCCACGCATACCATTTCTTCAACTTCGGAAGAATAATTCATAGGAGGTTTCCTTTCTGAATTAATAGTTCTGTTATGTATTGCAATTATTTATTTATTTTCAGCGTAATTACGGGGTATGGAGCAAGAGTCAGATCTGTAAAATCTATATATGAATTTCTCTCAACTTCCCAAGTATATATGTGTTACCTCTATAAAACTGAATGATAAATATCATTTTTGACTTGCCAATTTTTCAAGGTTGGATGTGCACAAATCTGATATTAGTCCTGAACAACAAAAATTTGTCGATATTTTCAGGATAATTGGTGGATGAGCACTGTTGTAGTACTATAAATACTACGGCGATATGGTTAAAATCCTTTTGCGGTCTCCTATAATATAGTCAAAAATCGGTATAATGGAGCAATAAAGTTTATTGTTTTAGTGGACTTTGATAAATTTAATTCATTTTACAAAGATTTTACAAAGATAAAAATTCGGGGGGATGGGCTTGCCCTCCTAGCAAGCTTTGATTTATTTATTGAAAAAGAGTATTGTAACCTCTCCCTAAATCCCTCTCCTATCAGAGAGGGACTTCACTTAACCTTCTAATTTACTGATTTTTAATTTTTCAAAATGATAAACTGCTTCATTTAGATTTAGATTGTATATTTGAAGTATTAATTCCCCTCTCTGGCAGGAGAGGGGCTAGGGGAGAGGTCATTATTATGAAACAAGAGAACCATAAACTTACTAGTGGTGTTGTTCATCTTCAAAGAGTACAAAAAAGTAAACTCAATCAAGCTCGAGTATTAAGAAAAAATATGACTGTTGCTGAAAAGATTCTTTGGGAGCGTTTGAGGAGAAAACAGGTATTAGGAATTAAATTCCGAAGACAACAAATCATTGAGGGCTTCATTGTAGATTTTTTCTGCCACATGGTAAAACTGGTGATTGAGACTGATGGAGAAATTCATAATTCTGCAGAACAAAAGAAGCTCGACCTCTATCGTCGAGAAGTATTTAGGCTCCGTGGATTAGCTGAAATGAGATTTACAAATAATGAGGTGCTTCACAATATTGATAGAGTTGTCAATATCATTAAGGAGTTTGTTGCAGAGACAATTAAGACTTAGGACAATCCTCTAATCTGCTTCTTCTATCTTGAGAATCTTCATAGGACAGACGTGGGCACAGGCACCACACCCAATGCAGGTTTCAGAGATTTTGTTGTAGGGAGTTCTGATTTCGCGGTTGCTGCCACGGGAGTAGAAATTGATAGCGTGACGTTGTGATATCTCTGCACAAGCCCGGACACAGAGTCCGCAGAGAATACATTCATCCTTTTCACTCAGTGAAAAGCGAGTGCTGGTGACACCATATTCAGCTGCTAATGAATTTAGCGCTTCAGAATCTTTACAGCGTGCTAAAAAGAGTTCAAAGAGAACCTTTCTGGTTTTCTGTACCCGTTTTGTGTCGGTTTTTACTGCAATACCCTCTTCTGCTCGATAGAGGCAGGCCGGCTCCAAGGCAACACGACCACGACGATGGATCTCTACCAGGCAGAGTCTGCATGATCCATAGGGTGAAAGCTCCTTGTGAAAGCAAAGGGTAGGAATAGGAATGTTTGCATCCTGTGCCACTTCTAAAACAGTGGTGCCCTCATCTACGGTGAATTCTTTGTCGTTTATAGTAAAAGTAATCACGATAGGTCCTTACTTTCTCTCAATCGCCTTGAATTTGCATACCTCATAGCAGATACCACATTTTTTACACTGGTTCTGATTTATAACAGCAATCTCTTTTTTCTTCCAGGTGATCGCTTCATAGGGACAGTTCTTAAAACAGACTCCGCATTTAGTACAGTTTTTTTCAAGCACAGTGAAGGTGATCAACGCCTTACACACCCCAGCCGGACACCGCTTGTGTACGATATGTTCTTGATACTCCTCTTTAAAATAGCGAAGCGTGCTAAGCACTGGATTGGGAAGAGAGGTGCCTAATCCACAAAGAGAAGCCTCTTTTATAGCATTGCTTAGCTCTTCGAGTAAGGTGATGTCCTCCTCTTTGCCTTTACCCTCGGAAATTCGCGTTAGAATCTCTAACATTGCCTCTGAGCCATCACGGCAGGAGATACATTTGCCGCAGGATTCACTATTGCAAAATTCAATGAAGTATTTGGCTACATTAACCATACAGGTGTCTTCATCCATGACAATCATACCGCCTGAACCCATCATAGAGCCGGCCTTAGAGAGTTCCTCAAAGTCAACTGACATATCTAACAGCGATTCGGGGATACAACCGCCAGAGGGTCCGCCGGTCTGTACTGCTTTAAAGGCTTTACCATCGGGAATACCACCACCAATTTCAAAGATGATGTCCCGTAGGGTCGTTCCCATGAGCACTTCAATGAGTCCTGTGTTGACAATTTTGCCTACCAGAGAGAATACCTTGGTTCCCTTACTATGTTCAGTTCCCATAGCAGAAAACCACTGGGCTCCTTTGAGGATGATCGGTGGCACATTGGCAAAACTCTCTACATTGTTAAGGACCGTTGGTTTTTTCCAAAGTCCCTTTTCTGTGGCGTGGTCATATTTTGGGGTAGGCTCACCCACATTGCCTTCAATAGAAGCGCGAAGGGCGCTGGACTCGCCACAGACAAATGCTCCAGCACCTTGTTTAATGAAAATGTCAAAGGAGAAATCAGAGTCTAAGATGTTTTCTCCCAAGAGGCCATACGCCCGAGCCTGTTCCAAAGCATGCCCTAATATCTTTCGTGCTAAGGGGTATTCTGCACGAATATAAACATAGCCGACGGTCGAACCAATTGCCCGGCCACAGAGCGCCATCCCCTCTATGACTGAGTGTGGGTCCGCTTCGATTATGCTTCGATCCATGTAGGCCCCAGGGTCACCTTCATCAGCATTGCAAATGACATACTTAGGTTCACCAGTCGCCTTTGCAGCAGAGGCCCATTTCCTGCCAGTGTCAAAGCCACCACCACCCCGGCCACGAAGGCTGGATTGCTTTATCTGCTCAACAATATCAGTTGGCTTAAGTTTTGTGAGGCCCTTTGCCAATGCCTGGTAGCCATCATGGGCAATGTATTCGTCAATACTTTCAGGATTAATTCGACCGCGGTTACGGAGGGCAATAAGGATTTGCCGCCCAAAAAAGGGAACACTATTTAAGTCAGGAATAGTTTGGGTCTTTTCTTTTTTCTTTGTCTCTTTACTCATAGTAGAATCACCCATTAATAATCAGACAATATTTTCATAGCCTTTAGCGATAATGTATTCCTTTAAGGGATTTCCCTTTTGAACATGCTGTTTCATTATTTCTCGAGCTATCTTAGGAGTGATATTGATATACTTTATCGGTTTTTCTCCATAGCGCTCAATAGTAACCATTGGCTCGTTGCTGCAAAGTCCTGCACAGCCAGAATAGGTAAGGATTACATCCTTTTTGTCAACTATTTCTAACACTTCCTTAAAGCTATCCATTACCTTTTGAGCTCCTGCAGCAATACCACAGGTACCCATATGCACGGTTATTTTCGTATGGGGCCCCTGTGCAGAGATTTGCATGCTCTCCTTTGTCTTTTTGGCAATAGCAGTAAGATCTTTTATTGATAGAGCTGCCATTAGGATTTCCCTTGGAAAGTGTCAATGAGTTTCAAGGCCTTATTCTTGGTCATAAGGCCATGCACTTCTTCGTTAATAGTAATTACCGGGGCCAACCCGCAACAGCCAATGCAGCGCACTGCTTCCAGAGTAAAAAGCATGTCCTTGGTTGTGTCACCGGTTTTGATATCAAGGCGTTCTTCAAAGGTTTCCAGGATATCCTGGGCACCCTTGACGTGACAGGCTGTTCCTAAACAGACCGAGATGATGTTTTTTCCGCGTGGTTCTAAGCTAAAGGCATTGTAGAAGGTGGCAATACTAAGGATTTTACTCAGTGGTATAGAGAGCTCTTTTGCAACAATTCGGAGCGCCTCTTCGGGTAAATAGTTATACCGCTCGTTTATGGCATGAAGAAGCGGCATAAGAGCACCTTCCATTGCTCGGTGATCATCAATAATACCTTCAAGGTTGAGACGATCTTTTTTGTCAATCTTTAATTTAGCCAATGGTGAGGTTGCCTGTTCTTTCCTGTCAGTGCGAAGAAAGTGCCACTTTAGCTTAGTGTCGAAGGTACCATTTTTAACAAGACTTTTAACTGAGGTAAGGAGGTCAGGGATGAAGAGATCAATATCCTCTTTGATTTTTACCTGACAGGCCAACCGAGTACCGAAAATTTGCTCCTCTTTACTGATGAAAAGCTCTTCGGTTGGAAGTATCTGCCCTCCACCTTTAGACACCTGTACTTTGCAAAACCCACAACTGCCCCGTCCTCCGCAGGAGGCTGCAATAGATTCGCCATTATCAATCAATGCAGAAAGAAGTGTGCCACCACCTTTAAGGGTGAATTTCTTTTCCTCATCCTCTTTTTTAAGGGTTACTTTACAGGAGCCATAGGAGACTAAAAAGCGATCTGCAATTGCCAATATAATGGTAATTGCAAGAAGTATCGCGTTCATAATAATAATAGGTGCAAGAGGCATTAGTCTATTTCCAAACCGATCAATTAATTGACACCATGCCACCAAAGCCCATAAAGGCAAGTGCAATGATTCCAGTAATAATCATGATAATTCCCGGACCTTTTAATCCCCGGGGAACATTACCAACAAGCTCCAACTTTTCGTATATAGCTGCTACAAGGACAATGGCCAACCAGAATCCAACAGCAGAACCAACGGCAAAAAAGAGAGTGGTTATAAAGGTGTATTCCCTCAGCACCATAAAAAGAGAGATTGCAAGTACGGTACAGTTTACGGTAATAAGGGGTAGAAAAATCCCAAAGGAAGCCTGCAAAGCAGGAAAAAAGCGCTCCATGATCATTTCCACCAGTTGAACTGAGGAAGCAATAACGATTATAAAAACTATAAATGAAAGAAATTCACAGTTGTGAGGAACAAGAACCAGATGATAAATTGGCCAGTTAATTGCAGCAGTCAAGGTGACCACAAAGACCACTGCTAAGCCCATTCCAAAGGAAGTCTTGAGATTGCGTGCCAGAGACACAAAGGGACACATTCCCAATAGGTACGCCAATGCTACATTGTGGGTAAAGATTGCTGCTATAAAGATAGTAATAAGTCGAAGCATTGCAACTATCCTTTCCCCGGTGGGTCAATATCAGCCAGGGTTCTCAGGATCCAGAGAAAGACACCAAGGATAAAGAATGCACCTGGTGCTAATGCCATGACCACCCAATTCTCCCAGCCAGCTGGCATGACCTGGATGCCCAAGAGTGTACCAAAGGCCAGAATTTCTCGAATGATTGCCATGGTAATGAGGGTGTACGAGTAGGCAATACCATTGGAGAGGGCATCTAAAAGTGAGTGATAGGTATTGTTTTGCACAAAGAATGCCTCAGCCCTTCCCATGATAATACAATTGGTTATAATCAACCCCACATAGGGCCCCATAGCTTCACTGATAGCAGGAAAATAGGCTTTCAGCACTTTGTCAACAATTATCACACAGGATGAAATGGTGATCATATAAGTAATAATACGCACCCGTGAGGGAATGAGTGATCTTAGAAGGGAGATGAGAAAGCCAGTAATAAGAAGGACAAAAATAACACCAGCGCTCATGGCTAAAGCGTTTTCTACCTTATTAGTTATTGCTAAGGCAGAACATATACCCAGCGTAGCAGAGCAGATAGGATGGTCAGACCATAAGCCATTACGAATGACCTTATATCCCTTGGTGCCAAACAACTTCTTTGCAATCATTGATTGCCTCCGCTGAGTAGTCGCTTATGTCGCGCATATTCATCATTTAAAATGTTGCCAAAGGCCACACAACTTAAGGTTGCTCCGGTGATCCCATCAATCTCATTCTGTTTTTGAGCTTTCCCTGGTGCGGTTACGATAAGCTTGGGAGAAAACTTTTTCCCTTCATACTCTTTAAGCTTTGCCTGTTCAAATACACGATCACCTAAGCCGGGAGTCTCTTCCTGGTGGAGAACACTTAATCCTTTTATGGTGATTAAATCTGATTGAAGCGCAAGGACGCCAGAGATTGGTCCCCAGACACCTTTTCCCTTTATGGTAAAGGCACAGTCTCCTTGGTTTGTAATATAGAGGGTAGTCTCTTTTACCTTTTTAGTTTTTATCCTTCTCTTAAAGGTTGACTCAACAGCCTCTTCCTTAAAGGGTATGTTAAAAGCTACAAGGATGTTTTTGTGCAATTTCATTTGTTCATTATAGGCGATGCGAGGCGCTGTGGCATCATTGACTGCAACAAGTGCCGTTGTTAGTATCGTACCCAAGACCAGTACAAAGAGGATCATTTTAAAGCGATCAATCATGCCTTGACCTGCCTATATTTTACAGAAAGCACTATATGATCAAGGAGTGGTGTAAAGGCATTCATAATCACGATACTAAACATAACACCCTCAACATATCCTGAGAGTGCTCTGATTAGTACAGTAAGGAAACCGCAAAAAATCCCAAAGAGATATTTTCCAATTTTTGTCATTGGTGCTGTAACAGGATCTGTTGCCATAAACATTGCGCCAAAGAGTAGCCCGCCAGAAAGAATTTGAAACAGTGGCGGTGCGTATGTATCAGGTAATGCCATGTTTCCAACATAAGAGATAATAAATACGGTCCCCAAATATGAAAGAGGTATCCGCCAATTACTGATTTTCGTCATCATTAAAAATAGCCCACCAGCGATTATACCAATATGAAATGTTTCACCTATACTGCCAGCAGTGTTTCCCCACAAAAGATCTACATAGGGAGTAATAATCTGTTGCGTTTTAAAGAGTGACATAGGGGTGGCCGATGTAATGGCATCGGAGAAGGGCATTTTCCATAAGGTTGTCATGGGGGCGGGAAAGGCAATGGTGATAAACATCCGTCCGACTAAGGCTGGATTAAAAATGTTTTTTCCAGTGCCACCAAATACCTCTTTGCCAAACATGGTGCCGAAGAAGATACCCACGCCAACGATCCACAGGGGTGTACCTGGAGGAAGGGTTAGAGGAAAAATTAAGCCGGTAACTAGAAAGCCTTCATGAATCTCGCTTTTGCGAATTGCTGCAAAGAGCACCTCAACTGTTCCGCCTACAACATAGGAGACAAGGATCATTGCCAAAGTGCGGGGGCCAAAGAAGTAGATAGCCGCAATAAGTGAGGGGAGCATGGCCAAAATTACAGTTCCCATGAATCGTTTTATATCCAAGGCATCACGCACATGGGGTGCATACTCTGTACGAGATGATGGATAGAAAAGGGCAAACTCAGCAGCATCAAAGGCTGGTTTGAAAAAATGTAATTTTCCTCTCTTTACAAAGAGAGGACGTGCTGCCTCCAGTAGAGAGAGAAGCGGTTTCATGATCCCGCCTCCTCTTTTTTGTTTACAGTCGACAACTCTTTTTTTGTTTGGTCAATCGTTTTAAAGAGGTCGAGCTTGGAGGGGCATACATAGGAGCATAATCCACAGGATATACATTTAAAGAGTCCCAATTGCTGTGCCTCCTCTGCTCTCTGTTTTTGAATATACCGGTATAGCAAATGGGGCAGCAGTGCAGCGGGACATATAGATTCACAAAAACCACAGGTAACACAGGGGCGATGTTCACCCTGTAATCCAGTAGTGGCTTTTTCCTTGAAATTTGGAACAATTTTACTTAAAAAAGAGTTGCTAAAGGATTGTTTTGTAAAGCCCAAGCGCGCAAAACCAAGGAAGTCTCGATTGCTCTTTTCTTCGATAAAGGTTAAACTCTGACACTCTGTGTCCAAACCAACCTGATTTTCATCTACCTTTTTGCCTCTAAGAATCCCATCTTGAACAACACGGACTTTGCCTTGTATTCCTATATTCTCCTTTATTTTTTTTATGGGATACCCGCAGACCGCAGTGACATATCCAGAGCTTTTACATGCCGGTCCACCTAAGGCTATATGACGATGCAGATAGGGGTGGGAAATGGTCAATGCCTGGTCTATGGCAAGGACACCCTCCACAGAGGTTGCCCAGATTGGCGCAGATCCAGGGCTATTATCAAATTCGGGAAGAGCTTGTGCTACATACTCCGGTTCAGAGTAAGGATATTTTGCAGGGACCTTCACAAGCCTAATTAAATTATTACGGTATAAATCATTGTAGCATTGGTCTATACTTTTTGATTTTATATTTGGCAGGATTAAATAAATTTTTTTATCCCCAATTAATGAATAGAGGCATTTAAGCCCATGAATAAACTCTGATAAACGCTCTTTAAGAAGAACATCAGGATGTAAAGAAAAGGGTTCCAAAGACAAAAGAGAGACTATGATTGTTTGAGGTTTATCCAGAGGATCCGGAACAGATCCATTTTTTGTGTCAAACAGTAATTGCCATGCACCAAGTCGAACAAGGGTATATCGTGTCTCTCCAAATACACCCTGTGATTGATACCGCTCGGGCATATCTTTTTTTATATCAATGGCCGTACTATCCATTTGTTGGATCGACTCAAGTGCAATAATTTTGCCTTTTAAATCAAGATTTACTGTTCCTTTGCAGGGAGCCAAGAGGGGTAATGAAAAGTTGTCCGAATCTATTGCGATTCTATCACCAGGAAAGACTAATTCACCTGGTTTTACTAAAACTATAGAGAAATTAAATCGTGTTGAAGTTAGTGGAAGCTCTAAGGTGTTACATTGGGGGAGGGGTTTTATAGAGTGAGATGGTTCGCCTCTTAGTCGAACATTGAACCCACCTTTAAACTTCATATCCCGCTTCCCCTTTGTTAGTTGGTGCGTGGTGTGATGATCGAATTGGGTGTAACAAAATAGTTTTAGCCCTGTTGTGGTTCAAGTTGAAATAACGGAAATAATGATAAAAACTATAAATAACTAATGCTAAATATTAAAATGTAATGAAAAAATGAAGGCTATTTGCTCTCTTTTTCGTCTTTAATTTGTTTTTGGTCGGACGATATTTTCCCTGAGAGATCTTCAATCTCCTTTTCTGCTTCGGAAGATGCCTTTTTAAACTCCTTTAGACCCTTCCCAAGGCCACTGGCAAGTTCGGGAATCTTTTTTGCTCCAAAAAGGAGAATGACAATGATTAGAATGATAACTAGTTCTTGTCCACCCACAAAACCCATAATCTGATCCTGTATATTCTTAGAGTTGTTGCTAACCTATTAGTAGATTAATTAATATATATATTAAAACGTCTATAGCAAATAAAATAATTTTTGTATCTTGACGGGAAGACAGTTCTGAAGATGGACTACTCTAATATATTCTCAAGGGTTTCTCGCACATGGAGATGGAGATCAGTAAACTCCTTTGACTGCCTCGATCGTGGACGGGCAAGCTGAATTAGGACCTCCTCCTCAATCTTTCCCGGTCGATCGCGCATAATGAAGATACGGGTACCTAAGAAGACCGCTTCATCGATATTGTGAGTTACTAAAATAATGGTCTTTTTTTCTCGTTCCCAAATTGCCAAAAACTCTTCCTGTAGTCGGTGACGAGTTCGCTCATCTAATGCACCAAAGGGTTCATCTAAAAGGAGAACCTTTGGATTATAGGCAAGTGCTCGAGCAATGGCGGCACGCTGTTGCATACCCCCTGAAAGCTCATAGGGGAAGGACTTTTCAAAACCTGTAAGTCCGACCAGAGATATGAGTTTTTGAACACGTTCTATTCGTTCATGTTTATCAACACCTTTAAGCTCTAAGCTAAAGCCAATATTGTCCAGCACATTATACCAGGGAAAGAGCGAGTACTGTTGAAAAACCAAAGTAACCTCTTCGTTTATGCCAGTAACTGCATTTTCACCAATAGTGATGGTACCAGATGAGGGTTGCTCTAATCCGGCGATTAATCGAAGAAGAGTTGTTTTACCACAACCAGTAGATCCAACAATCGTGATAAATTCACCCTGCTCACAGCTCAAGCTAATATCTTGTAAAGCGACAATCTCTTCATTTGTCTTTCCGGTATAGACTTTGTTGACCTTATCTATTATTAAAAAGGACATTATCGCTCCTTTGCCTGCCACGTTGAAGTTTTATTCTCAATAAGTTTTACTCCATGGCTTAGTAGGGAGCCAATAATACCGACTAAAATCACACTAAAAATCATAATATCCATGTCAGCCAGCTCATAGGCATACATTATAAGGTGGCCCAATCCCGCTTCACTTCCGGGAAGCATTTCTGCTGCAATAATGACCATCCAGGAGTTTCCTAAGCCAATTCGTAATCCCGTCAGTATAGAGGGCAGAGCAGAGGGAAGGATTACTCGTTTAAAAAGTTGTCTCTTTCCACACCCCAAGAGTTGAGCTGATTCAATATAAATATTTTTTGCTGAGGTTACTCCATAGACTGTGTTGACAAAGATGGGAAAAAAACCACCATAAAAAATTACAAAGAGCATGCCAATTTGGATGTCGCCAAAAATGGAGCGTGTATACTGCACACCGAAAAGATTGGCAACTGAGTAGGTTTTAAAAATCACCAGGGCAAAGGGAATCCAGGCAATTGGACAAATGGGACGTAAAAATTCAATAACGGGGTTGATCATGCGTGAGAGGATTGGTACTCTTCCAGAAATGAGTCCCAGAGGCATTGCTATAACAACTGCCATGCAAAATCCAATAATAACCCGAAATGCACTGGCAAAGATATGATGGAGATAGTTACCGATACCCAATAGATCGGCAAAGGGGTGAAAAAAACGCTTTAGTACCGACTCTACAGTAGGCACTAAAGCGCGATTATCAACAACTTTGGCTGCAACTTCCCAAAAAAGTATTATACAAAGGGGAAGTATAAGACTTACAGCATGTTTTTTGCAAAAATTAAAAACGGTTTTCAATACCCTTGGCCTTTAAATCTTTTGCAGCAGATTCTAACATAGAAAAATCAAAAAGAAGGGGATCAACTGCTGCCTCTTTTTTATCTTTAAGGCCACCGCTAAACTTTGACATATCGTTCATGGCATCGACCCAAACATACATCTTCTTTTTCCAATCATCACTGGGTACGGTGGTATAGCCAGAGGTTGGAATAGAGGCCTTCTCAACTGCAATGGATGTGCCAAGCCATTTTGATGCATCTTTAACGGCTATTTCATCCTGTTGTTCATTCATGTAATTTGTTGCAAGAATGATAAGTTTTAAGAAGTCGGTGATAAGATCCTTTTTTTCTTCCATAGCCTTTGTGTTCGCTGCAATTCCGCAACAGGGGTGATCTTTCCAAATCCCCGGAGGTAGATCATTAAGATCTGCAACGATTTTTCCCATACCTTTGTTCTCTGCTATCGCGCAGGATGGATTGTTAGCAACATAAGCATCAATGACTTTATTTTTTAAACCGGGATTTAAATTCTTTTGACCCTTCATGTTCACCATTAAAATTTCAAGATCTTTTTTTGAGGCGTCACTGCTATAAGAGAGCCCTGCCTCTTTAGCTGCTGTTTCAAAAATGAGCTTTGCTACTGCCACGGGTTTTTTAAATCCGACCTTAACCGGCTCTTTTTTCTCTTTTACCCATGCTACAAAGCTATCCCAAGAGTCAACCTTATTATCTGGAGCAACAACAAGCATATCTCCTTTGGTATGTAAGGGAGATATGATTTTCATAGGTGAGCCCTTATCCACAAAAAAAGCAAAAGCTGCCACACCACCAAAACCAACTTCAAAGTGTCCCTGTGACATCATTGTGGGGATTTTGGATCCTCCACCGGCCTTAAAAATTTCAACATCAGCGACTTTTTTATCCTTATTATACATTTCATAGTGCTTTTTGGGATCAACCTCTTTTAAATAGACGCCACAGTCTTTTTTTGTTTTTTCAGCTTGGTAGCAAGCAACATAGAGTGCAGCTTGATGATCATGACCTGCGTACCCTACTTTAAGAACGGGCATTTTGCCTTTTGCATTGATGCTTATTGCTAATGCAATAATTACAATGAGGGACAAAGCTTTTTTCATGGTGCCTCCATAGCAATGAATAATGAAAGAGAATGACAGCAAAAATGCTGTCCTTTGACGTTTAATAATATAATACTTTTACAATTTTATTGCCAAATATAAAAAAGGGTCTCCCAAAGCGAAAAAATAGGCAATATGACATCTGTTTATTAAAAAAATTAAGAAAATTACATAGAAGGTTTGGCTTTGCAATAAAATAGATGCTTGATAATGTTTAGAAATATTGAATAAGATAAAAGAGAGGAAAAAGTGTAAAAAAAGCCTTCCCCTTTTCAAGGGAAGGCTATGAAATTTGATAATTTTATTCTTTGTTATCGTACTCGGACAATCTCAATCCGTCTATTTTTTGCCCGACCTGCTGCAGTACGGTTATCAGCAACAGGGCTACTGGGGCCAAAACCAACCGCATGAATCCGATGTGCCTGAATACCCTTGCGTACTAGGTAGGCTTTTACCGATTCTGCCCGTTTCTTTGAGAGACGCATATTGGATTCGTATTTTCCAACACTGTCGGTATGGCCACGGACCTCAATCCGAATGTCAGGGTATTTCTTCATCTCTCTGATGATTGGTTCAATATATTGATAAGAGGAATAGGTCATATTCGAGCTTCCACTACTGAAGTTGACCCCTTCCAAAATCTGGTGTTTTGGCATGTCAGACTGTTGGATCTGTTTTGGTTTCTCCTTTGTGTCTGGACAGCCATCCTCATCCTGGAATCCATTGAGGGTTTCTGGTTTGTTGGGACATTTATCCTTAAGATCAGGAATAGCATCCTTATCATTGTCAGGGTCAGGGCAACCATCGTCGTCCTGGAAGGAGTCTACATCCTCTGGTTCATTAGGACATTTATCCTTTGAGTCATCAACACCGTCTTTGTCATTGTCGACATCGGGGCAGCCATCATTGTCCTCTATACCATCAAAATCCTCGGCAACACGGGGACATTTATCCTGATCATCGGGGATGCCATCTTTGTCATTGTCTGATTCTGGGCAACCATCATCCTCTTCAAAGCCATCTCTATCCTCAGCCTCGTTGGGACACTTGTCTTGAAGATCAGGGACACCATCATTGTCATTGTCCTTGTCGGGGCAGCCATCATTGTCTTCAAAACCATCCTTGTCCTCTGGATCTTTAGGACAGCGATCAATGTCATCCTTGACACCATCCTCATCCTGATCTTGGGCCATAAGATAGCCATTCCAACCTATGGCAAATTGAAAGCCATATTTGGGAGCAACATAGGTAGAGTAACTCCAATTCTTAAGTGGTGAGTATTCGTCCTTCCAACGCTCTTTCCTTTCCCGTGAAGCAAGAGCAAAGTCTCCTGCAAACTGAACATACAATCCTATAGGTGTATTGATTCGTAGTCCTGGAGAAAGCATAAGCGGATCGGTACCAACTTTAAAACTCTTCTCGAAATTCTGCCACCGTGACTGACCGGCAAAATCGCAGAAGATGGTCAATGGTTCAACCGGAGTATACTCCATGGCGATGTTGGCCAAAACCAGGTTGTTTTTCTTTGAATCAATGGAGAAAATTCCACCCACATTGACATCAATCTCAAATTGAAACTTCTCTACTACGCCACCAATATCAAAGGTCCAGGCAACCATTGGTTTGATAGTAAAACTATTTGGTGTGTAGTAGAGCCCATTCATGGGAGTATCATCATTATCCTTGTAACAGGTGTGGCGAGGAAAGATACCACTCTCGTCACTACCAGTGGGAATGGTTATTCCTAAGAAGAGTGATTGATAAAAAAGACGCTTTTTGAGTGGTGGTGGGTATAAAAGCTTCATAGAGAGTGCTAAGTCACCAATACCCCCACTGCTTTCACTGCTACTCAGCCCAGTTTTATCGTAGAAAAAGGGCATGCTAGCTCCCAGGTCAATAAAGGAGGCTGCACCAAAGGTAATATTGAGCGTGTTAGACATCATTCGTGCAAAGGAGCTGTCCTGTGGCTGACCGTTCTGATCACGAACATCAGTGACAAATTCATTGTCCTGAGCATAGTTGATACCTGCGCCGATATCTAAAGTCAATTTACCATTGGTCTTTGCCGACAGTGTACGGACGACACCTTTCTGTCCTTCAGTGTTAATGGTACTGAATACTCCAACGCTAACGAGTAAAACTGTTGCAATGAGTTTTACACTGAGTTTAGACATAATGTATTACTCCTTCCATCAATTAATCAATTCGATGTAGTTCAACACGACGGTTCGAAGCACGACCGTCAGCAGTTTTATTGGTAGAAATTGGTTCGTCTTCACCTTTACCCAGAGCCACAAGGCGATCTGGAGTGATTCCCTTGGAAATCAGATAGTTTCGAACTGTTTCTGCACGTTTCCGTGAGAGACGGTTATTGAATATACGGGAGCCAATATTATCGGTATGACCAATAATCTCAACTTTGACCTCTGGCCATTCAACCAGTGATGCGTGAACCTGATCAAGAACTAAGTAAGATTCCTCTTTGAGGGCAGCCTTGTTGAATTCAAAGTTGACACCACGGAGGATCACCCGTCCACGCTTAATTTCCTTGGCTTTCGGTTTTTCTTTTGGTTTCTCGTCCGGACAGCCATCCTCGTCTTCAAATCCGTTATATGATTCTGGATCATTGGGACACTTATCTAATGAATCGGGAATACCATCAAGATCATTGTCAAAGTCCGGGCAGCCATCAGCATCATCATGACCATCCTTGTCTTCAGGTGTGTTGATGCAGGCATCCGATGAGTCGGGTATGTTATCTTTATCATTATCGTAATCAGGGCAGCCATCAGTATCTTCGAACCCATCAATATCTTCAGCAACATTGGGGCACTTGTCGTCAACATCCTTGATACCATCACCATCATTGTCAAGGTCGGGACAGCCATCCTCATCCTCGAACTGATCAATGTCTTCCTTATCATTGGGGCATTTGTCGAGGGTGTCGGGGATACCATCGGCATCATTATCATATTCAGGACAACCATCGTGATCTTCAAACCCATCGTAATCTTCGGGATCTTCCGGACATCGGTCTTCATTATCCTTGATACCGTCTTTATCCTTATCCTGAGGCATGATAAAACCGGCCCATCCCACAGACATTTCAAAACGATACTGTGGTTCGATCTCTGTTTGCAAAAACTTTCCATTGTCAAGGGAAGTAAAATAGTTAAGTGATGTGTCCGAGGAAAGGTTAATATCCATGCCAAAGGTAAGGTAAAATCCACCTGGAGGTGTTATGGTTATGCCTGGTGAAAGACGCAAGGGGTCATCGCCAATCTTGAATCCACGATCGACATTGCTTACTCTGGTCTCCCCACTGAATTCAGAAAAGAAGGTGATCCAATTGACTGGGCGATAGGAAAGTCCTGCATTAAGCAAGAACAGATGGTCCAGTGCTCCTTCGGTCCAACGAACACCATAGTTGAAGTAAGCTTTAACTGGAGCTCCGCGAAGCAGTTGATGAAAATTGAAGGTCCAGAGCATTTTCATGTCCACTTCCACATTACCGGAAGTAAAAAAGTAAATTGGTTCTTCTGGTTTATCTTTTTGAAGATAGTAAGTATGGCGGGGAAAGTAACTGTCGCCCTTATCACCGGTAGGCACAGAAACCGCACCGTAGTAGGCCATCTCAAAAAAGTTTTTAATCGTGTGAGGGGGATACTGCCACTTTAAGCTAACCTCAACATCACCTAATGCTGTTACCGTTCCACCAATCGAGTGTTTGCTTGATTCGGCAATCCTATCAAAATAGATCGGAACCATAACACCAACATCGAGCCAACGGGTGAGACCGTAGCCCAGATTACAATTTATATTACCAATGACGATATCCGGTATGGAGCTAGTGTCCTTAACTGCGGTAGGAGAATTTTGCATAAGGGAGATAAGAAAATCCTCGTTCCTACTTACATTGCCATTAACACCGATATTAAGTCGTCCCCACCCAAGTGTTTTTGCAGAGTGAATAAAGAGCAGCCCACTCTGGCCAAATTTGTTTACCAGAGGCGTTTCGTAGGAGACCGCGTATAGAGAACTGAAAAGAGCTAAACACACCAAGCTAAATAATACAGCACCTCTTTGTTTACTACCCATTATTACTCTTCCTCCCTCACAATTAACTGGAAAAACCGCGTTAAAAAGGATATACTTGAAAGTACACAAAGCCTATCCTCTGTAACTGTTTTTGCCAGTTACCTGTATATATGATAGGTATTTAGTACAAACTAATATAGTATAATAAATTTAACTATATCAAAATAATCTTTTGGATGACAAAGTGCAAAAGCATTATTAAAAATATATAGCACAACCTTCGCTCAAATTTTGCACCAAGGACATGTAAACTAATTATGCCAGTACCTTTGGAATTAAAAGATAAGATCAAACGAATTTCCAACCTTCCGACTCTGCCGCAAGTTGCCACCCATTTATTGGCCTGTATTAATGATCCCACAACCTCCTCAAAGGATGTGGCAGGCATCCTCGCCCAGGATATGTCTATTTCAGCTAAGGTGTTACGGCTATCTAATAGTGCCTTTTATGGGATGCCACGGAAAATAACGAATATTAATGAGGCCGTGGTAGTGTTAGGATTTAAGGTAATCAATACAATGGTGCTTAGTTTGACGGTCTTTGATATGTTTCCCGATGCAAAGGACCAACCAACCTTTAATCGAGCACAATTTTGGCAACACAGCGTGTTCTGCGCACTTTTAGCAAAGCTTATTGCTGATGTTGTTGACAATCGAGATGTTTCTCCTGATGAATCTTTTTGTTGCGGCCTTTTGCATGATGTCGGTAAAATTGTTATGGAGCAGTATCTACACGATGATTTACAAAAGGTTGTTAAACAGGTCAACAGTCAAGGTCGTTCCTCCTATGAAATTGAGAATGAAATCCTTGGCTATACTCATACTGATGTAGCAGAGTGGCTTGTTAACCGATGGAATCTTCCTGATGTACTGTTTTATCCAATTATCCACCACCATACCCCTTTGAAGATAAAGTCCTTTACCAGTAACAATGCTGTATGTCATTTAGCTGATTATTTTTGCTATGAGCTAGAGCTCACTCAAGTCGATGCAGATCAGCCCTCACCACCGTTAATACAGGAATGTTATGGAGCATTAGAATTTAACAATTCCCATTTGGATCAGATCAAAGAGAGACTTCCAGAGGAGATGGAGAGAGTTGCATCCTTTTTAGATGTCCTTAGAGGATAAAGGATTAATAGACTCAACAGAAATGGCCCCATCTCTTTACAAAGAGACAGGGCCCGTTACCTATATTTCAACTAAAAATACAGATTAAACTGGTTCAAAGGCGATAATAGGTTGATCTTTGGTCACCGTATCACCATCAGTTACTAAAAAGGCAAGGATCTTTGCATCGGTAGTTGCCTCGATCTCATTAAAGAGTTTCATCGCTTCTACGATACAGACCTTTTGACCCTTCTTCACTTCATCCCCAATTTTTACAAGGGGTGGATTACTTGGGTTTGCCGATGAATAAAAGGTTCCACCCAAGGGTGCATTAATGGTATGAGAATAATCTGTGTTTTTCTCAGTGATATCCTTTTTCATCTCAACTTCTTTTGGCGGTTCTTCCACAACCTCTTCGATTACCGGCGCCTCAGGTTCATTCATCTCTTCGGGGAGTGGTTTGCGTAATCCCGGTTTAGTGTTTCCGTCGGAACTAAAAGTGAGGTCAAAGCTACCCTTACGAATAGAGAATTCATTGAGTTGGATCCCAGCAGCACATTTGATCAGGTGGCCAATGCCTTTATAATCTTCAGGATGTACGATCTGATCGGCCTTAAGATTAGTCTTTGCACTGACAGCAGGCCCACTTGCCTTTGCTGGAGCTGGAGCGCTTGCCTGTTTTGCCTTTTCCATTTCCAAATCTGCTGGGATTGGCGGACGCTGATCTACAGGAAGTTTGCGCCACTTGAAATATTTCATTGCTGCATCAGGAAGGATGCAGTAAGAGATAATATCTTCCTCTTTTTCAATCAAGTCAGGATCAATACCTTCGGCAGCATTGGGAAGCATAGGTTTGATTTTGTCAGCTGGACGATAGTCGATCGGTTTCTCGTCTCCTAAAATCTGTTTTGTAAACTCCGGTGTGATTGGCGCTGGTGAGCGTCCATACATGCCTCGTACATAGTCCTTAACTTCGTTAGGCACAACTTTGTACCGTTCGCCAACAATCACATTCATTACCGCTTGAGTTCCAACGATCTGACTGGTAGGCGTTACCAATGGGGGATATCCCAGATCTTTACGAACTCGGGTTACCTCTTCTTGGGCTTCGGGGAGTTTGTCTAAAGCACCTTGGGCATCTAATTGAGAACGGAAATTGGAGATCATGCCACCGGGAATCTGATGGATGAGAATGCCCGGATCTATTGAGTTGGTTGGGGCACTTTTCTGGCGACGCTTGGGGGTTAATTCTTCAAAGTACTTGGCGATTTTCTGAAGTGCCTCAATGTCAAGATTTGCCGAATAGTTGGTTTCGCTAAAGATTGCCGACAGGGTTTCTACAGGAGGCTGTGCTGTTGAACCAGCCATTGAAGAGATAGCACAGTCAATAGCACCTGCACCGGCGCGAACACCTTCAACATAGGTTGCTGTTGCCATACCACTGGTAGAATGACAATGAATTTGAATCGGAATACCCACTTCCTTGACCAATGCCTTAACTAGGGCCTCTGTTGCTATGGGTGTAAGAATACCGGCCATATCCTTGATACAGAGTGAATCGATCCCCAGTGCCAGTTGGTCTTTTGCATGTTGGACATATTTTTCAACAGTGTGAACTGGAGAAATGGTATAAGCAAGAACACCTTGGGCGTGTCCACCATGGCGCTTTACAGCTTTAACAGCAGCTTCTAAATTTCTGGTGTCATTGAGTGCATCAAAAACACGGAAAATATCAATACCGTTTTCACAGGATAAAGCGATGAATTTGTCAACAACATCATCGGCATAGTTACGATATCCTACGAGATTTTGTCCCCGTAATAACATTTGGAGAGGAGTCTTTTTGGCCTTAGCCTTGATCTGGCGAAGGCGCTCCCAGGGATTCTCATGGAGGAAACGGAGACAGACATCAAAGGTTGCGCCACCCCAAACTTCTAAGGAGTAGTAACCAACATTATCAACCGTGTCGATAATGCGAAGAATATCCTCGGTGCGCATACGGGTGGCCCACAGTGACTGGTGGGCATCGCGCAGCGTGGTATCGGTAATACGAAGAGGAATCTTATGAAGAGCATCTTCCTTACTTGTGGCTGCTTTTCCAGCCTTTTTTTTCGGAGCTGTTTTTTGTGCCATAATCAGTATCCTGTCTTTGATTTATTTGTTAAAATGTCCAATATTTGCAAACTTCTCAAAACGTTTTTTTACTAATTTTGCAGGAGGCAATTTTTGTAAACCTTGAAGGTTTTTAAGAAGGGAATTTTTAACGGCTTCAGCTGTTGCCTCTGGATCGGTGTGAGCGCCACCAACAGGCTCATCGATGATCTCATCAACAATCCCAAGACGCACTAGGGAGGGTGCCGTCAATTTGAGGGCTTCTGCCGCTTCTGGTGAGAACTTTGCATCCCGCCAAAGAATTGCAGCACACCCTTCCGGTGAGATCACCGAGTAAATTGAGTTCGACAGCATAATGATCACATCACCAACGCCAATACCAAGAGCGCCACCACTACCACCTTCACCACTGACAATACAGATGATCGGTACGGTCACCTGCGACATCTCGGCAAGGTTTCGGGCGATCGCTTCTGCCTGACCACGTTCCTCTGCGTCAAGACCGGGGAATGCTCCCTGTGTGTCAATAAAGGCGATGATCGGTACGTTGAATTTTTCTGCTAATTTCATCAAACGAAGTGCTTTACGGTACCCATCTGGTTTGGCTTGGCCAAAATTCTGGGCTATATTGTCTTGAACGTTTTTTCCCTTGTTATGTCCAATGACCATAACATTTTGTTTGTCCAGACGGGCAAATCCACCGATAAGAGCACGATCGTCAGAAAAACACCGATCGCCGTGTAGTTCAATAAAATCATCAAAAATTTTGTCAAGGTAATCGACAAGAACGGGCCGCTCCTTATGACGGGCAATCTGTACGATCTCCCAGGGAGTCATATTTGAAAAATGAGTCTCTTTCTTTTTTGCCACGCGTTCCTCCAATATGCAAAGTAAATCTGTTTATATTCTTGTTTGTAAAATTTGTGCTTAGCGGTTGTAAAAGGATAGTAGCAAGCTAAGCGTATGTTTAATCTCTCCCCGTTGAACAATACGATCCACGAAACCATGCTCAAGCAAATACTCGGATGTTTGAAAGTCATCGGGAAGTTTCTGTTTGATTGTTTGCTCGATAACACGCCGTCCTGCGAATCCTATCAAAGCGCCCGGTTCTGCTAAATGAACATCACCAACCATGGCAAAGGAGGCTGATACACCACCGGTTGTCGGATCGGTCAGTACCGAAATATAGGGTAGATTTTTTGTTGCAAGCCGTTTTACTGCGGCACAGGTTTTTGCCATTTGCATAAGTGACAATAGCCCTTCATGCATGCGAGCACCACCGGAGGCTGAGAAAATGATGAGTGGCAATTTGTGGTCATAGGCATAGTTTGCTGCACGAAGAATTTTTTCTCCAGTGCCAGAACCAAGACTACCGCCTAAAAAGCGAAAGTCCATAACGCCAACAACCACCGGCTTTCCTTCAATAGAACCAGTACCAGTAACAATCGACTCATTAAGACCGGATTTAGTCCGAGTCTCCTCAACGCGATCACTGTATTTTCCCTTGCCGTCAACAAAGTCCAATGGATCACCTGGGTGAATCTCTTCATTAATCTCTTTGAATGTTCCTACGTCCAGGGTTATTCCGATACGTTCATAGGCAGTAAGTCTCCCATGGTAATTACATTGGGGGCAAACACTGTGCTGGTTATGCCAGTCCTCTTTGAATATGTGTTTTTTACAGGCTTTACACCGCAGCCACAGCTCCGGACTCTTGCGAATCTTCTTTTTTTCATCCTGTGATTTAGAAAACCAACCCATAGTTATTGTTCCTTTTCACTAAAACAGAGATTTCACTGTGATTTGTTACCTGAGCAGAAAGGTGCTAGTTCTTTTCTGTCAATAATTAGTTTTTGAATTGTGCAAAAAAAAGGCCCTTGAGAATGTTCTTCGCAGCACAGCCCAAAGGGACATCATTTTTATCACGCACTCCTTGTGGGGAGTTCTGATAAACTCGATTTTTTAAAAAAGCTTTTAACTTTACGAAGAAACAGATAGAAACCTATCCCTTTTTCGTCCAGTTTAACGAGAATAATTTATACTATTTCTCAGGGAGTGCGCAAGAATAAAATAACTTTAATACTATTTATAGATTAGGAGAGATCGACTTTTTTATCTAAAATAAATATGATTATTTTTTCACCATTTGTCGTGCTGATGTCAGTATGAAGTGATTTAACTTTACGCTTTGTGATGTTTTTAATCACAGCTTCCAATATGCCACGATTGTTTTCAATGAGTTCGGATCGCACTTGCTTGATCAGCTCTCGTCCTCTAACATTTCGATCAGAGAGGACCAGTTTTAACTCAGCCTTACTCAAGATTCCAGTCAGACGGGTGATTACCATGTCGTCGAGGATGTATGTCTTTGTTTCTAAAGGCCCTCTTCCCATAAATTCTTTTTCAAATCGGGTGATGGCTGCACTAATGTCAGCTTCCATTTGGCCTTTGGTAAAATATCTCTTTTTTGGCATTCTTTTTCAATCCTTGACACTGATTTTGTAATTAATTTGAGCACGCTGTTGCGCCAATGATTCCTCAATTCTTACTAGAACCACTATATATAATAAATAAAAAAATTATATTCTGAATAAAATCAATGCAAAAGAGAATATTATTACCGAAAAAAATACAAATTTGTGGTATAATTAGTATGTGGGAAGATGTAAACGATAAGCAATTGTTTCACCCTTTTTTGTGATATGCTCTCAGAAATTAACCGTATCATTTAGATGTATTTCTGTCTAAATGGTTGATTTTAAAAGGGTAAATCCAGTGCCTGTGGAGGGGTCGTTCAGGGAGTGGGTTTTAGTAAATAATTAGTAATAGATGATGGGGAAATATGAGAACGGTTTCAAACCGGTATCGCAAAAGCCTAAAAAATCACAAAAAGAATAATATTGGTCTCTATAGACGAACCTTTGTGGCAGGTCTTTTTGGTACTATCATCATTTTTACCAACTGTACCTTAGCACTATTCTTGCCTGTTCCGCTCTATGTGAAAATACTCATAATGGTGCCAGCTCTCTTTGTTCCTTTCCTGTTAATCTTCAATATCAAAATGTTGTATGCTGCGGATATTGAAACCAAGGAGAAGGATGCGCTCCTCTATCGGGTTGAGCAGAAAAAGGTAACCTATCTTGAGCACATCATACAAAATTCCAATGATATCATTTTTACAGTAGACAGAGAACATTACATCTTAAAGTTCAATGAGGGCGCACAGTCCTACTTTGGTTACACCCAGGAAGAGGTGTTAGGAAAACCGCTTACCCTACTTTTTGAGAGTAGACGAATAGCCTCTCTCATTGAAAAAATGAAGAAAACTGGCTCTGTTATCAATGAAGTTATATCAGCAAAGACCAAAGAGGGCAATATGATGGTGCTTATCTTGAATATTTCGCGGATGAACTTTGAGATCAATAACATTGATGGTTATGTTCTTACTGCTAAAGATATCACTGAGAAAAAGCAACTTGAGGATGAGCTTCGGCAAAAGAATGAACAACTGAGTCTTTTAGCCATAACCGATAGTCTCACAGGTCTCTATAACCTACGTCACTTCTATGCAGAGATCAAGCGGGAATTAAAGCGATTTCGACGAAAGCCTGACCGAGCTTTGTCTTTGCTCCTCATCGATATAGATCGCTTTAAGGAACTCAATGATACTGAAGGTCATCAGATGGGTGATGCAGTCCTTCATGCTTTAGCTGAGATTATACAATCTTGTATTCGAGAGGATATCGATTCAGGGTATCGCTATGGGGGCGATGAATTTGTTGTTATGCTTCCCGATACCAATAAGTCTCAGGCGAATGTGGTAGCGCAACGAATCAGAAAACAGTACATGTCCTTTAAGTTCGGTAATACTGATTTGTCAATTGGTGTGACCGAAGCTGAAGCGGGGGACAATGAGGAGAGTATTGTCAAGCGCGCTGATGATGCCATGTACAAGCGCAAGCGGCGGGGGAGAGGCACGGTTCCTGTCTATATTAATGGTGCTCGTAAACGGGGTGGATCTGTTCATTAATGCGTAGTGTTTACCGAAGGTGATACATACAGAGTGCTCCAGCGATTGCTACATTGAGGGATTCCACAGCATTTTTATTAAAGGGTATGGTCAAAATTTCATCTGCCATGGTAAGCATTGTATCTGACAATCCTTGCCCTTCATTCCCCAGGAGAAGGACCTGTTTTCTGATTCCTGGGTCGGTTAGCTTTTCAGAGCCATTTATGTCTGCTGCTATAAGGGAAAAACCCTCTTTTTGCAAGGTTTTCATCATCTGAGGATATTCGCTATGTTTCCGCAACCAGAGGGAAAAGGTGGCACCCGCTGCTGATTGAATTGCCTTTGGTGAAAAGGGGTCAGCGCAATCGGGGCTTAGAATTATTCCAGAAAAGTCAAGTGCTGCAGCTGTTCGAATGAGAGTGCCCACATTCCCCGGATCTTGAATGCTTTCCAGCATGAGAATACGACTGCCACTCTTTGGGGGAAGGACATTGTCCATATAGTTTTGAGGAAGAGCCATAACAGCGATAATCCCTTGAGGGGATTTGCTTGTCGCAACTGCTTGAAATTGGCGGTCGCCAATGATGTGTGCGGACGGAAAATGGTGATACTCCTCTTTTTTATCATTTCGAACGATAAGTTCTAATAAACCTTTTGGATTGTGCTTGATAATCTGTTCGATGGCTTTGCGACCCTCAACTATAAAAGCCTGCGCCTCGTGACGACCCTTTGCTGATCGGAGTGATTTATACCACTTGAGTGGTTTTAGAAGATGATCTCCTCCTTGAACTTTGTCAACCATATATGTAGAGCCATAACCTTTTTAAGGGTGTTTTCGTTATAAATGAGCGCGGTCTGTTTATGGGTTTGGTGAGCCGTCGTAACGGCGCTCTGCTCTTTTAAAATAATTTTAGCATCGACCAAGTTGTCAAGGGCATCAAGATCGATGTTTTTCCCTTTACCCTGACGTTGCAATTCGATCTCTAATTGGGGGACACCAATCTTTTTTATCCCTGGGCGGACTAAGGAACCGTTTTTATTTCCCGTCTCAGTAATGACCTGAATCAGATCAACAGCATTGTCGGGGAGGTCTTCGCCAAGAAGCTTGGCTCCCCGCTGTGAGGCACGGAGGAAATTCATGTAGATTGTGAGGACTTCTGGGTCTATGACAGTTATAAATTCAGTTCCATTGATATCCTTGTTAATCAGAATCGTCTCTTTGAGAATTAGATGCAAGAGTACATTCTCAGTTTCCATTTCTCCAATGCCAATGGTCGAGGCGATAGCCTCTTTAGCGCGAGTTAAGGAAATTCTTTTCACACCATCCTTTTCAACAGATTCATTTTTGTAAAGAAGTAAGAGAATCTTAATGACACCGGCAACGCTCTTTTGTACAATACTATCACTGGAGCGTTTCATTGTGTTGCGTAATCGAGTGACAATTACCTGGATAATATTAGCAAGCCAGCTAGGTATGCTCTTCATTGTTTTGTTAAAGGTCGACTCGTCAATGACGGTGGCTGTCACGTCTTCCACTATTTGTGCGGTTGCCGAACGAGGCTGATGGTCAAGCAGCGAGAGCTCACCAAGAACGCTTCCCTTACCCAGGACTGCAAGCTCCACGGTTTTATCACCCTCCTGTTTAAGGATCCTCACTGATCCTGCACGGATAATAAACATCTCCGTACTTTGCTCCCCCTCAATGAACATCAAGGTTCCTTTCTTGTAAACCTGCTCATTGAGTCGAGTACGATTTCGTCCCGCTCCAACTTTACTTTTTTTCTTTTGTCCCGTACTTCTCATTTGACATCCATTTCAAACCGCGGTAACCAATCATTGATTTTCTTTATTCGACTAAGGGTTTGAGGTTTAAAGAGAATGTTATAGTCATTCCCTTCAGGCATGATATTGATGAGATTTCTTCGGCGTAAATCTAAAAGCATCTTTTCCAGTTTATCGGTGTCCTTCTCAGACATATCCTCTAAAAAGGCGGTCTTTGAAAGAGCGGTACCTTCAGCAGTCTCAATACCTGACTTTTGGGCGATATAGGCAATGTTGGAAAGAATTGCCACGGCATCCGGTGGAATTTTAATTTCTTGAAACTCCTTATGTTGACTCTTGAGTGTCAAGTATTCAAAAAAGAGTTTAAGCACCTCCAGATCACGGATACAGATATGTTTCTCCCCTTTGTCATCTTCTTCAATGGTTACAATTTCACGTTTTTCCAAGCCCAGAAGAATGTTGATAATCTCTTTCTTTTTAAGGCGACAAACATAATAGGCCTCGATGATAATCGTTTCGTATCCAAGAGCGATGGTCGATTCATACTGATATTTATTTTCTGGAAGTAAAAGCATCATGAGGGAAATCAATCCATGTTCATGATCCCGCAGCGAGGAGTAATCCAATCGAATGTTAGTGTCTCTTAATCTACTCACGATAATTTTAATAATACTATTTAACCATCCTGGGGCTTTTTTAAGGGAGGAGTAAAAGACCTGTTCATTGATAACAATTACTGAAGACTCCTCAATCGCTCGAATCGTTGCTGATCGGGGTTGATTATCCAACAGCGACATCTCACCGATAATACCACCCTTTTCTACAGCAGCAAGCTCAACCGTTCCTTCGGGGCTATCCTTGTACACCCCGACCTTACCCTCTTGAACAAGGTATACCTCTTTACCAAAGGAGCCCTCTTTAAAAAGAGTATCACCCTCCTTTAATGTTTTGGTCTGAAGTTGGTGTGGTCGTTGACCTGTCTTGAGTTTTGTACGGTCACCAGATTGCATAGGCCATTGCTTGTAGTTAAGTACCTGTTATACAATGAATAAAAAAAGAGACGGTATATACATACCCTCTCTTCAAATAATACAATATAGTATCAATAAATTAAATAGTTATTTCTTTTCTTTTATACGGGTTGCCTTTCCTGTTCTTTCTCTAAGATAGTAGAGCTTGGCTCGGCGCACTTTACCCCGCTGTACCACTTTAATACCAGTAATAAGGGGAGAGTGTGAAGGAAAAATACGTTCTACATAGATATTGTTTCCCGAAGACTTGCGAACAGTAAAACTGGCGCCCAATCCTGCACCCTTCTTTTGAATGACTGTTCCCTGAAATGTTTGAGTCCGGGTTTTGTTCCCCTCACGAATTGTGTAAGAGATTGCAACGGTATCACCGGGCCCAAAGACAACTTCGTTCTCTGATAAATACTCTTTTTCTACTAATTTCATGGTATCTTCCACAATAACCTCCTGCAAATATATCCATTATTTTATACTATTCTGTTTTATTGATTAATTTTTTTTTCCATAGATCAGGACGCCGTTTCTGAGTTAATTGTTGCGCCTGTTCTAATTGCCATTTTCTAATATTTTCATGGTGGCCGCTCAATAGAACTGCCGGTACTGCCATTTCCTCAAACACCTCTGGTCGTGTGTATTCGGGTGCACTCAAAAGCCCCGTAAAAAAAGAATCTCGCTCGGCACTCTCACGGTTCCCAAGCACTCCAGGAATTAATCGCGTGACAGCATCGATAAGGATCATCGCCGGGATTTCACCACCGGAGAGAATAAAATCTCCTACAGATATTTCCAAATCTACATACTTTTCGCAAATGCGATGATCAATTCCCTTATACCGTCCACAGAGCAAAATCAGTGATTCCTCTTGAGTCAATTGTTGGGCGACTTCGTGAGTCAATGTTTGTCCATGGGCACTGAAATAGATAACCTTAGGTGATTTTTTAACCAGTCGGTTTTGCGAAGCATTAATTGCCTTGGCCAAGGGTTGAGGCATCATAAGCATGCCGGGGCCTCCGCCATAGGGATAGTCATCAACACTGCTATGGTTGTCCTCCGAGTAATTTCGAATATTCTCGATGGATATGGCGATTTTTTTCTTGTCCATAGCCCGCTTAATAATGCTATCACTAAATACACCCTCAAACATTGAAGGAAATAGCGTTAAAATTTCAAAGAGCATAGTCTGTTTGACTGTATTTACAGTAATTCTTCGAGAATTGTATCATCAACTATAATTATTCCTTTAGATGAGTTTACTGATCGTACCACATCTTTATTAAAAGGAATAACCACTGCTTTTCCATCCTCTGTTTTTACTTCTAAGGCGTCGGTGGTCGGGTAGTTATGTACCCGTATCACCGGTCCAATAATTTTACCCGATTGTTCGGCTACTACCTGCATTGCCTCTAATTCAAAGTGGTAAAATTCACCACTCTCTCTTTTAGGCAACTCGCTCTCTTTTAAAAAGAGATTTAGATTTTTAAGCGTGTCTACTGATTCTCGACTTGAGTACCCCTGAAAAAGGGCTTTGTGAATTTTATTTTCACACTTCAGTTTGTTTAAAGACACACTTTTTTGCGGTGTGTTTGGCCCTATCTGGACTTCAATGGGGAGCGACAATTTTGTTAATGTCTCCCCAAAGGGAAATATTCTACACCATCCATCAAGGCCAACCGGTCTCCCTATGGTTGCAAGCGCTATGTATTCTGAATCAGAAGCGCTTTCTTGGGGAGTGTTACTCATCACCGCTTGCTGGTTGTGCCTGTTTCTGCTTTGGTTTTGCTTTTCTTTTACGCTCAGGTTTTCTCTCAACAGAGATGTTTGCCAAGTCAAGTCCCTTTTCCAAAGCTTCAAACTTTTCCTTGAAACCATCTTGGGAAAGAAGATTTTTAACTGTTTGTGACACTAAAGCACCCTGTTTTACCCAATACCCAACACGTTCTGTGTTTAAGGTAAATTCTTTAGGTTCTGCTTGGGGGTTGTAATAGCCAAGTGTTTCAATAAATTTCCCATCACGGGGGCTGCGACTGTCAGCAGCAACAACTCTAAAACGGGCAACTTTTTTTCTTCCCTTGCGAGCAAGACGAATTTTTACAGACAACAAAAACTCCTTTAATTTGAGTTATTAGATTGTATTTATCATTCTATCAGAAAAAACGAATCTCTTGGATTTAGATTTTTCTAACAACTTGTTACCAATTTTTATGAGAAGTCTCTCTTTGCCAATTTAGGCATAAAAGCACTTCTGCGCAAAAAATCGTATAAAAATATATTGAAATACGATAAAAACGTAGTTAAAATGGCAGAATATTTCTCATAGCTGCAGCATGACCTCTTTTTCCGGCGATTTTATTCATCCGTTTCATCATGGTGCTCATCTGGTCGAACTGCTTGAGTAGCCTGTTAATATCCTGCACTTGCGTACCACTTCCTCGGGAGATTCTTCGCTTTCTACTCCCATCGATAATTTGGGGCTTTTCCCGCTCTTTCATGGTCATTGAGCAGATAATCGCCTCAATTTTCTTGAGACTGTTGGGATCAACTTCTACATCCTTCATTTGTGATCCCACTCCGGGAATCATAGAAATAAGCTCTTGGAGGGAGCCCATTTTTTTAATTTGTCGTAATTGATCTAAAAAATCTTGGAGCGAAAAAGCGTTCTTTCGAATCTTCTTTTCAAGCTTTTTGCTCTTTTCTATATCAACAAATTCTTGAGCCTTTTCAACAAGGGTAACAATGTCACCCATCCCCAAAATGCGTGAAGCCATGCGCTCTGGATGAAAGAGTTCTAAGGCATCTGGTTTTTCCCCAACACCAATAAAATTAACCGGCGCACCGGTTACCTGTCGAATTGAGAGGGCTGCGCCACCGCGGGCATCACCATCCATTTTAGTTAGGACAACACCGGTAAAATTGATCAGGTTATAAAACTCTGTGGCTGTAGAAACTGCATCCTGACCAGTCATGGCATCGGCTACAAAGAAGACTTCATCGGGCTTGGTGATGGAACAAACCTCTTTGAGCTCCTGCATCATATCGTCATCAATGTGAAGTCGGCCTGCGGTGTCAACAATAACCAGCGAGTGGTCTTCTCGTTTTGCCAAAGACAGAGCATCTTTGCAAATTTGCTGGGGTTTTTTCTCTCTATCGAAATGTACGGGAATGTTGAGTGATTTTCCCAGGGTTATTAACTGATCAATAGCAGCAGGACGGTAGGTGTCAGCTGCAACCAAGAGGGGGCGGTGTCCCTTTTTTCTAAAATAGAGTGCAATTTTTGCACAGGCCGTAGTTTTACCGGAACCCTGGAGTCCTGCAAAGACAATGGTATTACTCCGGTTGGTATGGAAACGAAACTCTTGGGCATCCTTACCCATGAGTGCAGTGAGTTCCTCATGGACAATCTTAATAAACTGTTGTCCCGGGGTAACACTCTGTAAAACCTCTTTGCCAAGAGCCTTTTCTTTAACTTGGGCCGTGAAGTTTTTTACCACCTTGTAATTAACATCAGCCTCTAAAAGCGCCCGTTTTACATCGCGCATTGCCTCGGAAATATTATCCGCGGATAGTTTACCCCGTCCCTTGAGTTTCTTAAATATCGAATCAAATCTGTTTGATAGTTCTTCAAACATGGTATACCATCCACAATTGTTTATTTAACTGTATTGTTTCTCAATACACTAAGCCAAAATTAAAAGCCCCAAAAATTAATTCCTGCGCCAGTCATCACACAAGTCGATTAGGTTATGACCATTATTATTGAAGTAAGTGCGGGTAACTATATTATTTTATAGAGGAGGTGCTATTTGCTTAGAATAATGTATAGTTGCTTTTTATAAATCTTTTCAAACAGCTAAATCATAAAAATGGAAATACCCTTGGACGAACACATGCATTTTTATAATGATGATGGTTCTGAAGTTAATCCAAACCTCATTAGCAAACCATCCCTTTGTCTTTCCTGTAAATTTGACGACGACCCAAGACAAGAGGTGCTCTGTACTCTAAATCGAATGGATCAAATTGAGAAAGATGAATTTGCCTGTGGAGCTTATGATGAGTCCTTGCTCGCTGAAAAGAGCTGGGAATAGGTCTCAGTAGATTTTATTAATCGCTCTATTTATATTTGAATGCAAGTATGAAGGATTCGAGTAAAACTTCCAATCATGATGATATGTCTCTCTTGCAGAAGATCCAAGAGCTTACTCATGCCTTAGCTGTTCAAAAAAAACAGCTCCTTTCGCAGCAAGATACCTTAACCGGGCTAATCCAAACTGAGAGTCTGCTAAATAACTTACTCAACTCCATCTCTGCAGCGATCTACTTTAAGGATTTGGATAGTCGTTTTCTTAAAGTAAGTGCCTATATGTCCCATAAGGTGGGGGCAAAAAGTCCTGAGGATATGATTGGGAAAACGGATTTTGATTTTTTCTCCCAGCAACACGCTCAGCAAGCCTACGATGATGAACAGAAGATAATTAAAACAGGCAAACCTATTGGTGGCATCGAAGAGGTAGAAACATGGCCTGATGGTCATAAAACCTATGTAATAACCAGCAAAGCACCCCTCTATGATGATGATGGCAACATTATTGGTACTTTAGGCACTTCCAAGGATATTACCCGCCAAAAGGAGCTTGAGTTTGAGCTTGAGCGACTGGCTCGTCTGGATGGACTCACTGGTATTTCTAATCGTCGAGTCTTTGATGAGACCTTAGATAATGAGTGGCGTCGTGCTTTGCGTGGTGGTCAATGGATTTCTATCATCATGATGGATATCGATTTTTTTAAACTTTACAATGATCACTACGGCCATATTGCAGGAGATGACTGCCTTAAGAAGGTTGCCGCGGTTTTACAGACCCGTATTGTCCGTCCCGGTGATTTTTTGTCACGCTATGGAGGGGAAGAGTTCGCAATTATCCTGACTGACACCAATCCAGAGGGAGCCGTCGTTTTGGCAGAGGAGATTCGTCTCCAGATTGAAGAGTTACGTATACTCCACGAAACATCAACTATTAGTGATTATGTTACGGTAAGCTCCGGTGTTGCTGGTACAATTCCTACCAATGACCAATCTGTGGAAGAGTTCTTAGTCAAGGCTGATAAAGCCCTCTATCGTGCAAAATTTTCCGGCCGCAATCAAATAAGCATATAGATTCAGTTTTGAAATAGATGTAACTCAATACATCCCAATAGAGTATTTTAAAACATTCAATATTCACCTCATCCTTTTGAAAGGAGCTGGACCATGGCACCAAAACATCTTATTGTGTGCAGTGACGGAACCTGGCAGAAGATCAATAAAACGTACCCCACGAATGTAGTAAAAACCAAAAGGGTCATAGAAGGGGCTGGACAATCGGATCAGCGTCTATTTTATGATCCCGGTGTTGGAACCTCGAATCCAATAGCGAAACTTTTTGGTGGCGCCTTTGGTTCTGGGCTGCGGCGTAATATTCGACAATGTTACGAGTTCCTCTGTGACAATTACACGCCCGGTGATAAAATTTACCTTTTTGGCTTTAGTAGAGGAGCTTATACGGTACGAAGCCTTGCGGGACTTATTTACAAATGCGGATTAGTGAGAACGGGAAAAGGACGGCATATACGTAAAGCATTTCGATTCTATCGGGACACCGATGTAAAGCCCAATAGTAAAGAGGCTATTGCCTTTCGTGTGCGCTATGCCCATCATAGCACAGAAACCGATAATCGAGCCTGGATTACCTTTTTAGGGTGCTGGGATACGGTTGGCTCCTTAGGGGTACCTGATTTGAATCCAAAATTTGAACTTGACACAAAGATAAATCGCAAGCACCAATTTCACGATACAGACCTAAGCTTCATTGTCAAGCATGCCCGGCACGCTGTGGCCATAGATGAGCGTCGAAAAGTATTTGATGTTACTCCCATGACACTGAGCTCCAGAGCTAAGGACTTAACTGACCTTAAACAAATGTGGTTTTCTGGGGATCATGGCTGTGTTGGCGGAGGTGAGCTGGTGAAGGAACCCTTGTCAAATATTACTTTTAACTGGATGATGGCGGAGCTACAAGCGCTACAATCGGAATCTGATTTACATATTGATATGTCAGCAGTACCCCGAGAGGGAGATCTTGATTATAAAGCTTCCTTTGATAATTCCGTTACTGGCATGTATAAAAAAATTGGCGAAATTGATCGAGCTGTACCTGAAAATTTTGATGCCTTACATTGGAGTGTGAAGGCACGACTTAAAGAGGTTGCATCCTACAATCCTGCTTCAATACGAATGCTTTTTGCTACCGTCATACCACACTGGTCATTAAAAAGATCTCAAACAGATCTGGTTTAATATAGGAGAATAAGTTCATGACTCAGAAAATAGTGAAATCAACACTTTTTATCTCTTTATTATTCTTTGTAGTACATTTCTTATCCTCCTGCACATCGTCGGTGTTACTAACGATAATGAAGCCAGCCGATGTAACTGTTAAGCAACATATTAAACAGGTTGCCTTGATAAATCGGACAAAGCCTTCAAACACCGTGATGAATGTTATTGAAGGTGTTATGACAGGAGAGGGCATTTATCAAGATGCAGAGGCATCGCAGGAGGTGATAAATGGACTAAATCTTGTGCTAAAAGATTCTCCCCGATTTCATGTGATCTCAACTGGATTACGACTTAAAGGCTCAAAAACAGGTAACACCTTTACCAACCCCTTATCCTGGTCTCAAATCGAACAATATTGCAAACAATATAATGCTGATGCTGTTGTCTCCTTAGAGGTGTTCGACACTGATTTTATTGTCACTGATGGTAGTATTGTAGAAACAAAGAAGGATGAGAATGGCAATGAGTATAAGGAAACGGTTTTTACTGCCAAGGGGGTGGCATCAGTAAAGGCTGGTTTTCGTTTTTACGACCCTAAGACTAAGGCCATTATTGATCAGAATTTATATAATCGGTCTCGCACCTTTAAATCAAAGGGAGCTTCGGTAAAGGATGCCATTGCTAAACTTATAAAACGCAATGCTGCGGTTAAGCGGGTTGGCTTTGTTATGGGAAAACATTATGGCTTTAAAATCGCTCCTCGGCGAGTAACCGTCAAACGCAAAATGTATAAAAAGGCAAAGCATAGCACCGATGTTGAAAAGGGGAAACGCTATGCAGATGTCAATGATTGGAAAAACGCTGCCAAGGCTTGGGAACGTGCTGTTACCTCTCCTCATGAAGAGACCGCGGGGAAAGCTGCCTATAATTTAGCAGTAGCTTTTGAGGTTCTTGGTGATTTAGAAAAAGCTATTAACTGGGCTCGGGCTGCTTATACTGAATATGGCAATAAAGATGCAAAAGGGTACCAGAGAATTTTAGAGCATCGTGTTCAACAGGAAATGCGGCTTAAAGAGCAGATGGGAACGGAGTAATTCTATATAAAGCGCATAAATTTCTTTACTTGCAAGACATTCTCCTGAGATGTCAAAAGCGCCAATAAAGTAAAGGCTACATCCAGGGCTGTGGCAGGTCCTGTTGAAGTGATAATGTTTTGGTCAACAACTAGGGGTCCTTCAGAAAGTGTTGCACCCAAATTGGCTAACTCCTCTCGACGTACGTTTTTAGATAGGTCATAGGTCGTTGCCTTCCTGTTTCTAAGAGTCCCTGATTTAGCTATAGGAAGTGCGCCAACACAAATCGAGGCAACTATTTTATTCTCTTTGTCAAAATCGCGAATCAGAGAAAGTAGCCGTTCATCATAGGCATCTGAGTAAAATCCTGCTGTTTCAAATCCACCAGGGATTGCTAAGGCGTCAAAGGTTTCTTGTTTTATTTCATTAAAGAGCAATTCCGGTCGTACAATAAGATTCCAGGTCCCCCGTATTTCTGGGTGCAAGGCTGTGGTATATAATTCCACCCCTTCGATACCATGTTCTCGACTCCAACCCATGACATCGGTAAAGGCGCTGGCCTCTAACTCCTCAAAACCCTGTGCTAAAAAAAGCAATACTTTCTTGGGCATTCTCTTTCCTTTAATAAAAAACGTATTGACCAATCCATTTTTTAAAAATATGTAATATGCATGGAGAAAGAGGATGCTAAAAATAATCCTTGATTTTTATTAAAAAAAGAATTATAATTTAACCGAACGTTCAGTTATTAAAGGAAGTGGTAATGGCTCGCACCGGTGGTGAAAAAACAAAAAGAAAAATACTTTCCATTGCAGAAAAGCTCTTTGCTGATAAAGGGTATGATGGCACTAGTATTCAAACTATTGCTACCACCGCCAAGGTGAATAAGGCCCTAATTTATTACCATTTCAAAAATAAACAGGATATTATTGATTCTCTTTTTGAACAAACCTTAGAGGACATGTTTACCATGCAGGGCAATGTGCAGGAAAAGGTCAACAGTGTTGACCAAACCGGAATTCCTGAAGAGCGAATCAAAACGATTATTGACTTTTTAAGTAATAAAAAGAAGATATTGACCGTAATGCTCATGGAGGCTTTAAAAAATGAAAAAGGATATCAGTCACTCTTTCAATGTGCTGATTTGGTGATATCTAAAAATGTGTCGGAAGTTATCCATTCATTAGAAAAGAAGAAGGGTAAAAAAATTGAGCGGGAAGAGTTGCTTATGCATGAATTCTACACTGGTTTTTTACCTATAGTCTTTTTTGCAATTTTTAAGGATAAATGGGCTCACTATTTTAAATGTGACAGAAGTAAAATGATAGCTCTCTTTGTAAAAGTGTTTACCGAAAGTCACATCCGTCATACTAGGGAATAAAATTTTTTATTGATATAATTAACCGAACGTTAAGTTAAATTAAAGGAGTGATGTATGGAAACTGCAAAACATATTTGTGGAGAAGAGCATGCTAAATGGTTGGACAATCCTCTACGAAATCTTATTCATAATCCAAAAAAAATGTTTAAGGAGTTTGTTCATCCCGGTGGAACGGTTTTGGATATCGGTTGCGGTCCAGGAACCTTTACTTTGGGATTGGCAAAGCTTGTAGGTCCTCAGGGCAACGTCATTGCTGTTGACATACAGGAGGGGATGCTTAAAAGAACACAACAAAAAATTGAGCGAGCATCGTTGCAGGACCGGGTGAGCTATCACAAGTGTGACGACTCCTTGAGTGAAATTGCAACTCCTGCAGATTTTATTGTAACCTTTTATATGGTCCATGAAACACCGAATCCAAAGCAATTTGCAAGAGACATTTGCTCTTTGCTGAAGCCAGGTGGCTACTACTATTTGGCAGAACCAAAGTTTCACGTATCCAAGAGTCAGTATGATGAGTTGCTGGAAGTATGTAAAAAGGAAGGATTGGCTGTGGTCAAAGAAGAAGGGATTATTAGTCGTATTGCGGTGTTTAGAAAATAAAATGTTCGAAAAAAGAGTACTGTGAAAATACCTTCTTTTCATAGTATGCAAGATATTTCAAAAACTGGTTTTGCATTTGAACCAGGCACGACTGTACTTCCTATGTGATGACACTTAATACTCTGTTCACTGAATACCCCTTAAATGGCTTCCGCTTCTTTCTAAAAATTAGCGGGCCATTTTGGATCGTATAGACAAACACAAATAATCGTTTTTTAAAAAGCACCGCATTAGAATTATACACCCATCGGTATATTTACTTAAATCCATTTTCCTTGTTTAACATCATTAAACGCTTTTTTACCCCCGATATTGTTGCAACTTTAGTATAAAAATATTTTGGTCCAAGAGGGCAATATTTTCAATTGTAACTGAGCAGAAAAATAGGAGGTCGAAATAGTATCTAATCTACTAAAGCCACCTTTCTTTTTTTAAACTATTTAAAATAACCAATACAAAAACAGGAGATAGTAAAATGAATAGTAATATAAAACTAATTCTAATAGTAAATGTACTCTTTATAATAATGGGAAACTCGATATATAGCCAAACACCAGGATACCCTGTTACCAAACGAAAAAAGCCGACAGCCTTAACTATTAAAATGCGTTTAAGGACTTCAGCCCCTGAAAATGAGTTTCAAAAACAACTAAAATTTGTTAACCAGAATAACGTGTATAAAATTTTTAATATTGATTTCGAGCCTCTGATGGGAGACCCGGATGCACGAACCTATTCTGGGGAACTCACAAATATTGAAGGTTTAGCTGAACTTGTTGTACCCAATAATCGCTCCTATTGGGATGATATGCGATTCGTTAATAAGTATGCCACTTTTGATTTAGATGTAGAGTGGTTTGAGATGTGGATTGAATATGGAAACAGAGGGGGAGAGTGGGAGCCCAGAACCATGATTGCCTATGAGCAAAACTTTTACTTGCACGATGCTGGCGGTTTTGAAAGAGAGTACCATCTTGATGGTAGAAGAGGCCGTAAAAAATATATTCAGGACTATTTTGGCTGGAGTGAGGCTGACTTTAATGCCCTTTCAACACCTATCAAGGAAGCTATTTATGATCTAGGAAAAAGTGGTAGTAGTGATTCTGCTGATTCCCAACCAATAAATCCTAAATATGGACTTGAAGATACTGCCTCGAATTATTGTGGTGATTTTGTGTCATGGTATTATTATGAAGATGATTTTACCATTACTGGGCAATGGGGTGATCATGAAGGATATGTGTTCGATTTCGAAACACCTCGGCAGGATCCGCATCGAATTGCCGATCATTTTTTTTGGGCCAATAAACGGTATGATTATGAGAGAAATACAAATCAATGGTACTTAATGAATCCTGACACTAGCCTTGATTTAACTCAGAGTTTCATTCCACAGCCCGGTGACTATTTCGGTCGATATGAGGAACATGCTATGATGCTTTTGAAATGGGACGTTGAAGAAAAAGTAGCCTATGTCATTGATGGTCCCTACCCAGTCGGACTGCGTCGAGTTCCCGTGTATGAGCAAACCGATCCCGATTATGAAAACCCGGATGACAATGACACCATTAATGATACAAAAATATTTATGATAGGACGATATAAAACAAGTGTTGAAAAGGTGCTTGACAAAGTAACTATTCAGCAGATTAATTCGATTTATTGGGAGTATGCGGATTATGGTGTCCACTTTCACGATCCTATTGTGATCATGGGTATTCCCGATAATAATGGACAGCAGCCAGTAACAACGCGCTTAAGAAATGTCGGTCCTTCTAGTTTCGAGTTCCAGATTGATGAGTGGGACTACCAGAACGGTATTCACTGGCCTATTGAGGTGGACTATTTGGTCTATGATCGTGGGTGTCAAGTTCGGCATGGTCGAAAAATTGAAGCTGGGAAAATTACCGATCTTGATGAGCGGTGGCAACGTGTAGAAATAAATCATGATTTTTCAGTAGAGCCAATTGTTCTAGCACAGTGTGTTACGACAAATGAGCAAAGTGCCGTTGTCGTCCGAGTAAAGGATGTTACTACATCTTCCTTTTATATGTGCCTTCAGGAAGAAGAAGCTTCAGATGGAGACCATTCCCCAGAGGTAGTACACTATCTCCTTGTCGAGCCGCTTGTTGGTTCCGATGAAACCAATCTGTTGGAAGTTTCCAGCAATTGGGCCGAGCTGGACGATCCAATTGGTAACGTGGCAGAATCATGGTTATTCGGACAAATTCAGACTTTCCGTGGTGATAATCCATGTAATTTGCGTCAGGAGATGATAACCCCGGGGAAATATCGAATACGGGTGCAGGAAGAGTCTTCCCTTGACGATGAAACGAATCATCTCCAGGAGACTGTTGGTGTGCTACGGTTTTATATGAAAACAATGTTACCAGAGGAGTAATTTATTTAAATGGGTGTCCTGTGTGAAATCAAACTTCAAGTTCACACAGGTTCCTATTGAATAATCTGGGTTTAATTCGTATCAGACTTTTTAGCTCTCAAATAAAAAACAACTAACCAAAGAAGAATCGAGGCAAACATACCAGTTTGCAGCCAATACATGGTTGTCGTGCCTTCATTAAGAACAGATTTGAGATCACTAGATAAATTGACTAAGGACAGTCCCAATACTGTTGTTAATAATGAAAAAATTGCGTAAGGAGCAAAGACCCTGTTTTGATATGCCCCAAAGAAAAATATAGCATAGGTTATCACGCAAAAAGAGATGATTTTGTCTTGATACGCATGAAAGGGAATATCGTAGTACACAAACAAGATTGGAAGTTTGATGCTAAAAAAGTGAGCAATTGCCATGCAAATAAAGTAGATAGTACAGAATAGAAATGAGTATTTAAGAATGGTGTTGTCTCGATTCATTGTAGCTCCTTTGGTTGAGAATATGAAAGGCTGTCTAAATTTGTGTTCGATTTTTTAAGGAAACTTCAGGGATAATTTAGTATTAAAATATTAATTTCAGCAATTCCCTTGCAAATAACATGATAATCAACATTGTATGGATATCTTGAGCATTTGACTTTCTTTATGACTTCAGATTTTTAATACGATGAGTTATTTCAAATACTATTTTGTTAAGGTGTGATAAAAAATTCTTTAGAGAGAACTGTTTGTTACATCAGATGCAATACTGAGGGATAGCTTTCCAAATCTTGGTTCATCAATAATGCATATTAATTCAACTCATTCATTGAAGGGTACTAGGTATAAAAGATATCGGCATATATAGTAGAACTAGAAATGGCCTTGAAACCTTTTCTTTTAGAATTATTTAATCTGATATACTTTAGTAGACCTTTTTAATTAAATATGTGCTATCCGGTATATAATATAAACCAGTCTAACAAAACCATAACATATTATTATATAATAACATAATAGTATTATTGCATTGAATTTATAGGTTTTTTGTAGTCCTTTTGTACTACATTAGTTCCATAATTAGATATAATACTTCTGCTATTTTCATCATAATTGAATATATTTAGTTCATATGGGGAAAATAGTATTACCTGATATCTTCGATTATTTAGACAGTGTGAAGTATCTTCGTGACTGCTATGAAGCTCGGCATGCTGCAGATCGATGGTTTTCATATCGGTATATTCAATCGAAAGCGGGCATTGATCCAGGGTACCTCTTTAAGGTGTTCCAGGGTAGTAAGCCCCTGCCACAAAAGAAAGTAGCCCTTCTTGCAGAATTGTTTGGCTTGAATAAGCGGGAAACCGAATATTTCAAGGTGCTTGTATTATTTAATAGGGCAACATCCAACGAGGCAATCAAGCTCTATTTCGAGAAACTGATGTCCTTTAAAGAGGTGTCACTTAGAAAAATTACACCCCGGCAGTATGAATATTATACCAAATGGTATTACGTTGCTATCCGACAGATCCTTACATATTACAAATTCTCCGGGGATTATAAGGAGCTTGCCTCTTTAACAGTACCGCCCATTACCCAAACTCAGGCAAAAAAAGCAGTAGTCCTATTACGTAAACTGGGCTTTATTAAAAAATCAACAGATGGGACATATACCGTAACAGACCGACTACTAACCACCGGTGATAAGTGGCATTCAGTTGCGGTGCGACAATTTCAAAAAGACACGGTGGCACTGGCCGGGCAGGCCCTTGATGGCATTCTCAAGGACCATCGGGACATTTCTACTGTGACGGTAACCTTATCAGAGAAGGGTTTTTTAGAAGCAAAAGAGCGAATAAAACAGTTCCGTCGTGAAATGCTTGAGCTTGCAAACCGGCAAGAACAGCCCAAGGGGGCCTATCATATTAACGTGCAGCTTTTTCCTATTGCCAAAAAGAGGAAAGGAAGAAGCGCATGAACATGAGAAACAGCACACTGCTTCTGGCAAGTGTTCTATCATTGTTTATGTCTTGCTCGGTTGACCTGTTTTCCGGCGGCACCGGCGAAGAGACTACAAACGGGTATGTATCGGGCATAATCAGAGACAGTCAAGGGAGTGTTTCACCTAATGTTAGGGTTTTATGTGTTTCATCACACTACAACCCTGTTTCTCAGACCGGAAACCTCTTTGCTGATACAACAGAAAATACAGGACGCTTTAATTTTACCTTATCTGCAAAGGATACCGGAATATATACCATTCAGGCAGCTCACCTTACCAGGGGAACAAAGTTACTTATCCCCGGCATAGTGTTTAACAGTCAACAGGACACCATTATCCTGCCTCCGGCTACGCTGAAGGCCACTGGCGTAATCAAAGCCTACCTCCCCAACACCGTTGACACAGTTGATGGATATATTTACATAGAGGGAACAACCTATTCTAAGAGGCTTTCTCTGGGGGTAATTTCAAATCAGAATACTTTTATTGCTTATCTGGATTCTATTCCTGAAATATCAATCAGTGGAATCCACTATGGTAAAGTAAATGATCCATCTCAACCAGTTCTCATCTCTGATACCATACCAGTAATTCCAAATGACACCGTGGTAACTGAGGCCTACGTATTCTGGGCCAACTATACGAGCAGTAACTCGCCCCTTCCTGGTATACGTATACAGGATATTTTCATTGATACTGATGGCTCCTATTGGCTGACAACATTGCATGACGGAGTGGCCCATTTCACTGGCACAGACTGGACCGTGTATACGACCGGTAATTCATCCATTCCCGGAACACCGCTGTCTCAGGTATTCAGGGACATTGACCGCTCCCTATGGATAGTTACCCAAGGAGGAATCGCAATCTTAACGGGGAATATCTGGTCTACCCTGACGACCGCCAATTCCGATTTGCCATCCAATGAACTGACCGCCTTTGCAAGAGAGAGAAGCGGTTACAAATGGTTCTCTTCGTATAATGGGATACTCTACCGCAACGGTTCCGAGTGGGTTGTGTTTAACAAAGCCAATTCAAATTTACCTTCCGATAAATGGGTTGATGTTATTGTGGACAGTAACGACCATGTGTGGTGTGGCGGACTGGACGGTGTCTGTGAATATGACCGCACCTCCTGGAAAACCTATACAACCTCAAATTCAGGCATTTACAGCGGAGCAGCCACTGCGTTATTTGTTGACAGCAAAAAGAACATATGGTTTGGCCATAATGGCGGAGTCTCAAAATACGATGGCAGCAATTGGGGGTTATATAACTCATCCATACTTGACACAGAGGTCAATGATTTTTGTGAGGACAATGAGGGCAACATCTGGATAGTTACAACCAAAGGTGTTGCTTGGTATGACGGTACTCAAATGATCGATACAACCGATGAGAGACGCGCGCCATTAAAGGGCGAATATTTTCATGCAGTAGAAACTGACAGTAAAGGCAATATGTGGTTTGGTACTGATGATAATGGTGTGATTAGTTTTGGGCCAACAATTAAATAATTGCAAAATATAAATACCTATACCGGTGACGATTTCACCAGGTTTACATATTTAAAAAGTATCAAATGATTCTAAAGGAGTAATTGAAAGTAGTATCATAATAAAATAATTGACAAGGGGTGGCGTCGATAGTACTGGTTCTCAAGCTTTTGGGAGCTAGAAGTATTCGATTTAATTACTTACATTGTAATCTGGATTTTGCATTAGAAACCAGTATAAAATGCAATCTTATCACAGTGGCTTGGTGCACAATCCGGATTTAATTGAGAGGAGCTGGAATGCGTTTTCCCTTGTCTGTATTTATCTTCCTATGTGCAATCACTATTCACGGTTCAATCAGCCTTGAGCTACAACAGGAGCTTTCGCAAGCTTCCCCCAATGAAATGGTCTCCTGCATCATCCTCATGCAGGAATCCTATCCCTTTTATACCACCAGAAGCAGTACTGCTCGGGAAAAAATATCCACCTTTCGTGGTATTGCTAAAAGAAGTCAACAAAACCTTATAAAATATCTGTCAGATCAGAAAGTCTCAGTTGAAAAATACCGATCCTACTGGATTCTCAATGGCCTGTTTCTTAGGGCAAAACCCGCTGTTATCCGTGAGGTAGCAGAACGAAGTGATGTTGCCCGTATTTATAATGATGCAATCGTTACGGTATCACCCCAAACTGTGGCTGACAAAACAAGGATACGGGCCGGTATCGAATGGGGAGTGAGAAAAATTGGTGCTGATAAATGCTGGAACGATGGTATTACCGGTGGTGATGTGATAATTGGTGTTATTGATACCGGGGTAGACTATTATCACCCAGCATTAAAAGGTAAATGGTCGGGCCATTGGTTTGTTGATCAGTCAATGCCCCAGAGCGACCTGCCCTATGATGATAATAAGCATGGTACCCATTGTACGGGGTCAATCTGTGGAGGTGATGGTGAAGGCAATTTCGAATATGATATCGGTGTTGCGCCCGGTGCCAAATATGCCGCTGGTAAAGGATTGAACTCTGGTGGCTCTGGCTCGAATAATACAATAATTCCCTGTTTGGAATACATGGGGGAAATTAAAAAGGAAGCAAACATAGTAGCTATTTCAATGTCTATAAGCGGCCCGGGAGGGTCTGATATTTATTTGGAAACCTTTAAAACATTATTGTCCCTAAACATTGTTCCCGTTGTCGCCAATGGTAATGACGGTGTGCAGGGTGTCGGTTCAGTGGGTTCACCCGGTGATAATCCCAATATAATTGGTGTTGGCGCCACAGACAGTCTGGATAAAAGAGGTAGTTTTTCTGGGCAGGGGCCGACAACCAAGAGGGCCCCGTGGAATAACAGATCTCTTTGGATCCGCGATGACTGGAACTATATAAAACCAAATATATCTGCCCCTGGTGTGGCGATTAATTCCTGTATTCCCGGTGGCGGCTATGCCGAATTTAATGGTACCTCAATGGCTACGCCCCACGTTGCCGGTGTTGTGGCGTTGCTCTTCCAGAAAAAACCGGATTTAACGGTAAAAGAAGTTTACGACCTGCTGATCAATCATGCCGACGAAGTATCCAGCTATCCCAGCTACCCCAATAACGAGATTGGCTGGGGACGGGTCAATGCCTATAAATCTGTTTCAGCTACACCTGCTATGAACAGGCCCTATATCTCAATTTCCCAGCAGTCCAGTGGTGATTTAGCAGCAGGCAAAACATCTGAGATGGCGATAACCGTGGTAAATATCGGCGCTAAGGAGGCGAAAAACACCCGTGTAGAATGTGTGTCCCTAAGTAATTTTATCACCATAGGAAGCGCCTCTTTTGATGCTGGTAACCTGCGGGAGAAACAGAAGGCGGATAATAATGGCTCCCCTTTTAAGATCAGGGTCCACTCAAAGACCCCTCCCGGACTCAAGGGAGAAATAGGGATCATCTTAAAGGCCGAAAGCCGCAGCTCCATGAACTTTCTCGATACTGTTCGATACTCATTTACAATTGGTACGGTCCCCGATCCAATAACGGTTTTTAAGGATGATTTTGAGTATGCCAGCCCCGACAGTTTTTCCATCCTGTGGAAAACTACGGGAAACTGGGGTTATAACAGCACACAGTCTCACTCTGCAACCCATTGCGGGTTCAGTGGTGATGTGGTAGCGAACAAATCGATGATGGAATCAAAACAGGGCATCGACCTGACCGGCTATCCGGAGGCATATTTGTTCTGCTGGTACAAAGGAAAAATAGATCTTCCTGCCGCCTCAAATCCGGCGATTGAGGTTTCCGGCGACGGCGGATCAACCTGGAATAATGTAGGATCTCCCGGTAGAGGCAGCGCTGACTGGAGACAATTACGGGTAAATGTTTCATCGCATATATCCAGAAATTTTAAAATACGTTTCCTTCTTAATGTCAGGGTTATTAATTTTGTTAGGGTAACAGACTGGTACGTTGACGATGTGGAAATTGCCATACCCTGCGATAATGTGCCACCGGCCTTTACCAATACGACCATTATTAAAAGTTCCCTTAATGAAGGCCCCTTTCCCATTAAGAGTACCGTTACCGACGATCACGGCGTGGCAGGGGTAAAGCTTCTGTACCGGGTTAGTGGTAGTCAATGGGTTGAGCGGAACATGAATGGTTCTTCAAATCACTATAGTGCCGAAATACCAAAACAGGCAGGCACCAACATTAAGGTAGATTACTTTCTTGAGGCTATCGACTCCTGGCGATTTGGTTCACCGAACACTGGCACATTCCCTGTCGGTGCTAGCAAGAGTGGTGGATTTATCAGTTTTTATAGTGGTTGTACTGATATATCCCACATTGGAGTTGATGCTGCATTTTCATTGTCACCCTATCGAACCGGTAACGGGCAAATAGCCGTTAAGATGTACCTTCCGGCAAAGATGAATGTCTCACTTGCGGTCATGGACACCAGGGGGCGCTTGGTGACAACTCTTGTTAATGGGAAGGTTCACCGGGGAAGCCATACTGTTTTATGGAATAGAAATTCCAATTCAAAAGCTGCGTCGGGCCTCTATTTCCTCAAATTCATAGCCCATGCAACAGGAGGAACAAATACACAGAAAAAAGTAAGCAGAACAGAAAGAATACTTTTGGTAAAATAGCATATGCATTAATTAAGGTGACCTCTAATAATTCAGTTTTGTTTTGAGGCTGAGCGAAAAACCTTTAGGAGAGGCACATGAAAGAGGCGAATCCGCTGCGATTCGGCGATTGAATGTAACAAATCCTAAAACGTTTTGCAGCCAGCCGTAATAGGAAGTGAATTTTTAGAGGTTACCTTAACGTTTCTTGCCTCGCTCATCCTGTTCCCCCGAAGCTCACAGGGTGGGCGGGGTTTAAGAAACAACGCTAAATTAACTTTACACAATAAAGCAATTTTTTAAGATATTGATTTTAATAAACAATAGGGAGGGCAATTTCGTGGATATCAAGAAATTCTGTAATATAATTTTTCTTTCACAATTTATCGTCTCTATAGCAGCAGGAGACGTAGGTACGGCCTTTGCTGCTAAAGAGCAGCATAAATCAAAACGGGTGGTGGTGATTGAACATTTTGACAGCATTACCTGATCAAGCTGTAACCCGCCGGCGGCGGCACTCTTTAAACTGAAGGAGGAGGAGGGTAACGACCTTTGCCTTATTACCTATCAACAGGCAAATTCATTGACAACCCAGGTCCACCGGGCGAGAACCGATCAGTATTATAGGGATTATGGCAAACCGAGATTCTTTTTTGAAGGCACGAAAATTTCAAATAACTATCCCAAATATGATGAGCTAAAAAATACCTATACGAATCATCAGAGCAAGCCGAGCCCGGCAAAAATCATTATAGATTCGCGGTGTCCTCAATCCAGCGGCACAGCCAAGGTTACGATTGAGAACACTTCTGGCAGTAACATTACGGCCACGCTCCATGTTGCCATTGCAGAAAAGTTATCGGTGAATGGCAGGGATACCTGGACCATGCGTGACATGCTTGCCGGTGGTAAAGGTGAAGAAGTTACCATTGCAGCAGGCCAGAAAATAACAAAGGAGTGGAATTTTACTTTAAAATCAGGTTGGAACAAGAGTAATTGCAAAATGAATTCCTTTATTCAGAAATCAGACAAAGAGATAGTACAGGGCTGTGTATCTGCTATTGATGGATCGTCATCATTGAAAGACAAGGTGCAAAGACTAAGCAAAAATATTGATATTAAAAATTCTAACAAATCAGTAATGGTTTATTTACCAGAAAATAAACTGTACTCAATTAGCTTACTTGATGCACGGGGAAAAATGCTTAAGAAAGTGGATAATGTTACAGGAAAAAGATGGTGTCACATTGACAATTCATATTCATTTGGAATCACTCTGTTGAAAATTGATAATGATAATGTGACATTTATTAAAAAAGTTTTGATTAAAAATTAATAAATACTGTTTCTTGCCTCACTCTCCCTTGTTAGTTAAAGGTGGATGAGATTTGGGAGGTTGGTTGTATATACTGTTCTAATTAGTATCAACATCTAACGTTATTTAAATCCTTCCAAGGGAAGTGCGTTGATGAGGTAAGTATAGGCTAATTGCTTAAACCCAAAATACTCAGTTGAAACGGTAAAATAGCGGCAATTCCTTATATCATAAGGGATACAAAATACTCAATTCACCTCATGGGTGAACCTTCCTTTTGATACAATTCCTTCTTGTACAGGATCTCACCACTCTTTGTCGCTGATCGTTCTTAAGCATAAGGAGTATAAACCTTTCAGGTTTCACTCATTGTATTTTTTGTGCTTTCCTCACTTTCAACTAAGGATTTTGGGTCAAAAACTCTATTTCGGAAGTATTTTCCGCAAACGTTTGCGCTAAATACTATTTTGAGCTATATATTAATGGATATATACTACTTAATACACCTACTAAAAAAGACTATGAAAGCATTACTATTTTCAACTTTTTTGCTGGTATTTATTTCTTCAAACCTGATTTCGTCTGCCCAGGCACAGCCGGTTAACCTGGCAAAGGGGGCGACGATTGAGGTAAGCTCCTTTCATAATGCGAATCAATATCCAGCACGTTATTTAAATGACACCATTGTTTCGGATCCCTCGCGGTGGCTCAGTGCAGCAGAAGCTGAGTCCTGGGCAACCATAACAATGGTTGCGACAAAAAGAATAGGCGGTATTCACCTGTACTCCGGCTATAAGAGCGGCTCGCCCCTTCAGGATTTTAAAGTGCAGTTTTACGCCAATAATCGGTGGAATGATATTCCCTCAGCCAATGTTGTCGGAAATTACAGCGTCGCAGCACCGGTCCGATTTGACGAAAATGTTGAGGTGCGGACAAATGCTCTGAGAGTAATTATAACAAGGACACCGGGAGAAATTGCCCGGGTGCGAGAGATAACGGTTTGGGAGTACAGCGGATCGGGTATCCCACCTCTTGGCACCGGTGTGTCAGGGTATGAGCCTTACGTTGACAGTGTGCCACCCATATACATTAATCAGAGTGGTTATAATCTCAACAAACCGAAACGTTTTACCGCCCCCACCATTGGAAATGGCACTCCCTTTACGATTAAAAACAAGGCAACAAACCAGACAGTCTTTACCGGGAGCATTCAGGATAACATAGGTGAGTTTTCAACCTTTAACCCGATATCGCAGGCCGAATATACTATTGTTATTGATACACTCACCTCTTTTCCCTTTAAGATCGGGCACTGGTGGCTTGAGCGGGTGAGCTATCAGGGGTCAGTTGACTTCATGATAGACAGTCGTCATTACGTTGGCAATCATACAGGAAAAAGGCGGGACTCCTACAGTTGGCGCGACGATACCCACTACGGCTGGGTGCTGCATTGCCTGGTACCGCAGTTTCTGTCCAGTCCAACGGCATATCTGCGCATGCCATCCCAGGTGCGCTATGTCGTCCCAAGCAACCGCGAACTATGGGGAGACCTGAACCGCTATAATGAATCTGCCCCCGATATAGTAAAACTGATGCACTGGGGAGGCGATGTCATCGTGACCCAGGGACTGACCCACGAGAATATCAAGGTGCAGCTGCCCTATTTCCTTTATGCCTGGCCCTGGATCAAAGAGTGGCTACCGCAGCAAAACTACGACAAAGTCAAGGCCTTTACCTTTTCCACCTGGGAAAATACCACTGCAGACAGGCCCTACTCCTTTGATGAAAGTCCCGAGCATAATCTGCTGGCTCTGAAAACAAAAATGGGGACCTCAAAGGGAGGATTACCACCGGGCCGGAACGTACAACCTAACCTAATGCTCTACGAAGTGGCAAAAAGGGACAACATGCCTAATGCGGAGAAATACTTTTCTGCCGCATACAACCAGGTAGAATGGATGGTCCGCAACCTTGACTGGGAAGACTCGATTACGACAAAGGGGCAGCGTATCAGCGAGTTTCACACCATAACCGGAATGGTACATATGCTGACGCAGTACCCCGATAAAGCTCCCGCCGGCCTGAAGGACAAGATCAAGGCCTGGGCTAATGTCATGGTACGCCGGTCCAATAACATGTGGGATTTTAGGACACTTACCGACAATGGCACCTGGGTACCCTTTGATGACACGGCCCCAACAAAGTGGAACGAACCAGGTAATGTGGTCGGCTTCCCAGCCTGTGCCCTTGCCGTTACGCAGGTGATAGATGATGCTACTATTGTGAAACGGCTCAATGAGCTTGTCTATTCGCACATGGATAACTGCTTCGGAAGAAATCCCTGTGGCAGGCACTTCTCCTATGATGGAGCGAGAGAGATCGAGGGAGTTGATAAAGGATGGTACTCTTTTTATATCGGCGGTGTGGGTATGCTTGAAGAATCGCGCTTTGTTTTTGACGGCGCGGCAAAAAACGCCCACTACCCCTATAACCCGGATATCGGTGATATTGGGTGGACCGAGGGCTGGGTTCAACACAATGTTCCCTTTAACCTGAGCCTCGCGTACATGGCGTATAACGATATCTCTCTTACCTGCAGCATCCAGGGCTCCGATGTCATTGCCCGCTTAAAAGCTCCCCTCAATTTTAAATATGGCACCCGTGAAAGAGCAGATGTTGTTGTCACACAGGAGAATGGATCGGAACAAAAGGTAACCCTCACCGAGGAATCCAATAATGCCGAATTCTTTTCCGGGAAAATTCCAGTAACGGGCAGTAAGGTAACCGTCTCATACGGATATGGGTACTTTAAAAAGCAGGTTGTATTCGATCCGTCACCCATTTCATTTAGGTCTGAAATCGGTATAAATGATTTAGTGATTTTTCAAACGAACCCAGCGCTTTACCTGATTGCTCAGAATAAAACAAAGGTAAATATTAGGCTATTTGACATCAGGGGAAAGATGGTGGCCCCCCAATTGCACGTGGCCCTTGTACCCGGAAAAAACAAGATTAGCCTTAACCCTTTCAACCTGTCCAATGGTCAGTACATTGTTTCTCTGGAGGAGAATAAAAGATACATTTATAAAAAGGTGGCAATTTCACAATAATCACCATATTAGCTAACTTTTTAAATCAAAAAAATATGGCTGTCATTGCGAGCGTAGCATGGCAATCTTTTTTTAGGAGTTTCAAGAGGATTGCTTCGTCGCTTCACTCCTCGCAATGACGTTTAATAAATTTGTATAAGTCACCGGAAGACTACAAAAAAAATGATAAAAAATAGATATTATAAAAAAACCTTTTTTCTAAGTGCTCTATTATTTTCAGCAGCATTTGCCCAAGTTCCCGACGGATACAAACTCGCATGGTCTGATGAATTTAATACCACCACGCTTAACACTTCTGAATGGTACTACCGAACAGACGCAAAACATCAAAGCGTCCAGCTGCGGGAAAATGTAACCTTCGACGGCATTTCACTGGTACTCAATCTGACCGAGCTATCACAACCCATCCAGGGAAAAAAGTATGCCGGTGCCGGCATAGTGACAAAAAAGCGGTTTCGTTATGGTTACTATGAAGTACGAGCAAAGATGGGTGATGCGATCAACCATGACGGCGATAACCTGACCGATGAGGGGTGGCATCATGCTTTCTGGGCGATGCTTGCGACCCCCACAAACGGCTCTATTGAAAACTCCTTCACACCGGGACGCAGGACTGAGATTGACTGTTATGAATACACCGATAATTTCACCGTTGACAGTTCAGCTCGCTTTACGCAGCATATAATCGTGTGGAAAGAGGACGGCTCGGAGTGGGGTCGCCTGCCCACGCCGCCCGAGGACCTTAACGACTTGTATGGCTTCAATACGAATAACTGGCACACCTACGCCTTCAAGTGGAACGCGAAACGAGTCTGCTTCTTTATAAATGGCAAGCTTACCAAGGTTGCTGAGTATCCGGCGGAATCTTTTCTCCATGATTCGATTAATGTTTGGTTAACTGCCATGTCAGCGAACTGGACTGATCCCGACCCTGAAAAGAGCGAGGCCCGCTATGACTATTTCCGCTTTTACGAGGTCGATGCTAGCAACCCACCGGTCCCACCGGAAAAACCGGCGAATGTAAAGGCGGAGGCAGGAAAATGGACCGTTAGTTTATCCTGGAGTAAAAACCCAGAACTGAATATCTTCTCCTATTTTTTATTTCGCAGAGAAAGTACCGGAGGCCCCTTCAAGAAAATAGCGGAGCTTACCGACACGGCCTATTTTGATTATGATGTACAGAGTGGTCAGAAGTATTATTATTCGGTGACTGCCTTTGACAGCACCGGCGAAGAGAGTGAGCGTTCGCTGGAGGTCAGCGCGACGCCCCAGGGCGGCACACGAATTAATGTTGCAAAACAGAAAAATGCGCGAGCCGATTCAGAGTTCAATGCCACCTATACAGCATCAAAAGCGGTGGACGGCAATATAACCGACAATAACAGCCGGTGGCTCTCGGCAGACCGGGCCTACCCCCACTGGATAGAGGTTGACTTACAGAAGGAGTATTCTATCAGTATGGTAAAAATCTATACCGGATGGAATGGGTATAATGGCCCGATTTCAGACTTTCAGTTTCAATATTGGTCAAACAATCAGTGGGTTAATATTTTATCTGTAAAAGATAATGCAAATCCGGAATCTTCTCATGGGTTCATGCCGGTTACCACCGATAAGGTGCGGTTGTATGCTACAAAGGGATCGAGTGAAAATGTGCTTCGCCTCTATGAACTGGAAGTATATGGACAGGACCCCACACCAATAGATAAGCAGCACAATAGATCAATGGGACAATCAAATACATTGTTTCAGAACCGGCCAAATCCCTTCAATGCATTAACAAAAATTCACCTTCGGTTAGCTGATCAAGCCAAAGTACACTTTGCGGTTTATTCGGTGTCCGGCCAGATGATTTATTCCCGTAAAGTGTACTCTCAAAATCCCGGGATGAATGTTCTAACCTGGAATGGAAGAAATGAAAAGGGAGAAGAGGTGCCTGCCGGCGTTTACTTTTACAGAGTAACTGTTAAAAGTGCAAGACAAACCTGGCATGACACAAAACAAATGATGGTTACATATTAGTATTGGATTATTGACTATTAAGGAGAGCTGGATAATGACGCTCATGAAGAATCTTTCAACTCAATTTATTGCTAAATCCTTAGTCATTCTTTTTGGCTACTTCTGTTTTACCTCCTGTTTTGCTCAGCAGAAGCCCAATATAGTATGGATAATGGCCGAAGATATCGGGACTGACCTTGCCTGCTATGGTAGAAAGGGGCTGCAGACACCCAATCTGGATAACCTAGCTGCGGAGGGTATGCTACTAGCAAGGGCCTACACCAACAGTCCCATCTGTTCGCCGTCGCGCTCCTCAATGATGACTGGTATGTATCAGAACAGCATAGACTGCCATAACCATCGTTCCCATACTGAGGACGGTTACAAGTTGCCGCAGCCGATTACCACACTGACAAGCATGCTGCGTAAGGCCGGCTACTATACAAGCAACGGAAACGGGTATAATAAAAAAACCGATATGAATTTCAATTTGCGGGAGGGCCAAAAACCGCTTTTTGACGGGAAGGACTGGAGTGAGCGCCAAACCGGGCAGCCATTCTATGCTCAGATAACCCTCTATCAGACACATCGCAACAATACAATAACTAACTGGGAGAATATCAGGAAAAACTCCCCTGACCCGGTCAATGTCAATGAAATAGAGCTGCCCCCCTATCTTCCTGACAGAGCGGCAGTGCGATACGACTGGGCGTTGTACCTTGACCAGATGGAACATGTGGACAAACAGGTTGGACAGATTGTACAGCGCCTCAAAAATGAAAACCTTCTCGATAACACAATGGTCATTTTTATTGGTGATAACGGGCGCTGTCAGGTGCGGGGAAAGTGCTATCTCTATGAATGCGGTATTCATGTGCCTGCTATTATCCGTTATCCGGCCAAAATCAGTGCAGGAACCGTCAGTGATGAGCTGGTACCGATGCTGGATATGGTTGCGCAGATACTTCACGAGGCGGAGGTTGTCATGCCCTCCTACCTGCAAGGGCGCCCCTTCCTTGAAAGTACCGTACCTGATCGGGAGTTTATCTTTGCCGCAAGGGACCGCGCTGGCGAGTGCTATGATAAAAGCCGGAGTGTCGTTGGAAAACGGTTTAAACTGATACGAAACGATATGCCGCTTATGCCCTATGACGCAAATTCAGCGTATATGAACAATCCCGGGGTGCGACCCATACTTCCGCTGTTGCGTACCATGTATGCAAACGGTGAACTTAACGAAGTACAGGCACATTTTTTCCGACCAGAGAAGCCTGCTCTGGAGTTGTATGATCTGGAAAACGATCCCTGGGAAATCAAAAATCTTGCCGATTCAGCCGCCTATGCGGATATGGTAGACAGCCTTATGAAAAAAATAACTGAATGGGAACACGCAGCAAAGGACCTGGGACGCATACCGGAAGATCCCAATACACTCCCCGCAAGCTATAAAGCCAAATTTGACGCGAATGTGCATATGCAGAAGTGCGTTAAATCCCATAAAATCACCATACGCGGCCAGCAAAACGGGACAGTAAAAGCCTCATACTGCGGCCTGAAAGATGTCGGTACAAATCTGCAGGCTCGTTACGGTTTCGAGATTTATCTGGACGCCACGCCGGAAAGCGGATACATTGTGAGGAACATATCGTCCGACGATGTAAAGGGCACCTTTGATTCTCTTAATAACAGATACATCTTTTTCATGCCCTTAAAGGCTATCACTGTGGATGTTGAGTTCGCCCCGGCCACATTGATCAAATCACTTAGGAGCATCAACAGGGATCTGACATCCTCCTGCCTTACAAAGGGTAAGTTCCGAATTAATGGCATGGAGAGCCATGAATCCCTTTCTAAAATATCGTTACATATATATACCATTTCCGGCAGACAAGTTCATAGGTGCAAAATCGGCTCTCCACTAATAGACCTGACTCATCTTTCCCCAGGGATGTATCTTTATTCTCTTACGAGCAGTGTTGGAGTAGAGCTGTATAGAGGGAGGTTAGGCCTTCTAAAATAGCTATCAAGGCGATTCCTTATTGAGCAGCCTAATAAAAAATCATCATTTAGAAACATTCAGTGTATTGGAGATTGTATTAGCGCATGATGACAGATTTTACTGTCTGTTGCAGATTTCCAATCCTGATATGAATAACATGCACACCAGAGGATAAAACTCCTATCCTGATTCTGTCAAACTGAACGGTATGTTTCGGGGTACCTGGGGATAAAACCGAACTGGTTGCGTAGAGCAGTCGCCCACGACAATCATAGAATCCAAAACGTATACGCTGGCTCTGCATATTTTTGGAGATGCCGGTTATGTGCAATGTCAATTGTCCGTTGACACCTTTTTGAATAAGGGTACATTTAAGTTTATCCCTTATCTTTGAATGATGATCTGCATTGACAGCTTGGTCATCATATAGCCAGCTCTTACAGCGCCAGTTGTATACCGGATGCCCTTCGTGCTCTTTAATAAACGTATTATAGGAGGCTGCAAATTTATTTTGTATGCTTCCGGATCCCATAATGCCGGTGAAGGATGAGTCAGTAAGAGGAAGAGGCGTCGAGGCAACTAACGAACATTGCGGGGTAATAACAGTCTGAAATAGAGAGGCATCCTTTACAGAGAGGATACGAAAATTTCTTCCATCAAAGAATGGTTGTTAAACAGGTGATGACTTTGGCTGTTTAGATAAAGCAATAGGAAAGCAACAGACCCTTATAGTATTGAAGAATAGAAAGGAAATTTAATTCTAAAAAATACCGACAATATGGTATTCAAATGCAGATTACGTCAGTGATCCATCTTTCTCATATACCCTGTGATGCTTTTGTAAATTGCAAAACACTCCTATTTAAATGTCCAAAGCACATTTATCACCTGCCATGTATCATTTACCTTTCCCACCTGAACATAATCTATAAAATCGGAGGTGATTTTTACTGTGGCAATATTTTTATAAATGTCATAAATTTCAACTGAAATAGCGGGCTTTGCATAGGTTTTGCTTTCTGCATTTTTTATAAGAGTTGCCCTATCCATGGTATGGATCTTTTTATCTTCACCAATAATTCTTTTTACCAACTTTTCATTAACTCCTTTTGCAATTCTTTTTCCGTTGGATTCATAAAACCCCTCGACATAGTTTAAACATGCCTTTTTAATGGCGTGTCTGTTTTTCAATTTTAAATCAGATTCAGCAAACAAATATTGTGGGACACAAATAACCAGTAATAAATAAAAAAATGACATTGCTTTAACCATACCACCCTCCATTTGAATGAAAACTCACAAAAATAATGATTTGTATTACCGACTGTAAAGTACGTAACGCTTTACAGTTAGGTTAACCCATTTGTCAAACATCTGACCAATTTAAACCTCCAAAGGAGATATAAATTGGCTAACTCCTGATAGGGAATGTAACCTGGGGTCAATATAATAAAATAAAATCCAACGACCTCTAAGAGGTCGAACTTCATCGAAAATAGTATTCGACAAAATTGTTTGCCTCCTTTCTTAGCAATCTTTAAAAATCCTCAATAAATGACTCTGTTTTGTGATGTCCGATGTAACTCTCCTTTCCTTATACCTCTCCGAAGTCTGATGGGTTGCAATTATAATCTCTTACACCAGGTTGCATATCTTACCGATGGTTAGTAGACGATGTTCTCTCTTCGAGAGAAATGAAACATTCTAGCTTTTTAACACAAAGCAATCAATTAATATAGCTCTGCTCTTTGTGCCAGATTTCCACTAAAAATTATCATGAATTTATGTTCCTATTGCTTTTAAATTGCTTCTAAAAAAGGTGGAGGATTATACTAATTCAGAAAATGGAAATTAATCTTCCTAATGAAGTAAAGCAGGCTTTGAAATAAAAAATTATAAATTTTAATTTTAGATCTTACACGCTTATTTATATTTACCTTTGAGTAACATTTTTGCAAACATTAAATGAGTTATGTTGCACAAATGCAACCTTTTTGTAGAGAGATATTCTTGCTATTTGGTTTATACTAGTCATAATGCCCAATATTTAACCTGGCATTGATATTGCAAAGTGAAACTTCTTAGCTTTGTTAAAACTGTTTTTTAAACTTTTTAAACAATGAGTTATATTATTCAATTCAAGTTTGGTATATAACTGGCGATATTGCTGGTAGTATACTTAAAAATTATTGAACCAGATAACATGGTTAGGGAGCCTATTAAGTAAATGTCTTATCACCCTATCAAAATTTGTCTGTCAAAAGAAGGCAAACATTTGTAAAAGAAAGAAATCTCTATTATGCCAAATTCAACAGGAAACATAGAATCTATCGGTATATGTATTGGTGCATCAACAATTAAAGTTGTCATATTGCATCATAATGGTAATGAAATAAGGGTAAGTAGAAAGGCGGTTAGGAACCACCAAAGCAATCCTAAAAAGGTTCTGTTGGATATATTTAATGAATTTGAAATAGATAAGATTACATATGGTGTTGTAACCGGCCGGAAATTTAGGACGATAATAAATACAAGTTCAATAACCGAACTTGAAGCCACAGAAAATGCATTGGAATTTATACAAAACAGTGATGAAAAAAATCAAAACTATTCAACGATTGTAAGTTTAGGTGCTGAAACCTTTGCTGCCTATAAATTGAATAATAATTGCAGGATTTCGACTGTTGAAACCGGAAATAAATGTGCCAGTGGTACCGGTGAATTTTTTATGCAGCAAATTAAACGAATGAGCATGGAATTAGATGAGGCCGTTGAACTGGCATTGAGTTCAGACATTTACTCTGTTTCCGGCAGATGTTCGGTGTTTTGCAAAAGTGATTGCACCCATGCACTAAACAAAGGCGTCCCTGCTAATAGAGTCTCTGCCGGATTATGCCGAATGATTGCTGATAAAGTGCTTGATTTACTTGAAAAGAATGGAATGAGGGATATCCTTGCTGTTGGTGGAGTAACAAACAACAGAGCGATTGTCAATATACTTGAGAGAAAGATTGAGAATTTTTCTGTTCATGAGCATGCTGATGTATTTGAAGCACTCGGGGCTGCCTTTTATGCATTTAATAATAAAACTGTAATTAATACTTCTTCAAAAAATATCTTTCAAACAACTACGGTAACCTTTGATACTCTTCCTGCTATTAATCGTGGGCGCGACCTTGTAAGATTTGAGTCGACACCAAAAGGGAAGGTGCAGCCCAATGATGAATGTATTGTTGGTCTTGATGTCGGATCAACTACTACAAAGGCTGCTGTTTTACGAGTTAATGACAATGCTGTCCTTGCATCGGTGTACCTGCGTACAAATGGAGACCCTGTAAAAGCATCTCGACAATGTTACCACGCTCTCAATGAGATGATTACTGTTCCAATAGATATTATCGGTCTTGGTACAACAGGCTCAGGCAGGCAGATTGCAGGACTTCACGCATCAACAGATGCGATAATTAACGAAATAATCGCCCATGCAACCGGGGCTGCATATTTTGATAAAGAGGTTGACACAATATTTGAAATTGGTGGTCAGGATGCTAAATATACAAGCCTTACCAACGGAGTCCCTTCTGATTATGCAATGAATGAGGCCTGTAGTGCCGGTACCGGATCATTTCTAGAGGAATCTGCAAAAGAGAGCCTTGGACTTGACTATAAGGAAATTGAATCTGTCGCACTTTCAGGAAAATTCGCACCTAATTTTAATGATCAGTGCGCTGCGTTCATAAGCTCTGATATTAAAACTGCAATTCATGAAGGTATAAGTAAAACAGAGATTGTGGCTGGATTAGTATACTCTATTTGTATGAACTACACCAATCGTGTTAAGGGTATTCGGCCGGTAGGTAAGAAGATATTTATGCAGGGTGGTGTATGCTATAATAAAGCTGTTCCAATAGCGATGGCACATTTAATTGAAAAAGAGATAATTGTACCACCGGATCCAGGGCTAATCGGAGCATTTGGTGTAGCACTGGAAACAAAGGAGAGGATACATAATCGCCTGCTTGAGAAAGGTACATTTAACCTGAGAACGCTGGCTGAAAGAGAAATAACCTACGGTAAAAAATTTGAATGCCGGGGTGTGAAAGAAAAATGTGACAGGAAGTGTGAAATTAATGTAGCTATTATAAACAATAAAAAATATACCTTTGGTGGCGTATGCAATAAATATTACAATATTACCCATCACTTACAATTTGATTCAATCAAGCTGGATCTTGTTGACCGGCGGCAATCATGGGTTTATAACAGGGAGGCTGGAGATGTTTCTGATGGAAAGAGAAAGAAAATTGGGATCAGCCGTTCCTATTTGACAAATACCTTTTATCCTTTATACCATACCTTTTTTACAGAGCTAGGTATGGAAGTGGTGCTTTCAGATGGTGTTTCGCAGGAAGGAATCAATAAAAAGCGTTCTTCCTTCTGTTACCCCGGTGAAATTGCCCACGGCTGCTATGCAAACCTTTTAAGCAAAAACCTTGATTATATCTTTATCCCGAAAATAATGGGGTTACGAGCTACTAACAGCATCAGTGAACTCAAGCAGCATCAAAGCACGTGTGTACTTTTACAGAGTGAATCGTACTATATAAAAGCAGCATTTAAGGACATTCCAGACCAGCCGGAAATAATCTCACCGTTATTGGATTTTTCAAAAGGGTATAACGCCTGTAAGAGTGACTTTGCAAACATGGCAGAGCACTTTGGGATTAAGAAAAGAAAAGCGCTTATCGCTTACGGGCATGCGGTTAAGAACCAGCAGACTTTTATTGGTAAATGCAAAGAAAGTGGAAAAGCAATAATTCGTGAAATTGAATCAAATCCAAATTCTTTTGCGGTTGTACTTTTCGGAAGATCATATAATGCGTTCTCGAAGGATGCTAATATGGGTATACCAGCAAAATTTACCTCTCGCGGATTAATAACGATTCCCTACGATTTTCTTCCCTTTGAAAATGAGTATTGTGATAAGGATATGTGTTGGGCCATCGGACAGGATCTGATGAAAGCGGCGGCTTATGTCAAGCTGCATCCACAATTATATGGTGTCTGGGTTACAAATTTTAGTTGTGGGCCGGACTCCTTTCTACTTAGTTATTTCAGGGATATAATGAAATCGAAACCTTCTCTTACCCTCGAACTTGACAGTCACACTGCTGATGCTGGAGTCAACACACGTATTGAGGCATTTATTGACATCATAAAGCGTTACAGGGAAATTGGGAAGTGTGATAAAAATGAGGCGTCCTTTACACCAGCAAAGGTTGTCATTAAAAAGAAAGTACCCTATTTTCTGTCTTCAGATAACATAGAATACAGTTTCTTTGATAAAAAGGTTCATCTTGTTTTTCCATCAGTGGGTAAGATCAGCAGTGAGATGCTAGCGGCCTCACTGGAAGGTTTTGGTGTTCGCTCTTCTTCTGTTCCGGTATACGACTATCGTGCATTAAAGCTGGGGCGTGCTAATACGCTCTGCAAAGAATGTCTGCCTCTGCAACTTACCATTGGAGGCTTGCTTAAGTATATTGAAGACAGAAAAGATCCCGACGAAATGCTTGCTTTTTTTATGCCCTTTACACCAGGGAATTGTCGTTTTCCTCAATATAGTGTGTTCTTTAAAAACACTATTGCAAAAAAACGGTTAAAAAATACTGCTATTTTCAGCCTTAACGCTGAAAAGGGATATATGCCAAAGGCATTTTCCAGTAAAAACCGATTAACCCTGCTTAAATCGTTTATTACAGCAGATGTTATGGAGGACATCAAAAACGCTCTCTCCGTATTGGCCGTTGATAAAAGGGAAGCCCATGAGAAATTTGAAACAGAGCTTGAGAGAATTACCAATATCTTCAGACAGGGAAAGGTGTATGAACTGTATCCTACTTTAATATCAGTTGCAGACAGATTATCACAAATCGAATTGCGGTATCCTCTGGAAAAGGCAAAGGTAGTTTCTCTTACCGGAGAAATCTTCGTTCGACGGGATTATTTTTCAGTCCAGGACCTTATTGCAAGGCTTGCTCAACGAAATATTATTGTAAAGAAGTCCCACTTTTTTGAGTACTTTAAATATACGGATCATATGGTGAAAAAGGGGATATATGAAGCGAATTTTACTTTAGGAGAAAGAATTCAGTTTCAATTTAAACAGTACCTTCAGGCTAAATATGAACACAAAATAAAGAGATTGCTTGCACAGTCGGGTTTGTTTAAATACGAGCTCATTGATATTCCGGATATTCTCGACCATGGACAGAATTTTTTTGATATTCATTTTCGTGGTGAGTCTATACTTGTTCTTGGCAATTTCTTTCGGGAAATGCTCCATAGTGTGCACGGGGTCATTTCTATCGGGCCCTTTGCCTGTATGCCTACTCGGGTGATTGAGTCAATTCTATCGGCCGAAGCCAATAACGACACGATGCAGCGGGTAAAAATGAACGTGAATAACGGTAAAAATGATCATTCTCTCTTCAAATCACTTCACGTTTCAGATTTACCTTTCCTTTCTATTGAAACTGACGGCAATCCATTTCCACAGGTACTCGAAGCAAAAATTGAAGCGTTCAGTTTACAGGTAGAGAGGTTACACGCAAATACAGATCCTGAAAAGGTGCCAATGCTCAATTATTAGAACTACCTCAGTTTAGACAGCATCATAGAAATTAAAATCCAATTTTTGAGAAAATGCGAGAGTAGGAAAAAATTAGAAATAAATTTCCTTTCATTTTTTAATTACAATACGTATAAGTTAAGCTGATAGTCAGACTCGCTCTTCCGGCCCGGGTGAACAAACACTATATGTCAAATTCAAATTAATTCGCCCTTTGATCATTTGTATCGATGTTGATTTAGAGGGAAAGATGTTTGCTCCTTCTGTACCCATATAATTATCATTACCCAATGTAAAAGAATTATGAATGAATGAGGATATTAATAAATGATTTTATAATCCTTTTTAATGTAAAAGTGTAAGTTAATACTGACAACAACCACATTCACTCGCGCTGAAGACGTCATGGTACAATGATTTGTTATGCTCGAGTTTCTATTTTCAGTTCTAATTCTCTCGCTAATTCGAGGGCAAACTGTATATCTCTCGCAGAGAAATCCGCCTTAATACCTTTTTTAATTTCGTAGATTCTGACAATCTCATCAGCCCCATGTTCAAGGAACATTTTTACTGAACGGATTCCAATGTCATACAGAATACGTGCAAAAACCGGCCCTACCCCGTAAAGTCTAGAAAGATCAGACAGTTGGTATAGCTCTTCAAGTTCGGATTGTTTGAGTCCAGTTTTCGAACAAATCTCTTCTAGCGCACCTCCAAATTGGACCTTGTCAAATAGTTGCTTTGAGTTTTTGATACCACCTGTTTCTAGTTTCTGAAGGGTCTGTGGTCGCACACTGGGGAAACTTTTCAGCTGTATGGGATTGGGAAACAAACTACTCGCTTCTCTTTTCAGAAGAGTCAAGTATTCAATATTCAATCCCGTTCTGTTCGAGAACTCCTCAATCTTCTTTTTTGTCTTCAAATTATCAATCAGATCACTTAGAGAGTTCACACCTGCAAGAGCTATGATTTTGAATCTCTTTGTACAATTCTCTTTCAGCACAGCCCTACTTGGTACTAAGTCACGCGATTTTAAACTCGCATGAAAGCTTGTCAAGCTAACTTTCTCTGCATCTATATGGTAGTGTGACTTCATAGTTCCTCTTTTTCTTTGGCAGAACACATCCAGTTGACTTATACCGCTTCTCAATAATTATGTCCTATGTTTTGTTGCGGCATAACTGTTTCTATAAGAGTTTTGTCAAAACCATGGGACAAAACTTTTGAGAAACAGTATAAGTCCAGCCCCGCTCTTCATTGCTGGCTTCTGTCGTAACTGAAAAGTCTATAAAAATTAAGTTACACACAGCTCAGGGGAACAGTGCCATCCATCAGCTAAGTAAATTACTATTTGAGAGTTTACAATGGTAGGTAGAATTAAAGGAGTTTTCTTTTCCAGACTTGGTAAGTACCAAAACTTTTGAATTTCCTATAATTCTTCTCAATGAAAGTATCAAGCTTGAAAACTCCACTGGAAATGGAACTATTATTTGGTTCAATAGATTTTTGGAAATCTACTAATACTAAATAAGGTGTATTGTGTTTCTGTATACCAGAGATAATCTCGTTTTGAACTTCAACAGTAGTAGCAACCCCTGGATGAAGGCAGTGATAAGCGGTTACCGGCAATCGTTCTGCTAAGAAATATAGTGATATATCATTAATGAAAACAAAATCATGGTGTGTATTTCCAACGTATATTTTCTCATTTTTTTGAGTGTTTTTTTGTATAAATTTTATGGCTTTTTCTTGATTTTCATTCAACTTGACTCCACCAGCTCTTAGAATCATGGAGTGAGAGGAAAAAGGAGAAATCGAGTTAATACAATCTTTTAGATAACGAACTTGTGGTCTAAAGTAGAAAAAACTAAAAATGATTAAGTAGGCATATACACCAATTTTTGTGATTTTTCTAATCTTTTTTTGAGAAAGTAGTATACAGGTAACAATGAGTGAACCTATCATAAAGGGGATACTATGCACAATATCATATCGACTTACAGCATGAAGCAGAAAACAGGAGGTGATAACCAATAAAGAGAAGGTTTGGGGAATAAGCTGTTTATTAAAGAAAAAGTTTTTAATAGTGCGAACAATGAAAATTGTTACTATTGTGATGGGAGTATAAAAGAAAAACCAATCGAAAACTTTTATGTCTATTGGAATTAAGCTGGGGACTGGCAGAGTTCTGGTGCTTTTTAATATCGTTAATGGAAAAATAACCAATTGATCAAAAACATGATACAACCCCGATTGAATAGTCCAAAATATATAAACAGGAAGACTTGCCATAAGCAGTGCTGACCAAAAATATACTGCAATGGGTTTTATATGACTGAGTATCGTTATGGTTTGTAAACCAAGCCCTGATTTTAAAGACTCCTTGATACTAACCGCTAATTGTGTGATCGTAATTGTAAAAATGAAGTAACACCCAAAATCCCATCGAAATAGAGTAGAGAGCCCTACAAAAAAACCAGAATACAAAAGGAATTTTTTTCCATTTTGAACGCAGAATTGATGGTAAAAGTAAATCCCTAAAATCCCAAAAGCAACTGCAGGAAATACAAGGTAAAGATATAATTTTGAATATGCAATAAGAAGAGAGACGGCAACTAATACAAAGTAAGTATACCTTTTAGGAAGGATGTTTCTTACAACAAAAAATATTGATACTAATAGTACAAGTTTTACAAAAGCGTCGTACACTCTCGCCGTGAATATTGATGGATTAAAATATGAAAAAAGTACATTTAATATATAAAATTGAGTTGAGGGATACGGTGACCACATGTCTAAATTGGGAGTGTCACCTTCTCCAATTCTGTAAGCTGTTGTTAATGCAAAACCTTCATCATAAATATTGAATGCACTTTTTATAGGTATAATAAGAATGGATGTACAGATTAAAAATAGCAGAAATGTGTGTATGTGTTTTTGTAAAGATTTATAATAGTGCATTGTTTAATTTCTAATGTCTCGATTCAGAGGGAAGATGAATTCTCAGTCCAGCCCCGCTCTTCAGGCTTTGGTTCAGCTATTAAAAAGTAAGAATCACTGTTCAACCCAGATTATGCAGTAGGAGTAGATGCAGAAGCTCAAGATTATGATTTAGTAAGGCTTGAAGGTTTTGAAGGGCATATCTACTAGGTGATATGGCCGAAAAGCCTGAAAGTCTTAATAGGCATAGGATTGTGCTTCTGCGCTGCTTCCTATTGCATAATCTGGGTTAAAGGGAACAGTGCAACAGGGTATTTCATTTTGTCAGTTTTATAGGGGCCACTCTTTTGCAATCTAGGTTGATAATCCGGAAATACTTGTTAAATTCTAGTACGATCAATATTTAGGGTATAAATATACTTCCTTTTATAGAACTCTGCTCTTTTCCTCTTATTTCTATAAAATAGGTTCCAGCACCACATTTCTTTCCACAATGTAAGTTTCCATCCCAGCTTATAGTAGGAGAATTTATTGCTAACTCGTGCACTATCCTTCCTTTTACATTATAAATTCTTAAGCTCTGGGCACTGAAATGAGTTTTAAAGACAATAGGGGATATCCCTTTAACTAGGAGGGTATAGGTACTATTTTTCCTCTCATTTTTTAAGTCCTTAATGGCAACATTTGGCGAAATCGAGAAAAACTCATTACTTATATCTTTCAGATTACCATTGATTTCAGTAACCCGAACCTTTACACGGTTTGAATTTATATCAGGAACTTTCCATATATAACTGTTACTGGCTTGCTCTATAATTTTTCTCCATTGACCATTATCAATAGAGTATTCCACTTTTACATCCTTGATATCTGTCCACATGAATCCCCACTTGATTTCTACGTTACTGTTTGGTACAAGGATTTCACCTCCCTTTGGATAGACCAGTTCAAGAGTCGGCGGCAGATTGTAGGTAGTTTTCTTTATAACAAAGGCCCGTTCTGCCCAGGCATTGTACTTTTCTTTGAGATAATTTACCTTTGTTGGATTGGACTGGGCGAGATTTTTCAGCTCTGTTCGGTCAGCTTCCATATCATAAAGTTGCCAGTTTGTTTGTGATTTTTTTGCTACCAATTTCCATTTCCCCTCACGTATTGCCCGGTTTCCTAAATGCTCCCAGAAAAGGGGTGATTTTCGTTCAATTGAACCGCCACTAAAAATTGGTACCAAACTTATACCTTCACTAGGCTGGATCAAATTTCCCTGATATGCTCGTGGATAAGAACCACCAGATACCTCAATGCAAGTAGGCATAATATCAATTATATGGGTTACTTGATGTTCCCATTCATTACCACGCTTTATCCCATCAGGCCAGTGGAAAATAAGGGGTGCAGCAATTCCGCCTTCATGGGTGTACTTTTTATAAAATTGGAAAGGTGTGTTGGATACATTGGCCCAATTACGACCATATCTGACATAAGACTGATCAGTACCGATTCGACCTTTTTCTGAGTTATTCATAAGGTTTCCTCCAGCATCACACCCGCCATTATCAGAAAGAAACATTATAAGGGTATTATCAAAGATATTTCGCCTTTTAAGTTCCTGTACAAGGGTCCCTATACTTTTATCCAAACATTCGACCGTTGCTGCATAAGCTGCCATAGCAGAATCCTGCCTAGCTTTTTGTATATTAGTTAGAGCATTCCAATCTGATAATCCAGCTACAGGAGAGGGTAAAGGCCATGAGTCATCAAGCAAACCAATGTTTTTCTGCTTTTGATAACGTTTGAGCCGAAATGAGTTCCATTCCTGTCGGTATTTTCTCAGGTATTTATTTATATATTCTTTCGGCGCTTGAATAGGAAAATGAGGAGCAATGTGGGCAATATAGAGGAAAAAGGGTTTTTCCTTTGCAAGAGCCTCATCAATAAACTTAATTCCGTATTCAGTCCAGCCAAAGGTTCCATACCACTCTGAAGGCATTTGAGTTCCCTTAGGGTAGATTATATTGTTGTCCAGATATATGTCGCGCGATGGAGTAAAGTAGAATCCACCCCCTTCAGGTGAACCAAAATATCGGTCAAATCCTCTCTGGAGAGGCCAGTGGGCTCTCTTTGCACCTATATGCCATTTACCAGTAGCTGCGGTAAAATAATCAGCGGATTTCAACGCTTCGGCGATTGTAACACATCGACTGTTTAGGTATCCTGCATAACCAGGGCCATTTTTATGTACTTCATCTGCATCCATCGCGCCGATACCTGCTTGATGCCCATAAAGACCGGTGAGAAGACTGGCTCGGCTAGGACAACAGCGTGCTCCATTATAAAAATGGCTAAAACGAATCCCATGAGCTGCCAGGGTGTCTAGATTTGGGGTTTCAATTTCCCCACCATAGCACCCTATATCAGAGAATCCCATATCATCAGCCATAATAAGGACAATATTCGGTCGTTCCTTGGCATGGACTCTGTAGTTTAAATGAAGGAGTGAGAATAGTATCGGATATAGCCAGAAACGATTGCCGACTATATTTTTAACTGTGCAGATAAACGACCAAATATTCACAATTTCTCCTTAACTATTCCATCTTTCATAAGCATTAATTTAACTTTTTCCTCTATACCCGATTTTACTATATAATATACTGATAAAAAGAGTATCATACATTTAAATTCCTCTTTAATAAAAGAGAAAATGTACCGTTAATGCCTCTTGTAAATTTTCCTAAAAAAGGAGTGGTGCTGTCCGGATATCCTAACAGTATAGATCCCCTTTGGTAGGTGGCGTATAGGTAGATGTAGCGTTGGTGATTGTGTCCGCCTGTGCATCATTTTTTTTCCGTGCAAGGTGAAAAGTTCTACCATTGTTAGGGGGGTTGCAAGTTGTATACTGAGAAAATTATTGTTGCTGTTGATCTCGCAGGAGAGCAGTTTTTCTTTTATATTCGATGGTTTGGCAATTTTTGTTGTAAGATCAATGGTATCCACGATATCACTAGAGTCAATCGGGACCTGTTTAGTGAATTGTATTTGGCTACCATTGAACACCGTGAGGGTCGGGTTTGATGATTTTGTTACTCCCGTATAAACAGCCAGACCGTTTTTCCAGGTGATGCGGGTTCCATTGTTACCAAAGGTTACTTTTTTGTCTGCAAGGGGGGCATCGTGGGCAATGAGCACGAATGTGGCACGGAGTTTTTTGTCTTCGTAGGCCCAGTTAAAATCATTGGAGGAAACATGGGACATTTCCATGATGTTTAGCATTTTGGCAACGGTGTCCGGTTTGGAGGATGCGAGGTTTTTGCCTTCTGAAATATCATTGCTTAGGTTAAACAGCTTGACCGGTGCATAGGGATTATTTTTCATGTCATATTGTACTGCCTTCCATTTGCCCTTTCTGGCGGCACGGCGGCCGTTTTCCTCATAAAATTCCCAATATAAGAACTCATGCTTTTTCTGTTCGCCCTGTTGAAGGATTTCAGGAAGAAAGGAGATACCATCTGTGCCTGCAGATACCTGGACATTTAAGAGATCGGCACAGGTGGGCAGAAAATCCCAGAATGCTGATATATGGTTTGATACAATACCAAAAGGAACAGTACCTGCCCAGCTCACAATGCAAGGTACCCGGATTCCCGCTTCGTAAAGATCTCGTTTCATACCGCGCAATCCGCCGCGGCTGCTAAAGAAGTTCGGCGCGCCGCCTCCTTCCTTATGCGGCCCATTGTCGCTGGTGAATATAATGAGAGTGCTATCAATAATACCATGATCTTTCAGTTTTTTTACTATTTGGCCCACATAGAGATCAAGACGATACACCATGGCCGCAAAAACTGCATGGCACTGCTCCTGGGAGCAGTAACCGGAAACAACCGTGCCGGGCCCAATGTAATCATTGCCGCTGTGTACCTTTTCCGGTAATAATCTACCTTCATACTTTTTAAGTATTGAATCATCAGGAACAATCAGTTCAGCATGGGGTATGGTATAGGAGCAATAGAGAAAAAAAGGATCGTTCTTATTTTTATCAATAAATTCCAATGCCCGTTGGTGGATCGTATCTGCGGAATAGGTCACCAGATTGGTCCAGTCATTTCCCGGTAAGGGGGCCTTTACCCCATTATCTATTAAGTAGTCGGGATAGTATCGATGAGCTCTGGCCTGGTCGATATACCCGAAAAATTCATCAAATCCTTGAGTATTGGGATCGCCTTGGGTTCCCGGTTCACCTAAGCCCCATTTTCCGAATTGACCAGTCTTATATCCTGCATCCTGAAACATCTCTGCAACAGTGATGGAGGCTGCAGGCAGCGGGACAGTGCCATTGCCCCGAATGGGGGTGTGGCCAGTGTGTTGTCCGGTCATAAGACTTGAACGGGAAGGGGCGCTTACGGTGCTGCCTGAATAATGGTTGGTAAATTTGATTCCCTTTTGTGCAAGCATGTCAATATGGGGAGTTAAAAATTTTTTCTGACCGTAGCAGCTTAAATCCCCGTATCCTAAATCATCCGCTAAAATATAGATGACATTTGGTTTTTCCTGGGCTGCAATATTGTGAATGTTTAATGCGCTGCTTATGAAAAAAAAGAGGGACGAATATTTTAGTATTTTGCGGTGGAATGAGGATAAGGACATAGTGATAATCCTTTTTTATAGATAAAAATTATTAATACCTAAATTGAGCGATTGTTTTGAGGAAAGGTTGCCTCAGCTGTGCTACTAGTGGGTTCGCTGAAAACGGAGCTTAACCTGGAAGGTTACGTGAGAATTTCCAAATAAAATCGCTCATTTTTGGTATTGTACTATCAAGGTTGTGCAAACGTTTTCGTTATCAACAAAATAATTCATTCATGGACAGGTCGACGGGTAAATAATGATAAAGTTGTAAATCAGGTGATCAACTGAATCCGGCCCTGCTCTTCAGGGGTGGGTTCTGCTGTAAGCAACGCGCAGCTTAACCGCAGGTTGCATGCAATCTGACGCATTGGTTAGTTCTCCCATTCCTCATAATCCGGATACTGCTCTGGATTTTCCCCTTTAGATTCTATTAATGTAGGGTATTTTTTATTTTTATCTTCATTCTTTTTCTTTCTGGATTTATTGATCTGGAACAACCAATTATCACCGAAATCAAAAAGATAGTACAGTTTATAACCTTTTAAGGGGTATATTTCATTAAGCCTTGTTCCAGTCGAAATTTCAATAGCTCTATTTCTAGGATTTCTTCCAGCAAAAAATTCATACAAATGATCGTTATCAAATTCTACTATTTCCTGAATGTATTCATGTAGTTCAATTAAAGAAAAATCCTCCTTCACTTCAATAGTTCTTGACCAAGACACATCATCTTCATCGTATGGGAATGAAAGTGTTAAAGTATATATATCTTTCATATAATTTCCTTTTGAGTTTTCAACGACAAAATTGAGTGGCGCGACGTTTTTTCGCGCCCACTCAAATGCTTGGTTAGGTTGTGTATCCTTGTATTTCATAATATGTATCATATTCTTCAAGCGGGATCTTCCCCAGTTGAACAATTCTATTAATTACGCTTGAAATATCTGGTGTAGATCTACCTTGTATATACTCAATATGAGAAGACTTTGGATTCTTTGGTATTTGAATTAGCTGGATCTTGGAATATTCAGTAGGAACACCAATTGCTCCGTCTGCAAGACGATTCTCCTCTATTTCAAAACAGTCGATATATTCTAAGCACTTCTCAATAGGCTGATCAATTAATTTTACCACAAAGCCAACTTCATTTTCTGCAAGTACAGTTAAGATTTCTCGCCATTTTGTATTGTTTAATAATGGATACATTTTTATATCTTTCCACTCCTCCTCAACATAACGATTGAGTAGAAAACTGCTATTTATCAAAGTGACTCATAGTAATTAATATAAATGTCAGATTTATGAAAAACAATCAATTTATATTGCACATCCCCTTATAACATCGAACACCCTATAATTAATTATAATAAAACAAGTTAAATAGATTATCTCATCACAATATCATTGAGTTTTTGGCATATTGATTATTTAATCTAAAGATGATGTAATAAAGCTCCAGTGAAGTTGCTCAGTACTTGTTCAAATTAAGGACAATTCTTTTTATTATGCTTTTTATTAACATAGTAAAACTATTTATTAATTATTATTAGGTATTTATTGATTTTGTTGTGCTTTTATTTAACTTCATAAAGCTATTTATTGATTATTAATAGGTGTTTATTGATTTTGTTATGCTTTTAATTAACTTAGTTAAGCTATTTGTTGATTATTAATAGGTATTTATTAAATGACAAAACCACTACCTCTGGTAGTGGTCCCATAAAAGGCTCTGCCGTTATAGCAATGATAATAATTTAGTACCTCCTGGAAGAATGCTTCCGTAATTGGAGGTACTATATGAAAAAACGTTTCAAAAAATTATCTCATACCATTTGGTATTGCAAGTACCATATAGTTTGGTGCCCAAAGTATCGTTATCGAATATTTCAAGATGAGATCGCAGATTATACAAAGCAATTGCTTTTAAGCTTGTCGCGCCAAAAAGATTTGGTTAAATTTGAGGAGCTCAATATTCAATCTGACCATGTGCATAGCGTGTTATCGATTGCACCAAAATATACGGTTTCTGGAATTATGGGTTTCTTCAAAGGTAAATCAGCAATAGAGCTTTTTAAACGCTATGAAATTCTTGGAAAGCGATACTGGGGTCGACACCTTTGGTCTCGTGGGTATTGTGCGAGCACCATTGGTTTGGATGAGGATCGGATCAAAGCTTACGTAAAATATCAAGAAGAGAAAGAGAAGGAAGCCGAACAACTTGGGTTAAGTTTTACTGACTAACTAAATTAAAACAAGGAAGCATACCTTCCAGGTATATTAAATCAAGCCACCACCTCTGGTGGTGGTAGTTGACTTTTACAATTTTTCCACGCATAGTACATTCTTTACATGTTGGAATTAATTGGCCTCTAAAATTGGGTATACATATGTAAAATGAATGATTCAAATAAAACTCTAACTATTACATAATATGTTTTCAACTAGTTTATATACAGTCGTTCCTATAGCTCTTGGCCAATCTTTGCATGGTGGATTATCTTTTTGTTTCGCTCGCTTAATTGCATCATTGATTTTTACATTAGTTATTTTTCGGATATCAAATCCTTTATCATAATCGGGAAGATGTCTTTTTAATCTTTGAGTGCAACTTTGAGAGCTAGTAACTCCATCACCATCTTCAAAATGAAGTAATAGCCAAAGTTCAAATTTTGGATTACTTAGAGCGAAATTGTAGTTCTCAGCTTTTTGAGCCCATTCATGTAATTGATATAGTTGATTATCCGTCCATTGGTCTTTGTCAACTATCAGCCATGCTTCATCAGTGCGTTTAATCCCCTCTATCCTCAAGAAATCTTTCATTCTTTTAAGAACATGGTTTGGTGAACTATCATTCCCACCTCTTAAGCAATTAATTCTGATGACTGAGTTTTGATTATTAAAATATGCAAAATATTGAGGTTCAGTTTTTTGGCCCTCCACAGCAATGATAAAGATTTTCCTATAAGAGCGTATGCCTTGTGGTCATCTAAATCTATTTCTTTTCGAAGACATTAAGAACCATCTCCATAAATAGATATAATGTCGCTGATTTTTAGGTTTGGAATACCGCCTAATCTTCCTTGAAGATAGCTTTTTCGAATGTTTTTATCATAGCGTACCTCTTTATACTCGCTCAGAGATATAAGGTCTGTGCAACCTTTGGAATCTCTTTCTGCCACCCACATTTCATCACGTCTTAATAGTGCTTGGTCCATTAATGAAACATCATGGGTAGTTACTAAGAGCTGAGACCTGCTTTCGTGGCTACATTTTTTTAAGTATGCATCAAGTAATCGTCGAGTCAATAGAGGGTGTAAACTACGGCCCAGCTCGTCAATAACATAGATTTTATTTGAATCCGAGAGTGAGATGTCCAGAAACGCTGGTAGTAAATCAATGATTCTTTGAGATCCATCGGATTCATGTTGAATTTCAAATTTAACTTTCTCTCCATCAGGACGAACATGATAAGAAACCAATTTCCTTGCTAAAAGTCGTCCATCCTTTCTTTCGATAATAAAACGCTCATTTAAAGGATTTGTAATTCGTAAATTCATTCCATTTTTAATTTCTTCCTGAAGTCTAGATTTAAGATCTTCTGGAAATGGAATGTTTTCAAAAGGTATTTCTTCAACGCCAAGTTGATCTATGCCTGTGTCAAGCTTATTGAGCATATTATTCATTGCAGCATAGAGTGGATGGTTTTCATTTAGGAATCTTTCAAATGGTTCAAATCTAGAATCTGGGGCAATTAATTCCAATCTATCTTTAAACCAATCATACACTGGACGAAATGTGTCAATATTTTGAGATACAGAATTTGTTAAAAAAAGCTGGTTCTTTCTCGTTCCTTTAAATGCAAAATGTAAGAATTGGTCATTTTTAAATTTATTATTGAAATGTGGAATATTGTCCTTTCTATGGTATAAAACTTTTTCACTACTGCTTGTGATAAAAACTAATTTTTCTTCAAGAACTGAATCTTGTGTAACACTGAAACTAAATTCATAAATATTATTGTCAAATAAAAATACAACTTCAATTTTTGTGGGTTTGTCCTTATTTTTTTTGTCTAATAGATAGGGCTCTACAGAAATTAAACTTTCTGGTAATGATGTTCCTCGAACGACAAATCTCTTTACGAAATTTAACGCTTTAAAAAAGTTTGTTTTTCCCGACGCATTTCCACCATATATGGCTGATATTGGTAAAACTCGAGTCTGATATTTATCCAATTTAGGAACTCGATCTCCATGTTGTCTTTCTTTGCTGGCAATCATTGAAAATGTTACCCTTTTAGAAAATGATTTCCAGTTTTCAAGCGAAAAGTTTAATAGCATGCCATGTCCTTTGTGAGAAAAAAGCTCTTTGTGTGTCCATAATATATATAATTATACAATAAGCGCGGCCACAAAGAGAAAATTTCTCGTTGTGTTGGACAAGGGTGCTTCGATTATTTCTAAATAAATGAAGGTTTAAATTATAATTTAAGTAATTAACAAAGAGGCAAAAAGGTTAATGAGATTAAAATTCAATTGTAAATGAAAAAAGGCTATATGTCTTTTGATAATTGAGTTTATTATTGCTATTCTCAGCAGAATCAACGCCTCTCAATTTATTGTAAGCTTTGGTTTTTCTTGGCATGGAAGCAACATCGGTGATGTATAAAAATGCTCCAAATCCAATAAAAACCCACCCAAAAATAGTTAAAGCCTTTGAGTCAATTTTGTCTCCGAAATGAAGGAAAAGCGGGCATGATGCGGCTAAGGTGCCTAATCCCAATGCTGTTAGTCCTGCATCTTTATAATCGCCAAGGTATAAATGACCTGCGCCAGGAATTAATTCAAGCATTGTT